>NZ_JBVIVK010000005.1:427840-450537 GCF_055595715.1 Streptomyces sp. NPDC040410
CGACACCTTCACCGCCCGCAGCAACCTCGCCGCCTCCTACGGCCGCGCCGGGCGCACCCAGGACGCACTCGAACTGCGCGAAAGGGTCCTGGCCGACAGCGAACGCGTGCTCGGCCCCGACCACCCCGACACCTTCGCCGCCCGCCATAGCCTCGCCATCTCCTACAGCGATACGGGGCGCACCCAGGACGCCCTCGAACTGTGCGAAAGGGTTCTGGCCGACAGCGAACGCGTGCTCGGCCCCGACCACCCCGACACCTTCACCGTCCGGGCCAGCCTCGCCATCTCCTACGGCCGTGCCGGGCGCACCCAGGACGCACTCGAACTGGACAAGAGGGTTCTGGCCGACCGCGAACGCGTGCTCGGCCCCGACCACCCCGACACCTTCAGCGCCCGCCACAATCTGGCCTACTCCTACCGCTGTGCCGGGCGCACCCAAGACGCACTCGAACTGCGCGAAAGGATCCTGGCCGACCGCGAACGCGTGCTCGGCCCCGACCACCCCGACACCGTCGTCTCCCGCGCCCTCCTCGCCTATATCCGCGAGACCGACGGCGATGGACAGCAGACAAGTACATCAACATCAATGACAGCTGACCCTCAGCAGTCGTCCACGGCCGATTGAGCAGCCCAAATGACCCAGGGGCCTCCGGAGCCGTTTTAGCGCACATACATATCGTGGCCACTGCCGCCGCGGCGTGCCACGATGTCGTGTCACGCAGGGAGGGGGCGTTTCCATGAGGTTTGACCAAAACCTGGCAGACAAGCTCGACGCGACGATGCACACGCAGTTGCTGCCGGAAGACGCGGTGAAGTCACTGGGCAGGTGGCTGATCGACCCGGAGAGAGGCCAGCGGTACAGACCCGGAAGCGGGGCTCACACCATTCCGTACTCGCCTTCCAATTGGATGGCCGTAGCCCCCTGGCCCGACGCTTTCGCCGACCGGGCAGCGGTTGCTTCGGCCTCCGTGAGCCGGGCCGACATCGTGGCCACAGTCCGAGCCGCGGAACAATCACAGAGTTGGGCAGAGGCGTTCGTGGCGACCCAGGTCTGGGGCTATGGCCTCACGGGCTACGGCCCGTACCGCACGGGTCAGGTGCTCGCCCAGCCAGGTGCTGAGGAAGCCTTCGCAGAAGCCGTATCCCTTCTCACTGACGAAGGTGCGTCCGCGGCCTACGAGAGGCTGCAGATGTTGGACGGTCTTGGGCCGGCGTTTCTCACCAAGTTCCTCTACTTTGCTGGTCAGGCGTTGCCAGAGGTGAAGGGGCTGCGCCCGCTCATCCTCGACAGCGTGCTCGCTGGGGTTCTCCGTCGGCATGCCACGAAGATCGGGGTCATGGCTGGCTACGAATGGGCGGCGCCAATCGCCCATCGCATCTGGTGTGACAGCAACTGGACCTCCCACCGCTATCACATCTACCTCCAGTGGATGTACGCGGCCAGCGAGCAGCTGACAGCTGCGTTGATCGAGTGGCCCGCAGCGCCGGACGTCCTCGAACTGGCTCTCTTCAGCGCGGCCTGGGACCCCGCATAACCAGACCACCGGGGTCGTGGACAGAGTAGGCCGTGCCGAACGCGTGCCAGATCCTGTGGGGAACCACGGGGAACGGAGGGGGACTGGCTAGGGGTGCGGCCAGGGCGCCAACGCCACTCCGCCGCAGGTCGGTACGTACGGCAACCGCTGCCAAGAAACCCGGGCTTCCCAAGCTCAGGGCGCTCATCCCGATTGGCACTTGGTGCGCGCCCTATGGACAGTTGCACGTGAACCGCGGCCATGTGCGACTGTCCACGGCTGGGCGTCACCCCGTCCCGGCACGATCCTTTGCTGATGCCTGCCGGGGCGTCGTACGGTCCAAGTGGACTATTACGGTGGTGTAGAAGCGCTGCACGGCGTGGTCGACGCTGCGGATGAAGCCGGATTCGGCGTTCCCGCGGCTGCTTCCCATGCCTTTGAACAGGGACAGGCGGAAGCCGGTGATCTGGGTGTCGTTGTTCTTCGGGAGCATGTCCGCCGGCTCCGGGCGGAGCCGTTCCAGCGTGCCCCGTGGCCCTCCGGTCTCTCCTTCGATAAGGGTTTCGATGTGGAGGTCTGCCGGCGCCTCGGCCAGTCGGCGGATGAGGCGTTTGGCCCAGGCCAGCGGGTAGCCCTGCTCGGGAGCGGGGATCTCGATGGAGGTGCGGAGCTTGCCGGTGCGCAGGTCGGCGCTGATCGCCAGAACTCCGGGTGCGCCCTCTATCCGGAGCTCTGCCTGAAGTCTGCCATCGAGGCAAAGCTGATCGGCCAGGCGGCTGCGGCGGGTTCTCGGATCGGCCCCACGCTTGGCGCGCTGGACCGGCAGTACCTTCTGCCCGAGTTCGCCACCGAGGCTGAGGCAGATCTGGCGGATGAGCCGTTCCCAGCTCTCGACAACGTCCAGGGCACGCGGATCGCCCTGGCACAGGGTTTCGTCGTCGATTCCGTTGCGGACGGGGACCCAGGCCGCCCCCATGTTCTGGAAGCCGTGGCAGCCGGAGTTCTCATGCCGCAGGTAGTAGAGCAGTTCCTGGAGCAGCCAGGCATGTGCCTTGTCTCCGACGCCCTCGTGCCTGATCAGCATTTGCGCCTGGTGGGTGACTTCGGCCCAGGACAGGTGCCAGAGAGCCACCTTGTGCTTGCGCCGTCCGTCGATCTTGACGTCGACGAGCGGGCTGCCTTCCAGCGCCACGTCGTTCGACAGCGTGATCACGGCCTCGTAGCCACGGCGCGCGGCTATGTCCACGTATGCCTGCACCTGCTCGGGCTTGAGGTCGTTGCCGTTGGTCTTGGTCTCTACCAGCGCGGTCCATAATTTGCCGGCCCGCTCGACACGGATAACCCCGTCGGGGCGTCGCGGGGTGTCGCCGTGCGGCAGGGATACCTCGGTGAACGTCTCCATACGGCCCGCCGGTGCCCCGAACGCCGCCGTGAGTCTCCGGCCGAACTCCGGCACCTGCGCCATCACCGACAGCAGTACGGACGTAGCGCGCGTCTCCCGGTCCCGGTCGCTCTTGAGTACCGAGACCGGAAAGAGCCTGGCCTGCTTCCAGGACTCATTGTCCGCCAGAGACTTCCTGGCCGCCCTGGGCACGGTGACCTTCTTCCTCGCGGTGCGAGGCCGTGCCGCCTTCTTCGGCACCGCCTCGTCGCCGGGCGGGCGGGGAGCCGGAACCAAGCCTGGCGTAACTTTCGGTTCCTGCTCAACAGCCGGAGCCGGAACAGCCGTATCGGCCTGCTCGCTGCTCTCCGTACCGTTCGGCGTTTCCTCTGCGCCCGCGTCGTCATCGATGTCGACGCCGAAGTCCGTCGCCAGACCGGCCAGGCCGGTGTCGTAGCCCTGTCCGACAGCACGGAACTTCCACTCTTCCCCACGCCGGTACAACTCGCCGAAGATGATTGCGCCCACCATGCCGGCGTCATCGATGGCGAACCTGAGGAGGCTCTCACCGCCCCCATCGGCCAGTGTCACCTTCAGGTCTTCCAGTTCCCCGAAGCCGGCTCCCTCGTAGCGGCTCGCCGCCACGACGATCCGGTCGATGCCGGACGGGACCGCGGTCAGGTCGAAGCTGATCCGGTCCTCGTCGCCGCTCTCCGTCGGAGTCTTCCCCAGCAGTTGCACACTCCCGTCAGCGGCAACCGGGTTGTTGTAGAAGTAGAAGTCGCTGTCACTGCGCACTTTGCCGTTCGCATCGAGCAGCAGGACGGACACGTCCGCATCGCCTTCACCGGTCGGGCTCACCCAACTCAAACTGACGATCAGCGAACCGACGTTCTCACTCAGCGCCGCCAGTCCCACGTTCGAGCCCTTGACCATCTCATGCATGAAGCCCCCCAGATCTCACAACTCGGGCACGTGGCTGTCCCCGGCCAGGCCACCCACCCCACGACGCCACCATGTGACGCACGGCACAACGAGAGACTGTAGTACCCGATGCCGAGCCCGCGGGAGCGTCCGGAAAAACGAGTGGCGAGAACCAAGGGTCAACAGAGCAGCTCCACAAGTCCCGTCAGCCCGACAGAGGGAACTGTCGTCGGCTGGGGCCCAGGCAAGCCGTTCGGAGCCCTGCGCGGCGACGGCGATGACGGCAGCCGCTGACGGCAACGACGGCGGACGACGGTGGCCGTCAGCAGTCAGTCACGGCAGCGGCGCCGGCCGGGCAAGACGCGTGGCGGGGCGATGCCCGCATCTTCTAAGCGCTTGGCCGCAGGTTCGAGTCCTGCCGGGGGCGCCCATGCTCCGCCCTCCCTCGGGAGGGCGTTTTTGCTGTTCAGGGCATGTGTCACGCGCAGATCTCCGCACAGGCCGAATCCGTGGAACGCCGTCGTCAGTTGAACCAGGCGTACGTCTCACAGAGATCGGAAGCAGCCCATGAGTCTCCTCGGCCGTCTTCTCTGCTCCCTCTACGGCCTCACGTCCCTGTGGCTTGCCTGGTGCGCCGTGCGCCAGTACCAGTACGGCGGTTCGCTCTGGGCCGTGCCGCTGTTCGTCGCCGCGTCGATCGTCCCGGTCGTCGCCGTCGTCCGTGAGACCGTACTCGCCGACGAGCACCGCACCGTCGCCGCCCTGTGCCGGCAGGAAGGCCGGCGCGACACGCGCCGCGACGAGCTGTGCGAAGCCATCGCGTGTGCCGAGCTGGACGGCGCGTGCTGCGAACGCTGGTGGACGAGCCTCGCCACCGACCATGACCCGGCATGCCCCAACCAGGACCGCAGCAACGCCGCATGAGTCACGCCCGACCGCATCGACCAACCGCTCAAGGGGAAGCCGCGAGGAGCCCGCGAGGAACCCGCAAGGAAGCCGCACCGCCCCCGGCCGCCTGACGAGCACGACCCGATTGGCCCCACCGTGTCGGCGATTCGGCGGCGTTCCCACCCGAAACGGCGATCCGACGCCCCGCCGGACGTGCGTCGCCCCGTCCGGCGGACGTCACGCGTGAATACTGACGCCATGCTCCACAGTCTCGGGCCTTCCCCCTCTTCGTCGCCCGGCATGTGCGCACCCGGGTTTCGCGTACTCGTCGTGTGCACCGGCAACCTCTACCGCTCGCCCCTCGCCGAGTGGCTGCTCAGGCAGCGGCTGCTCGATGCCGGGCCGGTGATCCGGCTGAGCAGTGCGGGCACACGGGCCCTCCCTGGTACTCCCATCGCGGCCACGGCGGCCTCCTTCCTCTTCGAGCGCGGCGCGGATCCCTCCGGGACGGGCTCGCGCCGGCTGACGAAGGAGTTGGTCGAGAACTCGGATCTGGTGCTCGGGGCCGCGACGGAGCATCGTGAGGCCGCTGTGCGGCTGTCTCCCGTGTGGGCGCTGGCCCGCGCCTTCACCCTCCGCGAGTTCGCACGGCTGGTGCGGGCGGAGGACGCCTCGGGCGTGGTGGATCCGGCCGAGCGGTTCGCCGCCCTCGTCCGGGGAGCGGCCGCCCGGCGTGGTGCCGCGCCGGCTCGTCCGGGTGAAGACGACATCACCGACCCTCTCGGTGCCCGTCCCCAAGAGGTGCAGGACTGCCTGGTACGTATCGAGGGCCTGGTGGAACGCATCGCCGCGGCTGTGCGGACCGGGTGATACAGGGGCGTCGAACCGCGGCGGGGCCGCCGGGAGGAGGGTGTCCTCCCAGCGGCCCCACCGCGGGATCCCGGCCGTACCGGGGAGACCCGACCTGTTCTCAGAGACCCGGTCGGGGTGCGCGTGACGTCGGAGTACTCCTGCCCGTCATCGCACGAACCGTTGCCGTGCCGGCAAGGGGGAGTTCATTGCGGTGAGCCGCAAGCGGTGCCGGGGCCTGGCCCGGCGATGCGGCCGTGTCAGCGTGATCTGGCGGACGAGTTGCTGAAAACAGGCCAGTGCCGCACAGCTCGGCAGGGCGGCCGCAGCGGCGTCGGTAATGGTTCCGCGTGCCTGGACGACACACAGGAGCACCGAAGCGGAGGAGAACAGCAGCACCACCACCCAGGAGTGCGTGGCCCGGCAGCGGTGCAGCGCGGCACGCAGAATCGACAGCGCCGCCACGAGCCAAGGGCCGTAGACAAGCAGCGGCCACCAGGAAACGGAAGTGCTCTGCGTGTGGAAGACGGCGACGAGCCGCAAGGGCTCATAGGTGGCCATACCGCCGAAAACGCTCACCATCGAGGTGATGACCGCGGCCACCGCGGCGATCAGATAGCTGAGGGTACGCAGACCGCTGGGACGTCTGGGTTCACGCAGCTTCCGGTGGCTCTGGGGAACCGTCCTGAGCGGAGGCAACTCGGCCGTGATGTCCTGCAGGTTCCTGAGGGGGGTGCCGTGCGCCGGGGTGGTTGCCGACGCCTCCTCGCGGGCCGGGGGCGCTGTGGGGGCTGCGGGGGCGCGCTCGGCCGCCATGGCGTCCTGGAGCATGTAGGCGAGTTCCTCGGCCGGGTCCCATGCCGGGTCCGGCGGAACCAGAGGTGCCTCGAAGACCTCGGCCGCGCGCCGGTGCCGGCCGGTGCCCCCCATGTCGTACTGGCCGAGGTGATCGGCGTAGAACCCCGAGTGGTGATCGATGCGCTCGTCATTCATGGCGCGGCTTGATCATTCGGCCCGACGGCGGGGACGCTGGCCTTCCAGGGTGCCCCATCGTCGGAGGATGTCGTCCTCCAGCCGCACCATGGTGTCCAGAAACCTCTGCAGCAGCGGTTCGGTGACCTGCAGTACGACGGGCAGTCCCTCCTTGCTGAGGGTGCCGTTGGCGCTGGGCGCGGAGTACGCCGAGGCCGGAGTGTAGATGTAGGGGCCCATCGTCACCGCATGTGCCCCCGTCAGGCCCCTCCGGTCCTCTCGATACGCGAACAGGCCGATATTCCTTGCCCTAGTCATGTCCCGAATAACGCCGCCTGTTTGCCTTGGATGCGCGGCAAACGGGTGAAGGAACGCATGAATAAGTCTTATCTAGCGGACATTCGACCATCTTCCACTGCTGTGCGAAAACCATATTATGACCACGTCAGGACCCGCCGTCAGGACCCGCCGTCAGGACCCGCCGTCAGGACCCGCCGTCAGGACCAACGGTCTCCGGCTCGCGGTGCAGGGGGTGTGTATTCTCTTCCAATACTTCGATCATTCGGCGGCGCCGACGCAGTTCAATGACGTCGACACGCCACATCCGGCCGAGGGGATGTGACCCCAGAAGGGACCCCACGGTGCAGACAGATGCACAGACGAGCAGTGCCCAGAGGGCGGTGTTCCACACGGTTGTCTCCTCCGTCGAATTCGCGGCACACGGATAACGCGGACATGTATGCGAGGTGACGGAAGAGACACGAAACGCCCCGCAGAGACTAAAGGAATGACAGCCGTTACATCCCACATACGTGTCTGCGGTCGGTCGGGTCATCGCTTTTCAGTACGGACGGCGACGGCCGGCAGCAGGTTCCCGACACGTGCCGTGAGAGCGCGCGAAAGGAGAGTTGCTGCCGGCCGTCCCACAGGTACTGCCGCGGCCTTGCGGGCCCGCTATGGACCCGCGTCCGTCAGCCGCGCTTCACCCGCCGGGTGAGGACCATCGCACCGCCACCGAGCAGGAGCAGCCCGGCGACCCCGCCCAGCAGGGCGGCCGAGTGGTCGTCGCCGGTGTCGGCGAGGTGCGGCTTGCCGTGGTGGTGACCGGGCTTGCCGCCGTGGTCGCTACCGGACCCGCCGCCGTTGCCGGGCCAGTTCGGACCATCGCCAGGCCCGTCACCGGGATCGCCCGGACCGTCGCCCGGACCACCCGGACCGTCACCGGGGTCGCCGAGCACTTCGAGCGGCCTCGAGAGAGTGCGGTCAGGGTTCTCCGCCCTGAGCAGGAACCGGTGATCACCCGGCCTGGCGTTTTCGGGAATGGTGACTGTTCCCCTCACCGTTCCGTTTTCATCGGCCTCGAAGTGACCCAGAATGACGATCCTGGACGCAAGGGCCGCCACTACGTCCTGGTCCGCCTGGAAGCCCGTTCCCCGGAATTGGACATCGTCCCCCGGGTTGACGGCCTGGGGGCGGATGGTCAGGGCAGGGCCCTGCGGTGGATACGGCTGGGCATGGGCGGGCTGCGCCCCCAGTACTGGTACGACGGCCAGGGCAGCGGAGGCTGCTGTGGCCGCGAGTGCGGCACGCCATTTTGATGACGCCGTCATCGCATTTCACGCTCCTCGAGTGGGATCAGGCCGACGCCATGGCGCGACCCGCGAGTACGGTATATGCATGTATGACGCGTAAAGGCATGTCATAACGGGCCTTAGTGGATAAGAGGCCATCTGGCGCATGAAGATCACCAGATCGACGTCAGGCCATCTGGGGCAGTGAGACGCGTAACCCGCCTGCTGACACGTCGAGTTGCGGGCCGCATGGCTCCGAGAGCGGCTCAGCAGGAGCCTCCTTGCCGCGTGATCCCGCGTGCCAGTTGCTGAAAGACCGCCAGCTCCGCGACGACCGGGAGAGCCACAGAGGAGACACCGGGGAGGGTCTTCGGCGCGCGGGCGACGCACAGCGCCACGGCCACGGCGGAGCAGAACAGCACGACGCACCACGCGTGCGTGGCAGGGTGACGGTGCAGGGCGGACCGCAGGATCGACAGCGAGGCGACCATCCAGGGCCCGTACACCACCAGGGGCCACCAACGGTCCGCGCCGAAGCGGGCGGGGCCGGCGGTCACCACCTCGGGCAACGGGTCGTAGGCGACGATGCCGCCGAACACACCGGCCATGGCGGCGATGACGGTCCCCACCGCGGCGATCAGAAAGCCGACGGTCCGCTGCGTGGTCGTCATACACGCCACAACGAATTCAGCCGTGAACCGGGTGCGAAGCATCCGGGTGACAAGGACGTCGCGGCAAGCGGGCCACAGAGCCACACGGCTGACAGATGGTCGGAAAATCCCGCATCGCCGAACGTCGGGGTGTCGCCATCCCTCGCGCACCTGCAAGCTCTAGGGGCACAGTGAGCCGGACATACGAGTCATAACGCTCAATCCGGCTCGTCACCCCGACGCATTCGAGAAAGGTCCGGGATGCCCAAAACATTTGGTGTGACCCTCCTCGCGCTGGCCCTGGCGGCTGTTGCGCCGAGCGCCGTCGCCGGCTCGGCCGCAGCAGCGTCCCCGCCCGCAGCCACCGCTCCCGACAAGGCCGACAGGATCGCCGGCCAGTACATCGTGATGCTCAAGGACACCTCCGACCGGCGGGAGGACATGGACGACGCCGTGACGGCGGCGAGCCAGCACGCCTCCGACATGGGCGCCTTCGTGCGCCACACCTACCGCCATGCCCTCTACGGCTATGCGGCGTCGATGACCGCGAGCACCGCGGCCGCGCTCGCCAACGACCCGCAGGTGCAGTCGGTGCAGCAGGACAAGAGGATCCGTGCCATGGCCCAGTCGGTCCCGACCGGTGTGGACCGGGTCGACGCCGACCTCAGCCCGACCGCGGCGATCAACGGTGTGGACACGCGGGTCAACGCGGACGTCGCCGTCCTCGACACCGGGATCGACCCGAACCACCCGGATCTGAACGTGTACCGGGCCGGCGGAAAGAACTGCTTGTCGTCGTTGCTGCCCCCGAACGACCTGAACGGCCACGGCACGCATGTGGCGGGCACCATCGGCGCCCTGGACAACACCATCGGCGTCGTCGGGGTGGCACCCGGGGTGCGGCTGTGGCCGGTCCAGGTGCTCGGCCCCACCGGCTCCGGAACCACTTCTTCCGTGCTGTGCGGCATCGACTACGTCACCCAGAACGCCAGCCGGATCGACGTGGTCAACATGAGCCTGGGCGGCTCCGGGTCCGACGACCGCAACTGCGGCAGGACCAACGGCGACGTCATGCACCAGGCCATCTGCAACTCGGTCGCCAGGGGTGTCACTTACGCCGTGGCCGCCGGCAACAGCCACGCCGACGCCCGTAACACCGTGCCGGCCTCGTACGACGAAGTGATCACCGTCAGTGCTCTGGCGGACTTCAACGGAAGGCCCGGCGGCCTGGGCACGCCGACGTGCCGCACGGACCAGGACGACACGTTCGCCGACTTCTCCAACTTCGGCTCCGACGTCGACCTGATCGCCCCGGGCGTGTGCATCCGTTCGACCTACATGGGCGGCGGCTACGCGACCATGTCCGGCACCTCCATGGCCACGCCGCACGTGGCCGGCGGCGCGGCGCTGTACCGGGCCACCCACCCCACCGCATCGCCCCAGACCGTCAAGACGGCGCTGCAGGCGGCGGGCAACCTCAACTGGACCTGGCCGTCGCAGGACGGGGACGGCATCAAGGAGCGTCTCCTCGGGGTCGCCGGATTCTGACCGGCCGCCACCCCGTCGGCACGACACCTCGGCAGCGCACTCCGGCATCGGCCGGGGTGCGCTGCCGGCTTGTTCTCACCCGTGGAGATCCGACGCGGTGGACTCCTTCTGACGGGCCGACAGACGGGGCGCGGGCAGTTCACCGTACGACCCGTAGGTGCCGTAGGGATCGCCCTTGGGAGGCACAGTCATGTTGAAGACTGTGCCGAGGACGCGGCCGCCCACCCGTTCCAGCGCCTCGGCGGCGGTGCGGACCTGGTCACGGCTGGTCTTCGAGGCCCGGACGACGAGCAGCGTGCCCTGGGCCAGCGGGGCGAGTCCGATGGTGTCGGCGACCGGCAGCAGCGGAGCGGTGTCGACGATCACCACGTCGTAGTTCCTTGCGAGCTCGTGCAGGACCTCGCTCATGCGGGCCGAGGCGAGCAGCTCGGTGGGGTTCGGCGGCACGGCGCCGCTGGCGAGCACCGAGAGCCGGTTGCCGGCCTGCTGCATCACTTCCTCGACGCGGGCCTGTCCGATGAGCGCGGTCGTCAGTCCGGCGTCCTGGACCAGGCCGAAGGTCTTGGCCACGCACGGACGGCGCAGGTCGGCGTCCACCAGACAGGTCGACATGCCCGCCTCTGCGAGGGAGAGGGCAAGGTTCACCGAGGTGTTGGTCTTCCCCTCGCCGGGCACCGAACTGGTCACCATGATGATCCGGGGTCGGTCGTCGATCTGGGCGAACTGCAGATTGGTGCGCAGTTTGCGGAAGGCCTCGACCCGCTTCGAGTGAACGGCGGCGGTGATGAGCGGTTGTCTCGGCGCGTTCTTGTCGTACGGAATGGCTCCGAGGGCCGGAAGACCTGTGAGCTCGCCGAGCGCCTCGCCGGTCTTGAGGGTGGAGTCGAACGTCTCGCGCAGGACGACGAGTCCGGCACCGAGCACCAGTCCGGCGAACGCTCCCACGGTCAGGTTGAGAAGCGGGCGCGGCGAGACGGGATACGAGGGGGCGACCGCCTGCTGGGTGACGCCCAGTGAGACCGGCGACACGGGTTCGGGCGCCCGTGGGCGCGCCGACGCCTGCCCCGGCTCCGGCTTGGGTGTCTCCAGTCGCTCGACGACGGCGCTGAACCGCGTCGCGACGGCGTTGGCGATCTTCGCTGCACGCTCGGGCTCGGTGTCCCGGACGGTGATGTTGATCAGCACGGTGTTGAGCGGGGCATCGGCGGTGATACGAGACGCCAGCTCCTCCGGCGTGGTGCGCAGCTTCAGGTGACGCAGCACGGGCCCGGTCACCTGACGGGTCGGCACGATGGCGGCGTACGACTGCACACGCGCCTGCGAGAAGCTCTGCCCCTGGTTCAGCTGGGCGGTGTCCTCACTGGTGCGGGCGGCGACGAAGAGCTGCGTTCTGGCCTCGTATTCGGGGGTGCTCCATGTCGTGACGGCGACCGCCGCTCCGATCGCGAGAACCAGGCAGACCACGACGGTCGGCCAGCGTCTGGAAAGAGCCTTCAGGAATCCGTGGAGATCCAAGCTGCACCCCTCAAGAGACCGAGGAACCACCCAAAAGTGAGGTTTGTTCCCTATGTACAGGGCTGAACATAGGGGCTTGAACGGCTCGATCCAGGGAGCCACCCCAATGTCAGCCCGACAAACAGCCCTTGAGGCAGACGTCGTACCTGCCTCATCTCCGTCAGGGGTGCGCCCACTGCCGGAGGGCCTGTCACACCATCCGGCGACTTGCCGGCACGCCGCACCCTTCGGCAGCCGGACACCGCGTCCGTCCCTGTATCCATGTCCCGGTCGAAGGCCGACGCCCACCGTCCCGCCCGAAGCCGACACAGGAGAGGGAGAAGACGATGACCGTGCCTGAACGCGTACGGGCCGTGGCGGCCTGCGTGCTTGTGGGAGTGCTGCTCATCTGCTGCACGTCCTGCACGGCGAGGGAGGCGGCGGAAGGCGGCACGTCAGGTTCTGCCGCCGAGAACGGTGCCGACAGCGCCGCGGCGCTGAAGTCGGCATCCACGACCGGTGTGGAGCGGTTGCGGGTCAAGGTGCTTGAGGTCCTGCGGCACGATCCTCAGGCTTTCACCCAGGGACTGGAGATGGCCGGCGGCAAGCTGTACGAAGGAGCGGGCCTGGTGGGGCGGTCCTCGGTCCGGGCGGGTCCGCCCGGCGGGCGGCCGACCGCCCGCGTGGAGATGCCCGCGCCGTTGTTCGGCGAGGGGATCACCGTCCTCGGCGGGACGCTCTGGCAGCTCACCTGGAGGAACCGGATCGCCATCGAGCGCGATACGAGGACATTGGCGGAGGTGCGCCGCGTCGCGTACCCCGCCGAGGGCTGGGGCGTATGCCACCAGCGGTCCGGGAACCGGCTGGTGACGAGCGACGGATCGTCCCGGCTGACGTTCCGGCACCCGAGGACGCTCGCGAGGACGGGCGACATCGAAGTCACCGAGAACGGGCGGCCGGTGGCGAAACTGAACGAACTGGAGTGCGTCGGCGACGCCGTGTACGCCAACGTCCTTTTCACCGAACGGATCGTGCGCATCGACCCCGCCACGGGTGCGGTGACGGCGAGCATCGATGCCTCAGGGCTGCTGCGTGAGGACGAACGCGTGACCGGTTCCGTCCTGAACGGCGTGGCGGCCGTCCCCGGCACCGACCAGTTCCTGATCACCGGAAAGTTCTGGCCCAGGATGTTCCGCGTCGTGTTCGTTCCCGACGACAAGGTCCCCCACTGACACCGCTCCGGCCCCGTTGGGCGGGACCTCGCTTCAGCCACCGGCCCCGGCTACGGCCGGGGCCGGTGGCATCCCGTATCTCGCATCCCGTATCTCGCATCCCGGATACGGATACGGATACGGATACGGATACGGATACGGATACGACGACAGGAACGGCGGTCACTGCCGCAGGGTGCCGGAACCGAGATTCTCCAGGTACCAGGTGTACGTCCGGGCGAGTCCTTCTCGCAGCCCGACGCGGGGCGTCCAGCCCAGCGCCGAGAGCCGCGAGACGTCCAGGAGCTTGCGCGGGGTGCCGTCCGGCTGACTCGGGTCCCACTCGACGCTCCCCCGATACCCGACCACCTCCGCGACCAGCTCCGCCAGTTCACGGATGGTCAGGTCCGTGCCGGTACCCACGTTGACCGGCCCGTCGGCGTCGTAGTGCTCCAGCAGGTGCAGGCACGCCCGAGCCAGGTCGTCCACGTGCAGGAACTCCCGGCGAGGCGTGCCGCTGCCCCAGTTCACCACTCGCCGCGCACCCGACTCCTTCGCCTCGTGGAAGCGCCGGATCAGGGACGGCAGCACATGGGAGTGCTCCGGGTGGAAGTTGTCGCCCGGTCCGTACAGGTTCGTCGGCATGGCCGAGATCCACGGCAGACCGTGTTGTCGCCGTACCGCCTGCACGTGCAGAATCCCGGCGATCTTGGCGACGGCATAGGCGTCGTTGGTCGGCTCCAGCGCACCCGTCAGCAGCGCCTCCTCCCGAATGGGCTGCTCGGCGAACTTGGGGTAGATGCAACTGGAGCCCAGAAACAGCAACCGCTCCACCCCCTGCTCCAGGGCGGCGTCCAGCACATTGACCTGGATGCGGAGATTGTCGGAGAGGAACTCGGCGGGCCGGGTGGCGTTCGCCTTGATCCCGCCGACCCTCGCGGCCGCGAGCACGACCGCATCCGGCCGTGTGGCGGCAAACCAGTCGAGCACGGCCCGGCGATCCCGCAGATCCAGGTTCGCCGAGCCGGGGCCGACCACATCGGCGAAGCCCTCCCGGACCAGGTGCCGCCACACCGCCGAACCGACGAGACCCCGGGCCCCGGCCACGAAGACGCGTGCCGAGCGGTCGAGGGGGCGGTGCGCCCTCCCGCCCAGCGTAGGGGTGACTTCGGCATTCGTGATCACAGCCATGGACATCGCTCTCCTCTTTTCACTGACGCCACAGACACACTGCGTTCGCGGTTTGTGCGCTCGCGGTTTGTGAAGAGCTTCCCCGTCGGTCCGCCGCCGGCGTGTGAGGCGCGCACGGGAAGCGGCTCGTCGACGCATTACCGGTCTTCGCTTTCCGCGGCTGTCGGCGCGGCATCACCCTTCCAGGAAACGGGTGGTGAGCTGAATGGAATTACCCGGGCATTCGAGTAAGTACGACACACCGTCATGTCCCGGGGCCTGGAGCGAGGTTTTCCGTATCCTGACCAGAAGTCTGCGTTTCCCGCTCCAACAGCCCAGCAAAGGAGTGCGCGTGACAGAGAAGACCGCGCTCATCACCGGGATCACCGGCCAGGACGGATCCTATCTCGCGGAGTTGCTGCTGGAGAAGGGATATCTGGTGCACGGCATCGTCCGCCGCGCCTCGACTTTCAACACGCAACGCATCGACCATCTTTACGAGGACCCACACGACCCTGCGGCCCGGCTTTTCCTGCACTACGGCGATCTGACCGACGGAACACGCATCGCGGGTCTGCTCGAGCGGCTCCAGCCCGACGAGGTGTACCACCTGGCAGCCCAGTCGCATGTACGAGTGTCGTTCGACGAGCCCGAGTTCACCGGCAACACCACCGGTCTGAGCACCACCCGGCTGCTCGAGGCCATTCGCGCGACGGGCCTGCCGTGCCGCTTCTACCAGGCCTCCAGCTCCGAGATGTTCGGCGCCACACCTCCGCCCCAGAACGAGGACACCCCGTTCCACCCACGCTCCCCCTACGGCGTCGCCAAGGTCTACGCCTACTGGGTGACCCGCAACTACCGTGAGGCATACGGCATCTACGCGGTCAACGGCATCCTGTTCAATCACGAGTCCCCACGGCGCGGCCCGACCTTCGTCACCCGGAAGGTCGCCAAGGCCGCCGCGCGTATCAAGGCGGGCCTCCAGACCGAGCTCCACATGGGCAACCTGGATGCTCGGCGCGACTGGGGCTACGCGCCGGAGTACGTCGAGGCGATGTGGCGCATGCTGCAGCAGAACGAGCCCGACGACTACGCCGTGGCCACCGGCACCAGCTACAGCGTCCGCGACTTCGTCGAGCACTGCTTCGCCCATGTCGGCCTGGACTGGCGCGATCACGTCCGGTTCGACGAGCGCTACCTGCGCCCGTCCGAGGTCGACGACCTGGTCGGGGACGCCTCGAAGGCGGAACGGATGCTCGGCTGGCGTCCGAGGGTGTTCGTCCCGGAACTCGCCCGGCTGATGGTGGACGCGGAAATGACGGGGCTGCGGCCGAACATCGCCGCTCAGGCAGGCCAGGTGCCCATCCTCGCCACGTGATGACGCTCAGGCCCACTGTCCCCACCGTCCCCACCGCCGGCGCCAGGATGTCTCATGGTGACGGCAGACTCGCGTTCGTCGACGGGCTGCGGGGTATCGCCGCGCTCGTGGTGATGGGCGGCCACGCGATCGCCATCGCCCGTCCGGAAACGGAACCGATCCGTACGTTCCCGGCTCACCTGCTGCGCCCTCTGATGTTCGGCGGGCAGATGGTGTTGCTGTTCATCCTGGTCAGCGGATTCGCGCTCTGCTGGTCGGAAGACCATCGAGTCCTGCGCGGGGGAACCCGCACACCACTGCGGGCCTACCTGCGTCGCCGGGCCTGGCGGATCCTGCCGGCCTATTACGTGGCGCTCGCCTTCGGGCTCGTGGTCGTGGGTCTGCTGGCTCCGCTGCTCGTGTCCCCTGCGTCACCCAGCATGCGTACCTATGAACCGGTGACGCCGGACGGAGTGATCGCCCATCTCCTCATGGCCCACACCCTGAGCCCCGCATGGGCGCACCAGGGCAATCCGCCGTTGTGGTCCGTAGCGTTCGAGGTCCAGCTCTACGTTCTCCTGCCCCTGGTGTTCGCGATGATCACCCGCCGCGTCCCCGCACTCCTCGCCTGCGCGGTGTGCGCGATCGCCGCGAAGGTCGTCGGCCATCTCGCTCATCTCCCCCTGTTCGGCCTCGTGGAGTGGTTCTTCGCGGGAGTGCTGGCGGCGCGTCTCGCCCGTAAGGGGTGGCTGTCCCACCGACTGCTGCTCGCGGTCGGCGTCATGACCGCACTGTTCGGCGTGGCCTGCCTTTCGCCCTACTCCGACAGTCCGTTCAGCAAGGCGCTGTGGCTGGTCGGTTTCTTCTGCCTGGTCGCCGGACTGGTGCGGGCTCGGCCCGGAGGATGGAATCTGCCGACGCGCCGGCCCGCGGTGTGGATCGGTCACCGGTCCTACAGCCTGTACGCGGTCCACTTCCCCGTACTTCTGCTCGTGTGGGCGGGAGTCGGGCGGCTCCAGCTCTCTTCTGATACGGCGGTCGCCGCCACGCTCCTGGCCGGCGCACCGGCGTCGGTGGCCTGCGCGCATCTTCTGTACGTCACGGTCGAGCGGCCGGCCCTCGCGAGGATGCGCCGAGCCGGCCGCCCGCTGCGGCAGACCCGGGTCTCACTGCAGCAGTGAGGCGGCGCCGCCGCAGCGCCTGTGGGCCGGAACCCCGGGCAGGCTTGGTGGCGCGTTGCTCCGGACCGGCCGCCGGCTCATTGCTGAGCGGCGGCACCACGGGCCGACTCGTACCGGCGGAGAGCATCCCTGTCAGTACTCGGAGGCGGGCACTCCCTCGTCGCTGCGGCTGGACTCGGAGGCGGATACTCCCTCGGCTCCGCGGCTGGACTCGGAGGCGGACACTCCCCCGTCGCTGTGGCTGGACTCGACCGCGGCACGGCCAACGCCGCCCCCGGAACGCCGTGCCGGTGTCCCGCGGGTACGGGAGTGGCCCCGACTCGGTCGGATTTCCGTTCGGCCGTGGCGTACCGCAGGTGCCAGAGGACGAGGCCGAAGGCGACTCCTTGTTCCAGGAAGGGCGAATACGCGATGTAGAAGACGAGTTGGGTGAGGACGACGAGCCGAGCGAGGAGATCGGCCCGGGAACCGGACCGCGCAGCCAGAAATGCGAGAACGTGGACCCCGATCAGGACGATGACGCCCACGGCACCGATCCTGAGGGTCGACTGGACGTACCAGTTGTGGGGCGAGACGGTGACGAGACTCCCGTCGATCACCCGCGAGAAGCCGAACCCGAACGGACGGCCGAGCAGGCCTTCGCCAAGCCCCCTCGGCTCGTTCAGGAGCTCCTTCCAGCCGATGATCCGCCATTGGAAGGTGCTGTGGGTTCCCTGCATCGTCGTGTAGGAGGACTCCAGATACCGGCCCACCGTGGTGTCCGCGAAGGCGAGCCACACGACGCCCCCCATCAAGGCCGTGGTCGCCGCCAGTGACACACGCTGCCCTGCCGCCGCACGTCCCAGGAGCAGATAGGCGACGACCGCGATCACCGCGACGACCCAGATGGTCCGGTGCTGGAGGAGCACCACAGCCAGGAACAGCACGGCCGCCAGCGCTCTGTGAGGCATCCTGTGCCAGCGGAGGGCCACGAGCAGCAGCGCGGCCTGGGCGATGGCCAGCGCCCCCATGGCGGCGACGGGACGGCCGTTGGTCAGCTGTCCGTTCACCAGGTAGTTGTCGTTCGCTGACGAGATGCCCGTCGAGGACCAGCGCCAGACGGCGAACAGTACGTACGCGCACGCCACCACGGTCCAGGCGACCGCCGTGAACGCGGCGAGATCCTTCTTCGTTCTCTTCGAGGTGGCGACATACACCGCCGCAGCCAGGAAGCAGATGTACGGCCGGGCTTCGTTGATCGCCGCCTGGAAGCCGAAGGACGCGGTCCCGCGCAGCACCGACACCATGACGAGCAGCAGGAGCACCAGTACGCCGCCGATGTGCCTGCCGAACCGAAGCCGCAGTCCGGTGAGGCGTGCGAGTGCGACGAGCAGAGCGCACCCCGCCACCAGGTCGGAAGCGGAGATCGTCAGGTCGGAGAACACGACGACGGGCACCTTCTGCCCGGCCACCGTCTCGGCCAGTCCGGGAGCAAGCAGCAGGACCACTCCCACCCTCGGGTGCTGGGCGAACACCCACAGGAAGCCGGTGAAGAGCACCGCCGTGGCCGCCAACTGGAGCAGTGGCTGCGCATCGGCCACGTCGAAGAGCATGGGTCCCCCTATGCGTTCGCGTTGGGAGGGGCGGGAGGAGATACGGGAGGAGATACGGCAGGAGACGCATGGGCATGTCGCAAGAACGGGCCCGGCAGGTGCACGTGGCGGTCGTGGGCGACGCGCTGGTACTGCTCTTCGTAGCTCGGCACAAGGGCAGACCAGCCGAACGACCTCGCCCGTTCCAGCCCGGCAAGCCGCAGCCGTTCCCTGTGCCGCGGCCGGCCGGCCAGCATGACCACCGTGTCCGCGATCCGCTCAGGGCGTCGTACCTCGGTCAGTTCACCGGCCCGGCCGAAGTCCAGCAGCCAGGGAACAGCACCTGATGCGTGGCCTCCGACTACCGGAAGGCCTCTGGCCATGGCTTCGAGGACGGTCATCCCGAAGGATTCCTCCAGGGTCGGCGCGACGTAGAGGTCCGAGGTGTCCATCAGCTCGGCGACCTTCTCCAGTGGTGTCGAGCCGGCGAACACCACCTGCTGTGTCAGGCCGTTTGCCCGCGCCCAGGCTTCCGCACTGCCGCCGCGTTCGAACTCCTTGCCGACGAGGACGAGTTCCGCTCCGGGCAGTCGCCGACGGATGAGCGGAAACGCCCGCAGCAGGGAGGTGACGTTCTTCCAGGCCGAGAATCCGGAGTTGACGGACAGGATGCGCCGCACCGGGGCGATCGAAGGGCGTGGCCCTTCCGAGAGGAACCGGGCCGGCAGGCCGTTCGGCAGCAGGGCCGCGTGACGGCCGTAGCGCGTCAGCGTCTGTCCGAGGTACGGCGATACGACCGCCAGATGGCGGGCCTTGGCCAGACAACGGACCTGCATCGCGAACCGCACCGCGCGGTACGGGTCCGGGAGGTGCCGCAGAATCGCGGGCGCCCAGTCGTGGACGGACAGGAGGACCGGATGCCTGGAGGCGAGCGCGCCGAGTCCGAACTCATACGTCCAGTGAGCGTGGACGACGTCGGTCTCCAGCCCGTCGAGGAGATCCCTGACGACGCGTCGCTCCTGCCGGAACACGTCTGCGGCCCGGTGGCGCGAGCGGTACGGCCCCACCAGGACGTCGACGGCACCGATGCGCCGCCGCACCGGTCGGCTGATCCCGGGGCCCAGAGTGACGACCGTCACGTCGTGGCCCGACCGGGACAACTCCGCTCCGAGCGACGCCAGAACCGTACCGCCCAGTCCCGACGGCAGGGCGGCCTGTGCGGGTGCCCCGAGAAGCCGCGCGAGCAACGGAAGGTCGGCGGGGCCGGCGATGGTCACCCGCATGGCCGGCTCCTCCTGGTGCCGCGCGCAGCGAGGGACTGCGCCGCGAAGAGAAGGCGCAGATACGGCAGAAGCCAGTACACCGGCCACATGGGCCCTGCGTGCCGGCGGGTGAAGCGCCGCCAGCTGCCCGGCGGCAGTCCTTTGGGTGAACGCATCAGCTGCCATCTGACGCGCAGCGGGAGGGAGGGATCGGCGTACGCGGCTGCCGGATTCCGCGCACAGGTGCCCACCGTTCCGGGGGCGACCAGGGTCCGGACACCGAGAGCGGCGGCCCGCAGGCCGTAGTCGAAATCGGCCATGCCATGGGCGAACGCGCCGTCGATCGGGCCGACCCGCGCGACCACCCGGCGCGGGACCAGGACCACGTTGCCGTGCATGGTGTCGGCCGGGACCGGCGTCTGCCCCGGTAGGACGGGAGCGAAGCGCGTGGGGTGCAGCCGGCTGCTCCGGCTGACGCCCGAGTAGGTCACGGTCCCGGTGGACGGGTCCCGCACCGCACCGACGACGATCGCTTCTTCCTGGTCTTCGGCCAGCGCTCGGTAGGTCGCGAGCAACCGCGACAGAGCGCCGTCATCCAGGACGACGTCGTCGTTCAGCCACAGGAAGAAGTCGCCTACCGGTGCGGCGGCCTCGGCCGCGGCCATGCCCCGGGCCCAGAAGAGCGATCCGTCACCGCGCACCACATGGATTCCGGGCCACACCTCCTGGGCCGCGACGGCCGTCCCGTCGGTGCTGCCGTCATCGGTGAGCACGACCCGCAGGGACACGTCCGGGCCGCCCTGCCCACGCAGCGACCGCAGGCAGCCGATGGTCTTCTCCCGGCGGTTGTGGCAGGTCATCAGTGTGACGACGGTGGTCATCGCTGCACTCCGGCCCCTGCGAGGCGGCGGTAGATGCCGGCGTACCGGGCCACACCGCGCTGGATGCCGAACCGGTCACGGAAGGCGCCGAGGCCGTCGGTGCCGGGGCGGTTCCCGGCGGTACCCGTCGCCCTGCCGATCGTCTCGGCGAGCCGAGCGGGATCGATGTCGGTCAGCCAGGCGGAAGGGGAGGCCTGAGCCACGTCCCGCAGCCCCGGGACGTCCGCGAGCACCGCCGGCAACCCGGTGGCGACGGCTTCGACCGCGGCGAGCCCGAGCCCCTCGTAGGCGGATGTCATGACGAAGACGTCCGCCGCGTGCAGCGCCTGCAACGGGTGCACGCGTCCCAGGAAGCGGGTCCGGTCCGAGAGGCCCAGGCGCTCGGCGAGCTGCCGCTCGGCGTGTCCGGCCTCTTCCTCTCCCACATGCAGATACACGGCCTCGGGCGGACCTGCGGGGTGGGCGAGCGCCTCCAGGATCGCTTCATGGCGTTTGACCGGCGCGCAGTTGCCCACGCTGACCACGACCAGGGAGCCGGTCCCGAGACCCAGTCCGGCACGCGCGGCCTCGCGCTGACCCGGCGTCGGCGGCACGAACTCATCACCACACCAGTTGTTCACGACCTCGACCGGGTTCCTGAACCGGCTCCGCTCATTGAGGGCCACCCCCCGGCTCACGCCGACGTGAACGACACCCATGCGGCGAAGGATCCGGCGTTGCACGCGTCGCTCCACACGGAGCGTGCCGCCGAATCCGAAGACACTGTGTACGGTGCGGACGACCCCGGCTCCGGCAGCCAGGGCCGCGAGTCCGAAGTGGAAACCGGCTCGCTCGGCGTGCAGGTGAACGACGTCGAAGCCGCCGTCCCGCACCCGGCGGGCGAGCCGCAGCGGTACGCGGATCAGCCGCTCGTCCGGCTCGTGGGCCACCACGTAACCGACACTCCGGAGGTCGGCCGCGAAAGGGCCCGGGACCGGAGCGACAGCCAGTACCTCCGCCTCGACGCCATGCTGTTCCCACTGCTCGGCGGCCCCATGGAGCATCACCTCCGCGCCCGAGGCGCGGAGTTGGTTCAAGACGTGGAGTACCCGTACATGCCCGCAACCGGATCGGGGATGATCCATTGGTCCCCTTCAAGACTCACTTCGTCACGCTCACTGTGAATTGACGAAATCCCTGGGCAGTGACATGGCGACAGCGTGGCATGAACTCTCTGCGGTACTGCATGGACACTCTGGTCGCCGGTAAAATCGCCCGTCTGCCGCGCCGCCATTGTTTTCCTGGCCGGGTGGCGAAAGCGGGTTCCGACTCACCGTGCGGGAGATTGAGCCGTCCGCCGGTTGATGACTAGGGTCGCCGCATGCCCAAGGTCAAGACAGCGACAAGGAACACCCTCGACCGTGTGCTCCGCATTGCTGGTGCTCGCGTGATCACGACGGGGGAGGAAGAGGCCGGCCGGGTTCGATATGTCCGCGCGGTGCAGAGCCTCTACGACGTCTATGTCGAGCACCTGTTTCCCGATCTGCGGGAACGCGAAGGCAGGGTCCCACTGATCTCGAACCTCATCGGGACGGAGATCGGTGAGGCGATGTTCCTCCTGCACTGGCTGCAGACCGCTCAGGACAGCGGTGAGGGAGACATCGTCGAGATGGGTGTCGCTCAAGGTGCCACGTCGGCCCTGTTGGCGAATGAGATCCTCGACGGCGGAAGGCACCTGTGGCTGTATGACTCGTTCCAGGGACTGTCGCGCCCGACGGCGGAGGACAAACTCATCGACGACATCGAAGACCGGGGGGCGATGGACAGCTACGAGTCGGCGATGTCGTTCCCGAAGCAGCTCGTGCTTCAGCGGCTCGCCTCGGTGGCCTTCCCGCCCCGGCGGACCCACGTCGTCGCGGGCTACATCACGCCCGACGTTCGCGAGCTGCCCAACCTCGTGTCCTTCGCCTACCTCGACTTCGACCTGTACGAACCCATCCTCACGGGCCTGCGGCTGCTCGCGCCCAGGACGCGACACGGTTCTGTCCTGATGGTCGACGACTACGGCTATTTCTCCTCGGGCCCGGAGCAGGCCGTCCGGGACTTCCTCGCCGAGGACGACCGCTTCGATCTGGTCGTCGGTCCCAAGAGCGCCGGCCACTTCTGCGCTCTGCTGCGGCGGCCCACGCAGGACGGCTAGTGGGGGGGGGGGGGGGGGGGGGGGGGGGGGGGGGGGGGGGGGGGGGGGGGGGGGGGGGGGGGGGGGGGGGGGGGGGGGGGGGGGGGGGGGGGGG
>NZ_JBVIVK010000006.1:0-30052 GCF_055595715.1 Streptomyces sp. NPDC040410
ACCGTCCACGTCGTCCCGGTCGACGGTCAGGTCATCGGCGAAGTGCCGGTCGCCAGTGGCGTCGGGCACGTACTTCACAGTGACAACGATCCTCAGACTCACAACTCTCTCCTGTTCTGACATCAGTGTCCGCTGCGCTTCAGCCGCACGCGGTACGAGTAGTGCTCGGGCAGGAAGTGACTGATGGCCAGCTCGACGAGCTGACCGGCGACCGACTGGTAGACGCGGTCGACGCGCAGCAGTGCCCGCCCGGGTGCGCAGCCGAGGTGTCCGGCGATCTCGGGTGTGGCCTCCGCGACGGTGATGCTCTGCTCGGCCTCGGCGATCGGCTCGGGCAGCCGCTGGTCGAGCAGCCCGATGACCGTGAACGCACTGGGCGTGCCCGGCTCGGTCAGTTCCGGGACCGACTCCAGCAGCCGGCCGACGGGGGGCGGCAGGAAGACGGCGGTGTGGCAGAAGGCCGTGTCCTCGTGGCGCCGGAGGAAGGCCAGTTTGTGCACCCGGTCGGTGTGCAGGCCCAGCCGGCCCGCCGCGTCCACGTCGACCCGAGGGTGCAAGGGCGTGACGACGTCCATCCGGGTGTCGATTGACAGCCCCATCAGGTCGTCCACCGAGCCGAACTGGCGCAGGTACTGCTCGTCGCGGGGCGTGGCGAACGTGCCGCGCCCCGGTACCCGGTGGACCAGGCCCTCGGCGACGAGGTCCTGGAAGGCCCGTCGCACGGTCTGCCGGCTGACCTGGTGGCGGGCCGCCAACTCGGCCTCCGTGGGCAGCCGTACGCCCTCCGGATAGTCGTGCCGCAGGATCGCCGCCCGCAGTTCACGGGCGAGCCGGAAGTAGGTGCTCTCTCGATACGGTTGCTCAGCCATGGCGGTCCTCAGACGACGGCGTCGGCGCGCAGCGACTCGATGTCGGCGCGGCTGTGGCCGAGTTCCGCGAGGATCGCCGCCGTGTGCTCGCCGACGGCCGGCACGGGATCCATGCGGGCGGGCAGTCCCGCGAGGTCGGCCGGCGGCAGCAGTGCCTGCACCGTCGCGCCGGGTACGCCCACCTCGCGCCAGCGGTCGCGCGCGGCCAGCACCGGGTGGTCGAGGAACGCGGTGACGTCGTTGACCCCGGCGCAGGCGATGCCGACGCCCTCCAGGTCCTTGAGGATCTCCTCGGCATCGGAGCGGGCGATGCGCCGGGCGACGATCGCGTTGAGCTCCTCGCGGTGGGCGACGCGGTCGGAACCCGTGGCGAAGCGCGGATCGCCGGCCAGTTCCGCGTGGCCGAGGAAGTCCGCGCACAGGGCGGCCCACTCGCGTTCGTTCTGGATGGAGAAGAGCACGTCCTTGCCGTCGGCGGCGGTGAACGTGCCGTACGGCGCGATGGTGGCGTGCTGGGTGCCCAGGCGCGGGGGCTGGGTGCCGCCGTAGCGGGTGTAGTACGCGGGCTGGCCCATCCACTCCGCCAGCGCCTCGAACAGGGACACCTCCACCGGGTGGGCCCGGCCGGTGGTGGCACGCGTGTACAGGGCCGTGAGGACACCGCTGTAGGCGTACATCCCGGCGGCGATGTCGGCGACCGAGATCCCGACCCGGGCCGGTTCCCCGGCGGTACCGGTCAGGGAGACCAGGCCCGTCTGGCACTGCACCAGCAGGTCGTACGACTTCCGGTCGGCCCAGGGTCCCGAGGTGCCGTAGCCGGAGATCGTGCAGGGGATGAGCCGCGGGTGGCGGCCGGCGAGGGTCTCGGTGTCCAGGCCGAGGCGGTCGGCGGCGCCGGGGGCGAGGTTCTGGACGAACACGTCGGCGCCGTCGAGGAGCCGACCGAGGATTTCGCGGCCCCGGGGCGCCTTCAGGTCCAGCGTCAGTGACTCCTTGGACCGGTTGAGCCAGACGAAATAGCTGGAGTGACCATGCACGGTCGTGTCGTAGCGACGGGCGAAGTCACCGTCGCCCGGTCGCTCGACCTTGATGACGCGCGCGCCGAGGTCGGCGAGCTGCCGGGTCGCGTACGGCGCGGCCACGGCCTGTTCCAGGCTGACCACCGTGATCCCGGACAGGGGAGGCTGCGGCAGGCTCATGCGGCCATTTGTACGGCCAAATCCGAGAGCCTGTCAACGCAGCTCTCCGCCCCGTCACCTGTGCTTTCCTGGTCAGCGCCGGTGTGTCGGTGAGGTACTTCACACGGCCCTGGAGCTTTGTACGCCCCAATGACGCTCATGTCCGCCACGGTGGTGCTCAGGGCCGGCGGTCGGGATGGCACAGCACCATCACCGCGCGGGCGACGAGTTCACCGGCGCCGCCGAGTTCCTGCCGGTAGCGGTCCGTCATCTCCTGTACGGCCTCCACGAAGTCGGGGTCGGTGGCGCGGGCCCGGGCCGGGTGCGGGAGTTCCCGCGCCATCGCGCGACGGCGGGCCAGGAGCGCGATGATCACGTCGTCGATGCGCTCGATCCGCGCGTGCGACATCTGTGCCGTCGGGGCGGCCTGGTTCGTCGTCACGAGGAACCTCCGATCTCCTGCGGGCAGCACAACGCCCTTGTCTCAGCTCGGTCTTGAGCACTCTGCCCATCACGGTCAGCGGCAATGCGTCGTAGAACGCCACCGACTCGCCGCGGCCGGCGCCCCGACGGTCACCTGCACGGAGATGGGCGTTGGCGGCGACATGGGCCCAAGTTGTGCCGGGCGCCCGCCGACACCGTCCGGCCGGGCCGCTCGGCAGCGGCGACGGCATATCCCGCAGGCAGGGCGCAGAACGGTGGCTGCGCGGTCGTACTCCGGATTCCGGCGCCGAGTGTGGGACCCGTTCGCCGCCGGCCCCGGGCTGCCGTATCGTCCAGTCATCCCTCGGCCGCAATGGCGGCGGACCAACGCGGAGAGTGGAATTCCATGACCAGTCGGCCGCCCGCCACGACGACCCTTTGGCGCCCCACCGGTCCGAAGGAGCTGGAGCTGGTGCGCGAGCTGAACTGGCGTGCCTGGCCGCCGAGGCTGCCCGAGCAGCCGATCTTTTACCCCGTCCTCAACGAGGACTACGCGATCAGGATCGCCCGGGACTGGAACGTCAAGCACGACGGCGCCGGCTTCGTCACCCGCTTCGAGGTCGAGTCGGACTTCCTGAGCCGCTATCCCGTCCGGCAGGCGGGCGGTGAGACGATCCTCGAACTGTGGGTGCCCGCCGAGGAGCTGGACGAGTTCAACGCCCGCATCGTCGGCGAGATCAAGGTCGTGCACGAGTTCCGGTGACCGCTACCGCCGCGCCAAGTGCCGGATTGGCAGCGCGGGTTGGAGCCTGAACCGGCCCTGGGGCGTGCGTACCGGCCAGCCCGGCAGGTGCTAGGCCTGGGCCAGCCCGGTCCTGCAGTGTGGAGTGGTGGACGTTGATTCCGGCGGCGGCCGCGCGCAGCCTCGCCGTCGAGGCCACGGCGTGCAGGGTGGCCGGCAGCCAGGGTGCCCACGCCGACGCGGCCGGCCGGCGGTCCGGAGTCCAGGTGGGCGGCGTGCCGATGGGGACGGTCCCGGCCCGCCGGATGTCCGGTGCCCGGGCCCGCTTGCCGCGCGGGGGACGCCGGCTTCAGCTGCCCCGGTGTGCGCACCGGTGCCTTGGCCGGAGCGTGCCCCTGGGAGCCCGGCCCGCCGAAGCGTCCGGTGCCGGTGCCTGCTCCATGGCGCGTGCGAGGCACGTCCCGACGCTCGCCTCAGCTGCCCGGCAGCCTCCGCCGCCACCCCAGCCGGGCCGCTCGGGCCGCCTGCGAGAGGGCCGCCTGCGGGTCGAAGCCGTCGAAACCGCGGAAGCCGCATCGGCACCCGGGCGGGGCGTCGCCGTCCGGCGGAACCTGCCCGCCGGGTGGCGGGTGGAAGGGGGCCGGAGCCGACCGGCTCCGGCCCCTCGGGGAGCCTTCGGCAGCTGGGCGCCGTTACGCGGCCACGGCCTCGTCGACGTGGCCGTGCAGGCGGGCGACGACCTCGGTGAGCTGCGCGGCGACCTCGGCGTCGTCGGCAGGGTGCGTCTCGGCGAAGCGGGTCAGGGAACCGGGGATGGAGAGCTTGAGGTCCTCGATCACCTTGCCTCCGGCGATGCCCACTGCCTTGCGGGCCTCGTCCTGCGCCCATACGCCGCCGTACTGGCCGAAGGCGGTGCCGACCACGGCGACCGGCTTGCCGCCGAAGGCACCGGCGCCGTACGGGCGGGACAGCCAGTCGATGGCGTTCTTCAGGACGGCCGGGATGGTGCCGTTGTACTCGGGGGAGAAGAGGAGGAAGGCGTCGGCGGCCAGGGCGGCCTCACGCAGCGTGGCCGCGGCGGCCGGGACGCTGCCTTCGACGTCGATGTCCTCGTTGTAGAAGGGGATGTCGGCCAGCCCTTCGAAGAGCACCACGTCGGCGCCCTCGGGAGCGTGCTTGACCGCCGCCTCGGCGAGCTGGCGGTTGTGCGAACCGGCGCGAAGGCTGCCGACGAGCGCGAGGATGCGAACAGACATGTGAACTCCAAGGGAGTGAAACATTGCCGAAAGGATCCGGACCGGGGTCCGTTTAAACTTCTACCACCTTAACCGGACCGCGGTCCAGTTTTGTTCCCGATGCTTTACGCTGTCTTCGTGTCCGCCGCCCCGCCGCCCTACCGGAAGCCTTCGGAGTCCGTCGAGCAGCCCGAGTTGCTGCAGCTCGGCTCCGCGGACGACCACCCGTGCCTGCGTGCGGACGCCGCACGCAACCGGGCCCGGCTCCTGGAGGCCGCCGCCCGGCTGGTGACGGAACACGGAGCGGCCGGGGTGACCATGGAGGCGGTCGCCGCGGCGGCCTCGGTGGGCAAGGGGACGGTGTTCCGGCGCTTCGGCGACCGCAACGGCCTGCTGATGGCGCTGCTCGACCACTCCGAGAAGAAGTTCCAGGCCGCGTTCCTCGGCGGACCTCCGCCGCTCGGGCCCGGGGCGCCGCCCGTGGAGCGGCTCCGGGCGTTCGGCCGTGCTCTCCTGCGGCGGTCGGTGGACGAACTGGAACTGCAGCTGGCGGCCGATCCCGGCGCGGACCGCCGCTTCTCCAACGCGCCCCGCCGATTTCTCCGCGGCCACGTCACCATGCTGCTGCGGCAGGCCGTCCCCCACGCGGACTGCGAACTCCTTGCCCTCACACTGATGGGTTACCTCGATCCAGCCGCGATCCACTACCTGACCACCCAGTGCGGGATGCCGATGGAGCGGCTGGAGGCCGGCTGGGACGACCTGGTCGCCCGCGTGACGTGTACCGGCCCGCCCCGCTGAACTCCCTTTCAGCCGTGGGTGGTCGACCGGTCCAGCAGGCACAAGGGCCGGATACGCGCCCGCTCTGTCCCCCGCCCTGATCGCGGGCACCGGCTTCTGCCAAGATGCCGTACGTCATGGTGCAGATACCGAAAACGCCCGCGTCCTCGCCCTCCGCACCGCGCTCGGTTCCGACGAGCGCCGATGTGGCCAGGCTGGCCGGCGTCTCGCGCGCGACCGTCTCCTACGTCCTCAACAACACCAGCGCCGTCCGCATCAGCGAGCCCACGCGCCGCCGTGTGCACGAGGCCGCCAAGGAACTCGGGTACGTGCCCCACGCGGCGGCCCGCAGCCTGCGCGCCGGGCACAGCCGCATGGTCCTGATGCCCGCGCCGTCCATCCCGGTCGGCCCGCTCTACAGGACGGCGACGCCCTCGTCCGCAGCAGCCGGCCGAGCAACCGATCACGCCCCACGATGACGGGCGGTCAACCGCTGCATCGTCCATATACGCACACTTCCGTCAGCACCACCGGTGATGACCCAGAGGCGGTCGGCCACCGTCAGTCCAGCCACCGCCACTGCCGGGCCGGTGTGATGGATGAGAGGGGGGCCGGTCCGCGTTCCCGTGGTGAGATCCCAGAGAGCGGCGACCCCATCGGCGTGGGCGGTGACGGCGTAGGGGCCGTCGGCCGTCATCACGGTCGCCACCGCGCGCACCGATCCCTTGTGGCCGGTGATGGACGGTGCGGCCTCGGGGCCAACGGTGAAGTCCCAGACCCGCAGTGTTCCGTCGGCGCTGCCGGAGACGGCGTGGGGGCGGTCGTCGATCAACGCACCCGCCACCGCGCGGACCGTGCGGACATGACCGGTGAGAGGTACCCCGGCCTGTTCGCCGTTCGTGAGGTCCCATATCCGCACCGTCTTGTCGTTGCCGCCGGTGACGGCGTGCGGGCGCCCGCCGACCAGTACCGCCGTGACGGAGCGCACCGACCCTGTGTGGCCGGTGAGCGGCGGACCCGCTTGTTCTCCCGTGGCGAGGTCCCAGACCCGCACCGTTCGGTCATCGCCCGCGGTGACGGCGTGGGGACGGCCGAGGATGACAACGGTCGCCACCCCGTTCACGGGGCGGACATGGCCGGTGAGTGGCGACATGCTCTGCCCTCCCGCGGTGAGATCCCATATCCGCACCGTTCCGTCGGCCCCGCCCGTGACGGCGTGCGGGCGGCCGTCGATGGTCGCGGTCGCCACCGAACGCACCCCACTCGTGTGGCCGGTGAGCGGCGGGCCGGCCTGCCGCCCGGTGGTGAGGTCCCATATCCGCACCGTCTTGTCGTTGCTGCCGGTGACGGCGTACGGGCGCCCATCGAGCATGAGCGTCGCCACCGTCAGCACCTCGCCCGAGTGGCCGCTCAGCGTTCGCACCGATACCCCTGCCGGTCTCGGCTCAAGAACCAAGGTCCTGGAGGAACTGCGCGAGCGACGGTGCGACCAGCCGGCCCTTGTGCGGCTCGCCGGGTTCCTCGAGGACTATCTCTCCGTTGGAGTTGTCCAGTCCGAAGAACAGGTCACCATCGGTCTGGGCAACGAGTAGGAGTGGGCGGTAGCCGGCGAACCTGTCCGGATGCCTCCTCATGGCGCGGAAGAAGTCTGCTTGTCCGGAAACGGTCTGCTCCAGTGCCGTTCCGTTCCAAAAAGTCGCGAGCCCGCACTCCAGGTTCGAAGCGGCATGAAAGTCGAGGATCGGACCGCACCAGAAGCTTCCGTAGAGGCACTGCACGTCCGGGTGAAGTGGTGCGCCGAGGGCGTTCTCCAGGTCCGAGACGTCGGGTGTCTCCTGGATCTCAACGGGTTTCCAACTTATCTGCCCGTCCGGTCCCGGGTCGCCTGACCAGCAAGCGGAAGGCCAATCCGGGTCGTACTCAACGACGTTCAGTTCGCGAGGCTCCCCGCCCACCGAGCCGTCGCGCAAGCTCTCCCAGCGTTCAAACAGGTATCCGGCGAGGATTTCCTCGATGGTGGGATGCTCCATGCTGGTCAGTCATGCTCCTTCAAGGAGTGGCGGTTCCGCGTTTGCAGGACACCCGCTCAGCCGAAGACGATGGCGGTTGCCCACTCGTGACACTCGACTGGCACGCTGCGTAAAGCTGGGCCCAGGCGAACTTCTCGGGCTCGAAGGGATCGGTGTGCGGCGTGCCCGCCGGTGATCAGGCACCGGAGCCGCCACGATGTGGAACGGCTCCTACGTCCTCGGATCACCAGCCCCAAGACCGCGGTCGCTGCCCCGAACGACCATCCTGGACCCTCGCCGCCTCCGAAGCATCGGTGGAACTACTCAGAACCGTGGATCAGCCGCGTCATCGGGTGGGGCAACCCGATGACCTGAAACGGTAGGTGGTGCCGCCGTCGCCGAACCGATTCCCGAGCTCGCAACTCGCCGGGGTGCACGGTCTGGTGGAGACGAGCACCGCCCGCGGCACCAAGCCGACCGCCGGCGGCACGCACGAGAACCTCTTCTGCCGGCCGACGGTACTCGCCGGCGTCGACGACCACACCACCGCCTACGCGGAGGCGGTCTTCGGCCCGGTCGCGCCGGTCCGCTCCTTCAGCACACCCGACGAGGCGGCGGCCCCCGCGGCGGACGGTCCGGACGGCCTCTCCCCGGGCACCGAGTCCCGCCCGAGCGCGTCCCGCCCCGGGATCGTGCACATCACCGACCAGACCGTGAACGACGAGGCCGTGGCCCCGTTCGGCGGCATCGCCGCCTCCGGCACCGGCGCCCGCTTCGGCGCGACTCCAGCCTGGAGGCCTTCACCGACGTCCGCTGGTCGGCATTGCGCGCACGCGCCGCTACTGGCCGTTCTGCTCGGTCTGGGACTGCTGTTCCTCGACCGCCTTGCGGACCTCGTCCATGTCCAGCTTGCGGGCTTGGCCGATGACGTCCGTCAGGGCGGCCTCGGGTAGGGCGCCCGGCTGGGCGAAGACGGCGACCCGGTCGCGGACGATCATCAGCGTCGGGATCGACTGGACGCCGAAGGCCGCGGCCAGCTCCGGCTGCGCCTCGGTGTCCACCTTGCCGAACACCAGGTCCGGGTTGTCCTCCGCCGCCTTCTCGTAGACAGGGGCGAACTGACGGCACGGCCCGCACCAGGACGCCCAGAAGTCGATCAGGACGAAGTCGTTGTCCATGACGGTCTGGTCGAAGTTCTCCTTGGTGAGCTCCACGGTGCTGCTCATGGCGTGATTCCCTCTTCCTGGTGTGGTGGCGAAGCCGCTGGCACAACGCGGCCACCCTGGTGCATATTCCGCGCGCGTACCCATGTGGCCCCCGCGCACACCACCCACCAGACTGAACCCCATGACGGAAACGGAAACCATCGCGTACGACGTCGTGGTGCTCGGGGCCGGTCCCGTGGGGGAGAACGTCGCGGACCGCACACGTGCGGCCGGCCTCTCCACCGCGGTCGTGGAGGGCGAGCTGGTCGGCGGTGAGTGCTCGTACTGGGCCTGCATCCCCAGCAAGGCCCTGCTGCGCCCGGTCATCGCCCGCGCCGACGCCCGCCGCGTTCCCGGCCTGCGTCAGTCGGTGCAGGGTCCTCTCGACGCGGCAGCGGTCCTTGCGCACCGCAACTACTACGCCTCCGACTGGAAGGACGACGGCGCCGCCCAGTGGCTGGAGAGCATCGGCGCCGACCTCTACCGCGGCCACGGCCGTCTGACCGGTCCGCGTACGGTGTCCGTCACCGGCCCGGACGGTGGGCGGCGCGTCCTGACCGCACGGCACGCGGTCGCCGTCTGCACCGGCAGCGACGCCGTACTGCCCGGCCTGCCGGGCCTCGCCGACGTCAAGCCGTGGACCAGCCGGAACGCGACGAGCGCGCAGGCCGTGCCCGGCCGTCTCGTGGTGGTCGGCGGCGGAGTCGTCGCCACCGAGATGGCCACCGCCTGGCAGGCCCTCGGCTCTCGGGTCACCGTCCTCGTCCGCGGCAAGGGCCTGCTGTCCCGCATGGAGCCCTTCGCCGGGGAACTGGTTGCCGAGGCTCTCACGGAGGCGGGCGCGGACGTCCGGACCGGCACGTCGGTCGAGTCGGTCACCCGCGAGAACGGCACGGTCGTGGTGGTCACCGGCCGGGGGGACCGCATCGAGGCCGACGAGATCCTCTTCGCCACGGGCCGCATCCCGCGCACCGGCGACATCGGCCTCGACACGATCGGCCTGGAGCCGGGCAGCTGGCTGTCGGTCGACGACAGCCTGCGCGTGACCGGCAGCGAGTGGCTGTACGCGGTGGGCGACGTCAACCACCGTGCGCTCCTCACCCACCAGGGCAAGTACCAGGCCCGCGTCGCCGGTGCCGCCATCGCCGCCCGCGCCTCCGGCGAGCCCCTCCCGGAGCCGGACGCCTGGGGCGCGCACGCGGCCACCGCCGACCACGACGCCGTCCCCCAGGTCGTCTTCACCGACCCGGAGGCGGCGGCCGTCGGCCTCTCCCTCGCGGAGGCGGAACAGGCCGGGTACCGGGTCCGGGCCGTGGACGTCGAGATGTCCTCGGTGTCGGGCGCGGGCCTGTACGCCGACGGCTACCGGGGCCGTGCCCGCATGGTCGTGGACCTCGACGAGGAGATCCTGCGCGGAGTCACCTTCGTCGGCCCCGGCGTCGGCGAACTCATCCACTCGGCGACGATCGCGGTCGCCGGCCAGGTCCCGATCGGCCGCCTGTGGCACGCGGTGCCGTCGTTTCCGACGATCAGCGAGGTGTGGCTGCGACTGCTCGAGGCGTACCGGGACAACTAGTGCCGCGTCAGCCAAGGTTCGCCCCGTCGCGACGCCCGGCACGCCCTCTCGCCGCACCGGCCGAAAGCCCACGTACGTCCAGTACGAGGACTTCCGGCCGGCACGCCGAGAGCACGCACCGGACGCCGCTCCTTGACGGGCGAACCTCGGCTGACGCGGCACCAGGACCTGTCCGGGCACGGCCGCCGCGGCGCCGTCCGGGGCGGTTCAGCGTGGCAGCTCGAAGCCGAGCGACGCCGCGGCCTCCTGCGGTGTCGCCTGCGCCCACCACTGAACCATCGCCTGATTCGAGGACAGTGAGCGCAGCTCCGCGCGGTCCAGGTACAGCGTGCCGTCGAGATGGTCCGTCTCGTGCTGCACGATCCGCGCGGGCCAGCCGGTGAACACCTCGTCCACCGCGCGGCCGTACTCGTCCTGCCCCGTCAGCCGCACCTCGGCGTGCCGTGCCACCACCGCCTGCCAGCCCGGCACGCTCAGGCAGCCCTCGAAGAACGCGGCCCGCCCGGTGCCGACGGGCTCGTACGACGGATTGACCAGCACCCGGAACGGCTGCGGAACCCGCCCCCGTGCCACCCGCACCTCCTCCGGCACCGGCGCCGGGTCCTCGATGACCGCGATCCTGAGCGGCACGCCCACCTGGGGCGCGGCGAGGCCCACGCCCGGCGCCGCGTGCATGGTGACGCGCAGGGCCGCCACGAAGCGCGCCAGCAGTACGCCGTCGAGCTGTCCGTCGAAGGGCTCGGTCCCGCGCCGCAGCACCGGGTCGCCGGCCGCGACGACGGGCAACGGGCCGTCGGTGGCGAGGAGTTCCTCCACCCGTTCGGCCAGGGGCACGCGATCAGTCGGAGATGCCATCGCGCCAGCATGCCACGGCGGCCGGCGACGCCCGACGCCGTATGTGACGCAGGTCACTTGTTCGCCCCGGAACTCGAAGCCTCCTTTCTCCGACTACTGGACCGCTGAAGCAACACGAAACGTCCCCTGCCCCCGGAGAAGCCGCCGATGTCCACCGCTCCCTCGACCACCACGGACGAGGCTCCGCAACCCGCCGCCCCGGCGCCGACCCCCGGCAGGTGGGCCCCCCTCCGCCCGCTCGTGCTGCGCCTGCACTTCTACGCCGGAGTGCTCGTCGCCCCGTTTCTTCTCGTCGCCGCCCTCACCGGCTTCCTGTACGCGGGCGCCTTCCAGGCCGAGAAGCTCGTGTACTCCCACGAGATGACCGTCCCCGTCGGCGACACCAAGCTGCCGATCTCCGAGCAGGTCGCGGCCGCCCGCAAGGCCCACCCCGAGGGCACGGTCTCGGCCGTACGCCCCTCCCCGGCGGCCGACGCGACCACCAGGGTGCTGCTCTCCGGGGTCGACGGCGTCGACCCGGACCACAGCCTCGCGGTGTTCGTCGACCCGTACACCGGCAAGGTGCGCGGCGCCCTCGAACAGTACGGCTCGACCGGTGCGCTGCCGCTGCGCACCTGGATCGACGAGTTCCACGCCAATCTGCGGCTCGGCGAAACCGGGCGCCTCTACAGCGAGTTCGCCGCGAGCTGGCTGTGGGTGATCGCGAGCGGCGGCCTGCTGCTGTGGTTCTCCCGCCGCAGCGCCCTGCGCAAGGTGCGCGGCACCAGCGGGCGGCGCCGCACGCTCGGGCTGCACGGCAGCGTCGGCGTCTGGGCCGCGGCCGGGTTCCTCTTCCTCTCGGCGACCGGCCTGACCTGGTCGACCTACGCGGGCGCGCATATCGACGAGTTGCGGACCTCGCTCGGCCAGTCCACCCCCTCGGTCAGCGCGACGGGCGGCGACCACGGAGGCCACGGCGCGTCCGCCTCGGCCGGGGGCGCCGACCAGGGCGTCGGCCTTGACAACGTCCTGGCCGCCGCCCGCGCCGAGGGACTGGGCGATCCCGTCGAGATCGTCCCGCCCGCCGACGAGAAGTCGGATTCGTCGGCGTATGTGGTCAAGCAGGTCCAGCGCAGCTGGCCCACGAAGCAGGACTCCGTCGCGATCGACCCGTCCACCGGCGAGGTCACGGACGTCCTGCGCTTCGCCGACTATCCGGTGCTCGCCAAGCTGACGCGCTGGGGCATCGACCTGCACACCGGAGTCCTCTTCGGCCTGGTCAACCAGATCGCCCTGATGGCGCTCGCACTCTCGCTGATCGTTCTGATCGTGTGGGGCTACCGCATGTGGTGGCAGCGCGGCCGCGGCTCCGCCTTCGGCAGGCCGATCCCGCGGGGCGCCTGGCAGGAGGTGCCCCCGCAGATCCTCCTGCCGTGTGTCGCGGTCATCGCCGTACTCGGCTACTTCGTGCCGCTGCTCGGCGTTCCGCTGGCCGCGTTCGTCGTCGTCGACGTCGCCCTCGGCGAGATCGCCCACCGGCGGGGACGGAGCACGTGCGAGAGCGGTGCGGGAGCGAAGTAGCGCACGTGTTCCTGAACGCACTCGGGCCCGGTTCCCGCGCGGAACCGGGCCCTCGTGCCGTAGGGGGCTTCAGGGCCGCTCGAAGTCGCCCGCGAGTGCCGAGGCGATGCGCAGGTGCGACTCGGCCTCCTCGTGCCGGCCCTGCCGCTCCAGTGTGCGGCCCAGCATCAGCCGGGCGTAGTGCTCCACCGGGTCGCGCTCGACAAGGACGCGCAACTCGGCCTCCGCGCGGTGGAGTTGGGCCGAGTGGTAGTAGGAGCGTGCCAGCAGCAGCCGCGGTCCGGTCTGCTCCGGCACCTCATCGACCAGCCCGCCCAGGACGCACGCGGCGGCGGCGTAGTCCTTGGCGTCGAAGAACGTCCGCGCACGCTCCCAGCGCTCGGCCGCTGTGCCGTGGTCGTAGTACGTCATGTCCACTGCTGACCTCCTTCGGCCACCTGGAACCACACCCAGTGGTTGAACATTCCATCACTCGGACTGGGCGGGCCGTCCGGGGGTGACCGGCGTGCGGTCGGACTGACGCGGAGCCGCGTGCGGGACTAGGTTGGGCCGTATGAGCAATCTTGATCGCGAGGCGGTACCAGCCCTGTGCGGCGGACGTGGCTTCGTGGTGGCGGAGCCCGTGCGCGAACTCCTCAGCCCCCGCCGCGTCAAGCTCGGCGAGTCCACCGAGGTCCGCCGTCTGCTGCCCAACCTGGGACGCCGCATGGTCGGTGCCTGGTGCTTCGTCGATCACTACGGCCCCGATGACATCGCCGACGAGCCCGGCATGCAGGTCCCGCCGCACCCGCACATGGGCCTGCAGACGGTGAGCTGGCTGCACGAGGGCGAAGTACTGCACCGCGACTCCACGGGCAGCCTGCAGACCATCCGCCCGCGCGAACTCGGCCTCATGACCTCCGGCCGGGCGATCAGCCATTCGGAGGAGAGTCCCCGGCCGCACGCCCGGTTCCTGCACGGCGCCCAGCTGTGGGTCGCCCTGCCGGACAGCCACCGCCACATCGACCCGCACTTCCAGCACCACGCCGAGCTGCCGGTCGTCACGGCGCCAGGCCTCACGGCCACGCTGATCCTCGGCGACCTCGACGGCGCGACCTCGCCCGGAACGACGTACACCCCCATCGTCGGCGCCGACCTGGCCCTCACCCGAGGCACCGACGTACGCCTGCCCCTGGAGCCGGACTTCGAATACGCCGTGCTGTCCATGTCCGGCGAGGCCCATGTCGACGGCGTGCCCCTGCTCCCGGGCTCGATGCTCTACCTCGGCTGCGGCCGCGCCGAACTGCCGCTGCGCGCGGAGTCGGACGCCGGCCTGATGCTCCTGGGCGGCGAGCCGTTCGAGGAGGAGCTGATCATGTTCTGGAACTGGATCGGGCGGTCCCAGGAGGAGATCGCGCAGGCTCGTGAGGACTGGATGACCGGGACTCGGTTCGGCGAGGTCAAGGGCTACGACGGGGATCCGCTGCCGGCCCCCCAGCTGCCTCCTGTACCCCTGAAACCGCGAGGAAGGGTGCGCTGACCCGCGTGGTCAGCTGTGGCCGAGGACGTTGATCACACGGCCGCTGGGGTCGCGTACGAAGAAGCGGCGTACGCCCCACTCCTCGTCGGTCAGCGGGTGGACGATCTCCGCGCCTCGCTCCCGCATGGCGATGTACGCCGCGTCGACGTCCTCGACCTCGATGCTCATGTCGGGTGCGACGGGTGCCGTCCGGTCCTCGCTCATCAGGCTCACCTGGACGGCAGGGTTCTCGGCGGACGCGAGGGTCATGATCCAGCCGTGGTTCATGACCTCCTCGAAGCCCAGCACGCCGTAGAACTCCGAGCTCTCCTTCAGTGCTTCCGTATGGATGTTGGGGACGACACGGCGCACATACATCTCGCGGCTCCGGTGGTCAGGTCGGATGCGTCAGGACCGGGCCAGCGTAACGCGGCGCCCACCCGGAGCGCCGACCACGCAGAGCAGCGGCGCCGAGGAGGCCGTTACGGAGCGGATGTCAGTCGGTCAGTCGCAGCAGGGTCTCCTGGAAGGAAATCGCGTCCCTGAGGGGCTGGTTGTGCGGGAGCCTGGCCAACAGGGCTGCCATGCCACAGGTATTGGTCACGCCGGAGAAGGCCAGGCCCGCGCCGACCAGACCGGACAGCCGGTGTGCGGGCCGCCAGGCCACGCCCGCGACGAAGCCGAGGACGACCAGCGCCCCGGCGGCGAGGCGGACCTGGCGGTCCATGGGCCAGGGGGCGCGGGCCGCGGCCGGACGCTCGACGGGGCGGCCGCCGGCCGCCCATGTGCTCGTGCCGCCCTCCAGGGTGGCCGCCTCGATGCCCAGGGCCGCCAGCCGCTCGCAGCCCTTGGCGGATCGGGCCCCTGACGCGCATACGATCAGCAGCGGTCCGCGCGCGGCCGCGGCCTTCAGGGCGTGCGCGGCCTCGTCGAGCCGGTCCAGCGGGATGTTGTGGGCGCCGGGGACACGGCCGCCGGCGTACTCGCCGGGGGTGCGCACGTCGATGACGGTGAATTCACCGAGACGGGCGGTGGCCTGGGCGGGGGTCAGCGCGGTGAGGGTCAGTGCGGTGGGGGTCAGTGCGGTGGGGGTCAGTGCGGTGGGGGTGGTCACGGAACAGAACCTTTCTGCGATGCGTTCCCCGCACGGTAGGATACCCGCGGGGGTATAAAAGAGGAGGAAGTGTGCAACTCGACATGTCGGCCGATGAGCTGAAGTCGGCACTCAACCGGCTGCGGCGCGCTCAGGGCCAGCTCGCGGGAGTGATCCGGATGATCGAGGAGGGCAGGGACTGCGAGGACGTGGTCACACAGCTCGCGGCGGTCTCCCGGGCCCTGGACCGGGCCGGGTTCTCGATCATCGCGACCGGACTCCAGCAGTGCATGACCGGCGAGGACCCCGAACTGCGGGACTCCGCGCAGATGCGGGCCCGCCTGGAGAAGCTCTTCCTCTCCCTGGCCTGAGGACGTTTCCCGGCCTGAGGACGAGGACGTTTCCCGGCCTGAGGACGAGGACACTTCCCGGCCTGAGGACGAGGACACTTCCCGGCCTGAGGATCATTTCTGGCCCCAGGAATCTTCCTGTCCCGAGGACTCTCTTCGGCCGATCGCTCACAGCACCGTCGCCGTGCCCATCGCCAGGGAGACACCCAGCAGTACCGTGCCGAACACGCGCTGCAGTGTCGCCGCGGAGACCTTCGCGGCCAGTCGCCTGCCGTCCCAGGCCCCCAGTACGGCGGTCGCCAGGAACGGTGTGATCAGCGCCCAGTCCAGGTCCACGGCGGTGAACGCCCGGGCCACGAGAGCCACCAGCGCGTTGGCGACGATGACCAACAGACTCGTCCCGACCGCCGCGCTCATCGGTACCGCGAGCACGCTCACCAGTGCCGGTACGGCCAGGAAGCCGCCGCCGACTCCGAGGAACCCCGTCACCGCGCCCAGCCCGGCCCCGGCCCCCGCCGCGCGGGCCGCCGACACCGTCCCGTTCCCGCGCGGCGTGCGGCGGCGCAGCATGTACACGGCGGCGAGACCGGCCAGCGCCGCGAACATCAGGGTCAGCGCGGCCTGGGGGAGGTGCGAGGACAGGGCGCCGGCTGCGGCGGCGGGCAGCAGACCGGCCGCCGCGAACAGCAGTCCGGCCCGCCAGCGCACCGCTCCCGCCCGCGCGTGCGCCAGCAGTGCGGTCACGGAAGTGGCGATCACGATGACCAGGCCGGCGGTGGTTGCCGCGGCCGGGCTGAAGCCGAGCAGATAGATCAGGGCAGGGACGGTGAGGATGCTGCCGCCCGCCCCCAGCGCGCCCAGGGCGAGGCCGACCAGACCGCCGGCGAGCAGGGCCAGGACGAACGCGGTCATATGACGGTCCCGGCGGCCCCGCGCGCGTCCTGGACGGGGAGGCCCTGAGCGGCCCAGTCGATCATGCCGCCGACCACGTCCACCACCGCGTCACCCCGCCCGGCCAGCAGCCCCGCCGCCTGCCGCGAGCGGTTGCCCGAGCGGCAGATCAGCACCAGGTTCGGCCTGGCGGGGAGGGCCGCCCCGGCTGCCAGCAGCGACAGCGGCACATGCAGCGCACCGGGCGCGTGACCGGCCCGGTACTCGTCCGCCTCGCGGACGTCGAGCAGGACGGCCGTACCGTCCCGGAGCAGGCGGTGAGCCTGAGTGACCGTGATGCGGCCGGGGCCGCGTCGGGAGAAGAGCATCGTTCGGGTTCCTCGGGTCCGCGCCGGCCGCCCCGGACCGGCGAAGGTCCGAACCGGCGCTGTCGCGCGGTCAGTTGGAGGCAGTGGAGGTGACGAGACCGAGGCCGGTCCCGGCCGCCTCGGCGTAGTGGTCGTCGACGGCCACCACCTCGCGGCCGGCGGCGTCGAGCACGGACGCGGCGATGGCCGCGCGCATCCCGCCCGCGCAGTGCACCCACACCGTGCCGTCGGGCACCTCCGCCAGACGGCGGTGGATCTGGTGGACGGGGATGTGGACGCTGCCCTCGATCCAGCCGTCCGCGCGCTCGCTGTCCCGGCGCACGTCGACCACCACCGCGTCCTCGCCGCGCTCGCGCGCCGCGGCCAGCCCGGCGAACGTGGCCCGCGGGAACGAGGCCGGCCGGACCCCGGCAGGCACCCAGTCGGCCGGGGCGCCGACGGCGGCCGCGGCCGGCCGGTCGATGCCCACCCGGACCAGCTCCCGCTGGGCGCGCGCTATGTCCTCGGCGCTCTCCGCGAGCAGTGTCACCGGCTTGCCCCACGGGATCATCCACGCCAGATACGTCGCCAGGTGCCCGTCGGCCTCGAAGTTGAACGCCCCGGCCACGTGCCCGGCGGCGAACGCCACGCGGTTGCGCAGGTCCACGACCCACTCGCCCGCAGCGAGGCGCAGGGCGATCTCGCCCGCGTCGGCACGCCGCGGCGGGGTCAGGTCCAGCGGAGCGGGGCCTTCGGCGTTGGCCGGGCCCATGTGCGCGTAGTAGGCAGGGATGTCGTCCAGCCCGGCCAGCAGGCCCTTGACGAACGTGTCCACGTCCTGGACGAGCACCGGGTTCGACGCCTTCTCCGCGCCGATCGTGCTGTGCGAGCCGCGGGCCGGGGAGGAGGAGCAGAAGCTTCCGAAGCCGTGGGTGGGCATGACGGCCACGTCGTCGTCCAGCTGTTCGGCGAGCCGGTGCGCGGAGGCGTGCTGCGCGCGGGCCAGCTGCTCGGTCAGCCGTGGCTCGACGAGGTCGGGCCGGCCCACGCTGCCGATCAGCAGCGAACCGCCGGTGAAGACGGCCGCCGGGCGGCCCGATTCCTCCAGGACGTAGGAGGTGTGGTGGGGGGTGTGACCGGGGGTGGCCACCGCCCGGAGCTCCACGTCCTCGTCGACCGGTTCCACGTCCCCGTCGTCGACCGGCACCCGTGCGTACGACACCGTGGCCCCGGCCGGCACCAGGTAGCGCGCCCCCGTCAGTCGGGCCAGCTCCAGGCCGCCGGTCACGTAGTCGTTGTGCACGTGGGTCTCCGCCACGGTCGCGATCCGCACCCCGCGCCGAGCCGCCTCGGCGATCACGCGGTCGATGTCCCGCGGCGGGTCCACGACCACCGCCGCGCGGGGGCCGCCCGCCAGATAGCTGCGATTGCCAAGACCCTCGGTCTTCAGGACGTCGACGAAAAACACGGCATCTCCCTACGTGAAAGAGTACCCCGGGGGGTATCTGCCGTCCACCGTAACAGATACCCCATGGGGTATTCGGGCGGGTGCGTGGCGCCCGCGGGGAACCTCGGGCAGCACGGATGCCTCCTACCAGGGGAACCGACCCCGCGTTCTCGGAGAGGAGTGTCCTGTTGGCCAGCCAGCTGTCCCGCCGGAAGTTCGTGGTCTACTCACTCGCGGCGACCACCCTGACCATCGCCGCACCGCTCGGCTGTGACACGTCGTCCGCGGAGGGCGCCGAGGAGACCGGCGACGCTGCCGGACGGCCGTCCGGCGTCCTGGTGACCGGCACCGACGAGGAGAGGCTGGTCCTGGAGGTCACCCGGGCCAACAAGGTGGTCGTACGGCTGCCGCGCGTCGAGGTCGGCCAAGGCGTCACCACCGCGGTCGCCATGATGATCGCCGAGGAACTGGACGCCCGGCTCGTCGACGTCGACATCCCTCTGGCCGACGCCCGGACCAAGGGCAACCAGTTCACCGGCGGTTCCAGCTCGGTCAGCTCGCTGTACGGACCGGCCCGGCAGCTGGCCGCCGTCGCCCGCGCCAGGCTGGTGACCGCGGCCGCCCGGCGGTGGCGGCTGCCGGCGCGGACCCTGCGCACCTGGAACACCACGGTGGTCGCACCTGACGGGCGCACGGCCACCTTCGGCTCCCTGACCGCGAGCGCCGCCCGGATCCGCCGGCCGGCCGTGTCGAGCAAGCCCAAGCCGGCCTCCCGGCACCGGGTGATCGGGCGGCCGACGAACCGGATCGACGCGCGGGACATCGTCACCGGCAAGGCGGAGTTCGCCGGAGACCTGACGGCGGCCGGAGCGAGGCCGACGGTGGTGGCCCGGCCGCCGACGATCGGCGGGAAGGCCCTCTCGGTCGACGACCGGGAGGCCCGCGCGATGCCGGGCGTCCACGCCATCGTCAGGATCGCCGGAGGTGTCGCCGTGGTGGCGGACTCCTTCCACTACGCCTTCAAGGCCCGCGACGCCCTGAAGATCACCTGGGCACCGGGTCCGCTGGCCCCCCTGTCCGACGCCGCCATCCGGTCCCGGCTGCGGGCCGCCGTCCCGAAGCTCGGGGCTCCGCCGCGCGGATCGGCGCAGGTCGAGGGCGAGTTCACGTTCGCCTTCGTCAGCCATGCACCGATGGAGGTGCTGACCGCGGTGGCGGACGTACGCGCCGACCGCGCCGAGATCTGGTTCTCCTCGCAGACACCGATGGACGCGCGGAGCAGCATCGCCTCGGCGGTCGGGCTGCGGGAGTCGAAGGTCCGGATCCATGTCGTGCGCGGCGGCGGTTCGTTCGGACGACGGCTGAACCACGACGCAGCGATCGAGGCGGCCCTGATCTCGAAGAAGGCGAAGCAGCCGGTGAAGCTGATGTGGAGCCGCGCCGACGACATCCGGCACGGCCGGATGCGCCCGGCCTCCCACCACCGGATACGGGCGAGCCACGCCCGCGGCAGGGTGGTGGCCTTCGCTCATGCGACGGCCTCGGTCAGCGAGTCGTACCGGCAGGGCGCGTCCGCCCAGGGCGGGGTGACCGTGGGCGCCGCGGGCCCGCTGCCCAGCGACAGCGGCCTGTACAACTTCGGGAGCCTGTCCGGGGATTCGGGCTCGGTCGAACTGGCGATGCCGCTCGGCGCCTGGCGGTCGGTGGACTCCGGGACGATGCGCACCGCGGAGGAGATCGTCGTGGACGAGGTCGCCGCCGGTCTGGGCAAGGACCCCGTCGCTTTCCGGCGGACCACGCTCCGGAGCAAGGCCGTCAAGGCCGTCCTCGACAAGGTCGCCTCCGCCGGGCACTGGGGCCGGAACATGCCGGACGGCCACGCGCAGGGCGTGGCCGTCCACGAGGAGTACGGCTCCTGTGTGGCCTGCCTGGTCGAGATCGAGGCCACCGACCCGAAGAATCCCAGGGTGACCAAGGTGGTGATGGCAGCCGACGTCGGCACCGCCGTCAACCCGCGTGGTCTGGAAGCCCAGTTGATGGGAACAGCCGTCGACGGCATCTCCACCGTGCTCCAGGCCGGCCTGCACATCGACCGGGGCGCGGTGCGCGAGGGCAGCTACGCCGACTTCCGCTGGGCCCGCCAGCGGCACGCCCCGCTGCACTTCGAGGCGCACATCATGCCGTCCCGGGGCGAGCCCGGCGGGGCGGGCGAACTCGGCGTCCCGGCCGCGGCAGGCGCCGTCGCCAACGCCTACGCCCGTGCGACCGGCACCAAGCCCCGCCGCTTCCCGCTCGGCTTCTGACCGACTTCCCGATCACCGTCCGAGAAGGTACCGATGCCCTCCTACTCCTTCGTCCTGAACGGAAAGCCGGTCACCGTCGAGGCCCCTGCAGACATGCCGCTGCTGTGGGTACTGCGCGACCTGCTGAACGTCACCGGCCCCAAGTACGGCTGCGGTGTGGGAGTCTGCCGCGCCTGCACCAGCCACCTCGACGGCGCGGAGGTCCAGCCCTGCGTCGTCCCGGTCGCGGACTGCGCGGACCGCAAGGTCACCACGATCGAGGGCCTGGCCGACGGCGACACCCTCCACCCCGTGCAGCAGGCCTGGCTGGACTGCGACGTCGCCCAGTGCGGCTTCTGCCAGCCGGGCCAGATCATGGCCGCGGCGGCCCTCCTGGAACGGACCTCGCGGCCGACAGACGCAGACATCGACCGCATCGAGAACGTGTGCCGCTGCGGCACGTACTCCCGCATCCGCGAGGCGATCAAGAAGGCCTCGGCGAAGGACTGACGGCCGCCGGGTCCTCGCACGGGTCCCGGGCCGTCTGACAGGACCCGGGTCGTCGGAAGGGTCCCGGGTCCTCGGACGCGCCCCGGGCTGTCTCCGTACAGGTCAGCGCGCCGTGCCGGGCAGGCGGGCCCGCTGTTGAGCCGTACGACGAGTTCCACGGGAACCCGCGACTCGGCCTGCGGCGCCTCCTCCGGGCCGTCGAGCCGGTTCAGCGGCAGCCGCAGGGACCGGGTGCCGATCTCGGCGAGGTCGGTGCGCACTGCGGTGAACGGGGGAGCCGGTGCGCGGCTTCGGGGACGTCGTCGTAGCCGGCGACACCTCGCCGGGCACGGAGCGGCCGGCCTCGTGCAGGGCCGCGATGCGCTCGCCGGGCTTGGACGTTCCGTCCAGTGATTGGACGTGTAGTCTGGATGTCCTGGTCGAGGCAAGGAGGAGCGGTGGAGGTCAGGATGGAGCCGGACGCGGAACGGGACGCGATCATCGCCGCGCTGGCCCCGGTCGTCGACGGGATCGCCGCGACGTTCGGGCCGGTGTGCGAGGTGGTCCTGCACGACTACCGGCGGCCGGAGGAGTCGGTCGTGGCCCTCGCCGGCTCGGTGACCGGGCGTGCGGTGGGCGGGGCGATGAGCGAGATCGGCATGCGGATCGTCGCACGGGGCGACGAGGCGGGTGACGATCTCAACTACGTCACCCGCACTGAGACCGGAAAGCTGCTCAAGTCGTCCACGATGGTCCTGCGGGACTCGACGGGCGCGGTGTTCGGCGCCCTCTGCGTCAACCTCGACGTCACCGCGGTCACCGAGGCCCACACCCTGCTCGGCGCGCTGGCCGGGCTCGCGCGTGACGCGGGCGAGCCACCGGTGACCACCTTCGGCAACGACATCGACTCCGTCGTCGACGCCATCCTCGACGCCCACCAGCTCCGGCAGAACCTGACCTGGGCAACACTCGACCGCACGCGGCGCCTCGACCTCTTCCGCAGCCTGGACGAGCACGGCGTGTTCGCCGTCCGCCGCGCGGTCGAGCAGGTCGCGGCCCGGCTCGGCATCTCCCGTGCCTCCGCCTACAGCTACCTCGCGCAGGCCCGCAACGAGACCGCCCCGACCGCCCCGACTTCCGATGGAGGACACTCGTGACGACCACCACCCCACCGGTCACCCTCGACGACGTCCGTGAGGCCGCCGCCCGGATCAAAGGCGTGGCCCACCGCACTCCGGTCCTGCGCTCGCGCACCCTCGACGCCCTCGTGGGTGCCGAAGTCCACCTCAAGTGTGAGAACTTCCAGCGCGTGGGGGCCTTCAAGTTCCGCGGTGCCTACAACGCGGCCTCCTGCCTGACACCCGAGCAGCTGGCCCGGGGCATCGCCGCCTACTCGTCCGGGAACCACGCCCAGGCCGTCGCCCTGGCCGCCCGCGAGCTCGGCACCACCGCCGTGATCGTCATGCCCGAGGACGCCCCGCGCTCCAAGCGGGACGCCACCGTCGGCTACGGCGCCGAGATCGTCACGTACGACCGCTACACCGAGGACCGCGAGGCCATCGGCCAGGCCCTGGCCGCCGACCGGGGTCTCGCGCTCATCCCGCCCTACGAACACCCGCACGTCATGGCCGGGCAGGGCACGGCGGCCCTCGAACTCCTCGAAGATGCAGGGGAGTTGGACGCCCTTCTCACCCCGGTCGGCGGCGGTGGGCTGATCGCCGGCAGCGCAACGGCCGCGAAGGGGCTGTACCCGCGGATCCGGGTGATCGGTGTCGAGCCGGAGGCGGGGGACGACACCAAGCGGTCACTGGAGGCCGGGCGGCGCGTCAGTATCCCGGTGCCCCACACCATCGCCGACGGGCAGGCCCTGCACACCCCCGGAGAGCTGACCTTCTCCGTGAACCGGCGGCTGGTCGACGGCATCGCCCTGGTCTCCGACGACGAGATCAGGGACGCGATGCGGTTCGCGTTCGAACGGCTGAAGATCGTCGTGGAACCGAGCGGGGCCACCCCGCTGGCCGCCCTGCTCGCCGGCCGTGCGGGCCGCCTCCCGGGGCGGATCGGCGTGATCATCTCGGGTGGAAACATCGACGCCGAACGCTTCGCACGGCTCTGCGGAACCGGGAACGACGGGGACTGACACGGCCCCGTCACCCGAATGGCAGTCCCGGCCGGGCGGGCGGACGATGGTGTGGTGGGGTCCGGCCCGCCTGCGCCGCGCACGGCGGCCGGGAGACGAGACCGGCCCCGGCCGTACTGAGCACGGCCGGAAGGGAGAGTCGTCATGTTTGAGGTCAAGACGCTCGACAAGCCGGACGAGCGCCGCGATTTCCCCCGGGGCCACCTCGAAGCAGTCCACATGAGCGGACTGGACTTCGCCGTGGGCACCTTCGAACCCGGCTGGCGCTGGTCCGAGTCGGTAGCGCCGATCGCGGGGACCAAGAGCTGCGAGATCCACCACAACGGCTATGTCGTGGAGGGGCGCATGCGCATCCGCATGGACGACGGCGGCGAGGGCGAAGTGGGCCCGGGCGACGTCTTCGTGATCCCGCCCGGGCACGACGCCTGGGTCGTCGGCGACGAGCCATGCGTGGTGTACGACTTCCAGGGATCCATGGCGAAGGACTACGCGAAGGCGGACAAGGGCTAGCCGCCGGCGCCGGTCACCCGCGGCGGGGAGCGCGAGGGCCGTTCGTCTCACACCGTGACGACGACCTTCGCGCGCGCGTGCTCCACCTCCACGTAACGGATGGCCTCGGGCGCCTGGCTGAGGGGATATGTGCGTTCGACGACCGGGCTGAGCTTGCCGGACTCGACGAGCTCCCGCAGCGCCGCGAGGTTCTGCTTGCTCTGGTGCGCCGCGAGTTCGAGCAGTTGCTCGCGGACGAAGGGGGACAGCAGTTTCCGCTTGAAGAAGAGAGCCATCGGGCCGATGAGGCTGCCGCCCTCGTACACACCACCGCCGGACAGCACGAGTTTTCCGCGCGGGGTGACCGTGCGCCGGAACTCCCCCAGTGAGCGGTTGCCCACGAGGTCGAGCACGACGTCGTACCGCCGCCCGCCGAGGGTGAAGTCCTCCCGGGTGTAGTCGATGACGTGGTCCGCGCCGAGTGAGCGGACCAGGTCCACGTTCCGGGTGCTGCACACGCCGGTCACCTCGGCGCCGTACGCCTTGGCGATCTGCACGGCGAAGGTTCCCACACCGCCCGACGCCCCGTTCACCAGGACCGTCTGGCCCGGCTCCACCCGGGCCACGTCGCGCAGGCCGATCAGGGCGGTGTTGCCCGCCAGCGGTATCGCGGCCGCCTGCTCGAAGGTGAGGCCGGCCGGCTTGCGGTCCACCATCGAGTCGGGTGCGCAGACGAACTCGGCGAACGTTCCGTCGACCTCGCCGAACACCTCGTCACCGGGCCCGAGTTCCTTGACCCCGCTGCCGACCGCTTCCACCACACCGGCGAAGTCCCGGCCCCGGATCGGCGCCTTCGGCCGGCGCAGTCCCATGATCGCGCGGGCGATCTTCGGGTCGCCGTGCATGAAGTGCCAGTCGTACGCGTTGACCGAGGCGGCACGCACCCGCACCAGCACCTCGCCGGCCGCGGGCACCGGCTGGTCGACCTCTCTGACCTCCAACTCGTCAGCCGAGCCGTATCTGTCCTGGACCACTGCCTTCATGGGCTCCTCCTCCGATACCCGGAGCGTAGGGAAGCGGCGGCGGAGGCACATCAGGGACAGGCCCTACCCCTCTTTTGCGCACATCAGGGACAAGCCCTACGCCTGAAGGATGACGGTGGGACGAGCGGGCGCGGCCGTCCACGCCCGAGAGCGTGGCGGCCCAGGCTCTCGACGGCTTCGAGACCCGCGGCTTCGAGGCACTGGCCGACGACCTGACCCGCCAGGTCGAGGCAGGCCCGGCCACGCTGGCTCCGCAGCTCGCGGCCCAGAGGTGCTCCCAGGGCCCGTAAGAAGCCTGTGTCACACCGGCAGCAGGCGGGTGACCAGCGCGCCGAGCTGTCGTGCGGTGCGGCACTCGTGCATGTCGACCAGGGCGGCGTAGTCCGGTGCGGCGGAATCGCCCGTGCCCCACTGGGAACGCTGCTCGGGGTTCAGCCAGTAGAGGCGGCGGGCCCGTTCGGCGATCCGCCGCAGGGCCGGCAGGTTCGGGTCGCTCATGTTCGTGCGGGCGTCACCGAGAACGAACACGGTGGTGCGCGGGCCGACCGCGTCCTCGTAGCGCTCCGCGAACTCGCCCAGCGCGACACCGTAGTCGCTGCTGCCGTGCCAGCCCGTGAGCGTGGCCTCCGCCCGGATGCGGGCCGCGAGCCCCTCCGCGTCGGCCGCCCCGTGCACGAGCAGCCCGGTCACCTCGTCGATCCGGTTGACGAAGGCGAACACCCGCACCTTGCTGAACTGGTCGTGCAACGCCTGCACCAGCAGCATCGTGAAGTCCGAGAAGCCGGACACGGAGCCCGACACGTCGCAGAGCAGCACCAGTTCGGGCCGGGCGGGACGGCGTCTGCGCAGCACGGGCCGCATCGGCACGCCGCCCGTCGACAGCGAACCGCGCAGGGTGCGCCGCAGATCGATGCTGCCGCGGGTGGCCCGGCGGCGGCGGGCGGCCAGCCGCGTGGCGAGCTTCCGCGCCAGTGGCTGAACCGTCCTGCGCAGTTCGGCCAGTTGGGCCTTGCCCGCGAACAGGAACTCGACCCGGTCGGCGGTGGGGGCCACCGCCCGCCGGGCGATCTCGTCCCGGCCGCGCCGCTCGGCGACCCGGCGCCGCGCCTCCGCCGCCACCAGCCGCCGGAACACCTCGATGCGCCGCCGGATCTCGTCGTCCAGCAGCCGGTCCGCGAAACCCGAACCGCCGCTCTCGGCCCGGACGTCGTCACGGACCCGTGCCAGCAGCGTCTGCGGGCGCAGCCGGTCCAGCGTCTGGTACGACGACCAGCCGTCCGACGCCGGCGAGGCACCGTATCCCCCGAAACCGTCGACGGCCTCGACGGCCAACCGGGTCATCAGGGCTTCGTCGCCCGCGGCGAGCGCGGCCGCGAGGCGCCCGCGAAGGTCCTCGCGATCCGCGGACTCGCCCTCCGGCGCGCCGACGCCCCGCGGGAAGTACAGGTCGAAGACCGGGTCGAACACCTGCCGCTGCGCGGTGCCGTGCAGCAGCGTCGCGGCCAGCCCCTCGCGCAGCAGCTCGCGGTCGGCCAGCCCCAGCGCCGCCACCGCCTGTGCCGCGTCCACGGTCTCGCCGGTGCCGATCCGGACGCCGTGCGCGCGCAGAGCCGCGACGAGACCGGTCAGCCGGTCCGCGACACCGCCCGCCGCGGGCGCGGTCACACGGCGTCCAGGTCGAGCTTGGCGGCCGCCTTGAGGACGTCGTCCTGATGCTTGAGCAGGACGCCCAGAGTGTCGCGTACGACGGTCTCGTCGAGCGTGCCGGCGCCGAGCGCGAGCAGTGTGCGCGCCCAGTCGATGGTCTCGGCGACCGACGGCACCTTCCGCAGGTCCATCGCGCGCAGCGCCCCGACCACGCGGACCACCGATTCGGCCAGCGCCTCGTCCAGACCGGGCACCTTCAGCCGTACGATCCGGCGCTCCAGCTCCTCGTCCGGGAAGCCGATGTGGAGGAAGAGGCAGCGGCGGCGCAGGGCCTCGGACAGCTCGCGGCTCGCGTTAGAGGTGAGGACGACGAAGGGGCGGCGGGTCGCGGTGATCGTGCCCAGCTCGGGAACCGTGACCTGGAAGTCGCTGAGCACTTCCAGGAGCAGGCCCTCCACCTCGACGTCCGCCTTGTCGGTCTCGTCGATCAGCAGCACCTTGGGGTCGTCGCCGCGGATGGCGGTCAGCAGCGGGCGGGTGAGCAGGAACTCCTCGCTGAAGATGTCCGTGCGGGTCTCGTCCCAGGTCTCGTCGCGGCCCGCGCTGATGCGCAGGAGCTGTTTGGCGTGGTTCCACTCGTACAGCGCCCGGGACTCGTCGACGCCTTCGTAGCACTGCAGTCGTACCAGCCGGGCCTCCGCGACCTCGGCGACGGCTTTGGCGAGTTCCGTCTTGCCGACCCCGGCCGGGCCCTCCACCAGGAGCGGCTTGCCGAGGCGGTCGGCGAGGAAGACGGTCGTGGCGACCGCGGGCGAGGCGAGGTAGCCGGTGGCGGCGAGCCGCGCGGAGACGTCGTCGACGGATGTGAACAACGGGGGCCTCCAGCTCGACGGCGATACCAGGTGACCTATCTAAGCGCTTGTTCAGCTCCTGTGTCACGTAAAAATCTGGTGGCCGATTGATGCTGGTCTGACGTTCGTCTGCAAGGCCGAAGCCGTCACCGCCGGAACACCGCGGCGACACAACTCGTCCTGCCCGGAGCGGGGGCGGCCTTCGTCGGATCCCTCTCCATCTACTGGAACCCGTGACGGACCAGCGGGGGACTGTCAGTGGTGCCCTGTACTTTTCCGGCCATGGGGATCTATCTGGTCAGTGTCGGTGCGCAGGAGTGGCTCGGTGACGGCGAGGAAGAGGGGGACGAAGAGGAGGACGGCTGGCCGGGCAAGGTCGCCACGGCGCTCAACGAGGAGTTGAGACGGCGCGGTCTGCCGCCGTACGAGTCCGTCCCCGAAGAGGCCGAGTCCGTGCGCGGCTCGGGGCTGTCCTTCGAGGAGAAGCTGGTCCCGCCCATGGACGGCTTCGCCGCACTCTGCCGGGCCCGTCTGTCACGGGAGGAAGAGGAGGTCCTCTGCGGCTGGACCGTGCTGGTGCCGTTGTCGCTCGACGAGCGGATCCGGCTGCCCGTCGCCGCCTCCTGCACGGACGAGACGACAGTCGCGGGCGCGCCCCAGGTGCTGGCCATCGCGGAACGGCTGGCGGCCGCGGTCGAGTTGCCGGCCGAGGTGCCGCAGGCGTGCGACAACCTCGCCCTGACCAGGTGGTTCCTGGACGGTGCGGCAAAGGAAGCGGCCGCTGCCCGGCCCGGGCCGTGGAGCCAGGACCTGGACTCGGCCTTCTACGTGGCGCTGTATCTGCGTGCCGCCCAGCACGTGCTGCGGCGCGGCTGCCCGATCGTCTACGGCTGACGGTCCGGGCCGGCGCGGGTCACCCAGGTCCGTGCACCAGCACCACCTCCAGGGTGCGCGGACCGTGCACCCCCTCGACCCGGTCCAGTTCGATGTCGCTGGTCGCCGACGGGCCGGAGATCCAGGTCAACGGGCGGGCCGGGTCGAGGCGTTCGAGGGCCTGCGGGACGGAGGAGACGACCTGGTCCGGGACCCGTACGACACAGATGTGGTGATCCGGGACGAGGGTGATGCGGCGGCGGCCCTGGTCGGGGGAGCCGTCCAGCACGATGGTGCCGGTCTCGGCGACGGCCACGGCGCAGCCCGTGACCACACTGTCGACCTCGTCCAGTTCGTGCGGCGTACTCACGGCACGGTCGTGGACTCGGGTGGCATCGGCGGCCGACATCCATTCCGGCGGGAGGCCCGGGGGCACGAGCACGTACCGGCAACCCCGCTCGGCGAGCAGCCGCATGACGAGGCGGGGGAGCTCTTCCGGGTCCGTGCGATGCACGATGGCCCGGTAGTCCGCCAGATTCTCGGCCAGCAGATCGACCGTCTGCTCGACACTCCGCTCACCGTGCTCCCGCACATAGTTGCGCTCGATCGCCTGCTCGTACGGCATGCCGTCCTGCGTTGCGTCCGCGAGCGCGCGCCGCACCCGGCCCAGGATCCGCTCCCTGCTGCTCACTTGGCCGCGTCCCTTCCTCCGTGCGTGCGCTGCCACCAGTCGCGGAAGGGCTCCGCGGGCACCGGCGGCAGGTCCCGCGTCCCGCTCCAGGCCCGCCCGGGACCGGGCAGCGTACGCGGATGGAAGCGGCGGGTGCGGGAGGCGAGCCGCTGTCCGGCGCGCAGCGCGCCCGGGTGCGTGAACGCCCAGCGCGCCGCCCTCATGGCCGCCCGCTCGGCGGCGTGCCCCTTGGCCGGCTGGAGCACCACCTTGTTGCCCTCCCGTGTCACCCGGCCGCCCTCGACGACCCGTTCCCGCAGGTGCACCAGCACCTCGGGGATGTCGATGGCGACCGGGCACACCTCGTAGCAGGCGCCGCACAGCGACGAGGCGTACGGCAGTGAGGCGTCGATCGCGCTCCCGGTGCCCCGGAGCTGGGGGCTGAGGATGGCGCCGATCGGGCCCGGGTAGACCGAGCCGTACGCGTGGCCGCCGGCCCGCTCGTACACCGGGCAGACGTTGAGACACGCCGAGCAGCGGATGCAGCGCAGGGCCTGACGGCCGACCTCGTCGGCGAGAGCGTCGGTGCGGCCGTTGTCGAGCAGCACCAGGTGGAAGGTCTGCGGGCCGTCCTCGTCGGTGGTGCCGGTCCACATGGAGGTGTACGGGTTCATGCGCTCGGCGGTGGAGGAGCGGGGGAGCGTCTGGAGGAACACCTCCAGGTCCCGCCAGGTCGGCAGGATCTTCTCGATGCCGACGACCGAGATCAGCGTCTCGGGCAGGGTCAGGCACATCCGTCCGTTGCCCTCGGACTCGACGACGACGAGCGTGCCCGTCTCGGCGACCATGAAGTTGGCGCCGGAGATGCCGACCTTGGCGCGCAGGAACTTCTCCCGCAGGTGCAGCCGTGCCGCCTCCGCGAGTTCAGCGGGTGCGTCGGTGAGGCCCTCGGGCGCCGGCCGGCCCCATGCGCTCATCTCGGCGCGGAAGATGTCGCGGATCTCGCCGCGGTTGCGGTGGATCGCCGGGACCAGGATGTGCGAGGGCCGGTCCTTGCCCAACTGCACGATGAGCTCGGCGAGATCGGTCTCGTAGGCGCGGATGCCCTCCGCTTCGAGCGCCTCGTTGAGACCGATCTCCTGCGTGGCCATCGACTTGACCTTGACGACCTCGCTCTCGCCCGTGGCCTTGACGAGGCCGGCCACGATCCGGTTGGCCTCGTCGGCGTCGGCGGCCCAGTGGACGGTGCCGCCCGCCGCCGTGACGGACTCCTCCAACCGCACGAGGTAGCGGTCGAGATGACGGAGCGTATGGTCCTTGATCCGCTTCCCGGCGTCCCGCAGCGCCGCCCAGTCGGACACCTCCGCCACGGCCTTCGCCCGCTTGGCGCGGATGGTGTGGGTGGCGTGCCGCAGGTTGCCGCGCAGGGTCTGGTCGTGCACGGCGTCGTGCGCGGCCTTCGGGAAGGCCGGGTGGGCGGGCGGGGGAAACGCGGGCATGCCGACGAACG
>NZ_JBVIVK010000006.1:30150-373625 GCF_055595715.1 Streptomyces sp. NPDC040410
CGTTCCGCTCATACCGCCGGCTCCTCCTCGGTGCTCGCCAGGATCTCCGCGATGTGCACCGGCCGCATGTCAGTGCCGGTCCGGGTCATCGTGCCGTTCCGCTCATACCGCCGGCTCCTCCTCGGTGCTCGCCAGGATCTCCGCGATGTGCACCGGCCGCATGTCCGTTCCGGTCCGGGTCATCGTGCCGTTCCGCTCATACCGCCGGCTCCTCCTCGGTGCTCGCCAGGATCTCCGCGATGTGCACCGGCCGCATGTCAGTGCCGGTCCGGGTCATCGTGCCGCCGATGTGCATCAGACAGGAGTTGTCGGCCGCGCACAGCACCTCGGCACCCGTCGACTCGGCGTTGCGCACCTTGTCCGCGCCCATCGCCGACGAGACGTCGGAGTTCTTCAGGGCGAAGGTGCCGCCGAAACCACAGCATTCGTCGGCACCGGGCAGCTCGACCAGCTCCAGCCCCTTCACGGCCTGGAGCAGCCTTCGGGGACGGTCGCCCAGTCCCAGCCCGCGCAGCCCGTGGCAGGCCGGGTGGTAGGTGACCTTGTGCGGGTAGTACGCGCCGACGTCCGTGACCCCGAGCACGTCCACCAGGAACTCCGTGAGCTCGTACGTCTTGCGGACGACGGGTGCCAGGGTGGTCGCGAGGGTGTCCCCGCGCCCCTCCGCCCGGGCCCGCTCACCCATCCGCGGATAGAGCTCCCGCACCATCGCACCGCACGACCCGGACGGGGTCACGATCGCCTCGTACTCCCCGAAGACATCGGAGAAATGCCGGGCGAGCGGCTCCGCCTCATGCCGGTAGCCGGTGTTGTAGTGGGCCTGCCCGCAGCAGGTCTGGGTCATCGGGAAGTCGACCTCGACGTCCAGCCTGGTCAGCAGTTTCACCACGGCGCGCCCGGTGTCCGGATAGAGCGTGTCGTCGACACAGGTCAGGAACAGGGCGACACGCATCGCGGCTCCTTGTGGTCGGTCATCGGATGAGTGAAGCGTAGTCGTGGGACGCGGCCCGGGGGAGTCCCCCCTCACGTCCCGGCGAGCCGGGCCCGTGCGGCGCGCTTCCTCGACCGCCTTTCGGTGGGCAACGGCGGGCGATGCGCGATCGTCGGCTACGACGACATCGAGCTCCCCGGCCGCCGGCTGAAAGAGCCGAAGCACGAGCCCCGGTGGGTGGTGCTCCAGCCGGGCCCGCCGTGCGCCGCTCCGGCCTGTCGGCCCGCTGACCGCGCATTCAGTACGATTTCCTGATCCAGGGGTCGGTGCCCGGAGAAACATGTGCTGAACTGGGACGCGGCCAGCAATCCGTCCGTCCCGGGAGCCCTGTTGACCTTCACCTACCGTCAGCCCGGCGTCGTCCTCACCGACCGTCACTTCACCGTCCCGCTTGACCACGACGAACCGGCGGGGGAGGCGATCGGGCTCTACGGCCGCGAGGTCGTCGCGAGCGACAAGGCGGACCGGGACCTCCCGTGGCTGGTCTACCTCCAGGGCGGCCCCGGCTTCGGCGCCCACCGTTTCGTCGGCAGGCAGTCCTGGCTCGACCGCGCCCTCGGCGAGTACCGCGTCCTGCTCCTCGACCAGCGCGGCACCGGCCACTCCACCCCCGCCAGCCGTCAGACGCTCCCGCTGCGCGGCGGCCCCGCCGAACAGGCCGGACTACCTCGCCCTCTTCCGCGCCGACGCGATCGTGCGGGACTGCGAGGCGATCCGCGCCGAGGTCACCGGCGGCGGCCCCTGGACCGTCCTCGGCCAGAGCTTCGGCGGCTTCTGCACCGTGCACTACCTGTCCACCGCCCCCGAGGGCATGGCCGCCGCCGCGATCACCGGGGGCCTGCCCTCCCTCGACGCCCACGCCGACGACGTCTACCGGGCGGCGTACCCCCGCATCGAGCGCAAGGTCACCGAGCACTACGCGCGGTACCCGCAGGACGTCGAGCGCGCGCGGCGGATCGCCGAGTACGTGCTGCACCACGAGCCCGTCCTGCCGAACGGCTACCGCCTCACCGCCGAGGCCTTCCAGTCCCTCGGTATCGTCCTCGGCGCCGGCGAGGGCAGCCATCGCCTGCACTACCTGCTGGAACACGCCTTCGTCCGCACAGCGCGGGGATCCGTCCTCTCCGACGCCTTCCAGGAGGAGGTGCAGGGCCTCCTGTCCTACGCGGGCCACCCTCTGTACGCCCTCGTCCACGAGGCGATCTACGGCCAGGACGAGCGGCCCACCGCCTGGTCGGCCGAACGCGTCCGCGCCGAGTTCCCGCAGTTCGACGCCGCGAAGGCCCTCGCGGCCGACGGCCCGCTGCTGTTCACCGGCGAGTCGATCCACCCCTGGATGTTCGACTGCGACCCGGCCCTGCGCCCCCTGCGCGAGACCGCGGCACTGCTCGCCGCCCGCACCGACTGGAAGCCCCTGTACGACCCCGCCCGCCTCGCCGCCAACGAGGTGCCGGTAGCGGCGGCCGTCTACCACGACGACATGTACGTCGACACCGCCCACTCCCTCGAAACCGCCCGGACGATCCGCGGCCTGCGCACCTGGGTCACCAACGAGTTCGAACACGACGGCGTGCGGGCCGGCGGCCCCCGGGTCCTCGACCGGCTGCTGGCGATGACGCGGGACGAGGCGTGACGTCACAGGCCGCGGCCGGGACCGCGGGTCCTTGGCCGACGCGGCACTAGTCTGCGGACATGACCGAGCCGCGGATCACCCAACTCCAGCCCATGCCCGACGACTGGCGGCGCGCCCTCGCGGTCGTGGCACACCCCGACGACCTCGAGTACGGCTGCTCGGCGGCGATCGCCGCCTGGACCGACGCAGGCCGCGAGGTCGCGTACGTCCTGGCGACGCGCGGCGAAGCGGGCATCGACACGCTGGAGCCGGCGGAGTGCGGCCCGCTACGGGAGCAGGAGCAGCGGGCGAGCGCGGCCGTGGTGGGGGTGTCGGCCGTGGAGTTCCTCGACCGCAAGGACGGTGTGATCGAGTACGGCACCGCCCTGCGCCGCGACATCGCCGCCGCGATCCGCCGCCACCGGCCCGAACTGGTCATCACCCTCAACCATCGGGACACCTGGGGAGGCGTCGCCTGGAACACCCCGGACCACGTGGCGGTGGGACGTGCCACGCTGGACGCGGCCGGGGACGCCGGCAACCGCTGGATCTTCCCGGAACTCGTGGAACAGGGCCTGGAACCCTGGAACGGCGTCCGCTGGGTCGCCGTCGCCGGCTCCAGCACGCCGACGCACGCCGTGGACGCCACGGCCGGTCTGGAGCGTGCGGTGCGTTCGCTGCTCGAACACCGCACGTACATCGAGGCGTTGACGAACGAGGACCCGGAGACGTATGCCCGGGGATTCCTGACCACGGTCGCCGAGCGGACGGCGGAGCGGTTCGGGGGCAGGCCGGCGGTGGCGTTCGAGGTGTTCGGGCGGTGACTCCGCCTCGCCGCGCTCCGCTCGGCACGCCGGTCGCGCCCTGACCCGGCATGCCGCGGGTCTGGCGCGCCGTACGGGCGCGGGTGTGTCATGACCCTGACATCTCAGGGCTCCGACATCATCCGGACCGAAAGGAAACCTGTGCGCATGCCCCGTCTGCGCGTCCTGTGCGGGACCGCCGCCCTCGCCCTCACCCTGCCCGTACTGTCCCCGGGAGAGGCCGTCGCGGCGGTCCCCACCTACGCGGTCTACCTGCAGAACCGTGCCACCGGCCAGAACGCGGCCGACAGCGGCGGCACGGTCGCCCAGCACAGTCCCAAGGGCAACGAGGACCACCAGCAATGGATCCCCGTCACGGTCACCGGCGGGCACCAGCTGCAGAACGCCGACGAGTCCGGGACCTGCCTCGGTCGCAGCGGCACCGCGGCGGTGACCGCGGCCTGCGGCGCCGACGGCACCACGTGGACGATCACCTCGGCCGGGGACGACACCTACACCGTCGGCGTTCCCGGGACGTCCCAGTACCTCACCGGCGTCGCCGACTCCACGGCCGTGCAGCTCGGTTCGGGCGGTGACCTCGCCCGCTGGTACCTCACACCGGCCGACCACGCCACGACGGCCATGCCGTCCGCCGACACCCGGACGCTGGACCAGGTCACGTTCCTCACCGCGCACAACGCCTTCGCCAACGGCGCCGACGGCAGCTTCGCCTCGTTCCCGGTCAGCCTCTTCCCCAACCAGGCGCGCGGCATCAGCCGGCAACTGACCGACGGCGTACGCGGGTTCATGCTCGACACCTACACCGTCGCGGGGCGGGCCGTGCTCTGCCACAACAGCTGCAGCGGCGTGAGCGGCCCGGTACCGCTCGCCACCGACCTGCAACGCATCGTCGACTTCCTCAAGGCCGCCCCGGGGCAGTTCGCCACCGTGTTCCTGGAGGACTACGTCTCCTCCGACGTCCTCAAGTCGTCCCTCGCCTCCGTGAGCGGCCTCGGCGACGTCCTCTACCGGCCCGACCGGGAAGGGGTGGCCGCCAAGGGCTGGCCGGCCATGGCCGACCTCGCCGCCCGCGGCAAGCAGCTGCTGATCTTCAGCGACCGCACCCGCGCCGGTGACGTCGCGAGCGGCTGGGCCACCCGTGACACGTTCGGCGTGATGTACCAGCGGGAGTGGACCGTCGAGAACCACTGGTCGATGGGGTCGGGCATCGGTTCCTCCGACTGGTCCTGCCACAGCCGCTGGGGCACCTCACGGCCGCTGACGACGGACTCGGCCGTCTTCCACCCGCTGTTCGTGATGAACCACTTCCGTGACGCCACGATCGGCGCGACCGTCACCAACGACAACGGCAAACTCCAGAACCGCGCGCAGAGGTTCTGCACTCCGGCGGCCCGAAAGAAGCCCAACTTCCTCGCCGTGGACCGCTACGACCTGGGCACCCCGGCACCGCTCACCACCGTGAGCACACTCAACACCTACATCCTCGCGCCGGGCCAGTAGGGACGCGGCGAGCGGAGCGCACCGCCCCTTCGCCTCAGGCGACGACGGCCGGCGGGCCGAGGGCGCGGTGCGGGCTCACCACCCTGAGGAGGCGCCCACAGGACCGGAGACTCACCGGTGAGTCTCCGGTTCCGGCACGTCAGTAGGCTTGACGCCATGCGAGACCACACGACCGACCGGGCCGGCCTGCGCGGCGACTGTGCGCAGTGCTTCGGACTGTGCTGCGTCGCCCTGCCCTTCGCCGCCTCCGCCGACTTCGCGATAGGCAAGGACGCCGGCACGCCCTGCCCGAACCTGCGGGACGACCACCGCTGCGGCATCCACGCGAAGCTGCGGCAGAAAGGATTCAACGGCTGCACGGTCTACGACTGCTTCGGCGCGGGGCAGCAGGTCTCGCAGGTCACGTTCGGCGGAGAGGACTGGCGTAGCGGTCCGCGTGAACACGCCCGCCTCATGTTCGACGTCTTCCCGGTCGTCCGGCAGCTGCACGAGCTGCTCTGGTACCTCACCGAGGCGCTCACCCTGCCCGCTGCCCGCCCGGTCCACGCCGACCTGCGCCGGGCCCTGGACCAGACCGAACGGCTCACCCGCCAGACCCCTGAGGAACTCGTCGCGTTGGACGTGGGCGCCCACCGGCAGGAGGTCAACGTGCTCCTGCTGAGAACCAGCGAGCTGGTGCGGGCGGGAGCCCGTGGGCGCGGGAAGAACCGCCGGAACGCGGATCTGATCGGCGCCCGCCTCAAGGGAGCCGACCTCCGTGGCGCCAATCTCCGCGGCGCCTACCTCATCGCCGCCGACCTCACCGGCGCCGACCTGCGCGGCGCGGACCTCATCGGTGCCGACCTGCGGGACGCCGACCTCACGGACGCCGACCTGACCGGCGCCTTCTTCCTGACCCAGCCCCAGCTGAACGCGGCCGGCGGCAGCGCCGGCACCAGGCTGCCGAAGTCACTCACCCGCCCCGTGCACTGGGCAGTGCAGCTCTGACGGCTGTTCCTCCCCGGTAGATGCGGTAGATGCGGTCGATGCGGTCGATGCGGTCGAGGTCGACCCGGCGGCCGACGCGCCCGGAGCGGCGGCCCGCCTGCGATCCAGATGCAAGCGCAGCCCCTCCGGCATCAGCGTCAGCCGCTCGGTCACCCGCAGCCGGTAGCCGGGCTCGGCGCACAGCTCGTAGCGGCGCAGCAGCAGGCCGAGCACCAGCGTCGCCTCGTGCAGCGCGAACTGCCGTCCGATGCAGGCCCGCGCCCCGGTGCCGAACGGCTTGAAGGTGTGCGGGGGCCGGGACCGTACTGCCCTCGGGTCGAAGCGGTCCGGGTCGAACCGATCCGCGTCGGGGCCCCAGACGCCCGGATCGCGCTGCAGCATCGGCGTGAGGACCAGCGTCCAGGCACCCCGCCGCATCGGGTGGTCCCCGGCCAGCACGGTGTCCCGGCGGGCCTCCCGGGCGAAGGCCGGTGCGGTCGGCCACAGCCGCAGCGTCTCGTCGAGGACCCGGCGCACGTACCGCAGCCTGGCCACCTGGTCGTAGCCGGGCGACGGTGTGTCGCCCCAGACGCGGTCCACCTCGGCGCGGGCACGGGCGGCGACGTCGGGGTGCCGGGAGAGGTGGTGCAGGGCGAAGGAGAGCGCGCCCGAGGTGGTCTCGTGGCCCGCCACCAGGAAGGTGATGACCTGGCGGCGGACGTTCTCCGGCGACAGCCGCTCCCCGGTCTCCGGATGGGCCGTGTCCAGCATCCGGTCCAGCAGGTCCCCGTCCCCGGTCGCCGTGCGGCGTGCCCGGACCAGGCCGTCCACGGTGCTGTTGAGGTGGGCGATGTCGGCCTCGTTGCGGCGTGCGGCCCTGCGCAGCAGCAGCGGTGAGGGCACGGTGTTCAGCCGCTGGGCGTAGGTCAGTGTGCCCACCATCGCCGTGACGAACGGGTGCGGGCGGGTGCGCTCGAAGGAGCCGAAGTCGTGTCCGAAGCCGGTCCGAGCGATCGTCTCCAGGGTCAGTTTGGTCATGTCGCCGGGCACGTCCACCGGGCGGCCCGCCGCGAGCGCCCGGTCCCAGTGGCCGGTGAGGCGCTCGGCCACGGCGAGCATCATCGGGTGGTAGGCCTCCATGGCCTCGCGGCTGAAGCCCGGCGCCAGGACGTGGTGCGCCAGCTGCCAGTTGCGCTCGTGGTTGTACGCCGTGAACAGGCCGTCCCCGGCGAGAGGCCGCAGATTGGCGACGCCGAGCCCCACGTGTTTGGCGAACCGCGTCTCGTCCGCCAGGTCGGCCACGAGATCGGGTCCCCACACGAACACGAACTCCCGGCCGAAGGCCCTGCGCCGGAAGATCGGGCCCAGCTGCCGGGCGTACCGGAGGGAGTCCTGCAGGGGGGTGCGCCTGCTCGCGCCGAGGACGTCGCCGAGGAAGGGGAGCCGGTGCGGCGGATGCGGAATGCGGTGCAGTTCGGGCCAGCCCTGTTCGGCACCGCGGAATCCGCCCGGCAGGCCGGCTGCGGTCGTCGTCTCCGCCATGACGCGATCTCCCTTGATCCAGCGACACGTTGCGAGGCAGCACGTATTCCGACACGTGTTGTACGTCGGTTCAATAGCGCGTTCCAGTGTGGTCCCGTTGTTGAACCGGCGTCAAGTAAAGTGCGGGCATGGCCGCGAACCAGGGCGGGCGCACGCGCCGCCGGCTCAGCACGCAGGAGCGCAGGGAGCAGCTTCTGGCGGTCGGGGCGCGGCTGTTCTCGGAGAGCCCCTACGACGAGGTCTGGATCGAGCAGGTCGCCGAGATCGCCGGGGTCTCGCGCGGGCTGCTCTACCACTACTTCCCGACCAAGCGGGACTTCTTCGCCGCGGTCGTCGAGCGCGAGAGCGAGCGGATGCTGCGCATGACGGAGGCGGTGCCCGGGGTTCCGGTGCGCGAACAGCTCGTCGCCGGGCTCGACGCGTATCTGGAGTACGTCCAGGCGCATGCGCACGGCTACCGCGCCTTCCACCGTGCCGACGCGGCGGGGGACCGGACCGTGCGCAAGGTCTACCGGAGGGCGCTGGCCGCGCAGGAGCGGCAGATCCTGGCGGCTCTCGGCGCGGACCCCGAGTTCGGGCCGGTCTTCGAGGAACGGCCCGAGGTGCGCCTGGCCGTGCGCGGCTGGCTGGCCTTCACCACCGCCGTCTGCCTGGAGTGGCTGAGGGACCCGGGACCGACCCGGGAGGAGGTGCGCGACCTGTGCGCGCGGGCCCTGCTGGGCGTCATCGCGTAGTGGTTGCTGGTGGTCGCTCGGCACGGTCGTGCCGGTGATGCGGCAGACGCCCTGTTCCCTGTTCCTCGTTGCCCGGGCGCAGGTCGCAGGCTAGACGGTGATCACGAGCTTGCCGCGGGTCCGCCCGTCCAGCATGTGGCGGATGGCCGCGGCGACCTCGGCGAGCGGGTATTCGCGGTCGACGGCGGGTGAGACCTGGCCGGACTCGATGAGCTCACGCAGGGCCCTCAGGTCTTCGGCGTTCTCGGACGAGACGAAGGTCCCGAGCTTCTGGCCGACGAACGGAGACAGCAGCTGCGCCCGCATCTGACGGTCTGTGCCGCCGAGCCAGCGTCCGCCGGTCTCTCCTCCGACGATGACGAGCCGTCCCTTCGGGGTGAGGGTGCGGCGCAGATCCGACAGCCGGCGGTTGCCTCCGGTGTCGAGGATGACGTCGTAGCGGTCGGCGCCGTCGGCGAAGTCCGCTCGGGTGTAGTCGATGACATGCCCGGCGCCGAGGCCGCGGACCATGTCCGTCTTCGGGGTACTGCACACCGCCGTCACCTCGGCTCCGTAGGCCTTCGCGATCTGCACGGCGAAGGTGCCCACTCCTCCCGACGCGCCGACGATCAGCACCTTCTGTCCCGCCCGGACTCCTCCCTGGTCACGAACGGCCTGGAGCGCGGTGAGGCCGGAGACGGGTACGGCGGCAGCCTCGCCGAAGGAGAGGTTCGCCGGCTTGGCGGAGAGCTTGTCGGCGCGGACGCGCGCGTACTCGGCGAACGAGCCGCTGCAGATGCCGAACACCTCGTCACCCGGCTTGACGCCGCTCACGTCGGCGCCGACGGCTTCGACCGTTCCGGCGAGGCTGCGGCCCGGGTTGGCGTACTTCGGCCGGCGGACGCCGAACCCCGCCAGCCGGATGGGATAGGGCAGGCCGGCCATCACATGCCAGGTGCCCCTGTCCACGCTGGCCGCGTGCACCTTCACCAGGACCTCGCCACGCCCGGCCACGGGCCTGCCGACCTCCGCGAGCCGCAGGACGTCCTCGGGTGCCGGTCCGTACCGGTCCTGCACGATCGACTTCATGGTCTCCGCCCGGGCGGCCGCAGCAGCCGGCCGTGCCGAGTTGTCGAGCTGCTTGTGCTGCATGGCGAAACTCCTGGTCCTTCGACGATCCTTACGTCGTAAGGTTCGTCCTTACTGGGTAAGGTTGTCAAGGTCGACGACGGGAGGACACGCATGACCCCGCGGACCGGGCGCGATCGAGCACCCCGCATTCCGCTCAGCCGCCAGAAAGTGCTGCACGCCGCTGTCGCCCTGGCCGACGAGAGCGGGCTCGATGCGCTGACGATGCGCAAGCTCGGCGAGGCGGTCGGGGTCGAGGCGATGTCGCTCTACACGCACGTGGCCAACAAGGAAGATCTCCTCAACGGCATGATCGACGTGGTGTTCGGCGAGATCGATCTGCCGTCCGGTGAGGACGACTGGAAGACGGCGATGCGCCTGCGTGCGATCTCGGTCCGCCGGGTCCTGTCCCGGCATCCATGGGCGATCGGTCTGATGGAGTCCCGTCGCTCACCCGGTCCGGCGACACTGCGGCATCACGACGCCGTCCTCGGGTGCCTTCGCAAGGCCGGCTTCACCGTCGCCTTGACGGCGCACGCGTACTCGGCCCTCGACAGCTACATCTACGGGTTCGCGCTGCAGGAGAGCAGCCTGCCGTTCGACACTCCCGCCGAGACCGCGGAGCTGGCTCAGGCCATCCTGACGCAGGCCCCGGCCGACCGGTACCCGCACCTGGCCGAGCTGACGACCGAGCATGTACTCCGCCCCGGCTACGACTACGGCGACGAGTTCGAATTCGGGCTGGACCTGATCCTCGACGGGCTCGAAAGGGCCGGCGGAAAGGAAGGCCTGCCGACCATGGTTGGCGTACACCCCGATCTTCGGTAAGTTAGGCAAGGCTTACCTAAGGAGGTACGGGATGGGTGACAGCCAGACCTGGACGGCCGCGCCTGCCGCAGCGGAACAGGCCCGCTCGGTGCTCGCCGCCGCCTGGTCCTGCGCGGTGACGGCGGAAGGCGGCCGCGAGGAGCTCGTCGGGGCGCACAGTGTGACCGAGGACGGCCGGGTGCTGCTGCACGTGCCGGAGGACAGCGCCCTGCTCGCGGCCGCGATCTGCGCACCCCGCGGCGAGCCGTCCGCCGTCCTGGAGTTCGCCGACGTCGCGCCCGTCCCCGTACGCAACCGGATCCGCGCCCGGCTCTGGCTGGCCGGATGGTTCGCCCCCGAGGACGGCCGTCCGGCGTTCCGGGCCACCCGGGTGGTGCTGCGCCGGCCGTCGGGCGCCGTGGTCGTCGACCTCGACGAGTACGCCGCCGCGCACCCCGACCCGCTGGCCCTGGCCGAGTCCCGGCTGCTGACCCACCTCGCCGACTGCCACTCGGACGCGGTCGAGCGGCTCACGCGCCTCGTCGACTCCGACAGCCTGCACGGCGCGGTGCGCGTCCAGCCCCTCGCCGTCGACCGGCACGGGCTGACGCTGCGGATCGAGCGGGCCCGGGCCCACGGCGACGTACGGCTGCCGTTCCACGCGCCCGCCGGCGACGTCGCGCAGCTCACGGAACGCATGCACGTCCTGCTCGAACAGGCGGGCGCGGCCTCCTGCCCGCGTGCCCTACAGCGGCAGCGCACAGACGGCGGTCGGTGACGCGAACGGCTTGCCCGCGAGCCGCAGTCCGCCGCTCTCGCGGTCCACGTGGAACACGCTGACGGTGCCGGACCTCTGGTTCGCGGCGAACAGCAGCGCCCCGTCCGGCGAGAAGGAGATCTGCCGCGGGAAGTCACCGGCCACCGGCACCGTGTCCAGCAGTCTGAGCCCCGCCCCGTCGGCCTCCACCGCGTACCGGGTCAGGCTGTTGTCACCCCGGTTGGCGAGGTAGGCGTACGAGCCGTCCGAGGTCACGAGGAGTTGCGCCGGGTAGCTGGTGCCCGAACCCGTGCCCGTGGACTGCGGCCTGCCGATGGTCAGGCGGCCGGTGCCCGGCGCGTAGGCGCATACCGCCACCGTGTTGTCGGCCTCGTTGGCCAGATACGCGTACCGCCCGCCCGGGTGGAAGGTGAGGTGACGCGGCCCCGCACCCGGCCGGGTGTGCGCCTGGGCGGCTTCGGTGAGGGTGCCCTTGCGCTCGTCGAGACGGTAGGAGTAGACGGTGTCCGTGCCCAGGTCGACGGCGAGCACGTGCCCGCCGTCCGGACTCGTGACGAACTGGTGGGCGTGCGGTCCCTGTTGCCCGGGCCCGGGCCGCGGACTGGAGTGGATGACCAGGTCGGTGCGCTCGCCGAGCGAGCCCGAGGCGCCGATCGGGTGCACGGCCACGCTGCCTGACCCGTAGTTCGCGCTGAGCAGCCACCGCCCGCCCGGATGCACGGACAGATGGCAGGGACCCGATCCGCCTGTGCTGCGGGCGCCGAGGACCTCGCGGTCGGACAGCCGGACGGCGGTCACTGCGCCGTTCTCGCGCTCGTTCACCGCGTACAGCGTGCGGCCGTCGGGATGCACCGCGAGATACGACGGGTCCTCGATGCCGGTGAGCGTGCCGGTCCCGGTGACACGACCGGACTCGATGTCGTACGTGGCGAGACCGATGCCCTTGCCGCCGCCCTCGGCGGAGGTGTAGGTGCCGACGCAGAGCGGGCGGGCGCGGGAAGGCTGCCCGCTCGGCGGCCCCGGCGCGGTCGTGGTGTCCGCGGGCGTCCGGGACGCGCTCGCCGTTTCCGCGGGCGTCTGCGGGGTGGGGCCGGGCGCGGACGTGGAGGACACACAGGCCGGGAGCGCCGACATCGTGGCCGCTCCCGCCAGAGCGCCGACGAAACGGCGTCTGTCCCAGCCGCCGGGCGACGCTGGTGCCCCACTGCTCATGTCCGTACCTCAGGTGATCGGCTCCCCCGGTCGTACCAGCCACCCTGGCGCGCTCCACCCGCCGCACGCAAGCACCACTCTTCCCGTCGCGCAGCGAGCAGCGGCCCGCCGGCGGCTACCAGTCCCCGTCCTCGACCGGCTTGCCCGGCGCGTCCTTGAGCGGGGTCACCTGGTGCGGCGCCGGGTCCTGCCAGGGTTCGTGGTCGTCACCGAGCCAGTCGCCGACCGGCTGTACCGCCTCGAGCGCGTCCGTGGGTGCGAGATCCTGCCCGTCCTGGTCGTAGTAGTCGTACCAGGGCAGCCCCGCGCGGGTGTAGGCCGCGCGGTCCACCGGGGACGCAGGGGGCGCCTCGCCCGTGATCCGGCGCCACTCCGGAGGCGTCACCAGGTGCACGAAGACCCGGCCGGCGGGTTCCTTCGCCCAGTGCTTCAGGGGCCGGTCGTCCTCGTAGACCTCTTGGCGCATCGAACCGCCCACGCCGAGTCCCATGGCCGCGGCGGCCCGGGGCGGGCTCGCGGGAGCGGCGGCCGGCGCCTGGGCCGCGCCGGGAGCCGGCGGGGCCGCCATGGGCAGTGCGGCGCCGTACCCTCCGGCCGTCTTCACCGACCGCAGTTCCGCACGGCGCCTCTCCTCCTCGCGCCAACGGGTCAGTTCGCGGTCGTTGAGCGGGAACGACTGCAGTTGTACACCGCCCCAGACCTCCTCGCCGGTGACCTGGCCCTCGACTGTCGCGCCCAGTCCCAGCGGCACCGCGACGAACTGACGGACGGTCCCCTTGCCGGAGTTGATGCCGTCCAGCCACGGCTGGCGCGGCAGCACGACGTAGTTCTGCGGCTTGCGGGACAGCCGGCTGCTCCACGGCCTGCCCGAGACCGCACACACCTTGCCCACCCCGACCTGCAGCGCGGCCGGCTCCGTCGTGCCCGAGAAGCTCAGCCACATCGCCTCGCGCAGATACACCGGCAGCATCACGCCGCCGCGCGCCCGCCATGCCTCGGGCACCGTGTCCGGGTAGTCCGCGACCCGGCGCACGGGGAACTCGCCGAGCCCCGGCGGCAGCGGATGTGTGCCCGTCTCTGGAAGGCGCAGCGTACGGACGAACCGCACCGCCACACCGCCCGGCAGCCGCAGCGTGTTCCCGTCGATCCGCACGGTGGTGCCGTCCATACGCCCCGCCCCCTTCGTCCCCCTCGATGACTACGTCACCTAGAACGACGGGCGGCCACCGCGCGGTTCCGGCGCAGCCGCTCCGGGACACGCGCCCTCTCCCGCAGCCGGGTCAGCCGGGGCATCCGCTCGCGCTGCTCACGGCTGACCCGGTCCAGCTCCTCCAGGAGCCGGCGCGAGCGGTGCTCGGTGTCGAGCTCGTCGAGGATGCGGTTGACCTCCGTCAGCACGGCGCCGTGCAGCTGCCACTGACGGACGTCGCGCCGCACCTCCTCCAGGAGCAGCATGGCCAGCTTGTCGCGGGTGGCCGCGGCCTGCCGCAGCTCGGTGGAGAGCCGCTCCTCCGCCGACTCCGCGCTCAGACTGACATGGGTGGTGACGAGCACCGCGAAGCTGACCACCGCGTCGGCGATCTCGGACAGCAGCTGCTCCACGGCGGCGCCCGTCTCCGCCGCGAACAGCGGCTCGTGGTCGCGTTCCTTCGCGAGGTCGGTGAAGGTGCGTGCGAGCACGCGCAGGACGACCGTGCAGATCTCCAGCGTGTCCAGGCCGGTGCGCAGCACCACCCGGTGCAGTACGGCCTCGCGGACGCGCGGGTTGAGCCGCAGGCTGTCCTCCGCCTGCCGCAGTGCCGCGTCCACCTCCACGATGTCGTGGTCGAGACGGCGTGCCTCGTGCAGCCGGGCCGCCGCCTGCTCGACGGGCGTGCGGCCCGCGGCCTCCTCGCCCATGCTCAGCATCAGCTGCCGCAGCCGACGGGCGAGCCCGTCGATCGACTCGCCGGCCTCGTCCACCCACACCGGAGGGGCCAGCAGCAGATTGCAGCCGAGCCCGACGACCGCGCCGATCAGCGTCTCCACGACCCGCGCCCAGGCCGTGTCCCCGACGGTGGTGACCCCGAGCACCAGCATCGCGCTGATCGCCACCTCGGGCACGTACTCGTCGACCCGCACCAGGTGGCCGACGGCCAGGGAGGCGACGATCAGCAGGGCGAGACTCCACCAGGTCAGGCCCACGAGCAGGCTGAAGGCGATGGCGACGAGGACGCCGGCGACCACCGAGTTCACCCGGCGGATGCCGTTGGTGAGCGTGGAGTAGAGGGTGACCTGGACGACCAGCAGCGCGGTCAGCGGCGCGGTGAGCGGCGCCGCCTCGGGGCTCAGGCGCAGCGCGATGACGTAAGCGAGCGACGCCGCGACCGCCGATCGCAGCGTCTGGACCACGACGGGGTCCCGGTGCAGCTTCACGAAGCGCACGGGGGACGCCGCCCACTCACGAACATCTCGCATCCTTGGGCCGACCTCTTCCACAGACGCACAGGCGGTACTCATCGAGGACCATAACTGTCCGCAAGCAAGCCTAGATTGTTCCCGTCAGCCGGAGCCGTCCGGACACCGGCAGGAGCCGTCCGGACACCGGCAGGAGGGGGCGGTCACGGCGCACACCCACGGCATCGAGATTCTCACGCAGTCGCACGCCTCTCTGGCCGACGTCGTCGCGGCCGTCCCGCGGGAGGCGTGGGGAGCGCCGACGCCGTGCGACGAGTGGACGGTACGACAGGTCCTCAACCATGCGCGCGTCGAACACCCCGACCGGCTCCTCGCCGCTCGCATCGAGCACCGCGGCGATCCGCGCCAGGGGCATCCTGTCCCGCGCGACAGCGCGATGCGGCGGGCCCGCTCGACCTGAGCGGGCGCCGCGCTGACGTTTCGCCGGTCACCGCGGAGGTACTCGCGTGTCGCCACCCGAGGAGAAGGGAGTACGCCGTGCCCGAGCAGCGCCCCGAAGGACCCGGCGAGAACGGCACACCCCTACCGCGGGACCTGCCCGACCAGCAGGCCGGCGAGGGCGAGGACCCCTGGGACGCCGACACCTCCGATGCCGCCGCGCAGGAGGAGGGCGAGCCCGCCGACGACGTGCCCGACACCGACGAGGCCGGCAGCGGCCCCCAGGGGGCGCCCCAGCCGGGCGCCGTGAACCCCGAGCAGCCCGTACCGGACGAGCCCTCCGCCTGACCCCGACCGGGAGCCGCCAGGGGCATGGCCGACCCGGTCCGCCCCCTGCCCGTCCACCGTCAGCTCACCCGTTCCGGCCGGAACGGCCGGGCAGTGCCGCGGAATCCCCGCCCACCGGGCGGCTGCGACCGTGCCGAGCGGGCGGCGGACGGGGCGGCGGACGGGGTGGAGCTGCGCCATCGGGTGACCCCGCCTCGCCGGTCAGCCGCGGCCCCCTGTGGCCCCAGGGTTTGTGCCCCAAGGGTTCGGCGACCCTCCGGCCGACCACGGGCCTCGCCCGGCCGTCAGCCGTTACGAGGCAGCCGTTACACGTGGGCGGCCCTGCCGTGGCCGACTCCGTCGTACGGACGATCGGCCCTTGGGCGCGGGCGTCAGCTTGCCTTGCGGCCCCGCAGCGGCTCCGTCTCCGCGCCCTCGCCCCGCTGCAGCCCCTGCAGGAACTCCTGCAGCACCTCGGTCGCCGTCTGCTGCGCGTGCCAGCCCAGCTCGGTACGGGCGCGCGTGCAGTCCATCAGGGGCAGCCTGAGGACGGCGTCGAAGAGATGGGGTGAGGCCGGCAGCAGACGCAGGCCCCATGCCGCGGCGATCGCCGAGCGTGCCGCCGTACGGGGCAGCCTTACCGTGCGGGCGTCGAGCATCTCGCTCAGCATCTCCGCGTCCACCGGCGGCTCGGCGGCCAAGTTGAAGGCGCCGCGGGCGTCGGAGTGCACCGCGAGACGGTACGCCTCGGCCGCGTCGTCGGTGTGCAGCGCCTGCACTCGCAGTCCCGGGATGTCCGGCAGGAAGGGCAGCAGCTCCGGACGCGCCAGCGGGCCCGGCAGGAAGCGTCCGCCGAAGATACGGCGCTGCTCACTCGCCGACTCCCGCTTGAAGAGGAAGGCGGGCCGCATCCGCACCACCCGGACGTCGGGGTGCTCGCGCTCGAAGGTGTCCAGCGCGCGCTCCAGATAGGCCTTCTCCCGGCAGTAGGCCGCGTCCGGCCAGCCGTGCGTGGGCCACGACTCGTCCACCGCGTGCTCCTTGGGCCCGGGCGAATACGCGCCGACCGACGATGCGTGCACCAGCGCCGGTACACCGGCCGCCGCCACCGCGTCGAACACCCGGATGGAACCGAGGACGTTGGTGCGCCAGGTCACCGCCGGATCGTGCGTCGGCTGGAACGCCCAGGCGAGATGAATCACCGCGTCGGCGCCTGTGAACTCGCCCACGAGATCGGCTGTTTCGGACGCCAGGTCGACCGAGGACCATTCCGTCTTCGGAGGCGACCACTCGGGCGTCCGGCGGGCCAGCCCCAGCACGGACCCGACCTCAGGGTCCTCGGAGAGGAGCCGCACGACGCTGGTGCCGACGTTGCCGGTGGCGCCCGTGACCACGATCCTGCTGGCTGTTGTGCTGCTCATGACCGACTCCTCTCGGGCGGTACTGGGCGGGAGGCCCGAGTACCCGGCCGGAGAGGATGCACGCGCTTCGTGCGTGCGGGCATATGGCCGCGCATCGGGCCTGAGCGATGATCACCTCATTGAGTAAGATTTCGTCGAGGGATACCGCCCGCCGGACCTCCAGCGCCACTGGTTCGAGACGTACGCCGACGAGCCGCGCGCCGGGCACCCGGACCGCACCGCCGACCGGAACCGCTCGGCGGCCGGCCGCTACGTGTCCCCACCGCACATCGCCCCGCACACCGCTGGCGCGGCCGTCGACCTCACCCTCGCCGACGCCCACGGCCGCGAACTCGACCTCGGCACCCCGATGAACGCCGGGCCGGGGAAGAGCTCCGTCGCCTGTTACTCCGTCGCCGACAACATCACCGAGGAGGCGAAGGCGAGCCGTGCCGGGTGGGGCGCCGGCGGCGGCCGGTCTGGTCAACCACCCGACCGAGTGGTGGCACTGGTCGTACGGCGACCGCTGCTGGGTCCCGAGCACCGGCGCACCCGCCGCCCGGTACGGGCCCGGGGAACTCCACGAGCCCCAGCCCTGACACGGCGGGGTTCCCACACCGTCCTCACGAGCCGGCGGCGAACGCGTCCACCCCCGTCCGCTCGGCCGACAGTGCCCACAGACGGGCCGCCTGCTCAGGGTCGGTCGCCCAGTCCTTGACGCCGGTACGGGAGCCGTCGGCCGGGGCGGGTTCGGCGATGTCGCAGTCCTCCAGGTACACGCCGCCCAGGCCGTCCAGCCGGGGCGAGGTCGCGGCCCACACCTGGGTGGCGGCGCCCTGCTGCGGGGTCTTCAGACCCTCCTGGGGGATCGGGTTGCCGTCCTCGTCGATCCAGCCGGCGGCCACCATCTCCTCCTTGGGAAGGTGGCGCTGGAGCGGGGTGAGGATGCCGCCCGGGTGCAGCGAGAAGGCCCGTACGCCGTGGTCCCGGCCGAGCCGGTCGAGTTGGACGGCGAACAGGACGTTCGCCGTCTTCGCCTGGCCGTACGCCTCCCACTTGTCGTAGCGCTGCCGCCAGTCGACGTCGTCCCAGCGGACGCCGGAGAGGTGGTGGCCGCGCGAGGACACGGAGACCACCCGGGCGCCGCCGGCCTCGATCGCCGGCCACAGGCGGTTGACCAGCGCGAAGTGGCCGAGGTGGTTCGTCGCGAACTGTGCCTCCCAGCCGGGCCCGACCCGGGTCTCGGGGCAGGCCATGATCCCGGCGTTGTTGATGACGAGGTCGACCGGGCGGCCGGTGGCGAGGAACCGCCCGGCGAAGCCGCGCACGCTGTCCAGGTCGCCGAGGTCCAGTTCGTCCACCTCGACGCCGTCGAGGTCGGCCACGGCCTCCTGTGCGGCGGCGGGGCGGCGGGCCGGGACGACAACCCGGGCGCCGGCCCCGGCGAGCGCACGGGTGGTCTCCAGGCCGAGACCCGAGTAGCCGCCGGTGACGATCGCGAGCCGTCCGCTCAGGTCGATTCCGGCGAGGACCTCGTCGGCGGTGCTCCGGGCGCCGAAGCCCGAGCCGATCTTGTGCTGTGCAGTGCTCATGTCCCGAACGCTACGAATTGGAGTGCGCTCGAAGTCAAGGTGCCCGGGTGTGCGGCGCGGGCACCTCAAGGCCCCGACCGGACGGGGCATCACGGTCGGGGCGGCCATGGGCGGGCGTGGATGGCGGTCGCCTCTCGGCCAGAGGCTCCACAGCCTTCGGCGGAGCGATCGTCCCTGTGGGCAGATCGTCCCTGTGGGCAGAACGTGAGGCCCGGTGAGCAGAAGGCGAGGCCCGGTGGGCAGAAGGCGAGGCCCGGTGGGCAGAAGGCCATCCCCGGGTGAGCCCCCGGGACACAGTCCCATCCGCCCCCACCCGTTGTTCAAGGGACAACCACCCAGGGGTGTTCCTCACCCCGGCGCCGTCCGGGGTGACTCCGTAACTCACGCCAGGGGGCTGTCCGCCAGGGACTCCAGCAGGTCGGCGGGGCCGTCGTAGATCGCCTCCGCTCCCGCCTCCTCGAGGTCGGCGCGGGGGATGCCGCCGCACAGCACACCCACGCAGCGCACCCCGGCCCGGCGGCCGGCCTGCATGTCCCACACCGTGTCGCCGACGAAGACGGCACGCTCGGCGGGCACCCCCGCCAGTTCCAGGGCGTGTTCGACGGGCTCGGGCGCGGGCTTTCCCTCCTCGACGTCGTCGGCGCTCGCCGTTGCGGTGATCGCGTCGTCCGCGCCGATCGCCCGGCGCAGGGCGGACAGTTCGGCGCCGCTCGCCGAGGTGGCGAGCACCACCGTCCAGCCGTCGTGGTCGAGGCGCCGCAGCAGCCGGCCCGCGTCCCTCAGGGCGGGCAGCCGGTCGAAGTACTGCCCGTACAGCGCCTTGTGGGCGGCGCTCAGCTCGGCGTCCTGGTCCTCGTCCCGGCCGTCGCCGAGGAGATGGGCGACGAGGTCGGCGGAGCCGAGGCCGACGGCGCGGTGGATGGCGTGCATCGGCACCTGGTGGCCCGCCTGCCGGAACGCCTCCCACCAGGTCGCCACATGGAGGTGGTTCGTGTCGACGAGGGTTCCGTCGACATCGAACACTGCTGCCCGCTCCATACCCGTCACCCCGTCCTTCCTTCGGTGCTCGCCGCCGAGTACCACATCAGCGGCCCGCCACGCCGGCCGGTGTCCTGCCCTCCCGGGTCCAGGCCAGCAGGTCGTCCATGGACCATGTGGTGACCACCCGCCCGGCGGGCACCCCGCACTCCTCCGCCCGGGCGCAGCCGTGGATCTGCCAGTCGAGCTGGCCGGGCGCGTGTGCGTCCGTGTCGATCGAGAACAGCACACCCTCCTCGACGGCCCGGCGCAGCAGCCGCCGCGGCGGGTCGAGCCGCTCGGGCCGGCTGTTGATCTCCACTGCGGTACCGGACTCGGCGCACGCCGCGAACACCTCGTCCGCGTCGAACTCCGACTCGGGCCGCCCCCGCCCGGTCACCAGCCGACCGGTGCAGTGACCGAGGATGTCGGCATGCGGATCGCGTACGGCGGTCACCATCCGGCGGGTCATCGAGCGGGCGTCCATCCGCAGCTTGGAGTGCACGGACACCACCACGACGTCGAGCAGCTCCAACAGCTCCGGCTCCTGGTCGAGCGAACCGTCCTCGAGGATGTCGCACTCGATACCGGTCAGCAGCCGGAACGGCGCCCAGCCCGCGTTGAGCCGCGCGAGCACCTGCAGCTGCTCGCGCAGCCTCTCGGGCGACAGCCCGCGCGCCACCGTCAGCCGCGGCGAGTGGTCGGTCAGCACGGCCCACTCGTGGCCGAGCTCCGCCGCGGTCCGGCCCATCTCCTCGATCGGGCTGCCGCCGTCCGACCAGTCGGAGTGCAGATGGCAGTCCCCGCGCAGCAGCGCCCGCAGCCGCTCGCCACCCCGGGCGAGCGGGGCCTCGCCCTCGCCTTCCAGCTTCCGCAGATAGCCGGGGACCTGCCCCGCCAGCGCCTCGCGCACCACTTGCGCCGTCTTCGGACCGACGCCCTTGAGCGACTCCAGCGTCCCGGCGTCCGCCCGCTCGCGGACCTCGTCCTCGGGGAGCCCGGACAGCACCCGGGCCGCCGTACGGAAGGCGCGCACGCGGTACGTCGGCGCCAGGGACCGCTCCAGCAGGAAGGCGATCCGGTCCAGGGCCTCGACGGGATCCATCACCACCTCCTCCTCCAGAGTTCCCCAGCTGCCCGGAGGCCGCACGACGGGCGGACGGTTTCTGCGCCGCACGCGTCGTCCTGCGCGGGCACGCCGCGCTCACCCGGCTGGGCGAACACCCGGACTTCGGGCGTCCGCCACGCGAGAAGCCCTCGGGGCGGTGGTTGCCGGCCTGCTCGGCGGGTGACGTGAGCATCTCGCCGCCGCGGGTTGCGCTCTACCCTCTATGCATGACCGAAATCGCGAGCCCTCACATCGCCAACCCGCGGATCTTGGTGCTCGGGGTGCAGCCGGGCACGCCGCCGTTCCGGATCGTGGAGATCGACGGCCAGGTCGTCGGTGAGGCGAAGGCCGTCACCGACGTCCTGGAGGCCGCCGCAGCGTTCGGCATCACGGTCCACGACCTGGACGATCCGGAGGTGGTCCGCTGGGTTGGCGGGGACAAGTTCACCTGGAAACTGCACCGGCGCTAGGCCCACTTCTGGTCGGCGCCGCCCGTGCAGGTCCAGATCTGCAGCCGGTGCCGCCGGCCGGGTTGTCGCCGGTCACGTCGAGGCACTTGTCGGCATGCGGGTTGACGATGTCGCGCCGGGCGGTGACGGTCCGTTCTGGCTGGGGCCGCCGGTGCAGTCCCACAGCTGGACGGTCGAGCCGTCCGCGGTGCCGTTGCCGGCGTCGAGGCGCTTGCCGAGCACCCGGGAGGTGCCGTCCGATCCGGCGGTCGTCCGCCACTTCGAGGAGTCGACGGCGGCACCGGCGGGCCCGTCGAAGGTGTCGGAGAACTCACCGCGGTGGCGGCGGCGCCCGGCGGTCCGGCCTGCGGACCGGCCTGGGCCGGTCCGGTCGCGACCGACGGGGCGAGCACGCCGGGCAGGGCGGCGAGGAGGCATCTGCGGAGCAGGCGTGGACGGGCCACGGCTCTCCCTTCCGCGCGGTGGACGCGCGTGCGGCCGACTGAGGTGGGGGGTGAGTGCGTCGCCTCTTGATTCAAGGAGTGGATAAGCGGGCGTCAATACCTTGGTGCGGACCAGGTGTTGAGAGTCATGACGAGCTCACTCGCTCCGCTCGCGCGCGTGCACCGCCCGGCTCAGCCTCCGTCCCAGCAGGAGGTAGCCGACCAGGGCGCCGGTGGTGTTGAGGATGACGTCGTCGATGTCGAAGGCCCGCCCGGTGACCAGCGCACCCTGCGCGAACTCCACCAGCAGCATGACGACGGCGGTGAGCAGCAGGATGCGCACGATCCCGCGGGTGCGCGGCGCGAGCACCGGTACCAGGACGCCGAACGGCACGCCAAGCAGCAGGTTGCCGCCGACCTGCCGGACGGCGTCGCGCAGTGCCGGCTGATCCAGGTAGGCGCGCAGGGATCGGCCCGGACGCATGTTGGTGTGCGTCAGCGCCTCCGATGCGGGGGAGGGCTCCAGGGTGAGCCGGGCCAGTACGGCGGCGAACGCCACCATGAAGGCGAAGGCGCACAGCATCGCCAGCAGGCGGAGAGGAAGGGCAAGTGGTCGCCGCTCGCGCCGGGCCGGCCGCGGCGCACGTCCCGTCCTCGCGGTGCGCGGGCGTTCGGACTTGTCCGTGCGGGGGTTCTCGGTCCTGGCCGTGCGGGGGCGTAACGCGGCGAGTGCACGTGAGGCTGCCCGGGCCATCTGGTCCTCCAGTCTTCAACTTCCCTGTTTCTCAGGGCGGTTACCCCCGAATGGTCCGAGGATGCCGCCGCCGGCTCCCGGACGTCGGACTCCCGCGGTTTCCCTTCGCGCGGTCGGGGCACTCCGGGCTGAGACCCGCGCGCCGCCACCCCCCACACCGGGGGCGGTGTTTGGATGGCGCGGGAACGTCATGACGGACATCTCGCCGCGCCGGTGAGCGTGCAGGGCCGAGGAGGTACGGCGCATGAACCCGCGTACGGCACTCCTCGCGCTGGCCGAGATCCTTGCCTGGTGGGTCGCGCTCGCCGTGCTCTGGCTGGTCCTCATCAGCGCGGTGGACACCCTTGAGCTCGCGGTCGGCGCGGGCGCCGCGGGCGCGGGAGCGGTCGCGGCCCGGGCCGCGCGACGGTCGGTGAATGGACGGTGAACGGACGGTGAACGGCTGGACGTTCGCCGCGGCCCTCGCGCTCGGCGGGGGCGTGGGAGCCACCCTGTGGGGCGTGGCCACCGGGCCGCTGCGGCGGCGGGTCGTGGCACAGAACCTGTCCACCGCACTCGCCTGCCCCACCCTGCTTCTGCTCTCCCAGGGATACGGCCGCCCGTCCTACGTCGATCTCGCCCTGGTCCTGGCCGTGCTCGGCCCGGTCGGCACGCTCGTCTTCGCCCGGCTGCTCGCCGACGAACTCGCCGGCGACCCGCCCCGCGCCTGGGGCGCGACCTGGGCGGCGGCCGGCCTTTGCGCGGCGGTGGTGGTCGCGCTGTGCGTGGCCGTCGGACCCGGCCGGGCGATGGTCAAACTCCTGCTCGTCGGCGCACTGCTGATCGGCGGGAACGTCATCGCCTCGCGTGCGCTGTCGGGCGGGTTCCGGAGCGTCCGACGTGGCTGACGCGGTGATCGTCGTGGCGCTGCTGCTGGTCGCCGGGTCCGCGACGGCGGCGGTGGCGGTCCGCGACCCGGTCCGCCAGTCCCTCGTCCTGGCCGTGCTCGGCGTCGTGCTCGCCGTCCTGTTCACCGTGCTCCAGGCGCCCGACGTCGGCCTGTCGCAGCTGGCGGTGGGCGCCGCGCTCACCCCGCTGCTGCTGCTCCTCGCGGTCCGCAAGGTGAAGCGGCGCGGGCAGAGGAAAGAGCGCGAACGGTGAACCGGCGCACCCGGCTGTGGCTCGTGGCCGCGGGTGGGGCGGGCCTCGCCGTCCTCCTCGTGGCCGCGTGCCTCGAACTGCCGTCCTTCGGAGGCGACAGCCACCCGTACGGGGACCGGGCCGTCCGCGCGTCGCTTTCCCGGCACACCGCCAACACCATCGCCTCCGTCAACTTCGACCAGCGTGCCTTCGACACCCTCGGCGAGATGAGCATCCTCTTCGGGGCCGTCCTGGGCTGTGTGGTCCTGCTGCGCCAGACCCGCGACGAACACCGCGCCCGCCCCGAACCCGAGGAAGTGGCCCCGCCCGTACGCCGCTACGCCCTCGTCGTCCTGCCCGTCGCCCTGCTCACCGGCCTGTACGTCATCGCCCACGGGCAGCTCAGCCCCGGCGGCGGCTTCCAGGGCGGCGTCGTCGCCGCGACCGCCCTTCACCTGCTGTACCTGGGCGCCGACTACCGCGCCCTGGAACGCGTCCGGCCGGTCGGCCTCTACGAGGTCGGGGACGCCGTAGCCGTCTCGGCCTACGTCGTCACCGGTCTCGCGTGCCTCATCGGCGGCACCGCGTTCCTGGCCAACACCGTCCTGCCGTACGGCACGTTCAACACGCTGTCCTCCGGCGGCACCGTCCCCCTGCTGAACGCGGCCATCGGCATGGAGGTCGCGTGCGCGGTCGTCGTGCTGCTCGCCCGCTTCCTGGACCAGGCCGTCGAGATCGAGGAGGAGAGCGGGAAGTGAGACCGCTGTGAGCGCCGTGATGCACGTCCTGCCGTACCTGGTCGCCGTGTGGGTCTTCCTGGCCGGCTGCTACGGCCTGGCCACCAGCCGCAACCTGATCCACGCCGTCGGCTGTCTGTCCGTGTGCCAGTCCGCCACATACGTCCTGCTGCTCGCGGTCGGCTACCGGGACGGCGGCACCGCGCCCGTGTTCTCCGACCTCGAGCCCGGCTCGCGCCCGGTCGTCGACCCGGTGGTCCAGGCGCTGGCCCTGACCGACGTCGTGGTCGGCGCCACCGTCACCGCGCTGCTGCTCGCGCTCGTCGTGCAGATCTCCAAGCGGCACGGCACGGTCGACCCCGATGAACTCTCCGAGCTGCGCGGCTGATGCACCACCTGCTGCCGCTTCTCGTCGCCGTACCCCTGCTCGGGGCGGGCGTGCTGGCCGCCGGGGGCCGTCGGGTGCCCCGGTTCGCCGCCGAGTCCGTGGGCTGTGCCGTCTCGGCCGGCACGGCCGGGCTCGCACTGGTCCTCCTGCTGAACTCCTCGCCCCCCATGGTGGAGTGGGCGGGCGGCTGGGCACCCGTGGACGGCAGGAGCGTCGGCATCGTCCTCGTCGGGGACGGCCCCGGGCTCGCCATGGCCGCGCTCGCCTCCCTGCTGACGCTGGCGGCCCTTGCGTACTCCTGGCACTACTTCGAGTCGGCGCCCCGCCGGCACGCCGGGTCCTTCCCGGCGCTCATGCTGCTCTTCCAGGCCGGTATGTGCGGCTTCGCCATCGCGGGCGACCTGTTCAACGCGTTCGTGTGGTTCGAGCTGATGAGCGTCGTCGCGTACGCACTGACCGGCCACCGGGTCGAGGAGGCCAAGGCGGTCCAGGGCGCGCTGACCTTCGGCGTGGTCAACTCCCTGGGCGCGTACGCCATGCTGATGGGCGTCGCGCTGCTGTACGCCCGCACCGGCGAACTGGACATGACGCAGATCGGCCGGGGACTCGACGCGCACGGCCCACCCGACGCCCTCGTCCTCGCCGCGTTCGTCCTCGTCCTGACCGGCCTGCTGGTCAAGTCGGCCGCCGTGCCCTTCCACTTCTGGCTGCCGGACGCGCACGCCGTCGCGCCCACCCCCGTGTGCATGCTGCTGTCGGGCGTCATGGTCGAGCTCGGCGTCTACGGTGTCTGGCGCGTGTACGGGACCGTGTTCGCCGGGCCCGGCGGGGTCCCGGCCGCCGGCTTCGAACGGGCCCTCGTGGTGCTCGGAGCGCTGACGGCGGCCGTCGGCGCGGTGATGTGCTGGTACCAGCGGCATATCAAACGGCTGCTGGCGTACTCGACGGTCGCCCACACCGGGCTCTTCCTGATCGGCATCGGCGTCCTGACACCCGAGGCCGACGACGGGGTCGCCCTGTACATCCTCGGCCACGCCGGCGTGAAGGCGGCCCTGTTCGCCTGCACCGGCATCCTGCTCGACCGGTACGGCACCGTCGACGAGCACGCGCTGCACGGCAGGGCCCGGCAGCTGCGCGGCGTCACCGTGCTCTTCGCCACCGGAGCGCTCGCCCTGGCCGGGCTGCCGCCGTTCGGCACCGCGCTCGGCAAAGCAGTCACGGAGGAGGCCGTGGGCGGCCCGCTCACCATGCTGTACGTCGTCGCGTCCGCGGTGACGGGCGGGGCGGTCCTGAGGGCCGGCGCCCGCGTGTTCCTCGGCCTCGGGCCCCGGCCCCGGGACGGGAGCGGGTACGAGACGACCGGCGCGGGGGAGAGGCCCGAGACCCGGCACCGGCTCAGGCGGATCCCCGACACCATGACGGCGGTTCCCGCGGTGCTGCTCGCGGCGGCGCTCGCCGTAGGCGTGGGACCCGGCTTCGCCCACGTGGTGGCGCACTCCGTGAACGAGGCGGGGTCCGGCGGTGTCTTCGCCTCCGTGCACTGGACCCCGGCCGGCGTCCTTCTGGACCTGCTCTCGACCCTGCTGGCCGTGGGCCTCGCGGCCGTCGCCGTGACCCGGCCGAAGCTGCTCGCGGTACCGGACCGGGCGCTGCCGCTGCGGCGCCTGCAGTCCGGGCACGTCGGCGACTACGTGGCCTGGATGCTGGTGGGCAGCACGCTGCTCGGCGTCCTTGCCCTGCCGGGCATGCTCGGCACGTGATCAGCTGCCGTAGCTGACGTGGACCTCCTCGAAGCCGAGGGAGCGCAGCAGGCCTTCGAGCATGCCGGTGGTGTTCTTCTCGGCGCGCGCGGTGAGGCCGCTGTCCTCGGCCGCGCCGGCGATGTGCCGTACCGCCAGCTTCTGCACGGCCTGCTCGCTGTTGGGATTGTCCGAGAAGAGGTCGCCGAGCCGGTCGAGGAGACCGCGCTGCTTGGAGACCGCGTAGGAACGGTCGGGGTCGAGGGCCGGCCGGCCCAGGCCCGCGTGCGGCAGCCGCAGTGTGGCAGACGTACGGCCGTCGTTGACCCTGACGTCGTTCTCGCCGACCTTGCCGAGGTCGACGTAGGCGTCGACGGTGCCCGCGCCGACGTACAGGGTGCGCGAGCCGCGGATCGCGTCGGGCAGGTACTTGGCGTCCTTCTCCAGGTCCACGACGACCTGGAAGTTGCCGGAGGCGGCGTCGTAACGGCTGATGTCCTGAATGGACTGGAGCAGTGCCGGACCCGAACGGTCCCGCGTCTCGGTGCCGAACAGATCCTTGAGGCCGGGAAGCACGCTCAGCCGGATGCCCGCGAAGAACACGACGAGCACCAGTACGACGGCGCTCACCGCCTTCGCCCAGCCGGGCATGCGCCTGGACATGCGCCTGATGGGAGTCGTCATGGCGACGGCCCTCCTTCCTACTGTCCGGATTCCCTTCAAAGTAGCTGTCAGACCGTGGTGTTGGCGCACTGATGTTCCTGACGGAGGCGGCGACGGCGCACAGGGGGACCGCAACCGATTTTCGGGGCCGTAGCATGAGCCGGACCGCCGGAAATGATCATGCGAGGAGCGGATCGTGCGAGACATCGCCGTGTTCAGCGGAAGCGCCCACCCCGAGCTCGCCCAGGAGGTCTGCGCCCATCTCGGGGTGCCGCTCAGTCCGACCCGGGTCAGCCGGTTCGCCAACGACTGCCTGGAGGTGCAGCTCCAGGCCAACTGCCGGGAACGGGACGTCTTTCTCGTCCAGCCGCTGGTCAGGCCCGTCCAGGAGCACCTTGTCGAGCTGCTGCTGATGTGCGACGCGGCACGCGGGGCCTCGGCGGGCCGGATCACCGTGGTCATGCCGCACTATTCGTACGCGCGCTCCGACAAGAAGGACGAGCCGCGCATCTCGCTGGGCGGGCGGCTCGTCGCGGACCTGATGACGGCGGCCGGCGCGAGCCGCGTCCTCGCCATGACCCTGCACTCACCGCAGGTGCACGGCTTCTTCTCGGTGCCCGTCGACCATCTGCACGCGCTGCGCGAGCTGGCGGCGCACTTCAGGCAGCACGACCTGTCCCGTACCACCGTCGTCTCGCCGGACCTCGGCAACGCCAAGGAAGCGGCCGCGTTCGCCCGGATGATCGGCGCCCAGGTGGCCGCCGGCGCCAAGCAGCGGTTCGCGGACGACCGGGTGAGCATCAACTCCGTCATCGGCGAGGTCGCGGGCCGGGACGTCATCGTCCTGGACGACGAGATCGCCAAGGGCAGCACCGTTCTCGAACTGCTCGACCGTCTGCGGGAGTTGGGGCCGCGTTCGATCCGGGTCGCGTGTACGCACGGCCTGTTCGCGGCCGGCGCGCTCAAGCGCATCGGCGAGCAGCCGGACGTACTGGAGATCGTGTGCACCAACACCGTGCCGGTTCCGGAGGAGGAGCGCACGGACAAGCTCCGCATCCTCTCCATCGCCCCGGCGCTCGCCGAGGCGGTGCGTCGCATTCACAACGGTGAGTCGGTCAGCGCCCTGTTCGACGCGCCGCGGACCGAATAGGAAAGCCGCCGTGGCGAGGCGGAGTTCGAGCGGACGAAGCCGCACGTGAACATCGAAGTCCGCCGGTCGTGAGGGCGGCCGGACGGTGGGAGCCGGTCAGGTCACCAGGATCGTGCGGCAGGTGCGGCAGGTGCGGTCATAACGAGCCGGACGTGGCTTCGGGCTGGCCCAGGGCCGCGTCCAGCGTTCCGTGGGGAGGCAGCAGGCGCGAGAGTCCGGTGGCCCGCATGATGCGCAGAGTGAGCGGGTGGGTGCAGACGACGGACAGCTCTCCGTCGTGGTCGAGAACCCGGCTGCGGGCGCGGTACAGCAGGCGCAGACCGGAGCAGTCGAAGAACTCGACCCGCCTGAGGTCGATCACGATCCTGGGGCCGGGGCGGGCAGTCACCCGGTCCAGGCAGGGGAGGATCTCCACGGTCGCGGCGATGTCGATCTCGCCGCGGAACTCCAGAACGGTGTGTCCACGGTCCTGGCGGACGCGCAGATGCCGGGTGAGCGGTGCAGGTTCCTGCTGCACGACGACATCGCCTCCAACCGAATCAGGGCTCGCGGCGAGCGCAAGTCCCGCCCCCGCCCTGCAAGTTACCCTCGATGGAGCGAATTTGAGCATGTTCGATTGACATATGTCTTCGAATTGCGGCCGACGGGGTCACGACAGGGCGTGCCAGGCCTTGGTGAGCGTCTGACGGAGCTGCTCGGCCTGGTGTGCCGTGAGGTCCCGGACCATCCGTTCCTCCGGTTCCCGTGCGGGACCCGCGTGACGGGAGAGCAGCTCGCGGCCGGCGTCATGGAGACCACCGGCAGCGTCGCCGTGCTGCGCCAGTGCGTCGACGCGCTCGCCGCCCGCGGCACCCTGTGCGTCGGCGGCGCCCCGCCCTTCGGCACCGAAGTCTCCCCGGACGCCAACGGGCTGCCCGGCGGCAAGCGGATCGTCGGCCTCACCCTCGGCGACAGCGAGACGCAGACCGTCGTCCCCGCCCTGGTCCGCCTGGTCAAGGACGAGCGGCTGCCGCTGCACCGCCTGATCGGCGCCTGTCCGTTCGCGGACATCGACCAGGCGGTGCGGGACATGCGCGCGGGCAAGACCATCAAGCCCGTGCTCACCTTCTGACCTCGGTCGGTCAGTCCACGACGAGCACCAGCTTGCCCGTGGTCCGGCCGGTGTCGCCGAGCGCGTGCGCCTCGGCGGCCTCGGCCAGCGGGAACGTCCCGGCGATCGTGGCGCGCAGCTTGTCCGCCTCGACGAGCTCCGCGATCGCCCTCATGCCGGTGTGCGAGGCGTCGACGAGCATCCGGACCGCGCGCACGCCGTGCCGCTCGGCCTCCTCGTAGAAGTCCGCCGACCCGACCGGCAGGATCGACACCACGACCCCGCCCGGGCGCAGCACCCGCAGCGAGCGGAGCGAGTAGTCGCCGCCGATCGTGTCCAGCACCACGTCGACGTCCTTCACGGCCTCCGCGAAGTCCGTCTCCCGGTAGTCGATCGCCTCGTCCACGCCGATCTCGCGCAGGAAGTCGTGTTTTCCCGCACTCGCGGTGCCGATCACATACGCGCCCCGGGCCTTCGCGATCTGCACGGCCACGTGCCCGACCCCGCCCGCCGCCGCGTGGATCAGCACCCGCTGCCCGCGCCGCAGGTCCGCCGTCTCGACCAGCGCCTGCCAGGAGGTCAGGGCCACCAGCGGCAGCGCGCCCGCCTGTGCGTGGTCGATCCCGGCCGGCTTGTGGGCGAACGCGCGGGCCGGGCCGGTGACGTACTCGGCGTGCGAGCCGTGGCCGAACGGGTACGGCAGCATGCCGAAGACCTCGTCCCCGGGCGCGAACCGTGCGACGCCGATCCCCACGGCCTCGACCACACCGGAGACGTCCCAGCCGAGGACGAACGGCGGCTCGCCGAGGAAGCCGCCGGTCTCCCGGTGCTTCCAGTCGGTCGGGTTGACGCCGGCGGCGCGCACCCGCACCAGCACCTCGTTGGGCCGCGGTGCCGGGCGCTCGATCTCCACTTCCCTGAGGACCTCGGGACCGCCGAGGACGTCCTGACTGATGGCTCGCATGGTGTTCACAGTGCTCATGGTGGTCCAGCGTGCCGGGGACGGCCCGCCAAGAAAATGGCACGATCGCCAATCTCCGATAGAATCGTGCCATGAAGCGAGTGGAACGAGTCGTGGTCCTGGCGCTCGACGGCGTCTACCCCTTCGAGCTGGGTATCCCCAGCCGGATCCTCGGCGCGGCCGACGGCCGGTACGAGGTGCTGACCTGCACCGTCGACGGGCTTCCGGTGCGCAGCAACGCGGACTTCACCATCACCGTCGAGCACGGGCCCGAGGCACTGGCCACGGCCGACACGGTCGTGATCGCACCGGTCTCGCCGGCCCGGGTGGCCGCCGAACTCCCGGACGAGGTCCGGGCGGCCCTCGCGCACATCCGGCCCGGCGCGCGCATCGTCTCCATCTGCACCGGCGCCTTCGTCCTCGCCGCGGCCGGACTCCTCGACGGCCACCGGGCCACCACCCACTGGTGCGTCGCCGACGAGTTCCGCCGCAGGTTTCCGCACATCACCCTCGACCCGGATGTCCTCTTCGTCGACGACGACCGCGTCCTGACCTCGGCCGGCGCCGCCTCCGGCGTCGACGTCTGCCTGCACCTCGTGCGCAAGGACCACGGCAGCGAGCTGGCCAACAAGGTCGCCCGCCGCTGCGTCGTCCCGCCGTTCCGGGACGGCGGACAGGCGCAGTACATCGAACAGCCCGTGCCGGAGCCGGGTGCCGCCGGCACGGCCGCGACCCGCGCCTGGGCCCTCGAACGCCTCGGTGAACCGCTGACGCTGACCGATCTCGCCGCCCACGCCCGGATGAGCCTGCGCACCTTCGCCCGCCGCTTCAACGACGAGGTGGGCCTCAGCCCAGGCCGCTGGCTGATCCAGCAGCGTGTCGCCCGGGCCCGCCATCTGCTGGAGGCCAGCGACCTGCCCGTGGACCAGATCGCCGGCCGGGTCGGCTTCGCGACGGGCGCGTCCCTGCGGCAGCATCTGCACGCCGCGATCGGGGTGTCGCCGCAGGCGTACCGACGCACGTTCCAGGAAGCGGGCAGGCCATGAACGCTCACGGCCACCGCAGCGTCGGAAGCTGCGGACAGGGTCGAGGAACAGGGGGCGGGGATGCTCAGGGGGCTCGCGGCAGCGGCGGTGCTGGTGGCGGTGACGGCCGTCGGGTGCACGACGACGGGGACGTCCGTATGCCCGACGACGCCCGGGACACCGGACACCGCCTGGTCGACCGGGAGTTGTGGTTGACGGACGACCCGTCATGGGCGTACGTCCGCACGCCCGACGGTGTGGAGGCCTGGCCCCTGGCGAAGCGGGCCGTCGCCTGCAAGTGACGGCTGGTCACCTGCTGGCGTGCAGCGTGACCAGCAACTGCCAGACCTGGTCGGCGATTTCCTCGGCGGTGGCCTCCAGGAGTCCGTGCAGCCAGTCGGCCAGTACTCCGGCGAACGTGGCGGCGACCGCCGACGCGACCAGTGGGGCGTCCGCCGCGCCCGCGAGTTCACGCTCGCGCAGGCTGTAGGCCCGCAGGTCGCGGTGGAGCACCCGGCCGAGCGGGCCGCCGCCGCCCGGGCTCAGCAGGGCTCGGTACAGCCCGGCATGCGGGGTCAGAGAGGCGAAGAACTCCGACAGGGCGGGCGGCGCGTGCAGCGGGTCGGGCCGCCCGTGCCAGGAGTGCAGTGCCTCCACGGCCTCGCGCACGACGTCCGCGCAGGCGTCGACCGCCAGTGCCTCGAGGTCGGCGTAGTGCACATAGAACGTGGCCCGGCCGACGCCGGCGCGGCGCACCAGCGCGGCGACGCCGACCTCCTCCAGCGGCCGCTCGGCGCACTCGTCCAGGAGGGCCAGGCGCAGCTTCGCCCGGGTGCGGGCGGCCCGCGGGTCCTGGGGCCCGTCGCCGTTCACCGGGCGACGAGGACGGCGGCGAGGGCGAGCGCGGCGGGCAGGGCCTGTGCGAACAGGATGCGGCGGTTGGCGGTGACGGCACCGAACACACCCGCGACGACGACGCAGGACAGGAAGAACACCTGGGCGCGGAAGCCGGTGGGTTCCGCGGCGACCAGGCCCCACACGAGGCCGGCCGCGAGAAAGCCGTTGTAGAGCCCCTGGTTGGCGGCCATCGGCGCGGTCACCCGCGCCATCTCCCGGTCAAAGCCGTGCAGGGCCCGTCCGGGCTTCTTCTGCCACAGGAACATCTCCAGCACCAGGATGTAGGCGTGCAGCGCAGCCACCATCCCCACCAGCACGTTCGCGACCGTTTCCATATCCGGCGACCCCTTCGCAATCATGGACAGGTGTCCACTATAGCTGGACAGGTGTCCAGGAAATTGTTTCCGGTGGGTGAATTCCTGGTACGGGTCAGGAGACGGGGTGCGGAACCGGTGGGGGTCTTGGCGCCGCACTCTCTCGCCCTGCGGCAAGCTCTGCAGCCAAGAAGCAGGTGCGTAAAGGCATTTGTCGATCTGTTGGTTTCTGGCGGAGAGTGACGGAACCCTCACTTCCGCTGGAGGGCGTGATTGATCCTTTGGCATATAAACCAGATAAGCTCCCCTCCGGCGCAGCGAGTTGACGCGATCGCGATCGGTCGTCGTCTCGCGGTGCGCACTCATGAGTGCGGTCCCTTGCACACCCCCATTGTTCGATCGTGTTGCTTCGAAGGATGCAGATGGAACTCGCCACTCCGCCCCCGGCGGCGCGGGCCCCTGTCGCCTGGTACAGCTGGTGGCTGATGCCACTGGCTTTAGGAGGCGGAACGGTTGCCGCCACGTTCATGAGCTCCGAGCAGATAACCGCGGCCGTCGCCGGCACCGCGGTGACGGCCGCCAGCGCCGTCTGCGTACGGCTCCTGATGCGCACGCAGAAGCAGCTGCGCCGGTCCGAGGGCGCCTTCCGTGCCTCGCAGGCCGAGCACTCGCAGCAGTGGCAGCAGCATGTCGCAGGCCTGGAAAGGAAGTTCGCAGCCGAGCGGGCCGCGCTGGAGGCACAGCTCACCGACCAGTCCAGTGCCTACGAGGCCCAGCTGGTCGAGCAGACCGCCGCGTACGACGCCCAACTGGCCGACCAGTCCCGGGCGTACGAGGAGCGGCTGGCCGACCACTCCACCTCCTACGAGGCGCAGCTCGCCGACCGGGCGGAGGTCTGGCAGGAGCAGCTGACACATCAGCTGGCCGCGGTCTCCCGGCTCGCAGACCAGCAGCTCCCCCAGGCGCTGCAGCGGCTGCGCGACGGTGACGCCCTCGACGACCTCCTGCCGAGCGTCAACCAGAGCGCGCAGGTCAGCGCCGACCTGCAGGCCGAACTGCGCAAAATCCTCAGGACGTCACTGATCGGCGTCGAGGAGGAGTTCAACCGCTCGACCACCGCCGAGCAGGCCGTCATCAGCATCGGCAACCGCATCCACGTGCTCACCAGCAAGCTCCGCGGCCGCCTGCACGAGATGCAGGGCGAGCACGGCCGGCTGCCGGCCGTCGCCCGGGGCCTGATGGAGCTCGATCAGGAGATCGGCCCCGCCGACTGTCTCGCTGCCAGCATCGGCGTGCTCGGCGGCTCTGACCGGCCCGGCCGGCAGTGGCAGGAGCCCCAGCGGCTGCTGAGCGTGGTGCGCGGCGGCATCGGCCGGATCAAGGACTTCCACCGGATCGACGTACGCCATCTGCCCGAACTCGGCGTCGACGGCGGTCTGGTGGACCACCTCACGCTGATCTTCGCGCATCTCCTGGACAACGCGGCCCGCTACTCGCCGCCCACCGAGCCGGTGATCGTCTCCGGCAAGGAGGTGCCCAACGGGGTCGGCATCGAGATCCAGGACTCGGGCAAGGGCCTGAGCGAGGAGAAGAAGCGCGAGGCCGAACTGGCACTCGCCGGCACCGGGGCCGGACCCGGCCTCGGCGGTATCTCGGAGGACGCCACCATCGGCCTCAGGGTCGTCGGCATCCTCGCCCGCCGCTACGGCATCCGCGTCACCTTCGCGGACTCGCCCTGGCTCGGCACCTCGGTGGTCGTCGTGGTCCCGCACAAGTACTTCAGTCCGGTGCCCGCGGCCGAACCGGTCGCTGCCGCCCCGGCGGTCCGGGCGTCCGCAGCCGACCCGGCCGACGCGCAGGCACTCGCCGACCTGGAGTACGCGGCCGAGACGGGCGAAGCGGTGGACACCACGCCCGGCGGACTGCCCCGGCGCCGCAAGCGGTCCGAGGAGGTGCGGCCCCAGCCGGCCGAGCGCACCGAGCGGTCCGAGGAGGCGGTCGTAGCGGCCGTCCCGCCGGACGCGTCCTTCGCGGGCCTCGCCGCCTTCGCCTCGGCCGGACGCGAGTCCGACGACGGCGGGGGATCGCGCGACGGCCGCGACACGACCGCCGGACGCGAGTCCACCGAGCACGGCACTGAAGAGAGCGACTAGTCCACATGACGCAACAGGGAACCGACGTGAGCTGGGCGCTCCGCGATCTGGTGGAGAGCATCCCGGAGATCCGCTTCGCCCTCGTGGCCTCAAGTGACGGCAAGGCCATCACCTCCTTTGGCGCCGAGGACCCCGACGACGTGGACCGTTTCGCGGCCGTCGTGGCCGGCCTGCAGGCACTGGCCCAGCCGGTGGCCGAGCAGTTCCCCAAGTACGCGGGGCAGCTGCGGCTGGCGATGATCGAGGTCGACGGCGGCCACCTCTTCGTCGTACGGGCGGGTGTGGAGACGTATCTCGGCGTACTGGCCCGCGAGGGCCTCGACCAGGGCCTGCTGGGACACCAGATGAGGGACCTGGCCCGCAGGATGGGTGAGCTCCTCGGCACCACTCCGCGCCTGGAGGAGCACTCTGGATGAGTGCTCCCCGCCGGCCCACGGACCCGTCCGGTCTCGAGCGGTACTACGTCCTCACCGGAGGACGTAGCGGACCGGGCGGTTCGGCGTCGAGTCTCGACGTGGCGACCCTTGTCGTCTCCCACACCACCCCCGCCCCGGGCATGCAGCACGAGCACGAGGAGATCCTGCGGCGCTGCCGCAATCCGCTGTCGGTGGCCGAACTCGGCGCCCACCTCGGATTGCCCTTCAACATACTCGCGGTGCTGTTGGCGGATCTGCTCGAGGCAGGCCGTATTGAAGCCCGTGACCCCATCCCGGCGCACGGTGCCGGCCGCGGGCCCGACCTCGCGCTCCTTGAGGAGGTACTCAGTGGACTTCAAAGGCTTTGACCATCCCGGCCGGCCGGCCGCCGCCGAAGGGGCGGGCCGGGGTCGGGAGACCGAGCGCGCGGAGGCCCGAAGGGCTGAGCACGACCGGCCTCGCGACGCCGGCTTCGGAGCTCTGGAGACGAACGGAGACAACGGGGCCACCCGCTCGGTGAAGGTGATGATCGCCGGCGGCTTCGGCACGGGAAAGACGACCCTGGTCCGATCGGTCAGCGACATCAAGCCGCTGACCACCGAGGAGACCCTCACCCAGGCCAGCGCCGACGTCGACCACCTCATCGGAGTCGCCGACAAGACCCAGACCACCGTCAGCCTGGACTTCGGCAAGATCGGCATCAACGACGAGCTGGTGCTCTACCTGTTCGGCACCCCGGGCCAGGAGCGGTTCTGGTTCCTGTGGAACGGCCTGTTCAAGGGCGCGCTCGGAGCGATCGTCCTGGTGGACACCCGACGCCTGGCCTCCAGCTTCCGGGCGATCGAGGAAATGGAACGGCAGAACGTCCCCTTCGTCATCGCCCTGAACGTCTTCCCCGACTCCAAGCACCACCCGGTCGAAGAGATCCGGGACGCTCTGGACATCCCTCCGCACACCCCGATCGTGGCCTGCGACGCCCGCGACCGGGCCTCCAGCCGTGACGTACTCATCGCCCTGATACGTCACCTGCAGGAACGCTCCGCCGTCGCACTGGAGCCCCGATGAACGGCCAGAACTACGACAGTCCCGACGCCCCCCGCGGCTGCCCGGTCGCACACGGTTCGGCCGAACCGGCCCGGCTGTACGGGCCCGAGGCGGCGACCGACCCGTTCGGCATCTACGAGCGGCTGCGCAAGGAGCACGGCTCCGTCGCCCCGGTGCTGCTGGAGGGCGACATCCCCGCCTGGCTGGTGCTGGGCTACCGGGACAGCAGGCGGGTACTCGACAACCCCCGCCAGTTCAGCCGGGACGCGCGGATCTGGCGGGACTGGCGGGAAGGACGGATCGCGGAGACCTCTGCGCTGATTCCGATGCTCGGCTGGCGTCCTGACTGCGTGTCCCAGGACGGCGAGCCGCACCGCAGGCTGCGCGGCGCCGTCAACGATGTGCTGCAGGACGCTGTCGGCCGCGGTATCCGCCGCCACGCGACGCATTTCGCCAACAAGCAGATCGACGGGTTCGCGGACAACGGCCGCGCCGATCTGGTGGCGGACTACGCCGACTATCTGCCGATGCTCGTGATCACCCGCATTCTGGGGCTTGCCGAGGCGGAGGGGCGCCGGCTGGTCGAGTCCTGCGCCCATGTGCTCAAGGGCGGCGAGGACGCCGTGGTGCACGACGGCAGGATCAGGGAGATCTTCGGTGAACTCGCCGAGCGCAGGCGGTCCGAACCCGGCTCCGACCTCACCACCGGCCTGCTGGAGCATCACGCGGCTCTCGACCACGACGAGGTCGTCCACCACCTGCGCGTGGTGCTGATCGCCGCGCACGTGACGACCAACCTGCTGGCCCGGGTGCTGCGGCTGGTCCTGACCGACGCCTCCCGGCTCTCCGGGCTGATCAGCGGTCAGCTGAACATCTCGGCGGTGGTGGAGGAGGTCATGTGGAACTCTCCGCCGCTGGCCGTCCTCCCGGGGCGCTTCGCCGCCAGCGACGTCGAACTGGGCGGGCACCGCATCCAGGAGGGCGACCTGCTCGTTCTCGGTCTCGCCCCGGGCAACCTCGACCCCGAGGTCCGGCCCGACCCAAGTGTCTCGGTGCAGGGCAACCAGGCGCACCTGGCGTTCGGGGCGGGCCCTCACGAGTGCCCCGGGCAGAGCATCGGGCAGTCCATGATCGAGGTTGCGGTGGACGTCCTGCTGCACCGGCTGCCGGGCCTGCGGCTGGCCGTGCCGACGGATGAGCTCACCTCGACCGCCTCCACCTGGGAGTCCCGCCTGGACAGGCTGCCGGTCGAGTTCCCGGTGTGAGCAGGCTGCTGCCCGGTCGGAAACCCGACCGGGCAGCGCCGCCGCCCCGCACGGCCGGCAGGTCGTCCACGGAGCCTGGTACGGCCGGCTCTGCGGCGGCTGCCGGGCCTTCCTCCGCCGCCGCGTAGCGGCCGGACCAGCGCCCACTCGTGGCTGCCGTTGGTCCGTTGCTGGACGGCCTCCCCACCCATCCGCACGCGGTCCCGCCCGTCAGGACGCGGACGGCGACTCCGGCAGGGCTCCTGCCGCCGTGTCGTTCCGGGGCGAACCGGCCCTTGAAGGTCTGGTCGATCGATCCGAACGTCCGTCGGAGCGGTTGAACAGATGCGATCCGGCCCGTTCGGGTTCCTCCTTGCGGGCCGTCGGGTGGCTTCGACCTCGGCTGCGGTGTCGAGCATGTCGCGCCGTGTCTCGCGTTCCTCGGCCTTGGTGGTGGGCGCGAAGGACTTCTGGAACAGGATTGGGGCGTCAGCCGTCGAGCCAGTCGCCTGCGAGGCCCGTGGGACGGTATCCCGTGGCGTTCCACAGGAAGTGCGGGTGGGCGCAGCCGAACATGTAGGCGAGCAGTGCGGTGTCCTCCCTCCCGGTTTGAGGGTTGTACAGGGTGTAGAAGTATTCACTTCCGACTGCGCCGGAGTCTTCTTGGACGTGACGAGCGCGGGCCGTTGACGGTGCGGCACTGGATGCCTCCACAGCGGCGATGTAGGTGCGGCGCAGGATCTCCCATGTGCTGTCGGTGTTGCCGTACCAGGGGCCGTGCAGTGCTTCGAAGGCATGGAGCTCGGCGTCGAAGAGGGGCCATGTCTGGGGGTATTGGGCTCGGCAGCGTGCGGACAGCTCGGCGGTCCGGGTGCTCAGTGCCGGTGCGGTGGGCCGCGGGGTGATGTTGAGGGTGGTGCCGTGGGTGAGGATGCCGGTGCATGCGTTGGGCTGCAGGTCGCAGAGCGGGCACTCCTGGGCCGGGGGGAGGCCCTGGGTGATGCCGTCGAACCACAGGGCGTGGCGGCCCGTGAGCCCCATCCAGACGATGGTGCTGGTCATCAGCCACGTGTTCCACATCGAGGTATGCGCCTCGGGCATGCAGCCGTACTTGACGAGGGCGATGGCGCAGGCAGCGTAGAGGGCCTTGGTGTGGGTGGGTATCTCGGCGAGCCAGAAGTTGCTGATCTCGCCGGTGAGGGCGTCGGCTCGTACGTCGGCCATGTCGTCGATGACGCGGCACAGCAGCAGGGAGGCGAGGTGTTCCTCCTGCCAGAGTTCGGTGTCGGGTGAGACGTGCCAGAACAGGCAGTCCAGCATCTGCAGGAGCGAGTAGGTGCTCTGGCCGAGTGGGTTGGTCTGGGGGAGCGTGACGCTGCCCGCGTGGTGCTGCTGGAGCCAGTACTCGTCGACGGATCGCTTATGGGCTGCGTAGAGTCCGCAGACCAGGGCCCGTGCGCTGTTGGTGCTGAAACTCTCGGCCAAGCGGCCTTCGACGAGTTGGGTGAGGCGGGTGGTGTCGATGGTTTCGATCACACGTTTGTACTCGTGGAAGACGAGGATGTCGTCTTCGAAGCTGTGGCGGAGGCCAAGGTCTCGGTGAAGGTCGTTCATCTGCCGGACCCAGATCCATCCAGCGGTCAGGACGCTGTCGAGTTCCGGGCGGTACGGCCAGGTCTTGACGGTGAGGGGACGACCGGCGCTCTGCCGCCAACCGTAGTCATCCAGCGTGCGTGCTGGAGGCGTGGGCAGCCGACGGCACAAAGGGCAGACACAGTCGGTTATTCGCTCCTCCTCGCGCGGCGGGGTGAGTGCCCGGCTCCTCCAGGCCCCTTCCAGCATCGTGCAGGTCAGTCGGCAGACCTCAATATCGGTGCTGACTTGGGGGAAGGCTGCCTCGATCGTGCGCAGATTGCTGTCGAGTCGCCTCAGCCTGGCGTAGCCCTCCTCGTCGGGCGGGAGGAACGCGCGCGGCGCCAGATGGAGGGCTCCCTCCACATGCAGCGTGGTGCCGGAGTGCGGGTATCCAAGTGCGTCCAGCCGCTCCTGAGCGGCGTTCTGGAACCTTCGGTACTGCTCCGTGCTCCCGTTGATGCGTTTCGCCACGAGGCGGGCCAGGGTGTTCCCCGCCTCCGCGGTCTGGAGCTGGGCGCCTGGCTGCGCCGGGAGCAAGCTGTCGGCGGACGCCTTCGGAACAGCACCTACGACACGAGATTTCACACCGGTCTCCGTTCAAGCTGTGGTCCTGGCAACGGAATCGATCGACCGTGGTTGTCGGCCGGTCGTGTCCGAAAATCTTCTGTACCTTCCGCGACGGCCTCGCCGAACAGCCGGACTCACGCGACCGGCTCCGGCTCCTGCTGCGAACGACCGTGAGGGGCACGACTGCTGCGTTGACGGCCGAGGAAGTGGAGCGGGTCGCCCACCTGCCCTTCGAGGACGAACTGCTCCGTGCCCGGCCGGTTCTCGAACGCGGCGAGCCGCTCGTCCACGGCAGATTCGTCCTCGACACCGCCGGCCTTCCATGAACGGCCCGCCCTTGTCGAAGCACTCCTGCTGCAGGACGAGCACCCGCACGGGCGGCTCAGCTGTGTTGATCAGGAAGCACTCGCGGGCCCGTCAGGCGTAGCGCGACCACCGGATCAGAGGTGCGCTGCCGCTCCAGGAAGGCAGCACCCGCGGCCTGCGGCCCGCGGCGGATCCCACGACCCGTACTCCTCGAACTCCGGCCTGGCTGCGGACCAGGACCATGTCCCAGATCCCGCACAGACGGCGCTCCTGGGCGTACTCCAGATGACTGCTGACAGGGGTGTCGAAGGGGAGGCCGAACGTGACGTCCTGAGGCATGCGCTTCCTTTCGGGAGACGGACCGCAGGGTCCCCGGCCCTGCGAACAAGCGGCTGTCGAGACCGCCCGCGCACTCGAACTGGACTTCGCGGATCGAAGGTTGAACCGAGAAGCGCTACGAGGCTGCCCAGAGCGTAAATGATCTACACCGTGACCCGGCCGTGATCTGGGTTACTGCTCAAGCCTCATGAGCTGCGTACACTCGCGCGCCCCCGCGTACGTGAGCGCGACCTTCGTGCCCGCGATCTCCTGTGCCGGCCCGTCGAACGGATCGCGGTCCAGGCCCACCGGATCGGCCAGCACTCCCTCCCCGTCCGCGGCCGGTGCCGTCGGCATGGTTCACCGGGGCCGAGCCCGCCGTGCAAGCGCAGATCGCCTCGGCGAGTCCGATTCTCTCGGCGGGCAGGAATACCGGCGTGTCGTCGTCCGGTGCCACGCGGTCGACTGAAACGGCGCGGCCGGGATATCCGACAGACACAGAGCGCGGGGCGCGACGTCCCACGCCGGACTTTCGGAGGAGACATGACGCTGGTGAAAGCGGGGGTCGTCGTGCTCGACTGCGTCGAGCCCGAGAAGCTCGCCGTGTTCTACAAGGAGCTGCTGGAGGCCGAGGAGACGGACGTCACCGCCAACCGCGTGGAGATCAGGGGTGCCGACGGGACCCGGCTGGCGTTCCGCCGCGACGTGAACGCGACGCCGCCGAGCTGGCCGCGTCCCGAGAACGCGCTCCAGGCCCACCTGGACTTCGTGGTGGAGGACCTGGACGAGGCGGAGCGCAGGGTGGTCGGGCTCGGCGGGCGCCCGCTGGAGACGAAGGACGCCTCGGGCCCCTTCGAGGAGCGCGGCTACTCCGACCCGGCGGGCCACTCCTTCACCCTGCGCCTCGTCCCGTCGACCGCCCCCAAGCAGGGCTGAATCACCCGGGCCGCCCCGCCCGGTGGCCGGACCGGGCCGGGAGCCCGTGTCAGTCCCGGCCGCCCTTCTCGCTGGTCGGCCAGACACCGGTGGAGCGCTCGATGGCCTTCGCGCCCGTGCGGTCCACCGCACTGCGCACGACGGCGAAGATGGCACCCTGGACCGCGGCGGCCAGCAGGATCTCGCCCCAGCCGCGGTCCTGGTCCAGTGCGTCGGGCGCGTCCTCCTCGTGGCGTATCGCCTTCCACGTCTTCTTGAAGGCAAGTCCCGCCAGTGTTCCGCTCGTCCAGCCCAGGACGAACCCGAGGGGCTTGTAGGCGAGGGGGAGTTTCTTCTTCTTGGCCACGTGAGTCTCCTTCTCTTGTGTGCGTTACCGGGGTCGGGGCCTGCCCCGCGGCGGTACGTCCTCCTCGGCGCGGATCCGCCCCGGCGGCGTCCCGTCGCCGAACGGACGACCGCCCATCTCCTGACGGTGATGGGGCGTCAGCCAGCCCGACAGATCCGGGCCGACAGGCACGATGCCGGTCGGGTTGATGCCGGTGTGCACCTGGTAGTAGTGCCGCTTGATGTGGTCGAAGTCGACGGTGTCGCCGAAACCCGGCGTCTGATAGAGATCCCGGGCGTACGCCCACAGCACCTGGTTCTCCGTCAGCTTCCAGCGGTTGCACTTGAAGTGGCCGTGGTAGACGGCGTCGAAGCGGACCAGGGTGGTGAACAGCCGGATGTCCGCCTCGGTGACCGTCTCGCCGACGAGATAGCGCTGCCGGGCCAGCCGGCGTGTCAGCAGGTCGAGCTGACGGAAGACGCCCGCGCACGCGGCCTCGTACTCCTCCTGGTCCGTGGCGAAGCCCGCCCGGTACACGCCGTTGTTGACGTCCTCGTAGACGTCCGCCATCACCGCGTCGATCTCGTCGCGCAGCGCCCGCGGATACAGGTCGGGCGCTCCCTCGCGGTGCAAGGCCGTCCACTCGGTGGCGAAGTCCAGGGTGATCTGCTGGTAGTCGTTGGTGACCAGTGCCCCGCTGGGCACGTCCACGAGCGCGGGCACGCTCACCCCGCCCGGGTAGTCGGTCTCCCGCCGGTCATAGGCCTCGCTGAGGTAGCCGATGCCGAGGACCGGGTCGCGGCCGTCCGGATCGAGGGTGAAGCGCCAGCTGCGGTCGTCCTGGATCGGGTCGGCGACGGCCAGCGACAGGGCGTCCTCCAGGCCGAGGAGCCGCCGGGACACGAGCGCCCGGCTCGCCCACGGACAGGCACGGCTGACCACCAGACGGTAGCGTCCGGCCTCCACCGGCCAGCCGTCCCGGCCGTCCGCGGTGATCCGGTCCGTGAAGTGGCTCTTGGACCGGGTGAACGTCTTCCTGCCATACGCGCGGTTGCCGTCCACGCCGCTCATGTTTCCTCCTGCCGTGTGCGGGTCCTGATGACCGCGTTCCCCGAAATCCGCGGACGGCACGGTGTGAGCCGCGGTGACCGGGGCAGTCGGCGTGAGTGAGCGGGACAGCAACGGATCAGAACGCAGACCGCAAAACCCGCGTCACCGTGCTGGTGGCGCTCGTGGCCAACCTGGTGATCTCGGTCGCCAAGGGGATCGGGGGCCTGATCGCGGGATCGCCCGCGCTGCTGTCGGAGGCGGCGCACTCCGTGGCCGACAGCCTGAACGAGGTCTTCCTCCTCGCCGCCCTGCGCCGCAGCCGCCGTCCCGCTGACGAGCGGCACCCGTTCGGCTATGGCAAGGAACGGTTCTTCTGGGCCCTCCTCGCGGCCGTCGGGATCTTCGTCATGGGCGGCTGCTTCTCCTTTTTCCAGGGCTTCGAGGCCCTCAGGAACGGCGCCGAGGAGAACTTCAGCGGGTACGTGGCGGGTCTGATCGTGCTCGGCGTCGCCTTGGTCGCCGAGGGGATCTCGCTGTTGCGGGCCCTGCACCAGGTGCACCGGCAGGGCGGCACGGGCGGGATGCGCGACCCGGCCCTTCGCACGGTCGTCGCCGAGGACGGTACGGCGGTCCTCGGGGTGACCCTCGCCATCGTCGGCATGGTGCTGCACATGGTCACCGGGCAGGTCGTGTGGGAGGCCTCCGCCTCGCTGGCGATCGGCGGGCTGCTGGTGTACGTGGCCTACCGGCTGGGCCGCGAGGCCCGCGACCAACTGATCGGGGAGGCCATGGACCCGCAGGCCAGCGCCAGGATCCGCGCCCTGCTGGCGGCACAGCCCGAGATCGACAGCGTGGAGGCGCTGTACACGATGAAGACGGGGCTCGACTCGGCCCTGGTGGCCGCGCGGGTCGACCTGGTGCCCGGCCTGGACAGCGAGCAGGTCGAGGAGGTCGCCGTACGTATCAAGCGGTCCATCGTCCGCACGGTTCCCGAGGCGGGCGAGGTCTTCCTCGACGTGACCGACCGGCCCGCGATGGAGGCACGGGACAGCCCCGCCGCGACGGGGGAGCGCGGCGGGGCCTGACGCACGCGTGCCCGGCGGTAACCGGTTCATGCGTAAGCGGACCAAGATTTTTCGGCCGGGTCAGTCTCCGTCGGGCTCCAGCACGAAGACGGGGATCTCCCGGTCGGTCTTCTTCTGGTAGTCGGCGTAGGGCGGGTACGCCCGGACGGCCCGCTCCCACCACTCGGCCTTCTCCGCACCGGTGACCTCACGGGCCGTCATGTCCCGCTTGACGGGTCCGTCCTGCAGCTCCACCCGGGGATCCGCCTTGACGTTGTGGTACCACACCGGGTGCCGGGGAGCCCCGCCCAGCGACGCGACGGCCGCATAGCGACCCTCGTGCTCGACGCGCATCAGCGGAGTCTTGCGGATCTTGCCGCTTCTGGCTCCGCGGGTGGTCAGCAGGATGACCGGCAGACCGTACCCCCGGAGGGTCGTTCCCTGCGTTCCGCCGGAGCTCTCGTACAGCTCCACCTGCGCGCGCACCCACTGCGTCGGACTCGGTTCGTACTCGCCTGCGAGGGGCATGGCATCCGTCCCGTCGTCTGTCACGGCTGACTTCCACGGGCGTCAACACCGCGGCGCCCGGGATTCATCCGCCCGGCACGCCGACCGGAGACCGCCTCGCGGCCCGGCGAGATCCGGCGGACAGTGGACCGAACCGGGCGGCGGAATCGCGCCATCCGTGGCCCGGAGCGGCCGGCTGTGGCGTCCGGAGCCCGTCATGAGGGCGCCACCGGCATCCGGGCGGCCAGCGCCGCGATCACACCGCTCGACGCCAGCGCCGTCAGCAGCCGGCCCCGACGGCCCGTCAGAGCCCGGCCGAGCAGGGCGCCGCCCCCCGCGAGGAGCAGCTGCCAACTCGCGGACGCGGCGAAGGCCGCCAGCACGAACACCCCCTGCTCCAGGGGCCGTACGGCGTCTTCGGCGCGCGTGCCGAGCACCAGGGCCGCGAAGTAGACCACCGTGGTGGGGTTGAGCAGGGTGATCCCGAGCAGGGCCAGATATGCCCGCGCGGGGCCCGGGGGAGGCGGGGCGGCCCGGGTGGTGAGCCCGTGACCGCGGTACTGGCGTACGGCCGTGACGGCGCCCCGGGCCGCCAGTGCGAGCAGCACCAGGGCGGAGGCCCAGCGCAGCGGCACCAGCGCGGGCCGCAGCGCGTGCGCGAGGGCGGAGCCGCCGAGGGTGGCCGCGAGGGCGTAGAGCCCGTCGGCGGTCGCCACGCCGAGCGCGGCGCAGACGCCGGTGCGAAGGGAGGTCCGGGCGGTGAGGGAGACGAGGCAGGTCGCGACCGCGCCGACGGGCAGGGCGATGCCGTAGCCCGCGAGCAGCCCCGCGACGAGCGCGGCGGTCACGACCGCGGAAGTGTGGGCCTCCGGGGCCGGCCGGGCTGCTGTCGGCCGTGCACCCGACGCACGGCGGTGGCGGTCGGCGGCGGCAGGGCAACGGTCGAAGGCATGGCCGGATCCTGGGGCCGGCGGCCGTGTGACCACAACCGGTTTTCGCAGCGGACCGAGTCGGCCGCGCGGCCGTCGCTCTCCGGCCAGAATCCCCGTCTCGCCTGTCTGGCCGAACTTCACGTCGCCGTATAGGTGCCCGGAGCATCTAATGAGGGTCTGCATGACACCCCCTCGTCTGCGAGGTTTTCCATGACGGAAACGGAACCCGTCGCCTTCCCCCAGGACCGGACCTGCCCCTACCACCCGCCCGCCGCCTACGACCCCCTGCGCGCCGCCCGTCCGCTCACCCGGATCAGGCTCTACGACGGCCGTCCGGCCTGGCTGGTCAGCGGACACGCCGTCGCCCGCGAGCTCCTGGCTGACCGGCGTCTGTCCACCGACCGCACCCGCGCCGGCTTCCCTGCACCCACCGAGCGCTTCGCCGCCGTGCGGAACCGGAAGATCGCGCTGCTCGGCGTGGACGACCCGCGGCACCGCGTCCAGCGCCGGATGATGATCCCGAGCTTCACCCTCAAACGGGCGACCGGGCTGCGCCCCGCGATCAGGCGGATCGTGGACGAACGGATCGACGCGATGATCGCGACCGGGCGGCCCGCGGATCTGGTGACCGCCTTCGCGCTGCCCGTGCCCTCGATGGTGATCTGCGCGCTGCTCGGCGTGCCCTACGCCGACCACGACTTCTTCGAAGGGCAGTCACGACGGCTGCTGCGCGGCCCGACGGCCGCCGACACCCAGGACGCGCGCGGCCGACTGGACGCCTACTTCGAGGAGTTGATCGACCGCAAGCAGAAACAGCGGGAGCCCGTCCAGGGCGTGCTGGACGAACTCGTCCACCAGCAGCTGCGCGAGGGCGCGGTCGACCGCCAGGAGCTGATCGCCCTGGCGACCATCCTGCTGGTGGCGGGCCACGAGACGACCGCCGACATGATCTCGCTGGGCACGTACACCCTCCTCCGACACCCCGAGCGTCTGGCCGAGTTGCGCCTTGATCCGACGCTGCTGCCCGCCGCCGTGGAGGAGCTGATGCGGCTGCTGTCGATCGCGGACGGGCTGCTGCGGCTGGCCACCGAGGACATCGAGGTGGCCGGCACGACGATCCGGGCCGGCGACGGGGTCGTCTTCGCTACCTCGGTGATCAACCGTGACGAGGACGCCTACCCCGAACCGGACACCCTGGACTGGCACCGGCCGGCCCGCCATCATGTGGCGTTCGGCTTCGGCATCCACCAGTGCCTCGGCCAGAACCTGGCCCGGGCCGAGCTGGAGATCGCCCTGAGCACCCTCTTCGACCGGCTGCCCACACTCCGCCTGGCCGCCCCGGCCGACGAGATCCCCTTCAAGCCCGGCGACACGATCCAGGGGATGCTGGAACTCCCCGTGACCTGGTAAGAGGCCCGGCCATGCACATCGACATCGACAAGGACGCCTGCATCGGCGCGGGCCAGTGCGCTCTGACCGCCCCGGGCGTCTTCACCCAGGACGACGACGGCTTCAGCTCCCTCCTGCCCGGCTGGGAGAACGGATCAGCTGACCCCATGGTGCGGGAGGCCGCCAGGGTCTGCCCCGTCGGCGCCATCACGGTGTCCGCTCCCGCGGGCTGATCAGCAGCCCGGCCGCGTCCCGCGCCTCGGCCGCCGCTTCGACCGGACCGTGGCCGTTGCCGGCCGGGCTGCCGGGCCTGCCGCCGCCGGGGCGCGTCCGCGCGAATGGGCGGTGGGACTCGACGTCGGCAGCGCACGGCGGTGACGCGCGCTCGTGCCGGCCGTCGTGCCCGCGGTCATGGTGCCCCGCACAGCTGGTGCGGCCGCGCCGGGTTCGGCCTCGGCGTGTGCCGCCCGGCCTCAGCCGGCCTTCAGCAGCAGCCCGGCCGCCTCCCGCGCCTCGGCGGCCGGTCGCGTGCTCCCGGTGATGCCCGCCGTGACCATCGCGCCCTCGGCCAGCAGGAACAGCTGCCCGGTGAGCGCGTCGGGCAGTCCGGCGTCGGCCACGAGGGAGGCGAGGTAGCCGCGGAACGCCTCCTTGTGCGCCCGGACCTGCGCCGCCACGCGCTCGGAGGTGGCGCCCAGTTCGCCGTACGAGTTGATCCAGGCGCAGCCGCGGAAGCCGTCCTCGGCGAACCACTCCGCGAGCCAGTCGTAGACGGCCAGGATCCGCCGCCGGGGTTCCTCGTGACGTTCCACGGACGCGGCGAGCCGTCCGCGCCAGCGCACGTCGCGCCGCTCCAGGTACGCCGCGACCAGCTGCTCCTTCGCCGGGAAGAGCTGGTAGAGCCGCTTGAGCGACACGCCGGACGCGCCGCGGACGTCGTCCATGCCGACGGACTGGATGCCCCGCCCGTAGAACAGCTCCTCCGCTGCGTCCAGTGCCTTCCCGCGGGCGACTGCGCTGTCCATGGACGACCTCTCCTTGACGTGAGAACGAGCGTTCTCCTACGGTAGCAGCCAGTGCGGAGAACGCTCGTTCTCCGTGGAAACCGCCGCTGTCCCTTCGGGAACCAGGAGAAGACCATGACCGACCGACCGCCCCTGCCGCCCTTCACCCGGGAGACCGCCCGGCAGAAGGTGCAGGCCGCCGAGGACGCCTGGAACACCCGTGACCCGCACAAAGTGTCGCTCGCCTACTCCGAGGACTCGGTCTGGCGCAACCGCGACACCTTCGTCACCGGTCGCGCGCAGATCGTCGAGCTGCTCACCGCGAAGTGGCAGCGCGAGCAGGAGTACGCGCTGCGCAAGGACCTGTGGTCCTTCGACGGCAACCGCATCGCGGTCCGCTTCCAGTACGAGTCCCGCGGCGCCGACGGCCAGTGGTGGCGGTCGTACGGCAACGAACTGTGGGAGTTCGACGAGCACGGGCTGATGACCCGGCGGGAGGCGAGCATCAACGACGTACCCATCGAGGAGAACCAGCGCCGCATCCTCGGGCCGCGGCCCGAGGCCGAACGGGGGCGGTCCTTCCCGGTCGAATAGGGTTCCAGGGTGACAGGACCGGACGGGAAGCCCTTCCTCTACGTCGTCGTCTGCGCCGCCGGAATCGCCGCGGACGTCAGCAAGTTGATCACCGCCGCCCAGGAGCGGGACTGGGAGGCCGGCGTCATCGCCACGCCCGTCGCCATGGGCGGGTTCTTCGACACCGCCGCCGTCGAGACGCAGACCGGCCGGCCCGTCCGCAGTGCCTGGCGCACGCCCGGCGATCCGCGCCCCTTCCCGCCGCCCGACGCCGTCGTGGTCGCGCCCGCGACCTTCAACACCGTCAACAAGTGGGCTGCGGGCCTGGCCGACACCCTCGCCGTGGCCACGCTGTGCGAGACGCACGGCCTCGGCGTCCCCGTCGCCGTCCTGCCGTGCTTGTCCGACGCGCTGGCCGCCCACCCCGCCTACCGGGACAGCGTCATACGGCTGCGCGGGATGGGCGTCCGGTTCGGAGAGCCGTACTCGGGCGAGGCGGGGGAGAGCGGCGAGCACCCGGAGTTCGGGTGGGAACGGGCGCTGGACCTGCTGGAGCGGTGAGCCGGACACGTACCACGCCGTACGCTCCCCTTCGTACCCAACCCGAAGGCAGGAGCAGCAACGATGCAGTACGTGAAGCTCGGTTCGACGGGCCTGGACGTGTCGCGGATCTGTCTGGGCTGCATGACCTACGGCCTGCCCGACCGCGGCGTGCACGAGTGGACCCTCGACGAGGAGGCGTCGCGTCCCCTGATCCGGCACGCGCTGGAGGCCGGGATCAACTTCTTCGACACGGCGAACGTCTACTCCGACGGCACCAGCGAGGAGATCGTCGGAAAGGCGCTGCGTGACTTCGCCCGCCGGGACGAGATCGTGCTCGCGACCAAGGTGCACGGCCGGACGCGGCCCGGGCCCAACGGCGGAGGACTGTCCCGCAAGGCGATCATGTCCGAGATCGACCACAGCCTCAGCCGCCTCGGCACAGACTACGTCGACCTCTACCAGATCCACCGCTACGACCCGCACACGCCGGTCGAGGAGACGATGGAGGCCCTGCACGACCTCGTGAAGGCGGGCAAGGTGCGCTACCTCGGGGCCAGTTCGATGTACGCGTGGCAGTTCTCCAAGGCGCAGTACACCGCCGAGCGGCACGGCTGGACCAAGTTCGTCTCCATGCAGAACCACTACAACCTCCTCTATCGCGAGGAGGAGCGCGAGATGCTGCCCCTGTGCGCGGACCGGGGCGTCGGCGTGCTGCCCTGGAGCCCGCTCGCCCGCGGCCGCCTCACCCGGGACTGGGGAACCGTCACCGAGCGCAGCGCGAACGACAACTTCGGCAGCCGTCTGTACCAGGAGGGCGACCGCACCATCGTCGAGGCCCTCACCCGCATCGCGAACGACCGCGGCGTCCCGCGCGCGCAGGTCGCCCTCGCCTGGCTGCTGCACCAGGACACGGTGGCCGCACCGATCGTGGGCGCGGCCGAGGCCCGGCACATCGAGGACGCCGTGGCCGCCGTCGAACTCGGGCTCAGCGACAAGGAGATCGAGGAGCTGGAGCAGCCCTACACCCCGCACCCGATCGTCGGCCACAGCTGACCCGTCCGCTCAGTGCGGCCCGTGCGGTGCGAACTCCGTGCCGCACGGCCCCGCGGCCTCGCTCTCGGGCGACGGGACGCGTGCGGAACGTGTGGCCCAATGGTTGGGGTGTGACGTCGGGTGACCGGCCGGGTGCCTGATGTGGTGCCTGTTCAATGGTTTTCCAATGGTTTCGGCAGAGCCCGCCCGAACCCGGTGAATACGGTTGCCGATTGCCGAATCGATACGGCGGCAATCGCACGACGAGCCGGTATTGACGAGACGTCAAATACCCTCTGTCCGCGTGCCATGCACAAAACGGCGGCATCACTTGTTCCGCCTCGCTGACCTGTGCAAAGGTGTGCCCTGTCGGCGCACGGACAAGGCTTATTCCGCTGTGCGCACCAGGCCGCTCCCGTTCGCCGCCGCGTTTCGAAAGAGCCACCACAGGCGGACGTCCGAGATGCCTAATCCGGTACGGAAGGACTCGTCGCGCGAGCGGCGGACTCCCATGCCCTTGGTATGGACTTTGTGCAGCGTGCCCTCGGGAGGAATGGCGCCGTGAATGACGCAGGCCTGTCGAATTCCCCGACTGCCGGCCGCCAGGCCGACGCCACGGACGAGCAGCTGAGCGCCGAGCTCAAGAAGTGGACGGGGACGACACCCGCGCTGCATCCGGTCGGTGAACTCCTCGACCGGCACTGGGAGGCCGCATTCGCCTACGCGCGGCTGTCCACCGCCGGCGCGCGTCCCGCGGGAATGCTCACCACCGCGGCCTTCACGAGGCTCTTCGGCGAGTCGCTGCGTCAGAACGGACCGACGGCGGCGTGGCGGCCCCGGTTGCTCGTCACCGTGCGGCGCATCGCCGCGGAGTGGGACGGCGACCACCGGCGGGAGCTGCTCCACCCGGACCTGCGCTCCACCGACGGCGGCGAGCGACTGGCGGCCCGTCTGCTGCCGCCGCCCAACCGGCGGCTGCTGTCCGGGGCGTTCCAGCGGCTGCCCCAGTCGGCGCGCTGCCTGCTGTGGCACAGCGAGGTCGAGGCCGAACCGCTCGCGGTACCGGCCGCGCTCCTGGGCCTGGCCGAGGAGGACGCGCGCGTCGAACTGCCTCGGGCCCGCGAGCGGCTGCGCGAGGAGTGCCTGCACGTCCACCGCGAACTCGCCCCCGAGCAGGAGTGCGGGCTCTACCTGAGGCTGCTGGACGTGACCTGCCGGCGCGGCGGCGTCGACGTCGACCCGGACCTGCGCGTCCACCTCGACCGCTGCAGGCACTGCCGGGACACCGCCGGCCAGCTGAACCAGTTCAACGGGTTCCTCGGCATCGCACTGGCCGAGGCGGTGCTCGGCTGGCGCGCGCAGGCCTACGTGGAGGCCAGGGCGGCCGGGGCAGATGACAGCGTTGTCGCATCGGAGCGGATACCGTCGGCCTTCATGGGCGAGGCGTTCCCTACCGTGGCGGCCGGCCCGCGTACCGGCTCCCGCCGGTCGGCCCAGAAAGCCGCCCGCCGTGCCGCCGCCCGCCGCCGCAACGTCGCCGTGGCCGCGCTGACCGTGAGCGGGCTGATCGTGCTTCCGCTGGTCCTGTGGTCCGTGTTCGGCACTTCGGACGGCACCGATCAGGCCGGCGGTTCCCAGTCCTCCGAGGCCCCCGGCTCCGGCGCGGGCTCCTCCACCGGCAACCCGTCCCGTACCGGCTCCCGGGACGTCAAGGAAGTCGAACTGCGCGGGCGGCTGCGCAACGTCGCCTCCGGGCTCTGCGTCGGCATCGTCGGCAGCAAGGCCGCCAAGGGTGCGGCAACCCGCCTGACCAAGTGCACCTCGGCGGCCGGCCAGCAGTGGTCGTACGAAGCCGACGGACTGCTGCGCAGCGCCGCGGACCCCGGCCTGTGCCTGGACTCCCACCTCGGCTACTCGGTGCGCCTCGCCCCGTGCGCGGGCTCGTCCGGGCCGGACGCCGGGAACATCCGCTACGACTTGACCCTCCAGGGCACGCTGGTGCCGCGCTGGGACCAGGACCTTGCCCTGGCCCCCGCCGCCACCGACGGTGCGGGCGCGCTGGTCCTGAAGAACCGTGACGACGACGCCGCCCAGCGCTGGGTGTTCGACACCTCGAAGGCCGCCCGCCAGATGGAGGTGGTCAACTGGGACGCCACCTCGCAGACCGCCTTGGCCGCGTCCACTCCCAAGGTCCCGAAGGCGCCCACGCCGACGCCCTCCGTGACCCCCTCGTCCAGCGAGCCCTCACCGCCCCCCACGAGCTCGTACCCGACGGGCGCCTTCTGTTACCACTACGGCTACTCCTGCTCGTGGAACGGCGAGTCGGGCCGGCCCGACCACGGTCCCGGGCACGGCGGCCGTCGCTGACGGAGGCGGCCGTTCAGGCACGTGATCAGGCCGTGCCCCGCCCGTCCAAGAGGCGTCGGTAGGAGACCCGTGAGGACTGCGGTGCGCCTGGCGTCAGGCGCCGGTGCCGGAGTCGAAGACCGTCAGGAACACCGTCGACGCGTTGCCCGCCACCGGCACCTTTCCGGCCGTCCACGTCACCTTCAGGGCGTCCCGCTCGTCCGGCGGGGTCACCAGCAGTGCCGCCGGAGTGGCAGCGCGAGCGCCGCTCAGTTCCGGGTTGGAGAACGACAGCCCCGCCCATGCGCTCCTGCCCGGCGAGAGCGTGACGGTCGTCGGCGTACCCCCGGACCGCTTCGGGTCCGGCCCCAGCTGCTCGCCGGACGCGTCGAGGAACGCCGCGCCCGGATAGCCGCGCACCGTGCACGTCCGGGTCGATGTGTTGGTCAGCACGATGGGGAAGTTCCACTGCCCCGCCCCGGGGTTGTTGCGGCCGACGGAGGCGCGCAGCTCGGAGGTGTGGCAGCGGGTGGGTGGCTGGGGGGAGGGTGCGGTCGTCTCCGGTCGCGACCGCGGAGCGCTCGCCGAGCCGTCACCGCTGCCGCTTCCGGCGCTGCTTTCGCCGCCGCAGCCGGTCAGCAGGGCGAACACCGCGGCCGCGCCCGAGAGCAGGCGGAGCAGGCCCGCCGGGTGGCGGCCGGGGAGACGGCGGGGGTGAAGGTGCTGGGACGTCTTCGCCATGTCGTTCGACACTCCTGGACGTTCGTCGCCTGCGTGCTGAACCTTTGCGCCCCCGCCCTCGCTCACTCCTCGTCGAGGAGACCGATCTCCGCCCAGATCGTCTTGCCGTCGGGGGTGTGCCGGCTGCCCCAGCGCTGGGTGAGCTGGGCGACCAGCAGCAGACCGCGCCCGCCCTCGTCCCAGGTCTTGGCGCGGCGCAGGTGCGGAGCGGTGTGGCTGGTGTCGGACACCTCGCAGATCAGGGTGGCCGCGTCGTGGATGAGCCGCAGCCGGATGGGGTCGGCGCCGTACCGGATCGCGTTCGTCACCAGCTCGCTCACCACCAGTTCGGCGGTGAACGACGCCTCGCTCATCCCCCACGTGGCGAGCTGTTCGACGACCTGCTTGCGGATCGGGGCGACTAGCGACGGGTCGGCCGGGATGTGCCAGGTCGCCACCTGGGACGGGGGCAGTCCCCGGGTACGGGCCAGCAGCAGGGCCACGTCGTCGGCGACCCCGCCCTTCGGGAGCAGAGCGTGCAGGACACGGTCGCAGGTCTCCTCCAGCGAGCCGGAGGCGGCACCCAGGGTGTCGCAGAGCAGCGCGTGGCCGGCGTCGACGTCCCGGTCACGGCTCTCGATCAGCCCGTCGGTGTACAGGGAGAGCACGGTTCCCTCGGGCAGTTCGAGCTCGGCGGACTCGAACGGCAGCCCGCCCAGTCCCAGCGGCGGCCCGCCGGGCAGGTCGACCTGCTCCGGCTGCCTTCCGGGCCGGATCATGACGGGCGAAGGATGCCCGGCCCGGGCCAGCGTGCAGCGCCGCGACACCGGGTCGTACACCGCGTACAGACAGGTGGCGCCGACCTCGCCGGGCCTGCCCTCGTGGCCGGCCTCCACGGACAGCCGTACGACCAGGTCGTCGAGGTGGGTGAGCAGCTCGTCGGGGGCCAGGTCGATGTCGGCGAGGGTGCGCACGGCGGTGCGCAGCCGGCCCATGGTCGCCGAGGCCTGGACGCCGTGGCCGACGACGTCTCCGACGACCATCGCGACCCGCATCCCCGACAGCGGGATCACGTCGAACCAGTCGCCGCCCACTCCGGCCTGCGCCGCCGGAAGGTAGCGCGAGGCCGCCTCCACGGCGGCCGTGCGCGGCAGCGACCTGGGCAGGAGGCTGCGCTGCAGGGCGAGGGCCGTCTCCCGCTCGCGGGAGTAGCGGCGGGCGTTGTCGATGCAGACGGCCGCCCGGGCCGTGACCTCCTCGGCCAGCAGCACGTCGTCGGGCGTGAACGGGGCGGGGTTCTCGAACCGGGTGAGGACGGCGACGCCGAGGGTCAGTCCGCGGGCCTGGATCGGCACGGACATCGTGGAGTGGACGCCGTACTCCCTGACCCGTTCGGCGCGGGCCTTGTCCCAGGAGAGCCAGTCGGCGAGGTCACCGGTGGCCGTCGACGCCACGATCGAGTGTCCGGCCAGCAGCGAGTCGGCCTGGGGCGACGAGGCGGGATAGACCTCCACCCGACCGGGCTTGGCGACGGCCTCCGGGCTGCCGGGGCTCACGGACCGCTGGGCGGCCCGGCGGAGGCCGACGGGTGCGGTCAGCGGCCCGGTGGACGGTTCACCGCCCGGTTCCGGCGGGTCCAGCAGGTCGACGCTGACGAAGTCGGCGAGGACGGGGACACAGACGTCCGCCAGTTCCTGCGCCGTCCGCGTGACGTCGAGCGTGCTGCCGATGCGGACGCTCGCCTCGTTGACGAGCTGGAGCCGATCGCGCGCCAGGTACTGCTCGGTGAAGTCGTGGGCGGTGACGCACACGCCCCGCACCCGCCCGGCGGAGTCGGTGATCGGCGCCATGCGGGCCAGCCATGCGCCGGTGCGGCCGTCGCCGCCGATCGGCAGGTACGTCCGTACGTCGTGGCCCCGGCCGGTGGTGAGCACGCGCCGCAGATGCCGTTCGACGTCCGCGGTCTTCGGCTGGCCGCTCAGCTCGAGCACCCGAAGCCCCCGCACCCGCTCCTCGGGCAGTCCGAGCACCTCGGCCATGGCCTCGTTCATCCGGCGCAGCCGGAGCCGTTCGTCATAGATGGCGAGGGCGCAGGGGGACTGCACGAGCTCCGCCGTCTCCAGCGGGTCGTCGGGTGCGTGGGGCCGGTCGCCCTCCAGCGGGGTGACCACGAGCCAGTGGCCGGGGTTGCCGTCCTGAGGCTGTCTGCGGTGGGCGAGCAGCCATACGGACACGGTGCCGCCGTCGGCGTGACGCAGTGTGAGGATGCCGTCCCAGCGGGGCCCCTCGGGCAGGCCGTCCCCCTCCTGTCCCGCGCCGACCAGCAGGTTCGCGGCGGGACGACCCACGACGTCGGCGGCCGGCCAGCCCAGCAGCCGCTGGGCTCCGGCGTTCCACTCGACGAGAATGCCCTCGTCGTCGATGACAGCCCGCGCCGTCGCGGCATCGTCGAACGGGTACACCGGGCTCATCGTCGCCACTCCCATGCGCGCACTCACCGTGAACAGGTGCGTCACTGCGGTGCCAGCCTAGTGCGTGGCGCTCCGGCGCGGACGGGGAACCCCGCTCCGCGGGACCCGGCGCCCGCACCGCGGTCAAGGGGGAATTCCGGCCGTTGCGGCGCCGACGGCAGAAGCAGGGTCCGGCGGGAATCGGACACGGCGTTCGGCCGCGTTGGTGCCGGTTTCCGACCTCCTCGGTACCGTTGAAAATCCCACTTGACCTGGGGCTATTTACGACTGAGTACCCGAGCGGTACCGTGAGGGGCATGCCAGCTCTCAACGTGGAGTTCAGCGACCGTGAGCTAGAGGACCTGCGGCAGATCGCCAAGGAGCGGGGCACGTCGATGAAGGCCCTCGTGCGTGAGGCCGCCGCCGCCGACATAGCCCGGCACCGGGCGCTGCAGGAGGGCGCCGAGGCGTTCCGCCGCTTCTTCGCGTCCCACGCCGACGAGTTCGCCGCCGCCTTCCCCGACGACGAACCGACCGACAAGGGTGAGGGGCGGGCCGCCTGACCGATGGCACCCGTCATCCACATCGACGTGCCCTGGCTGCTCCAGCGCCATGAGGAAGTCCTGCCGGACCAGCCCACGATCAACGACTTCTCGGCGCTGGTGGCCGCCGTCGCCCGCCATCGCGTCGATCCGCCCCGGCTGGGCGTGGACTCCGACCCGGCCTGGCGGGCCGCGGCCCTGCTGCACACGCTCGCGCTGCTCAAGCCCCTGCCCTCGGCGAACGCCCGCTTCGCGTGTGCGACGGCCGTGGCGTACATGTTCGTCAGCGGCGTCGGCATCGACCCGCCCTACGGCGCCCTCGTCGACCTCGCCCGCGACCTGATCTCCGGCAGGACCGACGTCTACCGGGCTGCCGACCGGCTGCGTTCCTGGCAGATCTGAGATCCGCCGGGCGGGTGCCGCCCCCCGGGGCCGCCGACCGAGGGCGGAGGATCGGGGTCGGCGGCCTGTTTCGCGCGGGAGAGCCGCCGTCCTGCGCGGGGCCTTTTGAGAAGGGCCGGTTCCAGTGGACCACGCCCCGCTGTGCGCCGGGAGCGTGCGTGGTGCTCCGGCCCTTGCGTGTGTTTCACACGGGGCGCATGGAATGCCGAAAGCCCATACAGGTGGCGTGAGTTGTCGCCGTACCTCACTCTCCTTCAATGATGCGGATGTTGCTCAAGTGCCTTGTTGGCCGTGAGCCCCTTGTGCGAGGGTTGACCACCCGTGAGGGGGGTATCAGCCGGGTCGCATTCGTCCCGTGGGGAACCGGGTCGAACGGGCGTTGGTGAATTCATGCTCCCCGCGTGTCCCATGCGTGTGGGAAAGGAATCCGCTCAGTGTCCACCCCCCACCCCCCTCGCCCTCCCTACCCTCCACCGGGAGGGGTTCCCGGAGAATCCGACGAGAACCTCGCCACCCGGCTGAGAAGCCGCCCGGAGGGCGAGGCCGCTCATTCCGTCGCGCTGCTGATGGCCCGTCACTGGCAGCCGGCCCACGCGTACGCGGTCATCTGTCTCGGCGGCCCGGCGAACCTCGCCGCCATGGTCACCGCAGCCGCCTTCCACCAGGTCCTCGACCGCCTGGCGCTCGGGGAGACCGCCCTCGCGCTGCGGCCCCGCCTCCTGGTGGCCGTGCGGGACACGGCCGCGGAGTGGTCGGCCCAGGAACGAATATCCGCGGTTCTGCCGGACCTGGGGAAGCGGGAGGGCGGCCGCCGTATGCGCACTGCCAAGTCCCCGACCCCGGAAAATCGCCGGCTGGCCGAGCGGTCATTTCAGTCCCTTCACGGAGTTGCCCGGTGTCTGCTGTGGCACACCGAGGTCGAGGGGGAGCCGGTAAGCGCCCCGGCCGCCCTACTGGGCATGGATACCGACACCGCGTCGGCCGCACTCGAACAGGCGCGTGAGAAATTCCGCGAGGGTTGTGTACATGCCCATCGCGAACTCGCGCCGACCAAGGACTGCCGGTTCTACAACCGCCTCCTCGACGTCCCGATTCGCCGCGGCGGGGCCCTGTTGCCTGATGTGCAACAACATCTGGACCTGTGTCCCTACTGCCGTTACGCCGCCGAACAACTGAGCCATTTCGAGGGCGGGCTGGGCGCACTCATCGCCGAGGCGGTGCTCGGCCGGGACGCCGGCCGCTATCTCGACTCCCGCCGTGGAGGCCCGGCAGACGAACCCCGGACGCGCCATTCCGCCCGCCACGGCCGCAGACGCCGTCGCCTCCTGCCGGGGAGTCCGGTGCCCGGCAGAAGGATCCCGCCGGCCCTCCGGTCCTCCCGAGCGCTGTTCACCGGGATCGGTCTGGCCTCCGCCGGGCTGCTCGCGGCCCTGCTCGTCACCGGCCTGCTGTCACCCGACGACGCCGCCGACCCGGCCGCCTCCACCAGCGAGACCGGCGGCGGCTCCCAGCTCCCGCCCGGGGCCTCGTCCGCCCCGCCGGACACCGCCCAACTCCCCGTCTCGCCGCGGCGGACCAGGCTGCGCAACGCCGCCGCCGGCCTGTGCCTCGACATCCGCGGCGACGTCGAGGCCGGGGCCGGAACCGAGCTCGCGGCGTGCTCGTCCGCCGGGACCCAGCAGTGGTCGTACGAGTCCGACGGGCTGCTGCGCAGCGCTGCCGACCCCGGCCTGTGCCTGGACTCGCACGTCGACGCCGGCGTGGTCGTCCTCGGCGGGTGTGCCACCGCGAAGTCGAAGCGGGCGGACGACGTGCGCTACGACCTCACCGCGCAGGGCGAGTTGCTGCCCCGCTGGCAGGACCAGCTCGCCCTCACCTCCACCACCCGCGCTCCCGGCGCCGACATCGTCGTGAAGGTCCGCGACGGCTCCACCGGCCAGCGCTGGCTGACCGGCTCCGTGTCGGCCAGTCCGAGTTCACTGTCGGACGAGGGGACGCACGCACCGCCCGCACGGGCGGTCGAACTCTCCGAGCGGACGTGGACGCGGACGGCGAAGAGCATCACCCGGAGGATTCCCCGACGAGGTCGGCCGGGCTGATCGTGGCCGGGGTGGCGTGACCGGACAGGGCGAGGGTGAGGTCGAGTTCGGCGAGCAGACAGCGGATCACGTGCTCGACGCCCGCCTGGCCGTCGAGGCCGAGGCCGTACACATAGGGCCGGCCGACGAGCACCGCCCGCGCCCCGAGCGCGAGCGCCTTGAAGACGTCGTCCCCGGTGCGTACGCCGCTGTCGAACAGGACCGTCAGCCGGTCGCCGACGGCGTCGGCGACCCCGGGCAGCGCGTCGGCCGCCGCGACCGCGCCGGCCACCTGTCGGCCGCCGTGGTTGGACACCACCACCCCGTCCATCCCGGCGTCGGCGGCGAGACGGGCGTCGTCCGGGTGCAGGATGCCCTTCAGCACGATCGGACCGTCCCAGTGCTCCCGCAGGAACGCCAGGTCCGGCCAGGTCTTGGCGGGGTCCGCGAACATGCCGACGAAGTGCATCACCGCCGCGTTCGGATCCTCTTGCACGGGCTTCGCCAGGCCCGCCCGGAAGGCCGGATCGGAGAAGTAGTTGGCGGTCCCCACACCGCGCAGGAACGGCAGGTACGCCTGGTCGAGGTCGCGCGGCCGCCAGGAGAGCAGTGGTGTGTCCAGCGTGACGACCAGCGCGGTGAACCCGGCCGCCCCGGCCCGGTTCAGGAAACTCCGCGCCACCTCCACGTCCTTGGGCCAGTACAGCTGGAACCAGCGCTCGGCGTCCCCCATCGCCTCGGCGACCTGCTCCATGGGCGTACTGGACGCCGACGACAGGATGTACGGCACGCCCTGCGCCGCCGCGGCCCGTGCGGCGGCCGACTCGGCGTCCGGATGCATGATCGACAGCACGCCGACCGGCGCCAGCGCCAGCGGGGCGGGCAGAGCGCGGCCCAACACCTCGACCGACAGATCGCGTTCGTGCACGTCACGCAGTACGCGCGGCACGATCCGGCGGCGCTCCAGGGCCGCCCGGTTGGCGCGGGCCGTACTGCCGTCGCCCGCGCTTCCCGCCACATAACCGACCGGGCCGGGGCCGAGCCGCTGCTCGGTCAGCTCCTCCAGCCGGGTCAGGTCGGTGGTCAGCCGGGGGACCGCGCCCGTCATCCCGTTCAGATAGATCTCGTACTGGAAGTCCGCCCAGTGCCTGCCCATGGGTACGTCCGCCTCTCGTCGCTGAGAACGCGCTGCACCCCGACCATACTGGTGAGTAGGTGCGGGTCTCCGACGGCAGGCGTCAGGACCTGCTGACCGACTCGTGGAGTACCCGGGCCAGTTCGCGCGGCTGGGAGACCATCGGCCAGTGGCCGGTGTCCATCTCGACCAGCTCCCACAGGCCGCTCTTCGGCAGTGCGGCCGCGGCGCCGTCATCCCATCCCTGTCCTGGGTCACTCCTCGTCCGACGGCGCCTCCTCCGGCTCGGTGTCGGGTCCCTGGGCCCGGACGCGCTGGACGTGTTCCAGTGAGTCCCGCAGTTCGGCGAGCCAGTCGTCGGCGTGCCGCTGGACAAGGCGGACGCACCAGGCGAGGGCGTCGCTGCGGCTGCGGGCGACGCCGGCCGCGATGAGGGTGTCGAGGACCTGGCGCTCGGGCTGGCGCAGCCGGGTCATCACGGGCGCGGCCACATGCGTGAACAGCGCGCGTTGCCCGTCGCACTCCACGCCCCAGGAGACCTTGCGGCCGAACCTGTGCTCGGCCTCGCGGGCCACCGCGATCCGGGCCTCCCGGGTGCGCTCCCGGAACTCCTGGATCCTGCCCTGCGCCGCCGCCTCCCGCTGGGCGGCCGGGGCGTCCTCGGCCAGCCGGGGTTCGGGAATGCGGCCGATCACGGTGATCTCCTCGCGGTCGACCGTGACCTCCGTCAGGGACTCGAACAGATCGTCCGGCAGCCGGCCGGCGAACCAGCCGCGCAGCTTCTCTCGTTGCTCTGTAGTAATCATGTAATCACCATTACTCGGCTCGAACATGAACACAAGGGGTCAGAGCAGGGTGCGCTCAAGCTGAAGCGGAATGTTTCAGGCCTATTAACGAGCAGAGGGAATCCAGCCATCCGGCCGGTTGAAGTGATCAAGAACCGCCAGGTTCCGGGGTTGGAACGTTCGAACTCCGTCACTTCACGCCACTGATTCAATACGCAAGGTTACTGAAACCCATGGGGTCGATGTGAGTTTCGGCGGCGGACTCGGCAGACTCGCGCTCGCCGCTCCGGGCACCAACCCGGCCGGATGCGGCACACCCCCGAATCAGCGGAAGGATGCACACAATGCGGAACACCGCGCGCTGGGCAGCGACCCTCGGCCTCACGGCCGCCACCGTCTGCGGACCCCTCACCGGGGCCGCCCTCGCCACGCCCGCCGCCGCACCGGCTTCGCTCTACGCCCCGTCGGCCCTGGTGCTCACCATGGGCCACGGCGACAGCGCGGCCCTCGCCACCCCCGAACGGGCGGTCACCCTGAACTGCGCCCCCACGGCCTCCGGTACCCATCCGGACCCGGTCCTGGCCTGCGCCGAACTGCGGAGCGCCGAGGGCGACTTCGACGCGCTGACGGCCAAGAACGACGTGCTGTGCACCAAGGAGTACGACCCCGTGGTCGTCACGGTGGACGGCGTCTGGCGGGGCCAGCGCGTCTCCTATGAGCGCACCTTCGCCAACGAGTGCGTGAAGGGCTCCCTCGCGGTGAGCGTCTTCGCGTTCTGAGGGACCGGGATCGCGCGGTCCCCGTGAACAACCGAAGAGGCCCGCAGATGGGGAGTGCGAGCCCTGTCACGGGGCCGTGCGATCTCGTACCGGGGGCCGGCGGGCGGAGTGGGGCCGCCCGCCGGTACCCCGGGTCATTCCCGCTCCCCGGGAATCCGGGGCAGTGGCGGAAGGCGACGCAGCCGTCCCGCGGCGCGGGGCAGTCGGCGGATGTGCGGTGTCTCGCATGCGATCCGCAGCCGGCCGCCGCGCTGTCCGGCCCGTGACTCGGCCCGGCACCCGCAGCCCCGAGCAGTCGAAGAAGTCCACATGCCGCAGATCGACCCGTACGTCAGGCTCCGGCCTCCCGGTCGCGGCGTCCAGATGCTTCGCGCGCGGTCCGGCGGTCGCGATGTCGATCTCGCCGTGCCGCCTCGACCACGGTGAAGCGGCCGCTCCGGCGCGTGCGGGCATGGGGGTTCACCGCGGGCGACCCCGATCCGGAGGCGTCCGCGGCCTTGCCTTCGCGCGGTTGAAGGGGGCGGTCGACGGCGTCCGGCGGCACGTCCGTGCCTCCTCGGCAGGGGCGTATTCGATCTCGGTAGTCACCCCAGGCCGCGGCAGACCATCCATGCCAGACGGTGCACAAGACCTGCTTCGCCGACTTGGTGAATACCGGTCAACTGGCTTGACTTCCGCGGCTTTTGTCCCGGTGGCTGGTGTCGCACCACGGATAGCGCCGGCTGCGGCGACAGGTGCACAGGGCCACCCGGAAGCGGTCGGAGGAGACCGTGGTCCCGTCCTCCAGTTCCACTTCCACCGGGCCCTCCACCAGCAGCGGGCCCCGGCGCTGGACCTTGATCCGGCGAGGCGGGTCAGCAGGGGAGTTCGGCACGGACGACCACCAGCTCTTCCTTCTTCTCAGCGGGGGTCAGCAGACCTCGCTCACGCAGCCAGCCGGCCCTGGCTCGCAGCACCGGACCGAAGTCGATCCGGCTGCGCCGGGTCACGGCGGCCTTCAGGCCGCCCGCCCGCAGATGGCCGACCGTCAGGTCGGGGTCGCTGAGCGCCGAGTGCACGATCAGAAGCACTCCTCCGGGCCGCAGCAGCCCCGGAGCCTCCCCGCAGATCCGGTCCAGGACGAACCGCCCGTCGCGGCCCGCGTCCCACGCCCGGGCCGGACCGCGCGGGGAGCGCGCGGCCGTCGGCGCCGGCACGTACGGCGGGTTGCTGAGGATGAGATCGTACGACCGGTCCCGCACGGCCTCGAAGAGGTTGCCGTGCCGGACGCGGACCGGTACCCCGGCCAGCCATGCGTTCAGCCATGCCGTGCACACCGCGAGCCAGGACACGTCCACCGCGGTCACCCGGGTTCCGCGGCGCGCGGCCTCCAGAGCCAGCGCGCCGGTCCCGGTCCCCACGTCGAGGACGTCCGCGCCCGGCGGGAGCGGCTCTTCGGACAGGGCCCCGGCCAGCAGGGCGGTGTCCTCCTGCGGAGGGTAGACACCGGGCGGCGACAGGGGCGGTTCCAGGTGATTCACCCCGCTCCAGTACCCCGGCATTCAGGAAATATGATGAATTTCGGAACCCTGAGGGGAGGTGAGAGGCGTGCGCAGGGACGACCTGCCCGCGCGCCAGTCGGTGAGCAGGCGTGCGGCGAACCGGGCCTCGACGTGCCCGGTCGCGTCGAGGCCGAACGTGACGTCGGGGGCGAGATGCGGCTCCTCGGCGAGCAGACCGCCGATGACGTCGTGGCGTACGACCTGTTCGTGCACCGCGTCGGCCTCCACGTGCTCGTCGTAGAAGTGCTCGGCGGCGGGCCCGGCCCCCGTGCGGCGCATGGCCTCCGCCAGCCGCCGGGATCCGGGCGACGAGGTGATCTCGACCGCGGCGAAGTGACCCACCAGGGCGCCCCGCAGGGCCCGGTGCAGACCGAAGAGGGACATGAGGTTCACCGTGGCCAGTGCCTCCGCCGACCCCGCGTCGAGGTAGTGCCCGTACGTCGTGTCCAGACCCAGATCCGCCATCAGGTCGGCGAACAGGCGGGCGTGCACGCGGTCGGGCCGGCCGCCGCCGTACTCGTCGAACTCCACCGCCGCCATCCCGGCCTTGGCCCTGCCCCACAGCCGCGGCAGCACCCAGGCGTGCGGGTCGGCCTCCTTGAGGTGGTACAGGGAACGCTGCGCCGCGTACTCGCGCACCTGCCACAGCTCGCCCTCGTCGCGCAGGTAGTGGGAGACACCCTTGCCGTCGGCCGGTTCGACGAGGAGGTCCGCGAGTGCGTCCTCGACGCTGTCGTGGACCGGGGTGTCCGCGCGCAGGGCGGACAGGAAGCGGTGCTCGAGGGCGGCGCGGGTACGCAGCAGGCCCGGGTCCCACTCACGGTCCGGGGACACGCCCGCGAAACCGCGGTAGTGCAGCTCGTAACAGACGTACAGGGCGAGCTGGACGTCGTCGCCGTAGACGGCCGCCCGGGCGACGTCCTCGTGGCCCGGCAGCGCCCCGGTGTCCAGCAGGTACCGCGCCACCGCGGCGGAGACCGGGCCTCGCGCGGACGGCAGCCGTGGTCCTCGACGGTCGCGCGTCATGGCAACCGGGTACCCGGGTGCCGGTGGGCCACCCGCACGATCGCCGGACGGCCCGCCGGCACCCGGGTTCCCATCGCCGGAATCCGTGGACCTGCCGAGGCACCGGGGGTGCCCCGACCACGTCGACGACAAGGCGGTCGCGTGTAACCGCACCGCACCGCACCGCACCGCACGGCCCGCCCGCGCCGTCGGCGCGCCCGGCTCACCCGCCCAGGGACTCTCCTGGGCGCGCGTGGCTGGGGGTGATGGCCTCCGCGGCCTCGCCCGTGCGGCGCCGCTGCCCGGACGGCTCCCGGGTTCCGTTCTCCGCGTCCTCGACCTCGTGGACTTCTGGTGCCTTCCGTCCGTTCTTCCGTTCTTCCGTTCTTCTGGTTCAGCTCGTCGTGGTGGCGATGCGCAGGGGCACGGGATCACGGAGAGCGGGCTCCTCGTTGCGGCGGTTGATCTCCGCCCACCAGGACGCGCCGTCCTCGATGTGGCGCAGCAGAACGCCCTCACGGATCGCCCAGGGGCAGATCGTGACCGTCTCGAGGCCGGTCAGCTTCATCGCGGTGTGACCGACCACCGCGCCGGCCAGGCTCTGCGCGGCACGCGGTGCGGAGATGCCGGGCAGCAGCGCACGCTCGGCGGCGGGCAGGGCGGCCAGCCGGACGATCGCCGCACCCAGGTCCGAGCGGTGCAACCGCCTCTCCACGAAGGGGCCGTGACGCCCCGGCGGGGCACCGCACAGCCGTCCCAGCTGCTGGAAGGTACGAGAGGTGACCACCGCCGTACGCGGTCCCTCCCAGCGGATCCGCGCCGCCACGTCACGGAGTTGATGGCGGACCTTGCGGCGCAGCGCCCGTACCAGCTCGGGCGGCGGCGGATCCTGGCCCTCGAAGAACTCGTGGGTGAGCCGGCCCGCGCCGAGCGGCAGCGAGGCCACGAAGTCCGCTGCCCGGCCGCGCCCGAAGGCCACCTCGAGTGAGCCGCCGCCGATGTCCAGCAGGGCGAGCGGCCCCGACCGCCAGCCCATCCAGCGCCGGGCCCCGAGGAACGTGAGCTCGGCCTCCACCTCGCCCGGCAGGGTGCACAGGCCGACCCCGGTCCGGGTCCGGACGGTGCGCAGCACCTCCTGCCGGTTGGGTGCGCTGCGCACCACCGCGGTCGCGAAGGCCAGGGGGCCGGCCGCTCCCCAGCGGGTCGCGGTTCTGTTCGCCTCGGCGACCGCGTCGACGAGCCGCTCCACGGCCTTTTCGGGAATCGGTTCCCCGGGCCGCACCTGATCCGACAGCCTCAGACGCCACTTGGCGGTGTGCACCGGCAGTGGCACCCCGCCCTCCGCGTCCGCCACGACCAGTCTGACCGTGTTCGACCCCACGTCCACCACGCTGATTCGCATGGACCCGTGAGTACCCGTTTACGGGGCGTCTCAACAGCATCACTCGGAGTGCCAGGGGGTGAGCCGCGGCCACCAGCCCGGCACGGGGTGCCGGTAGCGTTCCCCACGGCAGCAGTACGACGACGGTGCCGGGGGCGAGTACGAGGAACAGCGACGTGCCGAGTGCCGCCGACGACTTGCGCATGCCGTCACCGTGACAGCGATGAGCGGCCGCCGTCTCCCTGCTGACGGCGGCCCCTCGGACGTGGGAAGTCACTCCCGACTGGCGGGAGTTGTCGAGGGCGCTGGTCGCCTCGTCGAGGAAGAGGATGCGTGGGCGGCGGATCAGCGCCTGGGCGATCATGAGGCGTTGGCGCCGGCCGCCGGAGACCGCACCGCTGCCGGAGACGATCGTGTGCAGGCCCATCGGCATCCGCCCGATGTCCTCGGCGAGCCGGCGCGCCTCGACCGCCCCGGACAGCGGACCCGGCCGAGTGTTGGTGACCTTCACACCTCTGTACCGCCGAGCTGGCGGCCGGTAGCCGACCGTGTCAGCCAAGGAGTGCGTACACCGTGCTCGACCGCGCCGCGATGTGGCCCGAATCCTCGTCGGTCATGGTGATGTCGGCGAACGCCATGCGGCGGCCCAGCTTGGTGATCACCGCTCGGATCAGGACATCCGAACCGGTCACCGCGCGCTGGAACGACGTGGACTGCTGCACTGTCGTCATCGGTCCGTAGCCGCCCCGGGCGGCCGACACGGCGATCACGGTGGCGGTGTCGGCGGCGGCCATCAGAGCCTGCCCCGACAGCGCGCCGCCCTCCCGGGCCAGCCCCGCTGACCAGGGAAGCCGCAGGATCGCATGGTCGTCTCCCAGTGCCTCGACCCGCAGCCCCAGGGCGAGAACCCAAGGGGCGAAGTTGTCGGAGAGGATCTTGTCGGCTTCGGCGGTGGTCATCGTCATATGGGGGATTCTTCCCGGCCCCGGACCGTCGGACCCGGGTAGTGGCCGATTCGGCGTTTCGCAAAGCGAGTTGGCAAACGGAATTGAACGCACCACGCGGGCCGTGCGTACCAACAGCCATCCAGGCGCCCCCCCACAGCTGCCGAACGGCGGCACAGACTCCGGTCCCCCCAGGAGGTCGAGAAGTTTGAGTCACAAGCGAATTCCGAAGCGCAAGGCCGCGATCGCGGCGGGCAGCGTTGCAGCGCTCGGAGCGGCCGCTCTGCTGCTCCCGAACGCCAACGCCTCCCAGGACGGCGCGTCGGACGCCGCTGGCGCCCCCAGGACCCTGAAGGCGACGGACGCCTCGGATCTCGCCTCGCAGCTCCAGGACCTGCTCGGCGACGCCTTCGCGGGCTCCTACTACGACGCCGGCAACCAGCAGCTCGTCGTCAACGTCGTACCGGGCGACGACAACAACGTGATCGTCCAGGCGAAGAAGGCGGGTGCGGCCGTCCGAGAGGTCGACAACAGCCTCGCCGAACTCGCCACCGGCGCGCAGACCCTGAAGGCGAAGGCGACCATACCGGGCACCGCCTGGGCGGTGGACCCCAAGACGAACAAGATCCTGGTCACCGCCGACAGCACGGTCACCGGCGCCAAGTGGGACCGGCTGGAGTCGACCGTCGAGAGCCTCGGTTCCGGCATGGCGACCGTCAAGAAGTCCGCCGGTACCTTCAAGACCTTCGTCTCCGGCGGCGACGCCATCTTCGCCGGCGGCGCCCGCTGCTCCCTCGGCTTCAACGTCACCGCGGGCGACGGCTCTCCCGCGTTCCTCACCGCCGGCCACTGCGGTGTCGCCGCCGAGCAGTGGTCGGACGCGCAGGACGGCCAGCCGATCGCCACCGTCGACCAGGCCGTCTTCCCCGGCGAGGGCGACTTCGCGCTCGTGAAGTACGACGACCCGGCCACCCAGGCCCCGAGCGAGGTCAACGTCGGCGGCGGGCAGACCGTCCAGATCACCCAGGCCGCGGAGGCCACGGTCGGCTCACAGGTCTTCCGGATGGGCAGCACCACCGGTCTGAACGATGGTCAGGTCCTCGGACTCGACGCCACCGTGAACTACCCGGAGGGCACCGTCACCGGTCTCATCCAGACCGACGTGTGCGCAGAGCCCGGCGACAGCGGTGGCTCGCTGTTCACCCAGGACGGCAGCGCCATCGGCCTGACCTCGGGCGGCAGCGGTGACTGCACGGCCGGCGGCGAGACCTTCTTCCAGCCGGTCACCACCGCCCTTGAGGCGGTCGGCGCCACGCTCGGCGCGGGCGACGCGGCCGGCGGCGCGGGCGACCAGTCGGGCGGCGAGGAAGCCGGCGGCGAGGAAGTCGGTGGTGAAGAGGTCGGCGGTGAGGAAGTCGGTGGTGAAGAGGCCGGTGGCGAGGAAGTCGGCGGTGAAGAGGCCGGCGGTCAGGAAGTCGGTGGCGAGGAAGTCGGCGGTGAAGAGGCCGGCGGTCAGGAAGTCGGTGGCGAGGAAGTCGGAGGTGAAGAGGCCGGCGGCGAGGAGGCCGGCGCCGGTGACGACTCCGGGCTGACGCAGACGCACTGACCCGGCGGCACCACCCTTCGGCATCGGTCTGAACCCCATTCAGGTCCGGCCCTCCGGCGGGAGGGCCGGACCGTCGGCGCGTCCCGGGCGGCAGCCGCGTCAGTCCTCCGGCCCGGCCCGCAGGAGCAGCAGCGCGACGTCGTCGAGCCGTTCCCGTGTGGCCACGCTGTGCCGGACGATGAAGTCGGCCAGCTCCTCCAGCGGCTGCTGCCCGGCCTCGCTGAGCAGCTGCCCGAGGTCGGCGAGCGCGTCCTCGATGTCCACGCCCGGCGCCTCGATCAGTCCGTCGGTGTAGAGGATGAGCACCGAGCCCGGGGCGAGGTCGACCTCCGTCGTCGGATACGGGGCCGAGCCGTCGATGCCGAGCAGCGGGCCGCCGGCGAGGTCGAGCACCCGCACCCGGCCGTCCGGCCGTCTGAGCAGCGGCGGCGGATGACCCGCCCGCGCCATCACGGCCCGCCCGCGCGCCGGATCGATCCGCAGATACAGGCAGCTGGCGAACATGTCGGAACCGAGGTCGATGAGCATCCGGTTGGTGCTGCGCATGACGTCCCCGGGGGCCTGGCCGACGGTCGTGTACGCGCGGACAGCGGTACGGATCTGCCCCATCAGCCCGGCCGCGGTCACGTTGTGCCCCTGCACGTCGCCGATCACCGCGGCCGCCGCCACGCCGTGTGTCGGCACCAGGTCGTAGAAGTCACCGCCGATGTCCATGCCCTGCATGGCGGGGAGATAGCGGGCGGCCGCTTCGATCCCGGGCAGGGACGGGAGGGAGTGCGGCAGCAGGGCCGCCTGCAAGCCGTGTGCCATCTGGTGCTTGGCGTCGTAGAGCAGGGCTCGCTCCAGAGCCTGGGCGATCAGTCCGCCGAGGCTGGTCAGCACGGCCCGCTCGTCCGCGGGGAAGTGGTGTGGCTCGGCGTAGGCGAGCACACACGTCCCCACCGGGCGGCCGGAGGCGATCAGCGGCAGAAAGGCCCAGGCCGCGAAGCCGTCCGGGGTCTCCTGACGCACCGGATACAGGTGTTCCAGCTGCTGGCGGGAGTCGAAGAACGCGGGCACCCCGGTCTTGAGTACCTGCGTGCCCGGAGTCTGCTCGGTCAGCGGCAGCCCGTCGAATCGCTCCACGGCGTGCGCGTCCGGATATCCCCGGTGCCCCAGTACATGCAGCCGGCCCGCCTCGGATCCGAAGACGACCAGCGCCTGGCTGCCCACGGCCGGGACGATCTCGTCCGCGACCAGCTGCACCACGTCCTGCACCCCCGCCGCCTCGGTCAGCGCACCGGCCAGACTCAGCACCTGGGAGATGGTGACCAGCCGCGGACGGAAGTCGCCGGGCTGCGGCCCCGCCCGGTTCATCTCCGCGACGGCCCGGGCCCTGCTGATGCGCACGCTGAGCCCGGTCGTACTCGGATACAGGCGGAACGACAGCCACTCGCCGGGCGGGCGCAGCGCCACGAACGACGTGGTGTGCTGGCTGATCAGCGCGGCCCGGTAGCGGTCCTCGTACGCGGGGTCGTTGAGCCAGGGGACCGCCGCCCACAGCGGGGTGCCGAGCAGCTTGCTGGCCGGGACGCCGATCAGCTCGGCCGCGGCCGCGTTGGCGAAGCTGATCCGGCCGTGCAGATCGAGTGAGCACAGTCCGTACGGCAGCCGCGCCACCATCCGCGCCGCCTCCACCGTGCCCAGCGTGCCGGCCACGCCCCCCAGCGGCGACCCGCCGATGAGATCGGGCTCGGGAGGCAGTGGGCGGCTCTCCTCCAGCGCGCGCTCCAGCCGTTTCGCGAGCCGGTCGCAGGCCGCGGTCAGATGGTCACGCTCCCGGTCGGACAGCTCCGGGGGATGGGTGCCCGGCCAGGTCACGAAGATCGCGCCGTACGCGGTGGACTCGGTCGCGACCGGCAGCGCGGCCAGCGCGAAGGGATAGGGCAGCACCACGGCGATCCGCGGATAGCGGGCCGCCATGTCCTCCTCGCCGCCGACCCAGACCAGCTGCCGCTCGCGCACCGCGTCGGCCACCGGGATCGGCGCGCTCAGTCCCACCCGCTCCCAGGGCGCCGCGAACGCCCGGGGCAGCCCGGCCATCACCGCCATCTCCAGCACGGGCTCCTCGGCCGCCAGCAGGTACACCGCGCCCGAGTGCGCGTGGACCTCCTCCATCATCGAGGCCAGCGCCAGAGACAGCAGCGGCCGGCCGACCCGCGTCCGGGCGGCTGCCGGTGCCTGCCCGTCGGTCACGCCGACCACCTCCTCGCACGGCCGCGCGACGGGTTCCAGGGACAAATCTCCCTCTTGGCGGCTCGCCGCGCACGGCGAGAGAGCCGGAGCGCACCGAACCGGCTCGCGAGCGGCACAGGAGCGCCGCGCTGCGACGAGGTGTTTCGTGTACCCATGTGCCCCCAGCACATGCCCCCGCAGCCTAGGCTCGCGGCGGCGCGAAGCCGTGTCCGGCCGGTTTCGAGCGCGGGCCCGGCACGGACCCCACGGAACGGTCACAGGGGCTGCGCGGCTGACCCGTAAGCGCTGTAATGGCGGTCGTGGTCAGTGAGGGCGCCGGCGGTCGTGGTCAGTGAGGGCGCCGACCTGCTGCTATGTCGACATGGACATGGAGGAGGGCTCCGCCTGGTACGTGCGGGCCGGGCACCTGCCGCCGGTGCTGCGTCACCCGGACGGCGGCACGGAGGTCCCCGAGACGGACGGCGGCCCGCCGCTTGGGGTTGCGGTGCAGGCCGACCGCTCGTCGTCTCCGAGCCCGTCACCGACGCTCTCGTGCACACCGACGGCAGGGTCCGCCGCGGCCTCACCCTCGTCCACAGCCGGATGCGCGTCGCCGTCGCCGACTCCTCGCCCCGCACGCCCGTCAAGCCGACCAGCCTGGGCTGGGACGCCACCGGCGGCCGCGGCATCCTCCTTGTCGAGGCCATGTCGGTGACGTGGGGGACGCTGCCCGTCAGCGGTGGCAAGCAGGTATGGAGCGAGATCGCGCTGGACTCATGACGCGGGCCTTTACGAACTGGGGCCCCGGACGGGCGAGTTCGGGCCCGTGACGGGCGGTCTCCTCGTGGCCGGCGCCGGCTGCGCGTTTGCCCGGGGCGTTGCTGGGGACCCGGGCGGACAGCACGTGTAGAAGTTGCCCCGCAGCCCGGCAGCGGGCCGGAGGCAGGACCGGACGCAGAAGGAAGATGAAGCGTCGTGACCTCGCAGACCAGTGAGAAACCTGTCGCCCGCCGGCCCGAGACGGGCTGGTCCAGGGCCCGTCGCCTGCGCGGCAAGGGCGTCCTGCGGACCTGTCTCCCGGCCGTCGATGACGAGCGTGTCCCTCGTACGACTGAATCGGGTCCGGAGTGGAACATCGTCCGAGGTGAGGACTGACCAGTCCCCAGGCCGCCGCCCCGCCGGCGGCAGCGAAACAAGCCGCACGTGTGAAACCCCCCGTTGCGCCCGAGACGGGCTAAGGTGACGCAGATGAAGGCTCTCGTGCTGTCAGGTGGTGCAGGTACGCGGTTGAGGCCGATCACACACACCTCTGCGAAGCAACTTGTACCCGTGGCCAACAAGGCCGTTCTGTTCTACGGCCTGGAATCCATCGCCGCGGCGGGTATCACCGAAGTCGGTGTGATCGTCGGCGACACCGCCGCCGAGATCGAGGAGGCGGTGGGCGACGGATCGGCGTTCGGTCTGAAAGTCACCTACATTCCCCAGGAGCGGCCCCTCGGCCTCGCTCACGCCGTGCTCATCGCACGGGACTGGCTCGGCGACGACGACTTCGTGATGTACCTGGGCGACAACTTCATCGTCGGCGGCATCTCCGACCTGGTCGACGAGTTCCGCAGGAACCGGCCCGACGCCCAGATCCTGCTCACCCGTGTGCCCGACCCCCGCTCCTTCGGTGTCGCCGAACTCGACGAGGGCGGGCAGGTCGTCTCGCTTGAGGAGAAGCCGGAGCATCCCAAGAGCGACCTCGCCCTGGTCGGAGTATACCTGTTCACGCCCGCGATCCACGAGGCGGTACGCGCCATCAGGCCGTCCTGGCGGGGCGAGTTGGAGATCACCCACGCCATCCAGCAGCTGATCGACATCGACGCCGACGTCCGCTCCACGGTCATCAAGGGCTACTGGAAGGACACCGGGAACGTCGTCGACATGCTTGAGGTGAACCGGACCGTCCTGGAGACCCTGGATGCGCGTCTCGACGGCGAGGTTGACGAGGCGTCGGAGACCATCGGACGGGTGGTGGTCGAGAAGGGCGCGCGCATCGTGAACTCGCGCATCGTCGGCCCCGTCGTCATCGGCTCCGGAACCGTGGTCAGCGACTCCTACGTCGGCCCCTTCACCTCCGTCGCGGAGAACTGCCGGATCACCGACAGCGAGCTGGAGTTCTCCATCGTGCTGCGGGACTCCTCGATCGACGGGGTGGGCAGGATCGAGTCCTCACTGATCGGCAGGCACGTAGAAGTCACCCCGGCACCCAGTGTGCCCAGTGCCCACCGCCTCGTTCTCGGAGACCACAGCAAGGTGCAGATCCATTCATGAATCTCCTCGTCACCGGCGCCGCCGGGTTCATCGGCTCCCGTTACGTCCGTACCCTGCTCGACTCGGACGCACCGGACGCCCCGCACATCACGGTGCTGGACAAGCTGACCTACGCCGGCACCCTGGACAACCTCGAACTCGACCATCCCCGGCTGGAGTTCGTACAGGGCGACATCTGTGACGCCGAACTGGTCGACAAGCTGACGGCCGCGGCGGACCAGGTCGTGCACTTCGCCGCGGAGTCCCACGTGGACCGCTCGATCACCGGCGCCGCCGACTTCGTGCGCACCAACGTCCTGGGCACCCAGACGCTGCTGGACTCGGCGCTGCGCCACGGCGTCGGGCCGTTCGTGCACGTCTCCACCGACGAGGTCTACGGTTCCATCGACGAGGGGTCGTGGCCGGAGGATCACCCGCTGCAGCCCAACTCCCCGTACTCCGCCTCCAAGGCCTCGTCCGACCTGCTCGCCCTGGCCTACCATCGCACCCACGGCCTGGACGTCCGGGTCACCCGCTGCTCCAACAACTATGGCCCGCACCAGTTCCCGGAAAAGGTCATCCCGCTGTTCATCAGCAACCTCCTCGACGGGAAGAACGTCCCGCTCTACGGGGAGGGCCTCAACGTCCGTGACTGGCTGCACGTCGAGGACCACTGCCGGGGAGTCGACCTCGTGCGCACCAAGGGGCGTCCCGGCGAGGTGTACAACATCGGCGGCGGCACCGAGCTGAGCAACAGGGAACTCACCGGCCTGCTCCTCGAGGCCTGCGGAGCGGACTGGGACCGGGTGGACTACGTCGAGGACCGCAAGGGTCACGACCTGCGCTACTCCGTCGACTGGAGCAAGGCCCGCACCGAACTCGGCTACCGTCCGCGCCACGAGTTCCGGGCCGGCCTCGCCGACACCGTCGCCTGGTACCGGGACAACCGCGAGTGGTGGGAGCCGCTCAAGCGGCGCGTCAGCGGGGAGCACGCATGAGGTGGCTGGTCACCGGCGCGGGCGGGATGCTCGGCCGGGACGTGGTCGAGGAGCTGCGAGGGCGTGGCGAGCAGGTCGCGGCCCTGGACCACGCCGCCCTGGACATCACACGGCCCGAGAGTGTCGCGCGTGCGTTCGCCGAGCACCGTCCCGACGTGGTGGTCAACTGCGCCGCGTACACCGCCGTCGACGACGCGGAGCAGGACGAGGAGCGGGCGCTGCGGATCAACGGCGAGGGCCCGCGGCTGCTCGCCCGCTCCTGCGCCGGGCACGACGCGCGTCTCGTCCATGTCTCCACCGACTACGTCTTCGACGGCGCGGCCCGCGGCACTCCTTACCCGGAGGACCACCCCACGGCCCCGCGCACCGCGTACGGCCGTACCAAGCTCGCCGGCGAGCGGGCCGTCCTCGAGGAGCTCCCCGCCGCGAGCGCCGTCGTGCGTACGGCCTGGCTCTACGGGGTCCACGGCCGTAGTTTCGTCCGTACGATGCTCGAGCTCGAGACCCGCCGGGACACCCTCGACGTGGTCGACGACCAGCGCGGACAGCCGACCTGGAGCGTCGACGTCGCCGAACGGATCGCGGTCCTCGGCGCGCAGCTCGGCCGCGACGACGGCGCGCACGGCATCTTCCACGCCACCAGTTCGGGCGAGGCCAGCTGGTACGAACTGGCCCGGGAGGTGTTCCGGCTCGTCGGCGCCGACCCGGACCGGGTCCGCCCCACCAGCAGCGAGGCCTTCCCCCGGCCCGCTCCGCGCCCCGCCTACAGCGCCCTCGGGCACGACCGGTGGCGGGAGGCCGGCATGGCCCCGCCGCGGGACTGGCGGGCCGCCCTGCACGAAGCACTGCCTCACATCCGCAAGGAGATTGCCCAGTGAAACGCCATGAGTTCCTGCGGGGGCTCCACAAGGCCAGCGCGAACCGCAACTACCTGGAGATCGGCGTCAACGACGGCCGCAGCCTGACGCTCTCCCGGGTGCCCAGCATCGCGATCGACCCCGCGTTCAAGGTGGTCACGGAGATCCGCTGCGACGTCCATCTGGCCAAGGCCACCAGCGACGACTTCTTCGCCCGCGGCAATCCGCTGGGCCACCTCAAGGGCGGCCGCCACCCCCTGCGCAACCTGCGCCGGGGCCGCAGCCCGCTCGGCTACTGGCGCCGTACCACCCTCGACCTGTCGTTCATCGACGGCATGCACCTGTTCGAGTACGCGCTGCGCGACTTCATCAACATCGAGCAGCACTCGGACTGGGCCAGCGTGATCGTCTTCGACGACATGCTGCCGCGCAACGTGGACGAGGCGGCCCGCGACCGGCACACCGGTGCCTGGACCGGCGACGTCTACAAGCTCATCGAGATCCTGAACCGCCACCGTCCGGACCTGGTGACGGTCCTGGTGGACACCCAGCCCACCGGGCAGCTCGTGGTCTTCGGCGCGGACCCGTCCAACACGGTCCTCAAGGACAAGTACGACGAGATCATCGCCGAGTACGAGGTCCCCGACCCGCAGAAGGTGCCCGAGACGGTCCTGGAGCGGGCGTCGGCGATCAAGCCGGAGACGCTGCTGAACGCGGGTTTCTGGACGCCGCTGGTGCGCTCCCGCAACCGCGGGACCAAGCGGTCCCGCGGCTGGGAGCCGCTGCGCCGGAGCCTGCAGCAGCTGAGCGACGTCAGCCGCTGAGGCCCCGCAGCCGCTCGTAGTAGGCGGAGCAGTCCGTATATGCGGGGAGCAGACCGGACCGCTCCGCCTCGGCCAGCGACGGGGCCTCGGCGTCCTTCGGCGACAGCAGCGGCTCGATGCCCTCAGGCCAGGGAAGCGCGAGCTGCGGATCCAGCGGGTTCACTCCGTGCTCACGATTCGGCGCGTAGCCGGTGGAGCACAGGTACACCACGGTCGCGTCGTCGGTGAGGGCCATGAAGGCGTGCCCGAGGCCCTCCGCGAGGAACACGGCGTGCCGCGTGTCGTCGTCGAGCCGCACGGCCTCCCACTGCGCGAACGTGGGGGATCCGACGCGCAGGTCGACCACCACGTCGAGGACGGCACCGCGCACACAGGTGACGTACTTGGCCTGGCCGGGGGGTACGTCGGAGAAGTGCACCCCGCGCAGGACGCCCCGGCGCGAGACCGAGCAGTTGGCCTGCGCCAGATCCAGGTCGTAGCCGGTCGCCTCGCGGAACTCCTCCCCGCGGTACCACTCGTGGAAGGTGCCCCGCTCGTCCGGGAAGACCTTGGGCTCCAGCACCCAGGCACCCTCGATTCCCAGTGATCGCACTCCGTCACGCCCTTCGCGTCTTGAGACCGGTTGCCGTCTTCCACAGGATCCCGCTGAGCGTGCGCCGGGCCCGTCGCGCCAGCCGGCGCAGGAGCCCGGCCCGGGGAGCCCGTGTCACCTGCACCCGGCCCGCCCTGACGCGCAGGACGATCGGCAGAGCCAGGAAGCGCGGCTCGTCCGCGACGGAGGCCGGGCTCAGCGCGACCCGCCATGTGGCGCCCCGCAGGCCCCCGAGCGGCAGCTCGGCCTCCAGCAGGGCCCCGGAGCCGTCAGGGGCGGGGGAGAGGGTGCCGGGCACCTCCAGGGCAGTCTGCGCGGTGAAACGCACCAGCACCTTGGTGTCGCCGGGGGTGTGCAGCGGCAGCGGAGCGTGCAGCCGCCCGTCGGACACGGTGACCTCGTCGGGGGTCAGGCGAGCCAGGCCGAGGCGCTTGCTCGCGCGGTCGACGTCCAGGGCGAAGTTGCCCTGCGGGTACGTCCAGTACGGCAGGACCATGCGTTCGCCGACGACACCGGCGGGCGCGGCCGTCCGGCCGGCACGGGGTACCGGCCCCAGCCGGCACTCCTTGGTCCAGCCGCCCAGCTTGACGCGGACGAAGGCGTCCCACAGGCCGGCGCCCAGAGGGGCGCCGGCGGCCGCGCCTGCGGCGTCGACGGCGGCGGTCGCGTGCAGCACCAGGCGGACGCGCCCGTCGTCCCCGGCCGGGACGGTGTCCCGGGTGAACTCCACGGGCTGGAAGTACTGCGCGGCGCTGGAGCGCTCCCGCAGCAGCAGGTCCACCGTGGCCTTGTCGAACTTGGCGACGGTGTCGGCGCCCACCCAGGCGATCGCCGCGTCGATGTCCTTGGGCGCGCCGTTCAGCGGGGTGGCGACCCCGTCGGCGGGAAAGGTCATCGGCTCCCTGCCGGCCACGAACTCGGCGGAGAGTCCGATCCGCAGTGAGCCCTCGTGCCACTGCACGTCGTGCGGAGCCGCGGTCGGCTTGACGGCGGCCTCCCACTCGGCGAAGCCCACGAGGTCGTCGAACCGGCCGGCGGCGACCAGCGCGGCGACGACCTGCTGCGTCGGCTGGAGTCCGGCCGCGACACCGGGACCGAACCGCTCGACGACGACGTCGCGGATCTCCTCGAACATCTGTCTGCGGTAGCCGTCGTCGGGCAGGGCGAGGAAGCGCCGGCCGCGCATCCGCTCGACCATCTCGTTGCGCAGCCAGCGCCGGAAGAGACGGTCGCGCAGCGGCCCCGGCTGGGTGTACTGCTCGACGACGTCGAGGGCCTCGCGGAGGTTCTTGAAGTACCCGACCGGGTCGAAGCGCTGGAAGCCCGCGTTGCCGGCGTCGTCGCGCTTGACGTGGTAGTAGCACACGTAGTCGCTGAGCACCGAGACGCCGTCCGCGCGCAGATACGCCTCCGTGACGAAGACGTGGTCCTCCAGACGCCGCCGGCCCTCGGGGAAGCGCAGCTCGATCTTGTCGAGGAACTCCCGGCGGAACATCTTGTGCGGGGTGAGGCTGTCGATGAGCGGGGCGTTCTCGACGGTGGCGTGCGGGTGGTTGCGGCGGAAGAGCTCCACGGGCACGGGCCGGCCCCGGCCTGCCATCTTGCCCACGACCACGTCGGCCCCGTTGGCCACCCCGTAGTCGTACATCCGCTCCAGTGCCTCGTCGCCGAGGTAGTCGTCGTTGTCGACGAACATGACGTACTCGCCCTGGGCGGCGGCGATACCGACGTTGCGCGGCTTGCCCGACCAGCCGGAGTTCTCCTGGTGCACGACCGTCACGCGGGGCTCCTCCGCGGCGAGCGCGTCGAGCCGGGCGGGGGTGCCGTCGGTGGAGCCGTCGTCGACGAAAATCACTTCGTACTCATCGGGGGGCAGCGACTGCCTCAGCAGCGAGGTGATGCAGTCCTCGATGTAGGTTCCCGGGTTGTACACGGGAACGATGACGCTGACCTTGACCGGCATTGAGCTCCGGGCCCCCTTGGGTGGCTTGCCGTGGGTGATGCGACTGGTGCGGGTGGCCAGATGCTAACCCCGTCGGTTGTGTTGTCTTCCACTCAACCACCGGTCGCGACGGTTCCGCTGCAGCGTCAGCCGTGCGTCTTGGCCAGCAGTTCCAGGGCTTTCACCCTCGCGCCCTCCTTACCTGGCGGCGCCCTCTCGCAGGTTCGACCGTACGAGTGACCCGTGGGGCAGCAGGTAGTCGCCGGTCCGCCTCTAGGCTGACGACGTGCGCCTCCTTCTCATGTCGGACACCCATCTTCCCAAGCGCGCCAAGAAGCTGCCCCCGCAACTGCTAGACGAACTTCCGGGCGCCGAGGTTGTGTTCCACGCCGGGGACTGGGTCGACACCGACACCCTCGACCTGCTGGAGAGCCGCAGCCGACGGCTGGTCGGCGTGTACGGCAACAACGACGGGCCGCAACTGCGCGCCCGCCTTCCCGAGGTCGCGTACGCCGAGTTGGAGGGCCTGCGCTTCGGGGTCGTCCATGAGACGGGCCCCGCGCAGGGCCGGGAGGCGCGCTGCGCCGCCCGCTTCCCCGACCTCGACGTGCTCGTGTTCGGTCACAGTCACATCCCGTGGGACACCACCGCGCCAGGCGGCCTACGCCTGCTCAACCCGGGCTCCCCGACGGACCGCCGGCGCCAGCCCCACTGCACATACCTCACGGCGACCGCGGCCCACGGCCGGCTCACGGACGTACTGCTGCACCGCCTGCCTCAGCGGTAGCGCCTGTTTCGGGCCATCCGCTCTCCGCGTGCCGCGGCGGGCGGGGGTGACTCAACAAGATCCGGGCCGCTCCGTCTTCGGGGAAGCGGCCCGGGCGCTGCGTGAGTGCGCTGTCATGGACCTCCTTCCGGTCGGAGGTACTTGGGGGAAGACATGCATGCTTTCCCCGTCGTGCGGCGACTACCCCGCGGGCACGGGTTCCACACTCCTCAATTCGTCCGAACCGGGTCTCGCCGCCGTACGGCGGGACCGTGATGCTGCGGGCCGCCACCTGGGGACGAACTGTCCGTCCGGCCGGTGTCTCGCCCTGCGGCTGCCGCTGCCCTCTCCGAGCCGGTCGCGAGGGGCGAGCACCCTGCTTCCGGCATGACCCGGCGGCGCCGCCCGGCTCAGCGCCGCCGTCGGCGTCGTACGAGGGCCATGACCAGCGCCACCAGGCCGGTGACGGCCGCCAGCGCGACCGCGGCCCGCACGGCGACGGGCACCCCCGCCGTGCGCAGCAGGTCGAGCGGCTCGTTCTCCTCCCAGCCCTCCTCCGTCGCCGCATCCCTTGCCGCGGGCGCATCCGGCTCGGTCAGCTTCTCGGACAGGCACGCGGCGAACTGCCCCACCAGCCGGTCGCCCACCTCCGCCAGCAGCCCCCGTCCGAACTGCGCGGGGCGCCCGGTCACCGTCAGATCGGTCCGCACCGCCACAGCCGTACCGCCGTCCTGCTCGCTGAGCGTGCCGGTGACCGTGGCCCGCGCGGTGCCCTGACCCCGGGTCTCCCGGCCGCTCGCGATGAGCACCATCCGGTGCGCCGTCTCGTCCTGCTCCTCGAAGACGGCGGTGCCCTTGTAGGCGACGGTGATCGGGCCCAGTCTGACCTTAACCGAGCCGGCCACCGTCTTGCCGTCGTAGTCCTCGACACTCGCCCCGGGCAGACAGGGGGCGATCCGTTCGATGTCGAGGAGCGTCCGCCAGGCGTCCTGGACCGGGACGGGCACGGTGAACTCGTGGTGCAGTTCCATGGCTTCCTCCTCACAGCGGGGTGGACGGGTGGATCGCGCCCGCCGTCGCCGTCAGCGGGGCGCCGCTGCCGCCCCAGCGCAGCGCGACGATCTCGGCGGCCACGGACACGGCGACCTCCTCGGGTGTACGGGCCCCGAGATCGAGCCCGACCGGCGAGCGCAGCCGGGACAGCTCGCGGTCCGTCAGACCGGCCTCCACCAGCCGCTTTGTACGGTCGTCGTCGGTGCGGCGGCTGCCCATCGCCCCGATGTAGGCGGCCGGCCGGCGCAGGGCCTCCTGGAGCAGCGGCACGTCGAACTTCGGGTCGTGGGTGAGGACGCAGATCACCGTGCGTTCGTCGGTGTCCGTGCCGTGCAGATAGCGGTGCGGCCAGTCCACGACCACCTCGACGCCCGGCGGGAACCGCTTGGGCGTGGCGAAGACGGGCCGGGCGTCGCAGACGGTGACCCGGTAACCGAGGAAGTCGCCGATGCGGGCGACGGCGGCCGCGTAGTCGATCGCGCCGAACACCAGCATGCGCGGCGGCGGGGCGAAGGAGTGCAGGAACACGGAGACGGCGTCCTCGCGCCGCTCGCCGTGCGCCCCGTAGTGGCGTACGCCCGTGGCGCCGAGGGCGAGTTCGCCGCGCGCGTCGGCGGTCACCGCCACGTCCAGGCCGCTCGCGCCGAGCGTCCCGGAGACCCGGTCCGGCCAGACGGCGAGGGTGGCCCCGCGCGGGGCGGGCCCGTCGGTCACGGTGGCGACGGTCACCGGGCGGCCGGCGCCGACCGACTCCGCGACCGCGCCGAACGACGGGTCCTGGCCGGGTGTGACGGGCCGTACCAGGACCGTGATCTCGCCGCCGCAGGTGAGCCCGACCGCGAACGCGTCCTCGTCGCTGTACCCGAAGGTCTCCAGGCGGGCCTCCCCGCTTGCGACGACCTCCTGGGCCAGCTCGAAAACAGCGCCCTCCACGCAGCCGCCGGAGACGCTGCCGACGACCTCGTCGTCCGGCCCCACGGCCATCGCGGCGCCGGGATCGCGCGGCGCGCTGCGGCTGACCGCGACGACCGTGGCGAGCCCGAACGGTGCCCGGGCGGTGTACCAGCCGCTCAGCACCGGGAGAATCTCACGCACCATCCGCTCCTTTCCCGCGGGGGGCTCCCCTTCCCGCAGGGGTCCCTCGCACCACCGCCGCCAGACGCTCCAGCGCGGCCAGGCTGTGCCCCTCGACGAAGGCGTCCACGCTCGGCAGGGCCGCCGCCATCCCGGCGGCCAGGGGCGCGTAACCCGGGCGCGCCTTGCGCGGATTCGCCCAGATCACCCGGTGCGCCAGCCGGTGCAGACGGCGCATCTGGGCCGCGAGCAGCTCCGGGTCACCGCGCTCCCAGCCGTCGGAGAGCACCACCACGACCGCGCCGCGCGCCATGCCCCGCTGCCCCCACCGGTTCAGGAACTCCCGCAGCAGCTCACCGAGCCGGGTACCCCCGCTCCAGTCCGGCACCGCCGCGGCGACCGCGGCCATCGCAAGATCCGGGTCGCGGTGCGACAGTTCCCTGGTCACCCGGGTCAGCCGGGTGCCGATCGTGAACACCTCTGTGGGGTACCCGCGTGCGGCGGCGTGCGCGAACCTCAGCAGGGCGTCGGCGTACGGTGCCATGGAGCCGCTGACGTCCACCAGCAGGACGACGCGCCGCGGCCGCTCCGCCCGGTCGTGGCGGAGCAGCCGGGCGGGCTCCCCGCCGCGCCGCAGCATCTCGCGCACCGTGCGACGGGGGTCCACGTCACCGCGGCGGGAGGGCCGGCGCCGCGCGGTACGCCTCGTCCGGCCGGGCAGCGTGAACGCGGCCAGCAGCCGCCGCAGTTGTGCGCGCTCGGCCGCGTCCAGGGCGGCGACGTCACGGTGGCGCAGGACCTCGGTGGAGCTGGCCAGCGCGGCGGCGGGCGGAACCTGCTGCTCGCTGTCCCGGGGGGTACGGGTGCCGGGGGGTGTGTCCCGTACGACGAGCCGGAGGCGCGGCGGGGGAGTGGCATGGCGCGGGCGGTCCGAGGACGGACCGGAGCCGAAGTAGGCGGCGAACACCCGCTCGTAGCGTTCCAGGTCGTCCCGGCTGCCGCACAGCGTCAGGCGGCCCGCCCAGTACACGTCCGCGCGCATCCTCGGCCGCAGCATGTCCACGGCGCGCAGGAAGGAGTGCAGGCGCTCGGTGCTCGCGTCGACGCCTGCCGCGCGCAGGGCGCGGGCGAAGCCGAGGAAGGCGGCGTCCGAGGTGAGCATGCCGGTCACGCCCCTCGGGCCGCGAGCACCGCCGCCAGGTCGAGCCCCCGGGCCCGCTCGGCGTCCTCGCGGTACTTGAGCACCGAGCCCAGCGTGGCCACCGCCAGTTCCGCGTCCACCTCGCTCGCCCCCAGCGCGTCGAGCGCCTGCGCCCAGTCGATCGTCTCGGCTACTCCCGGCGGCTTGAGCAGGTCCTGCGCGCGCAGCGCCTGCACCAGCGCGGTCACCTGCTCGGCCAGCCGGGCCGACACGGCCGGCAACCTCCTTCGTACGATGGCGAGTTCGCGGGCGAAGCCGGGGTGGTCGAACCAGTGGTACAGGCAGCGCCGCTTCAGCGCGTCGTGCACCTCGCGGGTCCGGTTGGAGGTGAGCACGACCACCGGCGGCACCTCGGCCCGCAGGGTGCCGAGCTCCGGAACGGTGACCGTGTACTCCGACAGCAGCTCCAGCAGGAACGCCTCGAACTCGTCGTCGGCCCGGTCGATCTCGTCGACGAGCAGCACCGACGGCTGCGTCTGCAGTGCCTGAAGCAGCGGCCGGGCGATCAGGAACCGGCGGTCGTACAGCTCGCTCTCCAGCCGTTCCGCATCGGTCACGCCGGCCGCCTCGGCGGCCCGCAGATGCAGCAGCTGCCGCGGGAAGTCCCAGTCGTACAGGGCCTGCGAGGCGTCGATGCCCTCGTAGCACTGCAGCCTGACGAGGGGAGCGCCGAGCGCCTCGGCGAGGGCGGAGGCGAGCGCGGTCTTGCCCACGCCCGCGTCGCCCTCGCAGAAGATCGGCCGGTGCAGCCTGAGGGCCAGGAAACAGGCGATGGCCAGCCCGTCGTCGACGAGGTACCCCGTCTTCTCCAGGCGGGCCCGCACCTGCTCCGGGCCGTCCATCCGCGTGATCGGCGCTCACCCCATTCCGGCGGCGGCCAGGACCGCCCGCTTGGTGAGGACCCGCGCCAGGTGGGCCCGGTACTCGGGCGAGGCCGCGGTGTCCCGCGAGGGCTGGGTGCCCTCGGCTGCCGATTCGGTGGCACGGGCCACGGCGTCCGGATCCCCGGCGCCGGTCAGAGCCTGTTCGGCGGCCGGGGCCCGCAGGGGCGTTGCGCCCATGTTGGTCAGGCCGATGCGTGTCTCGGCGATCTGCCCGTTGTCGCGCCGCACCAGCGCGGCCACGCCGACGATCGCATAGGCCTGGGCGACCCGGTGGAACTTCTCGTACCGGAAGCCCCAGCCGTCCGCCTTCGGGATCCGGACCTCGACCAGCAGTTCGTCGGGCGCCAGCGCGCTCTGCAGGAAGTCGACGAAGAAGTCGCGTGCCGCGATCGTGCGCCTGCCTCCCGGCCCCTGCGCGATGAGCTCGCCGTCCAGTGCCAGTACGACGGCGGGCAGGTCCGCGGCCGGATCGGCGTGTGCGAGCGAGCCGCCGAGGGTGCCCCGGTGCCGTACGGCCGGGTCCGCGACCGTGGAGGTGGCGGCCGCGAGCAGTCCCGCGTGCCGTCTGACCAGCGGATCCGCGATGACGTCGTGGTGGGTGGTCAGCGCGCCGATGACCAGCGTGTCGCCGTCCTCCCGGACGCCCCGCAGCTCGGGGATCCGGTTGACGTCCACGACGAGTTCGGGGAAGGCGAGCCGCAGCCTCATCAGCGGCAGCAGGCTCTGCCCGCCGGCCAGCACCTTCGCCTCCTCGCCCGCGTCGGCGAGCGTGCGCACCGCCTCGTCGACGCTGCTGGGACGGGCGTAGTCGAATGCGGGGGGAATCATGCCGACGCCTCCTTCACGGACCGAAGCGCCTGCCAGACCCGTTCGGGGGTGCAGGGCATGCGCATGTCCTTGACGCCCAGGGGGCGCAGGGCGTCCACGACCGCGTTGACCACGGCGGGTGTCGAGGCGATCGTCCCCGTCTCGCCGACCCCCTTCACGCCCAGGGGGTTGGAGGTGGCCGGTGTCTCGGTGCGGTCGGTGACGAATTCGGGCAGGTCAGGTGCTGCCGGGAGCAAGTAGTCGGCCAGCGTGCCGGTGACCAGGTTGCCCTCCGCGTCGTAGAGAGCCTCCTCGTACAGTGCCTGGGAGATGCCCTGGGCGATGCCGCCGTGCAGCTGGCCCTCGACGATCGGTGGGTTGACCACCTTGCCGACGTCGTCGACGCACACGTACGACCGGATGTGCACCGCACCCGTCTCGGTGTCGACCTCGGCCGCGCACAGGTGGGTGCCGTGCGGGTACGAGAAGGTGTCGGGGTCGAGGACGTGCTCGGCGTTGATCGACGGTTCGAGGCCGTCGGGCAGGTCGTGCGAGGTGAACGTCTCGAAGGCCACCTCCTGGATGGTCTTGCGCGCCTCGGGAGATCCCTTGACGGAGAAGGCCCCGTCCGCGAACTCGAGGTCCGCCTCGTTCGCCTCCAGCATGTGTGCGGCGACCTTGCGGGCCTTGGCCACCACCTTGCGCGCCGCCTCGTGGACGGCAACACCGCCGATGACGAGCGAGCGCGAGCCGTAGGTGTCCATGCCGTGCGTCGCCAGCCTGGTGTCACCGTGCATCACCTCGACGTCCTCGAACGGGACACCCAGGGCATCGGCGGCGATCTGGCTCCATGAGGTCACATGGCCCTGGCCGTGCGGGCTGGTTCCGGTGATGACCTCGACCTTGCCGGTGGGCAGCACCCGGACGGTCGCCGCCTCCCAGCCGCCTGCCGCGTAGCGCATCTCGCCCAGCCAGCGGCTCGGTGCTAGGCCGCACATCTCGGTGTACGTGGAGATGCCGATACCGAGCCGTACGGTGTCTGCCCGGTGGTTGCGGTCCGCCTGTTCGGCGCGCAGCTTGTCGTAGTCGAACAGCGCGAGCGCCTTGTCGGTGGCGGCCTCGTAGTTGCCGCTGTCGTACGTGAGCCCCGCGATCGTGGTGTACGGGAACTCCTCGTGCCGGATCCAGTTGTGGCGCCGCAGCTCCAGGGGGTCCATGCCGAGTTCGGCCGCCAGATCGTCCATGATCCGTTCGATCGCGAAGGTCGCCTCCGGGCGGCCCGCACCGCGGTAGGCGTCGATCGGGGTGCGGTTGGTGAAGACGCCGGTACAGGAGAAGTCGTAGGCCCCCATCTTGTAGATCGCCGGGTACATGGAGGCGCCGAGGATCGGGATCCCCGGGCTGAGCAGCATCAGATAGGCGCCCATGTCGGCCAGCAGCGAGACCTTCAGGCCCAGCAGGGTGCCGTCGCGGCGCACGGCGACCTCGATGTCCTGGACCTGGCTGCGGCCGTGGTGGGTGGCGACATTGGCCTCGGAGCGGGACTCGGTCCACTTCAGCGGCCGGCCGAGGCGCTTGGCCAGCACGAGCGTGATCACTTCCTCGCCGTACACCTGGAGCTTGGAGCCGAATCCGCCGCCCACGTCGGGGGCGACGACGCGGATCTTGTTCTCCGGGATGCCCGTGGTGACGGCGAGCAGGACCCGCAGCACGTGCGGGACCTGGGTGGAGGAGTAGAGGGTGAACTCCCCGGACGCCGCGAGCGGGGTGACCACGACGGCGCGCGGCTCCAGCGCGGTCGGGATGAGGCGCTGCTGGTAGTAGCGGCGGGTCAGGACGACATCGGCCCGGGCCTTCGCGGCCTCGTAGTCGCCGCTGGTCGCGTGGTAGTCGTACGAGCGGTTGGTGCCCTTCTCGCTGTGGACCAGCGGTGTGCCCTCGGCCAGCGCCGCCTCGATGTCCAGGACGGCCGGCAGCGGGGTGTAGTCGACCTCGATCGCCTCCAGCGCGTCCGCGGCCGCGTACCGGTCCCGGGCCACGACGACGGCCACCGGGTCGCCCGCGTACCGCACCTCGTCGACGGCGATCGGCGGGTGGTCCGGCACCACGGTGTCCTCGGCGACGGGCCAGGCGCAGGGCAGCGAGCCCATCGCCTCCGCGACGTCCCGTCCGCTGAACGCGGCGATGACGCCCGGGCGTTCCAGCGCCGCTGACACGTCGACGCGGTCGATGCGGGCGTGAGCCATCGGGCTGCGCAGGATCGCCAGGTGCAGCAGTCCGTTGACACTGATGTTGTCGGTCCAGTTGGTCTGCCCGGTGATCAGACGGGCGTCCTCCTTGCGGGGCCGGGCGCGGCCGACCTCGGGTCCCACTGCCTGGTCGGTCATGCCGGGACCTCCTGTTCGGAGGCGGCCAGGACGGCCCGCACGATGTTCTGGTAGCCGGTACAGCGGCAGAGGTTGCCCTCCAGGCCCTGCCGTACCTCGTCCGGCGTGGGGTGGGGGTGCTCGCGCAGCAGATCGCGCGCCGCCATGATCATCCCCGGGGTGCAGAAACCGCACTGGAGTGCGTGCTGCTCGTGGAACGCCCGCTGCAGCCCCGTCCACTCGCCGTCGCGGGCCAGCCCCTGGACGGTGGTCACCTCGCTCCCGTCCGCCTGGACGGCGAGCACGGTGCAGCTCTTGACGGCGGCGCCGTCCAGCTCGATCGTGCAGGCCCCGCAGTTCGAGGTGTCGCAGCCGATCGGGGTGCCGGTCAGGCCGAGGCGGTCGCGCAGGTAGTGGACGAGCAGGAGACGCGGTTCCACGTCGTCCTCGTACGTCGTGCCGTCCACTTTCACCGAGATGCGGGTCATATGCCCTCCTGAGGTCGTGCGGGCGGAGGAGTGGGAAACATTGGGCGAGCGTGATGTACGTCACTCTATGTCTGCGCCGGTGACGCGGCGAGTGCTGCGGCCGGGTTGGTTGAGCATTGATCCATTGCCCGTGCCGGCGCGGCCATGCCGCACCGTCTTCAAGGTCGAGCGGGGACCGGCCGGCGAGAAGGTGGCCTACGCGCGGCGATCCGCGCCGCGTCCGTATCAACCTTCGTCGAGATCATCGGCGTGAGCCCACGTCTGGAGGAACAGCGCCTGTCGCGCCGTTCCCGCTGGGTCGAGCTCGTGTGCGCCGAGGCGGCTGCGGCCGTCGCGCGCGGTGAGGCCGCGCCGCGGGGGACTACCGGATCGCGGCCACGGCGTTCATCGGCAGCGTCAACGGCCTGCTCCACGACTGGAACTCCGGATGGGTCGACGCGATTCTGGACGAGGTCGTCGACGAACTGGTCCGGCAGCTGCTGGCGATCCTCCAGCCGCCGGGACGGTGTCCGGCCGGCACCTGATCAGGGTGCCGCCGCGTGACAACGGACGGCCACCCTCCGCTCCGTACTCCACTATCACCCCGCGCACTCCCGCCCGGCGCCCGGCGCACAGGATGTCGGTACTCAGCCGCTCGGGTCCGGCACGGTCGCGCTGCCCAGCCCGACGAAGACGGCGGCGGACCCGCCTCCAGGAAGTCCCACAGCCGGGGCGGCAGTCGGGCCTCCCCGTCGAACGGCCACCAGTAGCCGGTCACCGCTGACCACTCCCGAACTGCTGGGCGCCGTCGGGACGTTGCTCGGCCACTGGACCCTCGGCGTCCGCGAGTACGCGGCGCGCGCGGACGGCTCCCGGCCGACGCCGAGGGGCTGCGGCCGGCCGGGCGGGTGACGGACCCTCTCGGCCGGAGCGGCCAGGCGTACGAGAACGAGGCCTCGGGCATCCAACGGATGCTGATCACGGACCGTCCACCGGCGCCGTCCTCGGCCCGGAGACCACTTTCACCAAGGACGAGCCCGAGTACGGCGTCGAGGCGGGCCATGTCATGGAGTACGGCGCCCGGATGGGCTCACCACCCCGCTGTCACACCCCGAGCTGCTGGAGGAGGCCGGACTCATCGCCCGTACACACCAAGCCACCGACCGGTGGCGCGTGACCGTCGCGCTCACCGAGGAAGGGCACGCCGCCTTCGAAGACCACGCCGTGGCGGAGGAAGCGGGCGAGGTCGCGCTCGTCGCAGCACTGACCTCAGAAGAGAGGCGGACACCAGCCGGCCCGCTGCGAAAACTGGTCGTCGCCGCCGAGACGGGACCGGACGCGAGCGTCCCATCGCCGCCTGCGCCGAAAAGGTCCAGGTCAACCTGGAGGTGACCTGGACCCTCGGCCACTGTCTCCCTACTCGTCCCATGCCTGGATCATGGTCTGTTCCGTGATCTTCCCGTCGCGCAGAGAGATCATCGACTCGGCGTAGACGCGGACCCCGTCCGAGTACTGGCAGGACTCGGTGAAGGCGGCACGGTCTCCCTGCATGATGCACTGCTCAAGCTTGTGCGCCTTGATGTCGCGGCTGTAGACGTCGTCGAGCAGTTCGCCTATCTCGTCACGGCCGTGCAGGACCCTGGGATTACTGGGCTGGGTGTTGCGGTCCACGACACGCAGTTCCGCGTCGTCCGCGTAGAGCGACAGAAGAGTCGCCGCAGTTTTTCCTTCGATGCCCCGGCGCAGAGTTTCGGTGCTGAAGCCGGAGCTTGCCGCGGTGCCCATGGTGACCTCCTTCGAGGGCCGCGGCCCGATGAGGAGCGGGCCGCGAAGGACCCCTTCTCCGAGACTCCTCCGCCCCGGCGGGGTCGGCAAGCGCAGCGGGGCGCTCCGCCCGACGCGTGAGGGCCGCGGGCCGTCCCTGTCCGGGGCTGCCCCGCGGGTGTTGCTCACAGCATGATCTCAACACGACGTATCGTCGCCGCCGTCGGTCTCGCCGTCGGTCTCGGCGCCGGTGTCGCCGGCCTGGCCGCGCCGCTCGAGGACGCCGCCGTGGCCCCGGCCGCCGCCAAGCCGAACCCGGTCGCCGCGCTCGACTCGCTCACCGCGAGCGGCATCCCGGCCGGTCACCGGGCCGAGGCCCCGCGAACCTCCGGGCAACTGGCCCAGCTCAACCGAGTCCACGAGCTCCACCACCTCGGCCGTGCTTCAAGGGTGGGCACGGGCCGGGGGTCAGGCGTCGAGGAAATGGAAGCCCGGCCGGGGATGCATCAGGAAGTCGTGGTGGGAGATGTTCCACGCGTAGGCACCCGCCAGCGAGAACAGCACCCGGTCGCCGGCCCGCACACCGGGTGCGGGCACATGGCGGGCGAGGACGTCCTTCGGCGTGCACAGCTGCCCGGCCAGGGTGATCCGCTCGCCTTCGGCCGCCGGTCGCGGCCAGGGGTGCGGCCAGGCGTCCACCTCCAGCACGGAGCAGGGCTGGTCGTGGCCCTTGGTCGCCGGGGTCCGCAGATGATGGGTGCCGCCACGGACGACGGCGAACTCCTCACCGTGACTGCGCTTCACGTCCAGCACCTCGGTCGCGTACCAGCCGCAGTACGCCGTCAGAGCACGTCCCGGCTCGATGCGCAGCGTCAACCGGGGGTGTCCTTCGAGAAGTTCGGCGAGACCCTTGCCGTAGGCGGTCCAGTCGAAGCGGCGTTCCGGGTGGGCGTAGTCGACGGTCATGCCGCCGCCGACGTTCACCTCGGCGAGCGGCACCCCGAGGCCCGCCGCCCAGGCCACGACGGACTCGGCCACCGCCAGCTGCCGGTCGGCCTCCAGCCCGCTGGCCAGGTGGGCGTGGACGCCGCGCAGTTCGAGATGGGGGAACGTACCGTCGGTGAGCGCGCGGACCACCGCCTCCGCGCGGACCGGATCCAGGCCGAACGGGGTCGGACGGCCCCCCATCGCCAGGGAGCTGCCCGCGAGCGATCCGTCGGCCACGGGGAGGTTCACGCGCGGCAGCACCGCCACCCGGCGCCCCGGCACAGTGCGCCGCGCCAGCTCGGCCAGGACGCGCAGCTCGTGCTCGCTCTCGACGTGAAAGCGCTCGACTCCCTGTTCCAGCGCGGCCGTCATCTCGTCCTGCGTCTTGCCGGGACCGCCGAAGGCGAGCGGCCGGCCCGGCACCGCCCGGGCGACGTGGGCGAGTTCGCCGCCCGAGGAGACCTCGTAACCGTCGACGTACGGACCGAGGGCGGCGAGGACCCGCGGCTCCGGGTTGGCCTTGGCGGCGTAGTACAGCTCGACCCGCTCGGGCAGCGCGTCCCGCACGGCGGTGACGTGGGTGCGCAACGCCGCCAAGTCGTAGAGATACGCCGGTAGTTCGGCGACGGACAGCGACAGCGCGCGGTCACGTACCGCGGAGGTCGGTCCGGTCATCGGGCACTGCCGGCCGCGTCACGCAGGACATCCCTGGCGAGGGGGGACGGCAGGCGGACGTAACCGGCCTCGCGGTCGGCCCTGCGCTCCCAGCGGGTGAGCAGGTTGGCCTTGGCGGGCAGCGGCACGCCGGCGAGCAGGGCGGCCAGGCGAGGCGGGCAGCCGTGCCGGCCGGCGTACGTCCGGAGTGTGCCGCGTACCCGCGCCCACAGGGCCGCCTCGGCGTGCGGGTGCAGGTCGGCGAGGGCGGCGAGCAGTTCGGCGACGTGGTTGACCAGCAGGCAGTACACGACGCGGTCCCAGCCGCGCTGCGCGTCGTACGTCATCGGGCCCGCGACCTCGGGTGGCAGAGCGGAGAGGGTGTCGGCGTGGTGCTCGGGGACCAGCTTGGTGCCCTCCAGGTCGCGGAAGAGGACCTGGGCGGGCATGCCGTCGCCGTCGACGCAGATCAGCACGTTCTGGAGGTGGGGTTCCAGGACCAGGCCATGGTCGAAATAGGCGGCCAGGACGGGCGGCAGGAGCAGGTCGAGGTAAGCCGACCACCAGTCGAGGGCGGTGGGTGCGTCCGCGTCGCGCAGAAGGCGTGAGATGTGGGCGGCACCGGTCGGGTACTCGTCGGCGACGGCGGCCGCCAGCAGGGGAGTGGTGCCCGGCGCGAGCCGCCGCGGCAGGCCCTCGCGGACGATGACACCGAAGCCCTCGAACAGCGCGCGGTCCGGTCTCCCGTCGGCGCCGGGCAGGGCGAGCGTGCGATAGGCGGGCTCACGCAGTACCGCGCTGCCCGGGAAACGGCGGGCCAGGCCGGCGAGTGACGGGCCCAGGGCCCGGGTCAGGGCCACCGCGCCGGACAGCTCGTAAGAGCTGTTCTTGCGCAGGCAGTTGGTGATCCGCACGTTCAGGCTGAACTTCAGGAACGTCTCGCCGTCGTACAGGGTGCGCACCGATGCGGTGGCGGCGAAGGGCTGTCCGCCGGTGCCGAGGTCGAGTACGTCGCCGCGGTCGAGTGCCACGCGCAGCACCGGGTGCGCGCGCAGCGTTTCGTACTGCCACGGGTGCGCGGGCAGCAGCCGGTAGCCGTCGGGGAGGTCCGTGCGCTGTCCGTCCAGCGGGGCGACGGCCGAGGGGTGGGTGTACTCCTCGCCGATCAGGTGGGCGCGGACGGCAAGGTGCCGCAACGGGAAGGTCCCGCCGGTCTCCGGGGCGTACGCCGCCCAGGCACGCGGGTCGCCCGTGCGGGCCTTGGGCGTGGGGTGGAAGCGATGCCCGAAGAGCAGGGACTGCTCGGAGGAGAGGTAGGCCGACAGGGGGGAGAGCGGGTCCTCGGCGGTCCCCGGGGTTCGCCGGGCGGCCGGTGAGGCCAATGAGGCCAACGAGGCCGACAGGGCTCCGTGGCTGGAGGCGACCTGCTCCAGAAACTCCTCGTTGTGCCCGCCGGTGCGCAGCGACAGCTCGTCGTGCGTGTACTCGGCCAGGCGGCGCCAGTCCACCACCGACCAGCCGCCTTCGCACTGTTCGCTCACCGGGCCGGTGAACCGGTGCGCGCCGAGGAGCGAGGTGCGGCGCAGGGACACGCGCAGCAGGACCCCGCGCCGGGGGAGCCGCAGAAGCAGCCGGCCGTCGGTGACGACGGTCTGGTGCTCGGGCCCGGACACCTCGCGCAGCAGACAGTTGAGCAGCGTGTGGGCCACCGCTTCGTCGGCGGTCGGCAGTCCGGCGGGGGCGCCTGCCGGGGTGCTCTTGGGCGAGTCGGTCAGCGAAGGCATCAGCGGCTCCAGCGGGGGGCGGAGGTCAGGTGCGGGGAGCGGAATCGCGGTGACGGCGAGATGGGGCGCGGTGACGACGGGGAGGGGCGCGGTGACGGCGAGATGGGGCACGGTGACCGCGAGGCGGGACGCGAGTGCACTCATGCCGTGTCCCCGCCGCGCAGCAGGTAGTTGGGGCCGGTCGTGTAGTGCTTGTTGATGTCGGCCGCGCCCGAGCGCTCCTTGGCCAGCAGCGTGCCGGCCGTGACCATCGCCTTCACCGGCAGCCGTGGCGCGTCCAGGACATGGGCGCGCAGTACGGCGCCGGCGTCACCGCCGAGCCGCCCGGCCGCTTCTGCAAGCCGCTCGCGGACGAGCTCCAGCAGCGCGGAAAGCGGGGCGCGGCCGTGCCGGGCGAGCCCGAACGCGTAGGCGCCCGCGCACAGATGGACGGTGATCGTGGCGAACAGGTCGGCGACCGGCCCGTCGCCCGTGGCGAAGATCCGGCCGTCGTCGAACCCCCACTCTCCGGGGAGCGCGGCGCCCAGACGCGTGGTGTTCAGGCGCGGCCCGTCGTTGTCCTTGAACAGCAGCCGCAGACTGCCGGGCCGCAGCACCAGCGAAATGTTCTGCTGGTGCGACTCCAGCGCGATGCCGTGGCCGAACAGCGTGGTCTGCCAGTCGAACAGCAGTGTGAGACAGGCGTCCAGCAGGGCCGGCGGGTCGCCGCCGTAGAAGCGGTCGGCGAGATGGTCGACGAGCAGCCGGCCCCCGGGAGCCTCCGCGAGCAGCGCCGCCATCGGGACCACCACAGCGTCGTCGAGGCCGGCCGGGTAGCGGCGGCACAGGACGGCGAGCAGTTCGTGCCCGGCGTGGGCGTGGGTGGTCTCGTCGGCGTGCAGGATCGTCTCCCGGAAGCGGGGCTCGCGGGCGATCACCGCCTCCAGCAGCCGCTGGCCGGCAGCGCCGTCGACGAGTGTGCCCGGCTTGATGGAGCGTTTGTTGCGCAGGCCCAGCGTCGCTGTGACGAGGGGGAGTTTGAGGTGCAGGGACGGATCGGCGACCGTCGCCACGGTGCGCATCGACAAGGTCGGTACGACGTCCAGGCAGGGGCGGTCCGCGAGCCGTGCGGTGTGAGCGAGGCCGGTGGCCCGCAGGGCGTCGTCGAGCGGGGCGCCGACGGTCAACGGGTGGACGGGCAGGGCCACGTGCGTGCGCCGCACCTCGGGCAGACCGAGCGTCGCGGGCGTGGGCCAGGACTCGGGAAGTTCGCCTGTCAGGGTGACGGCGTCCCGGGGGAGGGCGAGCCAGCGCAGCGCGAAGCGTGGATGGAACTCCGGGGCATGGGCCCGTAGTTGGTCTTCGGTGAGCCCCGACCGGCCGCGTGCGGTCGGATAGACCGGATGGTCGAGCCGGGCGGCCAGCGTGTCGTACGCCAGGCCGCCCGCGGGCCCGGCCCAGCGCGCGGGGTCGTCTCCGTGCCGGGCGGTCAGTCTCAGCGCGGTCTCCGCCTGGGTCGCGGTGTGCAGGCGCATGGTGGCCAGCGTCTGGCGGCACTCCTCGGCCAAGGCGTCGAAGCCGTCGCGGTCCTCGGGTTCGGACAGCGCGCGCAGAGCGGCGAGGACGGCCCCGGAGGAGGTCAGCTCGGCACCGTCCGACTCGCGCAGGAGAAGGGGCAGCCGGGCGGCGTACTCGCACTGGTAGCCGTCCTCGACGACGGGCAGGAGCACGGCGTCACCGTCGGCGGCCAGCCGCAGCCAGGGGCCGTCGGGTCGCTGCACGAGCGTGCTGCGGGTGCGCAGGCCGACCACGTTCTCGCGCAGCAGGGCGCTCAGAACGCGGACGAGCAGCTCCGTCTCGCATGCGTCCGGAGGGGTCGGCGCGGTCACGGTTGGATCTCCCAGCGCCGGGCGGCCAGGAAGTCGGCCGAGACCCGGTCCACCGTGCGCTGGTCGGTGCCGGTCGCCCTCAGCACGCCCAGGTAGTCGCGGTTGGTGCGGTACAGGTCGTGCCGCTCACCCACCGACCGCAGCGGACGGTACGTCAGATGGACGCCGTCCACGGTGACTTCGGTGGCGTCCGGGGCGTCGGTGAGTGTCCCGGCGCGGTCGGCGCACGGGTACTCCACGAGGGCGGCACCGTCCCGGCGGGCGCCCAGATCGGCGGGGAGCGGCTCGCCCAGGTGGGTGCGCAGGATGTGTTCGAAGAGCGGGATCTCCAGCAGGCGGGCCAGCAGCAGATCGCACTGGTCACCGATGGCACGGTAGTTGACCTCGATGATCCGCGCCTGGCCCTCGTGCACCACGAACTCCGTGTGGCAGGCGCCGAACCCGACGCCGAGCGCGTCTAGCCGGGCGAGGATCCGGGCGAGGACCGGCTCGGGATGCGCGGGGACGAAGGAGAGGCGTTCCTCGATGAAGTACGGCGGCGGCGAGAGCTCGGTGTGGAAGCCGCCCAGGACGTGGCGGACGGTCCCGTCACCGAGTGTCTCCAGGGTGTACAGCTCGCCGGGAAGGTACTCCTCGGCGACCAGTACGGTGCCCGGGCGCCGGTCCAGGATCTCCTTGGAACGCGTCACGAGTTCTTCCGGGCCGTCGACGAGGACGACGTCCTCGCTGGCCACGCCCTCGCGCGGCTTGACCACGCAGGGGTAGGGCGCTTCGAGCGCGACGGGCTCGGCGAGCTCGGCCGACCACACGGTGTCCAGGCCGACAGCCGCGAGCCGGCGCCGCATCTCGGCCTTGTCCTTGGTGCGTAGCGCGGCCTGCCAGTCCTTGCCGGGGAGCCCGAAGTAGGCGGCGGCCAGGGCGGCTTGGGTCTGGAGGTGGTCGCTGTTGGTGAAGACGGCGTCGGGCCGGTGATGCGTGGAGATCCGGGTGATCACGGTCCGGAAGTCACGGACGTCGCACTCCAGGATCTCGACGTCCGGGTACGTGCGGCGGTGGGTGTCGGGCTGGTCGGTGAGGACGGTGACGTCCAGGCCGAGTCGGGCGGCGGCGGGCAGGAAGCCCTCGGTGACGGAGTCCGTCGGGTTCAGGGCGAGCAGGTACAGACGCATGGCTGAGGAACAACTTCCGCTAGCGGGTGGAGAGTCCCGGCGGTTCGCGGTCACAAGCCGTGAGCTTAGGGTAGCCTTGGTTTAGTTCTCAAACCGGCCGTGTCGCCGCACTGACGTGGGGCTTCCGTGATCGCGGCTCGGCGTCCCGCGTGATCGGCTTCACTTGGTGTGAAGTAAGGTAAGCCTCACCTTCTGGCTTCTCCCTGGAACTTCCCGTGCTGGAGCACCTATGTCCATGGCTCTGAAGACTCCGTCGGCCGGCACCGTCGCGCACGCCCTCGGCGGCGTCTACCGCCGCCTGGCCGAGGTCTGCGAAGCCCTGACCGTACGGGTCGCGGAACCGGGCGACGACCGCACCGGACAAGGAGCCACAGCCGCCGAGTTGACCTCGGATCAGCGGGTGCTCGACGCCTTCGTGGACGCCGAGGCCGCCCGCATCCACGACCGCTACGGGACCGTTGCACGCCGTGACGTCGCCGCCTCCCGTGCCCTGCACGACTACGCCTGGTCCCTCGGGCTCCTGATGGCGGGAACCTGGTATCTCGAACGCAGGGTGCCGCGGATCCGTCCCGAGGACGTCCGGCTCGACCTCGCCTCGGCCACGTACGTGATCACGCCCGGCACGGAACTCACCTGCCTGGCCGGTGACCCCCTGGGCTCCCTTCCGGGAGTGCTGACCGCCCCTCATGAATCAGATCTGCCGGGCGAGTTGCGCGCGGCCGTCGCCGACCACATGGGTCCGCTGCTGACCGCCATGAGCCCTCTCGTACGACGCCGCGGGCGAGCCCTGTGGGGGATGGTCGCCGACGACCTCGTCTCCGGGATCTGGTACCTCGGCCGGACGCTCGGCCAGGAGGGTGACGCCGTTCGCGCCGCCACCGAAGTGCTGCCGGTCGCGGTGCCCCCCTACCCCGGCGGCGCCGGCTTCCGGTACCTGACGGACCGCCACGGCATGCGTCACACCACGCGCACCCGGACCGGCTGCTGCCTCTACTACACGATCAGGCCGGCCGAGGCGTGCCTCACCTGCCCCCGCACCTGCGACACCGAGCGCCTGCGCCGGCTCCAGGACTGACCGGCCACCACAGGGCCGCTCAGCCGGCCGTCGCCAGGAACTGCGTGGCCGCCAGCTCCGCGTAGAGCGGATCGCCGGCCACCAGTTCCCGATGGGTGCCCACCGCACGCACCGTGCCCGCGTCCATCACGACGATCCGGTCGGCCATGGTCACCGTGGACAACCGGTGGGCGACGACGAGCACCGTGGTCGTCCGGGCGACGTCGGCGACCGTGTCCCTCAGCGCCGCCTCGTTCACCGCGTCCAGCTGAGAGGTCGCCTCGTCCAGAAGCAGGAGCCGGGGCCGGCGCAGCAGGGCACGGGCGATGGCGACGCGCTGCCGCTCACCGCCGGACAGCTTGGTGCCACGGTGCCCGACCAAGGTGTCCAGACCGCCGGGCAGCCGGGCCACCAGCCCGTCCAGACGGGTCGTCTTGACCACCCGTGCGACGGCGTCGTCGTCCGCCTCCGGATTGCCCAGCAGCAGGTTGTCCCGCAGCGAGCCCGACAGGACCGGAGCATCCTGCTCCACATATCCGATCGCGGAACGCAGCCCGGACAGGTCCCACTCCGCGACATCCCGCCCGTCGAGCGTGATGACACCGGACTCCGGGTCGTAGAACCGCTCGATCAGTGAGAAGACGGTCGTCTTGCCCGCCCCGGACGGCCCGACGAAGGCCGTCATGCCCCTGGCGGGCACGTCGAACGTCACACCGTGGTGGACGTACGGCAGATCGTGGGCGTACCGGAAACGGACGCCGGTGAAGGCGACGGACGCGGGCTCCGCCCCGGCGGCCGGCAACGGGGCGGGCAGGGCCGCCGGTTCGGCGGGCAGACGCAGCGCCTCCTGGATGCGCGAAAGCGCCGCGGCACCCGTCTGGTACTGCGTGATCGCGCCGACGACCTGCTGGACCGGTGACATGAGGTAGAAGACGTAGAGCAGGAACGCGACCAGGGTGCCCACGTCTATGGAGCCGGTCGCGACCCGCGCCCCGCCCACCGCGAGCACCGTGATGAACGCGATCTGCATCGCCAGCCCCGCCGTGTTGCCCGCCGCCGCGGACCACTTGGCGGCGCGCACGCTCTGCCGCCACGACTCCTCGGCGGCCGCGTGCAGCGTATGTTCCTCCCGGTGCTCGGCACCGGACGCCTTCACCGTGCGCAGCGCGCCGAGTATGCGCTCCAGCGAGGCGCCCATCGCCCCGACCGCGTCCTGCGCCTGCCGGCTCGCCCGGTTGATGCGCGGCACGATCACACCGAGAACCGTCCCCGCGCCCAGGACCACCGCCAGCGTGACCCCGAGCAGCACCGGATCCACCAGCCCCATCATGACCACGGTCGCGACGAGGGTGAGGCCGCCGGTGCCGAGGCCGACGAGCGAGTCTGTGGTGACCTCGCGCAGCAGGGTGGTGTCCGACGTGACACGGGCCATCAGATCGCCCGGCTCACTGCGGTCCACAGCCGTGATGCGCAGCCGCAGCAGATACGACGACAGGGCGCGCCGGGCGCCGAGCACCACCGACTCGGCGGTACGACGCAACACGTACGAACCGAACGCGCCCAGCGCCGCGTTGGCGACGACCAGCCCCGACATGGCGAGCAACGCCCGGGTGATGGCGCGGTCGTGCGACAGATCGTCGATCAGCCCCCGCGCCACCAGGGGCAGCAGCAGTCCGGTGGCCCCCGTGACGAGCGAGAGCACGGCGCCCGCCAGCAGCGCCCACCGGTGCGGTCGTACGTAGCCGAGGAGCAGCTGCCAAGCGGGCGGGCCGGTCTCCGTCTCTGCGATGCTCAAGGCGCTCCTTCGGACCGTCGGGGTCGGGCTGAGCCTTAAGGCTACGTGGGCGCCCGACGGGCCTTGGGGCCGGTGCTCGAGCCGTCGGCGTCTACCGATCAGTCACACGTAGGGTCGGAGCGACGGACCTCGGCCGACAGAAGGGTTCACCACCATGGCGCAGGAAGTTCGCGGTGTGATCGCTCCGGGCAGGAACGAGCCGGTGCGGGTCGAGACGATCGTCGTGCCCGATCCGGGGCCCGGGGAAGCCGTGGTCCAGGTGCAGGCCTGCGGGGTCTGTCACACCGACCTGCACTACAAGCAGGGCGGCATCAACGACGACTTCCCCTTCCTGCTCGGGCACGAGGCGGCCGGTGTGGTGGAGTCGGTCGGCGAGGGAGTCACCGATGTCGCCCCCGGCGACTTCGTGATCCTGAACTGGCGGGCGGTGTGCGGCAACTGCCGGGCCTGTCTGCGCGGACGGCCCTGGTACTGCTTCAACACGCACAACGCCCGGCAGAAGATGACCCTCGCCTCGACCGGCCGGGAGCTGTCCCCGGCGCTGGGCATCGGTGCGTTCGCGGACAAGACGCTGGTGGCGGCCGGGCAGTGCACGAAGGTCGACCCAGCGGTCGCCCCACAGGTCGCCGGCCTGCTGGGGTGCGGGGTGATGGCGGGCATCGGCGCCGCGATCAACACGGGCCAGGTCGGCCGGGGTGACTCGGTCGCGGTCATCGGCTGCGGCGGGGTCGGGGATGCGGCGATCGCCGGGTCGCGGCTGGCCGGCGCAGCGAAGATCATCGCGGTGGACATCGACGACCGTAAACTGCGGACAGCCCGGGCGATGGGTGCCACCCACACGGTCAACTCCAAGGAGACGGACCCGGTGGAAGCGGTGCGGGAACTGACCGGCGGGTTCGGCGCGGACGTCGTCATCGAGGCGGTGGGCCGCCCGGAGACGTACCGGCAGGCCTTCTACGCCCGCGATCTGGCCGGCACGGTGGTGCTGGTCGGGGTGCCGACCCCGGAGATGAAGCTGGAGCTGCCGCTGCTGGACGTTTTCGGCCGGGGCGGGACGCTGAAGTCGTCCTGGTACGGCGACTGCCTTCCCTCCCGGGACTTCCCGATGCTGGTCGATCTGCATCTGCAGGGCCGCCTGGATCTGGCGGCTTTCGTGACCGGGACCATCGCGCTGGACGAGGTGGAGAAGGCGTTCGAGCGGATGCACCACGGCGACGTGCTGCGCTCGGTGGTGGTGCTGTGACGGCCGCACGCATCGAAGGCCTGGTCACCTCCGGGCAGTTCACGCTCGCAGCTGGGACGTCGACAACAACGTGTGGATCGTCGGCGACGACCACGAGGTGATCGTCATCGACGCCGCCCACGACGCCGACGCCATCGCCGAGGCCGTCGGGGAGCGCCGGCTGACGGGCATCGTGTGCACCCACGCCCGCAACGACCACGTCGACGCCGCCCAGCCCACCGCGACCGCCTGCTCACCCTCCTTCCGGAGACGAAGGTCCTCACCGGCCACGGCGACTCGACCACCGTTTGAGCCGAGGCCCCGCACCTGGAGGAGTGCATCGCCCGCGGCCACTGAGCACTGTGCCTTCGCGGGAGCCGCGCCCGACCGGGTGGCCTTCCGCAGAGGCGGCAGAAAAGGCGACAGAAGATGTCCGGCTTACCCGTCACCCTCGAAGAGACGCCGCAGTCGAGGTCCAGGGAGGCCGGACATGTCACACCCGCTGGAAGGCAGGATCGCACTGGTCGCCGGGGCCACCCGCGGAGCAGGCCGGGGCATCGCCGTGGAACTGGGGGCGGCCGGTGCCACCGTCTACGTCACCGGCCGCAGCACCCGCACCCGCCGCTCGGAGTACGACCGCCCCGAGACCATCGAGGACACCGCCGATCTGGTCACCGAAGCCGGCGGCCACGGCATCGCCGTACCCACCGACCACCTCGTCCCGGCGCAGGTCCGCGGGCTCGTGGACCGCATCGCCGGTGAACAGGGCCGCCTGGACGTCCTCGTCAACGACATCTGGGGCGGCGAGAGCCTGTTCGAATGGGACAGCCCGGTGTGGGAGCACGACCTCGACAACGGGCTGAGGCTTCTGCGCCTCGCCGTCGAGACGCACGCGATCACCAGCCACCACGCCCTGCCCCTGCTCCTGCGCCGCCCGGGCGGGCTGGTGGTCGAGATGACCGACGGAACCGCCGAGTACAACCGCGGCACCTACCGCAACTCGTTCTTCTACGACATCGCCAAGGCCTCGGTGCTGCGTATGGCGTTCGCCCTCGGCCACGAACTCGGACCGCGCGGCGCGACGGCCGTCGCGCTGACCCCGGGCTGGCTGCGCTCGGAGATGATGCTCGACAACTTCGGGGTGCGCGAGGACAACTGGCGCGACGCCCTCGACCGCGTCCCCCACTTCGCCATCTCGGAGACACCCCGCTACGTCGGCCGGGCCGTCGCGGCACTCGCCGCCGACCCCGACGTGGCCCGCTGGAACGGGGGGTCCCTCTCCAGCGGCGCGCTCGCCCAGGTGTACGGCTTCACCGACCTCGACGGCAGCCGCCCGGACGCCTGGCGGTACATCGTCGAGGTCCAGGACGCGGGCAGACCGGCGGACCCGACCGGCTACCGGTGACCTGGATCTGCGGCGCCAAGGATGGACGCGCGGCGCGTGCGCGGCCGCCTCTCGACCCGCTGCTCACACGCCGGCACGTGCTACTCGCCCACTCCTGGGGAACGGCCGAGCAGCCCGTCCAGCCCGGCGACCAGACACTCCGGCCCGCCCCGCTCGGCGAGGGCGGGGGCGGTCTCGCGGAGCGTCGGCAACGCCCGAGGCGGCATCTGGTGCAGTCCGAGGCGCAACGCCGGATCGGATTCCTCAGGGTTGTCCACGACTGCTCCCAGTTCCACCCACACGTACCCGAGGACCCAGGCGGTGAAGGCGCGGAAGACGGCGGCGGAACCGGCCTCGTCGAATCCGGCAGCCCGGAGCAGGGCGAGCACTCGTTCGTGATCCCTCAGGACCACCGGAGACCGCCGCGCCAGCGGGACCGCCATCATGCGAGTGCAGAGCAGCGGTACCACATGGGGGTGGTCGAGGCAGACCCCGTAGATGGTCAGGGCGATATGCCTCAGTCCGTCCCGCCAGTCGGGACTCTCCGTGGAGGAACCCGCGGCCGGTGGCGCCCGCTGAACGGGTGCCTCGGCCAGACGGTCCTCCAACCGCAGATAGAAGGCCTCGACCAGCCCGTCCAGAAGGGCCTCCTTGCCCGGCGCGTAGCGATACAGGCTCATCGCCTCAACGCCGAGTTCGGCTCCCAGCCGACGCATGCTCAAAGCGGAGAGGCCTTCGCGGTCAACCAGTTCCAAGGCGGCGGCCAGCACACGCTCCCGGCTGAGTCGTACGTGGCGTCCGCGGTCGGCGACGCGCCGGTCCCCGGTCGCTTCCGAATCCTTCACCATGTGCGTGCCTCCTCGACGCTCGGTCCTTCGGGCCTCCGGACCGGCCCCTGTGGAATCACCGTTCGTCAAGCTCGCCCCATGCCACGAAGCGGTGGATGTAAGTGCCGTTCCACCCTCGGTCCGTACATGTGGTGAGAGTGATCCGCGCCTTGTCGGCTTTTCCGTCCGGTTTACCGGGAACGGGAAGAACAACACCGGTGTCCGAAGGGCTGACGACCTTGGTCCGAGTGACACGGTAGGTGTATTCTGCGCCGTGCCACTCGACGTTGATCGCATCGCCTTCTTTCAACTCTGCGAGCCGATGGAACGGCTGCCCCCAGCCTGTCCGGTGACCGGCAACCGCAAAGTTTCCGATGCCGCCCGGCATTGCTGTTCCCGGGAAGTGTCCAGGACCTTTCTGGAGGGTTTCTTGGGAGACGCCCTCGAGAACCACATGGTCATATCCGGAACCGAATCGCGGAATCCTCAGCACCGCAAGCGGGTGTCCTTCATGAGGAACAGGATTCTTCTGGAGTTCTTCCTGAAGAGCTTGCTGGGTAATTCTGTATTCGTTGTCCAACTGCCAGTTCTGAAAGAACTTGAGTCCGCCCAGGCCGACACCGGCGAGTATGAAGCCAATACTCATGAGACGTATGGCCCTTCTCATGTCAGGAGTCGTCCTTGATCTTTCTTGGAACCAGTCGCAGGACTGCGAATCCCGCTGAGATGAGAACGAATACCACCATCCAGAACCAGATGCTGTCCGGCCCCCCGGTCAGGGGAAGCATTCCTGCCGCACCAGCGCTGCTGGCCGTGGTCCCTGCGCCTGCGTAGTTTGCCATGGTCCTCTCCTTTGTCTGTCCGCTTTTCTCGTCACGGCTTGCGATTTACCAACTGCGCTCCCGTTGAAGGGCCGCATCCGCGAGTGCACGGATGTGTACTCCCTGGAGAAAGAGGTCATACAGCCATTCCGGTACGACGAGCATCGATGAAATGGCCGCACGCCAGCCCCTGGATTTCACGGTGATCGCGCGCTCAATCGCGTAGAACGCTGTGAAGGCCATCCAGAAGGGGGCGATCTCAAGGCCCGACCCGGCAACGAGGAACCATATGACCGAACCTATGTACAGGGTCGATACGGATGCTCCAAGGAATGCTATGACCTGCCTGACCCAACCTTCTGCGGTGTAGCGAGTCAGTCCGTAGTCGATCAGATTCTCCAGTGCTCCACGCTTCCAGCGAAGCCGCTGCTTGGCGAGGTCCCCCCAGGTTTCCATGACCTCAGTGGTCATGGTCGCACGAGGCGGAGCGACGATATTCCATCCGAGGTGCTTCAGAGCGAGCGTGAGTTCGTTGTCCTCGGTCAGCGCCTTCGTGTCGTAGACCCCATCAGCCGCGGGAAGCCGTCCTGTCTTCCTACCGGCAAGAACACTTTTCAGGGCTGCGGCCTTGAAAAGGCAGGCGGTGCCGGTAAGGCACAGGACCTTGCCGTTCTTTCGTGCTGTGTCCCGAGCGTACCGAGCGAACTCGTTGCGCTGGAAAGTGCCGCACAGCCTCCCGCCCGAGCGCCCGCGGAAGTTCCCGCCCACGGCGCCGTACCCCTGTCCCATCCTCTTGTGAGTCAACTCGATGAAGTGGGGGTCGAGATAGGTGTCGGCGTCCTGGATGAGGATTGCATCGTTGTCCGGGATGTCCGGCAGCAATCTCTCCAGCGCCCCGTTGAGGTTGCCGGCCTTCTTGTGCCGGTTGCCGACCGAACGCCAGACTTCAGCACCCGCTGCGCCGGCGATCCGCTCGAGTTCCCGGGTCCGCTCTCCGTCTTTGTGCGGATCCAGTGTCACGATGATGCGATCCGCGGGACGTGTCTGTCGCTGGAGCGCGTCTAGGACGCGGTGGAGGGAGTCCACCTCCTTGTAGGCCGGTATGAGCACGGTCACCGTTGACGCTTCCTCCGGCGGAACCGGCGTGCACCGCTCGTCGCTCGGCAGGCTCATGTCGATCACCAGGTGGCTCCTTACGACCGAAATTTACGATGTATACATACATACGACACTTCGGGCGTAAGTTCAAGAGGTGGCGGGGTTTCTGCTGGTCAGGAGGCTGTGCTGGTGAGCGGGAGGTGGCGGTAGGTTCGGTCCATGACGGACATGAGGCGCTTCGACGGACACGGAGTTCTCATCACGGGGGCGGCGCGCGGCATCGGTGCGGCCGTCGCCCGGCGGCTCGCCGAGGAGGGGGCGCGGGTCCTGGTGACCGACGTGGACCTGCCCGACGCGGAGGAGACGGCAGCGGCGTTGCGAAGCCGAGGGCTCGCGGCGCAGGCGTACGCCTGCGACGTGGCGGACCGGATGTCCGTGGAGGCGGCCGTCGCGCACGCCGCCCGCGTCTTCGGCACGCTCGATGTCCTGGTCAACAGCGCCGCCCGCTGCACACCCGACACCCCGCTCTTCGAGGACGGGCCGGACGAGGTGTGGGCCCCCGACCTGGACATCACGCTGACCGGTGCCTACCGCTGCTGCCGCGCGGCCTTGCCGCACCTGGCGGCGTCCGGCCGGGGCGCGATAGTCGGCATCGGCTCGGTCGACGGCCTGCAGGACTTCGGAATCCACGCCTACAGCGCGGCCAAGGCGGGCCTCGGCTCGCTGACGCGCACCCTCGCCGGACACGCCGCCGCCCGCGGTGTGCGCGTGAACCTGGTGGTGCCGGGCACGGTGCGCACGTCGGCCTGGGAGGGGCGGGACGCCGACCTCGACGCGCTGCGCGAGCTGTATCCGCTCGGCCGGGTGGGCGAGGCGGACGACATCGCCGCGGCCGTGGCCTTCCTCGCCTCCCGTGACGCGTCCTGGATCACCGGCACCACGCTCTGCGTCGACGGCGGCCTGACCGCAGTCAACACAGGGTTCCGCGCGGCGGTCGAAGGGACCGCGGACGCCCGTCAAGACCCTTGACCCTGGCGGGCGTCAAGTCCCGTGCGTGTGACGGGTGCCGACGGTCCTCATACGGCCGCGGCAAGGGCGGTGAGCACGCGATCCGCGTCGGCCCCGGTGGTCCGCCAGTTGCTGAACGCCGCCCGCAGCGCCGGCACCCCGCCGAACACCGTCGGCGTCAGGAACGCCTCCCCGGACGCGGCCACGGCCCCGGCCAGCGCGTCGACCCGCTCCTGCGTGGGCTCCTTCGCGAGCGTGAAGCAGACGACGTTGAGCCGGACGGGCGCGAGCAGCCGGAGCCCCGGCAGCTCTTCGACGCCGGCTCCGAGCCGCCGCGCCAGCTCCACGTTGCGCTCCACGATCTCGCGGTGCCCCCCATGCCCGTACGCCACGAGGGAGAACCACGCCGGCAGGGCCCGCAGCCGCCGGGAGTTCTCCGGTGTGAGATGGAGGAAGTCGGGGTCCCCGGCGGGCAGACCGAGATACGGCGACGCGTTGTGGAAGACCCTGACCTGCAGGTCCCGGCGACGCGTGAACTGGACGGCCGCGTCATAGGGCACGTTGAGCCACTTGTGCAGGTCGACGCAGACCGAGTCGGCCGCGTCGAGCCCGTCGACGAGACGCGCGTACGCGGGGGAGAGGGCGGCGAAGCCGCCGAACGCGGCGTCCACGTGGAGCCAGAAGTCGTGCCGCTCCTTGAGGGCCGCGATCGCCCGCAGGTCGTCGAAGTCGACGGTGTTCACCGTGCCGGCGTTGGCCACCACGATCGCGGGCCGGTCGCCGAGATCCGTCAGGGCGGCGTCGAGCGCGGCGACGTCGACGGCCTCGCGGCCGCCGGGGAGCACGGGCACGTGCCGCAGTCGCGCGCGGCCGATGCCGAGGACGGACAGCGCCTTGGTGATGCTGGAGTGGGGGCTGCCGGAGAGCACGTCGACGGGGCCGAGCGCGGCCGCGCCGTCCCGCGACACGGACACCCCCAGCCGCTCGCCGAGCCACTCGCGGGCGACGGCCAGACCGACGGTGTTGGACACGGTCGCCCCGGTCACGAAGGCACCGCTGTGCGCCTCGCCCAGTCCGAACAGCTCCCGCAGCCAGCCCACCGTCTCCCGCTCCAGAGCCGCCGCCCAGGAACCGGCCGCCCCGGACACGTTCTGGTCGTACGCGCCGGTCAGCCAGTCGCCCGTCACCGAGGCGGGTGTCGCACCACCGGTGACGAAGCCGAGGTAGCGCGGGCCCGCCGAGCCGGAGAAGCCCGGTGCCCAGCGCTCGGCGAACCGGGCGAGGGCCCCCGCGGCGCCGGCACCCTCCGCCGGGAGCGCCGCCGGGCCGGACGCCCGGTCGAGCCGGGCGACCGGACGGTCCGCCAGGCCGGTCAGCTCCGCGGCGGCGAAGTCGCGGGCGGACTGCAGGAGTTCGGGAAGCCGGGAGAGGTCGTCGGCGAGTGAGCGGTGCATGGTCGGCAGCGTAGACGGGCGCACCCGTCGGACTCCTGGTCCAGTTGAGGGAAACTGGACCAATGGTTTCAGGTTTCATCGCCGCGGTCGGCGCCTGGCGCGACCAGCCGGGGCAGGGGCCGCTGGCCCGCTCGCTGTCGGCGGCCGTACGCGAGGCGGTCGTCGACGGCCGCCTTCCCGTCGGGACCAGGCTGCCGTCCGAACGGGAACTCGCCCGCACCCTGGGCATCAGCCGCGGCACCGTCGTCACCGCCCTGACCCTGCTGCGGGACGACGGCTGGCTGCACACCCGGCACGGCAGCGGCAGCCACGTCCGGCTGCCCGCCCGGCTCACCGAACGCACCACTCCCTGGTCCCTGGACGGCGGGGGAGCGGGCGACGCCGACCTCGACCTCACGCTCGCCGTCACGGCCGCGCCCCACGACGCCTGTCTCGCCGCCCTCGGCCGGGCCGTCGAGCGCAGCGCGGCCCTGCTCGTCGACTCGGGCGTGGCGACGGCCGGGCTGCCCCGCCTGCGCGATCTCCTCGCCGACCGCTACACCCGCGCGGGCCTGGCGACCCGCCCCGAGCAGATCCTCGTGACCTCCGGCGCCCAGGCCGCCCTCACCCTGCTCCTCGATCACCTCCACACCGACCGCAGGTCACCGGTCGTGGTGGAGAGCCCGACGTACCCGGGCGCACTGGCCGCCCTGCGCCGCCGCCGAACACGGCTGCAGCCCGTGCCGGTGTCGGCACACGACGGCTGGGACCTGGCGCACCTCGCGGCCGCCGTGCGCGACAGGCGCCCCCGACTGGCTTATCTGATCCCGGACTTCCAGAACCCGACCGGCGCGCACATGTCCGACGCCACCCGCGCCGAGCTCGCCCGGCTGGCGCACCGGCACGCGCTCACCGTGATCGCCGACGAGACGATGCGCGACCTGGACCTGAGGACACCGGCCGGAACCGAGCCGCATCTCGCCGGGCCGGGCGTGATCCAGATCGGATCCACCAGCAAGATCCTGTGGAGCGGGCTGCGGGTCGGCTGGATCCGGGCGGACGCCGGCCTCGTACGAGAGCTGCGGCGCAACCCGCTTCAGGCGCAGCTCTCGCCGCCGCCGCTGGAACAGCTGATCGCGGCCGAACTGCTGGGCGACGGGCTGGAGACGGTGCTCGCGGACCGCCGCGAGCGGCTGCGCGACCAGCGGGACCACCTGGCCCGACTCCTCGCCGGGGCCGGATGGACGTACACCGTCCCGGACGGAGGTCTGTCGCTGTGGGTACGCCTCGACGACACGGCCTCGGCCACCGAACTGGCGTCACGGGCAGCCCGGCGCGGCCTCGCCGTCACCCCCGGCCCGTTCTTCGCGGCCGACCGGGCCACACTGGCCCGCCATCTGCGGCTGCCGTTCACGGCGACGCCGGACATCCTGACCCGCGCGGTGGACGTGCTGCGCCAGTGTGTCCCGTAACCGCCCAACGGCCGCCCGCGTGACGTCGAATGTCACCGTTTCGTCGCAACGCGGGCGGCGTTACAACCGAATCCTCCGGGCACCGGTCTAGCTGGCAGGGATCGCAGGACCGTTCGAAGGGGAACGCCCGTGGGGGACATACGCAGACGGGGAGTTGTCGTACTCGGGATCACCGGAATGGTGGCACCGCTCACGCTCGCGCTCGGCACCGCGCCGGCGCAGGCCGCGAGCTGTACCACGCAGGCCGGGCCGTACCAGAAGCAGGTGGAGAAGTTCCTCGGCCGGCCGGTCGACGGCAGGCAGTCCGCCGCCGACTGCAAGGCCATCCAGGCCTTCCAGAACAAGCACGGCATCACGCCGAACATCGGGTACGCGGGCCCCGTCACCTGGGGCGTGATGGACCTGATGAACAAGCAGAAGGCCGTCGGGAACAACCCCGGCAAGGACGGCAAGTGCCCGGTGAACAAGGGCCGTATCGCCTGCGTGAACCTGACGCTCCAGCTGAGCTGGATCCAGGACGGCGACAGGCTCGTCTACGGCCCGGTGCCGGTCCGTACCGGCCGCGACGGCTACGAGACCCGCACAGGCCTGAAGAAGATCTACTGGCGGGACATCGACCACGTCTCGACCATCTACGACGTGCCGATGCCCTACAGCCAGTTCTTCGACGGCGGCCAGGCCTTCCACTCGGTCAACCTCAGCATGTGGAACCCGCCGGGCTCGCACGGCTGCGTCAACATGACCGAGGCCACCGCCAAGAAGTACTGGTCGCTCCTGAAGAAGGGCGACGACGTCTTCGTGTACGGCCGCAAGCCGGGCACCTGACGAAGCCAGGAGCCCGGCCGAGCGGAAACGTCACGCCTGAGGCGCGTCTCCGAAGTCCGGTATCTCCGGCCGTACCCCGCCCTGCCGCGCGGACTCGTGCGCGAGGATGCCCGGCAGGGTGGAGCGGGCGGCTGTCCGACCTTCACGACTGGGCACGCGGTGCCGTAGTGCCGGCGATCAGGTGCCGGTGCTGAGGTTCGCGGAAGTGTGAACTGCGTTACAGGCCTTGACAGATGGACGTGATCATTAACACGGTCCGGTATGTCCGTATAGCTCATGATTACTCACATCGTCTTCACGTTCTGAGCCGTATGCTTCACACCATGTCCACCAGTGTTGAACCCGCCTCCGATCGCTCGGCTGACGAGGTCAACGAGGAGATCCGGGCCCTGTGGCGCCGGTCGGGCGGGACACTGAGCGGCGAGCAGCGCGAGGAGTACCAGCGGCTCGTGCTGGAGTGGGCCGCCGCCGCTCCGCAGCCGGTCCACGCGGCCTGAGCGCTTCCCCTTCGCAGTCCGGCGCCGGGAGCGGTCCGGCCTTCCTCGCCTCCCTCTGCCCGGCCCCTCCCCCGTCCGCGCCGTTTCCGCTCAGCCCCAGGTGGTCGAGTAGTAGCGGCGATACGCCTTGCGGTCCTGTTCCGCCCGGATGTACCGCGCGGCCACCAGCGCCACCAGACTGCCCGCGATGATCAGCAGTCCGGGGCCGACGTTCCTGGGGTCCGCGAGCCGGGACAGCAGCGTCGACGCATCCGTGGCGCCCGTGATCGGCGCCGAGGATCCGGGCGAGGCCGCACCTGGGGCGACGGCGTTCTGGGTGGCCGCCGGCGAGGGCGCGGCGCTCCGGCCCGGCCCGGACCCGGCCTGCGTCGACACGATCAACTGGACGCCGAGCGCGGACAGCGCCTTCGTCACCGGCTGGAAGAACGTCGTCCCGCCCGCGGTGCAGTCGCCGCTGCCGCCCGAGGTCACGCCCAGCGCGATCCCCTCGGAGAACATCGGGCCGCCGCTGTCGCCGGGTTCGGCGCACACGTTCGTCTCGATCAGACCGGAGACGGTGCCCTCGGGGTAGTTCACCGTCGCGTCGAGCCCCGTGACCTCCCCGTCGCGCAGACCGCTGGTACTGCCGCTGCGGAACACCCGCTGCCCGACCGCCGGATCGGCCGCGCCGGTGATGCGCACGCCCTTGCCGTCGCCCACCGCCACGACGTCGGCGTCCTGGCCCGCCTTGCCGCTCGCGTACTGCACCAGCGACCAGTCGTTGGCGGGGAAGCTCTGGTTCACGGTCGTGCCCACCTGCTTGCTGCCCTGGCTGTCCGCGAACCACACGGAACCGTTCGGCCCGCAGTGGCCGGCCGTGAGGATGAAGTCGCTCTGCCCGTTCGTCACGTTGAAGCCCGCAGAACAGCGCCCGCCGGTCGACAGGATCGGCTGCGCGCCGTTGACGCGGGTCGTGAAGGTGCCCTCGGTGCGCTCCATGCGCACGAAGCCGCCGATGTCGTCCGCGACGCCGGTCATCCGGGACCAGTCGCCGGCCGAGACGGTGCTGTCTGCCTGCACGACCACCTGGTTGGTCTTGTAGTCCAGCGACCAGGCCGTGCCGGGCACCCGGGGCGCCGAACGCAGCGTCGCCGTCGCCGACTTGAGTTCGTTCATGCTGTGCGACACGACCTTCGCCTCGGCGCCCGCGCGCCGGACCTCGGCGGCCGTGTCCTCGTCGGTGACCGCCACGACCGGCCGCCCGTCGGCGCCGATCCAGGTGCCCGCCGTCCGGGAGGTGCCGAGCCGCGAGACCAGGTCGCGGCCGGTGTCCGCGGCCGGCTGCGCGAAGGTGCGCGGAACGGTGGAGACGTCCGGAGGTTCGCTCGCCACGGCGCGTGTGACCATCGCCCCACCCAGAAGGAGTCCGCCGACGGCCGCCAGCCGTGTCACCCGCCGGACGACCCGTCGTCGTACGTGCCTCATGCATGGCTCCCGAACCCGAACGCGCGGTGTCAACACCGCGGGGCCCTCCGGTCGTCGAGCGCCCTTCCTTCATACGTGGCCCGGGACGACAGTGTTCAGCGCGCGGATGGTCTCCTCATGTCCGGCTGCCCGAGCAGGGAACCCGCCGGCGGGCACCGCCCGCGCACTCTGCACCCCGTTCTCACGCTGCCCCGTCACACCAAGCCCCCTATCTTGTGCCCATGACCAGGATCCCGCACGAAACGTCCGGTGAACCCAATCCCCTGCGCGTACTCACCCTCGACCGCCTCCGACGCCGTACGAGCGTGAAGTGGCGCACCTACCCCGAGGACGTGCTGCCGCTGTGGGTGGCCGAGATGGACGTGCCGCTCGCCGAACCGATCGTCCGCGCGGTCACGGACGCCCTCGCGCTCGGGGACACCGGCTACCCGGCGGGCACCGCGTACGCCGAGGCCCTCGCGGCCTTCGCCGACAGGCGGTGGGGGTGGGACGGGCTTGCCGTGGAGCGCACGGCGATCGTGCCCGACGTGATGCTCGGCGTGGTCGAGATGATCAAGCTGGTCACCGGACCCGGAGATCCGGTCGTGATGAACCCGCCCGTGTATCCGCCGTTCTTCCAGTTCGTCGCGCACCTGGACCGGCAGGTGGTCGAGGCGCCCCTCGGCGCGGACGGGCGGATCGACTTCGACACGCTGGAGGAGGTCTTCGGGCGGGTCGCCGCGGGCCGGCGACGGGCCGCCTACCTGCTGTGCAGCCCCCACAACCCGACCGGCACCGTGCACACCGCCGGCGAACTCGCCGCGGTCGCCGCGCTCGCCGGCAGGTACGGAGTACGGGTCGTCGCCGACGAGATCCATGCGCCGCTCGTCGCGGCCGGCGTGACGTTCGTGCCGTATCTGAGCGTGCCCGGCGGCGAGAGCGGCCTGTCGCTGATGTCGGCCTCGAAGGCGTGGAACCTGGCCGGTCTCAAGGCCGCGCTCGCCGTGGCCGGGCCCGCGGCGGCCGCCGACCTCGCCCGGCTGCCCGAGGAGGTCAGCGACGGCCCGAGCCATGTCGGCGTCATCGCCCACACCGCCGCGCTGCGCGAGGGCACCGCCTGGCTGGACGCGCTGCTCGCCGGCCTCGACGGCAACCGGCGGCTGCTCGCCGGACTCCTGGCCGAGCACCTGCCCTTGATCGGCTGCGTCCCGAGCGAGGCGACCTATCTCGCCTGGCTCGACTGCCGCGCCCTGGGCCTCGGCGACGATCCGGCGGAGGTCTTCCTTGAGCGCGGCCGGGTGGCCCTCAACTCCGGCATCCCGTTCGGCACCGGCGGGGCGGGACACGTACGCCTGAATCTGGCGACGTCTCCGGAAGTGATCGAGGAGGGCGTACGGAGGATGGCGGCGGCCCTCGGCTGAGCGGCCCCTCTGCCGAGCGGACCCTGCCGAGCAGGTCTGCCCTGTCCACCAGCACGTGCCTAGACTGCCCGGCATGGACGACACGCTGCTGGAGCGGCTCGGCGCCGGCAAGTACCTGCTGATCACCAGCTACCGCAAGAACGGCACCCCGGTCGCCACCCCGGTGTGGGTGGTGCGCGACGGGGACACGCTGGGTGTGTGGACCGCCGCCGACTCCTGGAAGGTCAAGCGGATCCGGGCCCGCGGCGACGTCCTGGTCGGCCCCTGCGACCTGCGCGGCAACCCGACCGGTGACCAGGTCCCGGCCACCGCCGAGATCGGCGACCGGGCTGCCACCGCCCGCTACCGCGCGCTGATCGCCCGCAAGTACGGCGTCGTCGGCCGTCTCAGCCTGTTCGGCAGCCGGCTGCGCCGGGGAGTGGACGGGACGCTGGGCATTCGCGTGCGGCTCACTCCGTGAGGGGGTGGCGGACCGTCAGCTCCAGGCCCGGTAGGGCTCGTCGACCAGCTGGAAGACCGGCTCGCCCCGGACCGGGTCCTTGGCGGTGGACAGCCGCACGCGGTCCCCGCTGTGGATGCCTATGGGCGGTCCTATGACCCGGCCGCGCACGACGAAGCCCTCGGCCATCTCGACCAGGGACACGTTGCGCGCCGCGGGCGTGTTGCGGTGCACCACCGTGGAGTGGCGGACCGTGCCCATGCCCTCGCTGCGCTCCGTGCGCAGGTCACTGCCCTGGCACACCGGGCACAGCAGCCGGTGGTACATGGCGGTGCCGCACCAGGTGCAGCGCTGGAAGAGCATCGCCTCCGTGTCCGGAGTCTTTGGATCCAGCACGCCCGCCACGGAGCCGGCATTCTCCTGAACAACGCTTCCTGAGTGGTGGTACACCCTGGTCAACTCCCTGCGCTCGGCCGGAATCCCGCGTGCGCGGTCAGCCGTGCACGCACGTGCGCGGTTCACCGTGCCACCGTGCACGCTCTCAGGGTATGGCACTCAGTGCCAGCCGTAAAGGCACTCCGTACCCTCAATAGTGCGCGCACCCGGCGGCGCGGGTCAGCCGTGCCCGAGCGTCGACTCGATCTCCTGGACCACCCGCCACAGCGGTGCTCCGCGCCGGGACACGACGACCACCACGTCGCCGGGCTGCTCGGCGCCGGGATGCGCGGGAGGCTCGCCGAAGGCGGACTGCACGTACCCCAGCGCGTGGTCCACGGTGGCGCCCGCCTCGCTCTGCCCGTCCGAACGCAGCCAGGAACGCAGCGCGTTGTTGTGCGCGGCGACCACCGCGGCGGCGATCACGTCGGCCCGCAGGTTCCCGTCTCGGCGGCCGGTGAAGCGGTCGCGCAGGTACTCGGCGAGGGCGCGCTCGTAGCGCCACACCACGGAAAGCTCGTAGGCGCGCAGGCCGGGCACCTTCTTGGTGAGGCGGTAGCGCTGCACGGAGAAGGTCGGGTTCTCGGCGTACATGCGCAGCACCAGCCGGGCCGCGTCGCAGACCCGCCGCACCGGCTCGTCATCGTCGTCGCCTGCCGCGAGGAAGGCGGTCATGTCGGCCAGGCACCGTTCGTGGTCGGGGAAGACCACGTCCTCCTTGGACGGGAAGTAGCGGAAGAACGACCGCCGTCCCACACCCGCGAGCGTCACGATGTCGTCGACGGTGGTCTGTTCGTAGCCCCGCTCCAGGAACAACCGGAAGGCCGCCGCCACCAGGGCGTCCCGCATGGGAGGCTTCGCGGCCGCCGCCTCCGTGTTCTCGTCGCGACGGGGTGCCGTACTGCTGGAGCTCATGGTCGGGAACGTAGCACCGAACGGGGCCGGAATGGCACTCAGTGCGCACCTATGGGGGAACTGAGTGCTCCCCTGTACGTCACCGACCTGGCGTACCCGGCGCGTGGGCGCCGCTACTGCGACGAGGACATGCGCGGTCTGAACTTCCGCGGCGCGGGCCACGTATCACTCCTCGGGGAACGGCGAAGACCCCGTGCACGGGTCGGAAGGAGACCGGCGTGCCGACACCGCCCGACCGGGAGCAGCAGCAGGACGGCTCCGCACCCGAACCGATCCGGGTGCTGCGCCCGCGCCGCACCGACGCCCTCGCGGAGCTGTTCCGCGAGTTCGAGCAGGGCACCCGCGGCGCCCACGAGTCGGTGTCCGTGCCCCGGCCGGGAGCCGAGGCCGAGACACAGGAACTGCCGCCCGTCACGGTCCATGACCGGCGCCCGCCCCCGCCCGGCCGCAGCGGGGCCGCACTGCGCCGCACCGCCGTCGTGATGGTGGTGGCCGCCGCGGCCCTGGCCGGCTTCGGCTGCGCGCTCCTGCTGCCCGGCAGGAGCGACGCCTCCGCCGCCGCGTCCCCCACCGCGACGGCCTCAGCGGCCCCGGCCACATCGGCCGCGGCCGACCCCGACGGTCCCGGCACCCTCCGCGAAGGCGACAGCGGCCCCGAGGTGACCGAACTGCAGGAACGCCTGCTGAACGTCCCGAGCGTCTACGAGAACGGTTCCACCAGCGGCCTGTACGACGCCGTCCTGACCGAGGCGGTGGCCCGTTTCCAGCTCTGGTACGGCGTCCGGGGGGACGAGGACGGCGTATACGGCGACGACACCCGGCTCGCGCTGGAATCCCGTACGGCACAGGGCAACGGCTGAACGGCAACCCGGCGGGGTGACGTCCCCGCCCGGTGATCGAACACGGGGCAACGTGTGGGAAAACTATCGGTAACGATGGCTAACCGGACGTCACGAGGGGCAGCCCTCGTGCCAAGGTTTCCTGATCGTCGTGCCGAACCGAAAGCCACGCCCATGAGCGGCTCCCGTATCCCGGGCCTGGTGTTGCCCGTCGTCTTCCTGCTGGCCCTTGTCGTGGGCGCGCTCTGGTACTGGACGCATCGCGGCGACGACTGACGCGGACACGGAGCACAGCCCCGGTGCCCGCTACTCGGCGTCGGCGGGCACCCGGATGTCGACCACGCAGACGTCGTCGCGCGCCTCGCCCTCCAGTACCTCGGCGAGCAGCGGGCCCAGGGAGCCCGGCAGGTCCGTGTGGTGGGACAGGACAGCTTCGGCGAACCGCTCCAGGCCCCGGTCGATGCCCTCCGCGGGCCGCTCGACCAGGCCGTCCGTGTACAGGATGATCCGGTCGCCCGGCTCGAGGCGGCACTGCGACTCCTCGAAGACCGGCGAGGAACTCGCTCCGAGCAGCATGCCGCGCGGGCGGTCGAGATAGCGCGCCTTCCCGCCCCGCAGCAGCAACGGCGGCGGATGGCCCGCCTGCGCCCACACCAGTCGCCGCGCCGCGCGGTTGTAGCGGGCCAGGACCATGGTGGCCGTGCCGTGGGAGTCGCGGGAGTGCAGCAGCAGCGTGTTGAGCCGGGCCAGCGCGCCGGTCAGCGACGAGCCCGTGATGACCATGCCCTTGGCGGTGAAACGGAGCTGGGCCATGGTGGCGACCGCGTCGATGCCGTGACCGGCTACGTCGCCGACCACGAACAGTGCGTCCCCGTCGGGCAGTTCGATGGCGCTGAACCAGTCGCCGCCGACGTGGAGCCCCGACTGGGCGGGCAGGTAGGCGACTTCGACGCGCAGCCCGGCCCGGCGTACGGGCCGGGTGGGCAGCGGCAGCAGCGCGTGCTGGAGCCGGGCCGCCAGGGTCCGTTCGGCGCGCAGCACCCCGTGCTGGGTGAGGATCGCCTGCTCGCTCTCCAGGAGGGCCAGTTCCGCGCTGCGCTGTGCGGTGAGGTCCTGCACGAAACCGTGCACCTCGACCGGCGTGCCGTGGATGTCCGCCACCGCCTCGGCGACGATGCGCAGATGCCGGATCCCGTCCGCCGTCCTGATACGGCACGGAACGTCGCACGGCCGTCCCGCGGCGACGAGTTCCCGCACCGCCCGGGACAGCGCGGGCATGTCCTCCGCGACGGCGAGGCCCGGGAGGTCGGTGAGGCGGACCGCCCCGTTCCCCTGGCCGCGGCCGAAGAGGGCGTAGGCCTGTGACGACCAGCTGACCTCGTGCGTGACCAGGTTCCAGTTCGCCCAGCCAAGGTTGCCGAGGCGCTGCACGTCCGCGAGACGCTGCTCCTGCCGGTCGGAGGATTCGTGGCGGAACCAGGTGACGACCAGGTTGCCGCCCAGCCGCGCCGCCCGCAGCGAGTAGGTGACGAGCTCCGCGGCGCCGGCCACGACTTGCTGGTGGGCGAAGGGTTCGCCCTCGTACGCGTCCCCGGTGGCGAGCGTGTGGTGGAAACCCTGCCACAGCGCTTCACCCGCCATGCTCGGGAAGCACTCCAGCATCCGCCGTCCGACCAGCTCACGGCCGGTCCGGCCGGTGACGTCGACCGCGTCCGTGGTCGCGGCGTCGATGCGGTAGTCCTCGGCCTCCCCGGAGGGTGCGCGCAGCGGAGCGAGCAGTATCGCCGCGCCGGGCAGCGCGTCGAACACGGCCTGTACGGCGTCTGCGCCGCTGTCGGCGGCGGGCTCCTGCCGGGTGGCGAACGCACGCAGCCGACCGGCGCACAGCCGGGCGACGGCCCGCAGGAGCTCGCGGCTGCGCGGCCCGAACGGTCCGCTCTGGCCGCGCAGCACCCCGATGCAGACCTCGGGCCTGTCCCCGGCCGGTACGGGCAGCCAGGCGCGGGACTGCCAGCGTCCGGGCGGATCTCCGATGAGCAGGTACCGCTCCTTGTCGGCTTCGATGTCCTCCAGCCAGCGCGGCTCCCGGGCCCGGAGCGCGTCGAGCGCGGCGACGCCGCTCACCGGAGGCACCTGATGCCACTGGTCGGCCAGCATGTCGTCGATTCCGGAGTGTCCGACCAGCTCCAGTCCGCCCGCCGGAAGGCGCGCGTAGATCATGACCGCGTCGGCCCCCACCTCCGGCGAGAGGTGCTCCAGCAGGCAGCGGGCGAGATCCTGTCGCGTGTTGACGTGGACCAGTGCCTTGCCGAGACGCCCGAGAGCGACGAAGCCCCCGGCCGCGTCGGACGTGTCCAGGGTGACCGGGACGGGCCGCCCTGGAGCGTCGGACCCGGAGCGGCCCGCGGCGCCGGGGGGCGGCGGCTCCTGTGCGGCGCGGCCGGGAGGGGGCATCAGACTCCCGAGCGTGATCCAGCACTCTTCCAGGAGCGTGCGGTTGGCGGCCTTGGCGCGTTGCAGGAGGTCCTCGCCGGCGGCGTCCGGGGTGCAGCCGGTCAGCGCCATCACCGCGCCCTTGGCCCGCTCCAGGACGGCCGAGGTCGCCGCCAGGTCCCGCAGCCGGTCCATCTCGGCGCGCTGGCGGGCAACGACCTTGGCCAGTGCAGCGGTTTCTGGCGCCGTCCCGGACTCCGCCGGAACCGCCGGTTCGCTCGTCACGCGACGAGCATCGCACATGGAGCCGTCCGGATCGCGGGGTTGCCCGGCGCCGGTCCGCGCGAACCGTCCGGTGCGGCGTGCGATGCTGTCCGGGTCAGCGTCCCAGGTTGTGCTCGGTCAGCGCCTGGCTGACCGCGCGGACGCTGCGGGCTATGTGCTGCAGCTGCATGACCTCCGCCGCGTACAGCTTGATCGTGTGCTCGATCACCGACTCGGGCATACCCAGCCCGGGCAGGTCGGCGCGGGCCGTCTGCAGGGCGGTGCGCGCGACCCGGATCTCGTGCTGGACCTGGATCTGAGCATGGCGGGCCAGCAGGACGGGGTGGCGCATCAGGGCCGGGTAGCTGGCGTAGCGCGCGGGCACCAGCTCGCGCAGCCACTTGGCCGCCGAGCGCTCCCAGTCGTAGCTTCCGGGGATCTTGACCTGGCACGGCCAGTCCGGGCTGGTGCGCGTCGTCGTCAGAGTCATGGTCATCGCTTCCGGGTGTGCGGCGTCGTGAGGGGTGGTCCGACGGGTTTGGGGCGGCCCCGGTCTAGGGGATGACCGGGGCCGCCACGGGCGCTCGCGCACGCGATGCCCGATCGAACACCCAGGGCGCCGACGCGGGTAGGAGACGGCTGCTTCGGGTGCCCGCGCAGGGGCCCGGGAAGGCAGTCGGCGCCGGCGCGGCGGATGGTGCAGCGTGCGCATGGGCGGACCGTCGGCTTTCTGCGGGCGGATGCGGGTGGTGAGGACGGGGTGGGGACCGGGTCCCGGAGCGGCCGGGCCGTGATCCGTGAGCAGTATTTATATATGCCGTCCGCTTGGCAAGGAGTATGAAAACATTCATGCGTAAATTAGGATGGAATGTCCCACTATAAGGATGTTTGGGGGAGTGGGGTCAGTCGCGCAGGAAGAAATGGTGCTGATCGGAGATCTGCTCGTACTCCTCGAGCCGGGCCTGGGTGCGCTCAGGGTCGGCATCGGTCATGGCCTGCAGCAGGGCGGCCGCCATCACGCCGGGCGCGGCATAGGAGTCGAAGACGAGCCGGGATCCGGTGCCGGTGGCGAAGACGACGTCGGCCTCGTCGGCCACGTCTCCGAGCGCCAGGTCGGTGACCACGGCGACCCGCAGTCCGGCGCCGCGCGCTACCCGCAGGGCGGTCAGGGTCTCGTGCGCGTGCCGGGGCATCGAGAACGCCAGCACCCAGGTGCCGCCGGCCTCGCGTGACTGGAGCAGCGCGTCGTACGCGGTGCTGCCGCCCCGCGTCACCAGCCGCACGTCCGGATGGATCCGGCGCGACGCGTACGCGAAGTACTCGGCCAGCGAGGCCGAGATGCGCAGCCCGAGCACGGTCAGCGGGGACGACCGGGACAGCTCGCGGCCGATGTCGATCACCTGGTCGGGGTTGGCGAAGTCCCGCCGCAGGTTCTCCAGGTTCTCCAGCTCGGCGTCGACCGCCGCCTGAAGCTCGTTGCTCCCGTTCTCCTCCGTCGCCCCGGGGCCGCCGGCCAGGGTGCCGAGGGCGATCGACTGCAGCCTTTCCCGCAGCGCGGGGTAGCCGCTGAAGCCGACGGCCGCGGCGAAACGCGTCACCGACGGCTGGCTCACACCGACGCGATCCGCGAGATCGGTGATGGAAAGGAACGCCGCCTCGGTGATGTGCTCGATCAGGTACTGGGCGATGCGCCGCTGCCCCGGAGACAGCCGGGGCCTGTCGAAGAGCGTCCTGAGCTGGGACGCCGGGGCGGCCTCCGTCTCCGGTGCGGTCTTTCCCGAGGTGATCGCTGATGCCTGTGCGCGTGCCTGCTGCGACGATGGCACCGGTGCGCCTCCCTTGTCTTCCACAGAGATGAACATAGCTCAAGCACTTTTGTGACCAGGGCCTGCACGGAGGCCTCCAGCGACCCGCCGGGAGCGGGGGATACCCGCCCGTCGGCCGGGAACCCGCAGTGGCGAAGGCGACGACGTCGAGCGCGGCGTCCCGGTACGCGAAACCAGACCTTTCGGCAGGTGAGACGGAATGAGCGCTCTGAGCGCGCTGGAGCAGGCCCTGGAACGGCGATGGGAGTCGCTGTGGGCGCGGGTGTTCGACAAGGAACCCGTCGAACTCGTCGACGCGTTGCGACGCGAGTGCGACAGCAACGCCGTCGTCTGCAGTGAGAGTCTGGTCGTGGTTCCGAACGCCTACGACATCGGGCTCGCCGACTTCGTGCACGACGAGCTCACCCGCCGGGGCAGCCGCGTGGGCCAGGTGCTCACCGACAGCCTCGCCCGGCACGCGGAGCGCAAGGGCTACGAGTGGGCCGGCCCGCTCACGGTGCACATCGCCAGGTCTCCGGACGTCCCCAATGGCCGCTACCGCGTGGTCAGCAGCGTGATGCCGCATGTGAGCGCCGACGGGTTCCAGCACGCGGCTCGGTAGGAGGGGGCTCACCCGGGACATGTGTCACCGTCGGTAGATCGTGATCGAGTGACCGACGTCGTCGACCGGACGACCGCTGTCGATCAGCTGTCTCAGCCGCCCGGCCGCCTTGGCCGCCGCGGAGTCCGACACGACCAGCACCCCGTGCACGTCGTCCACCGGCACCGTGCGGGGGTCGGACGCGTCGATGCCGTAGAAGGACGGCACGCCGCTGCCCTTGTACACGAGCCAGATCCGCTCTCCCCGGTACCGTTCGCGCAGCCGGTCGGCGAGCCGGCCCAGATCCTGGCCCCAGTCGACGTTGGAGTCGTGCAACCGCAGACGGGTCTTCGCCGGCCCGCCGAACGCCTCGTTGGAGTACGGCAGATAGTAGGGATACGTCCGCAGCGAGCTGACCGCGACGAACAGCACCAGTGCCGCCGTCACGAACGGCACCCACCGCCGGCGCACCGCCAGGACGCAGCCCGCCGCCACCGCCAGGAACATCGGCAGGAAGACGGCGTAGCGAGTGCCGAAGTTCCGTGCCCCGTCCATGGCCGGTGCCAGCAGCACACCGGAGGGGACCAGCAGATACGCCGCCGCGGGCCGAAGCCGCCGTACCGACACCACCACGACGGCACCGGCTGCCCACAGCGCGAGCATGCCGAGCGGGGTCTTCACCATCAGGGCGGCCGGCAGGTAGTACCAGAGCGAGCCGGTGTACACCCGGCCGAAGAGGAAGCCCTGCCACGGGTGGTTCTCCAGGCCGAACTGGATGCGCATCCCGTCCCGGTACGCCTCGGGGAAGGGCATCAGGTCCACGAGCAGCCCCCGCAGCCCGTGGACGACGGGCACATGCTGCTGGGGCGACCACCGCAGCCGCGGATCCACGGCCAGATACGCGGCCCATACGACCGCGACGGCGGCCAGCGCCACCATGCCCGCGCCCAGGACGGCCCGCGCCGCTCGTCGGCGGCGCTCCCGTGAATCCGCGCGCCACACCGACACGGCGGCCAGTACCAGGAGCACCGGCACCGCCGGCAGTGCGCTCATCTTCGTGGCCAGGGCCGCACCGAGCGCCGCCCCGGCCAGGAGCAGGTGCGGCCGGGGCCGTCGGCGGGCCCGCCACATCAGCCACACCGACGTCAGCAGGAACCCGGCGGCCGGCACGTCGAGCGTGGCGAGGGAACCGTGCGCGACGACGTCGGGCGAGAAGGCGTACAGCGCGAGCGCACCCACTCCGGCGGCCGGTCCGGCCAGGTCGCGGGCGAAGGCGAGGACGACGAGTCCGAACAGCAGCGTCAGCGCGATCACCGGAAGGCGGGCCCACAGCATCAGCCGCCAGGGGTCGTTGCCCGACTCGTACAGCAGATGCCGCCCCAGCCCGCCCTGGTCGCCGGTGAAGGACGCGTCGACGTGCGGATCGGCCGCGGCGACCCCGACGGTGATCACCAGCTTGCCGAGCGGCGGATGCTCGGGGTTGTAGCGCACCTCGTGCTCGTGCAGGTAGTCGGCCGCCGTGCCCACGTACACGGGCTCGTCGATGGTCGGGGTCTGCCGCACCGCCGTGGTCACCATCGCGAACGCCATCTGCGCGAGCAGCACGACCACGAGCAGCGGCACCAGCCACGGTCGGCGGGACTGCCCCGCAGGCCGGGCGGAGGGCTCGCTCGGGAGTGTCCCCGGATCCAGGACCGAGTGCCGTTCGCGCGTCATCATCCGCTCCGCGGTGTCACCGGGGCGTGGTGGCGGGAGAGATGCGAGGACGCCGCATGGGCCTACTCTGCACCACCGCCCGCCACGGAGGGCGTCACCGCTTGAGAAGTCGTACCGACGGACCTTCCGTCGTACAGAGGGGTACGGCCCGCAGCCTGTCGGAGTTCAGACCGACGCGGCCGAACCGGCCGCGCGGCACCGGCGCGCCGAGGACGGGTACCGTGGTTCCCGCCGCCTGGGCCTCTCGGCGTCCAGCCGCAGCGACAGCGCGCTGCCCTGGCCGAGCACCGCCCGCCGCATCACTTCCAGGGCCGGCTCTCGGCACGAACGCAGCATCAGGTCCGGCGTCGCGGACTCCGGGGCGTACCCACCGTGCGCCTGTACCGTCGCGGCGGGCAGGAGAGCAGCGGGCCGGAGCGCCAGGTTCGGCCCCGCGGGGAAGACACCGGCTTCGATGGCCGGCGCGCGTTCCAGCCGCCGGCCGAGGCGAGCACGGTGATGTCCGACCCCATGCGGGCAGACCGGGGCAGCGGACTGCGCCGGTCCTGGGCCCTGTCGTCGAACTCCCGCCTGCCCAGGGATTTCTCACCCCCGCGCGTCCACGCGCGGCAGCACCGCCATCGGTACGACGAGATCGGCCCGCTCCCGGGTCGCGGCGACGAGGTCCGCGTTGCGCTGGTCGGTGCGCAGGACCCACGCCACGGCCTCCTCATGCCCTTTGCCGAACTCCTCGTGCCGGGCGACCAGCCGCCGGACGCGCTCCTCCTCGTCCAGCTCGCAGAACCACACCTCGTCCAGCTGTGCCCGGACCCGCGCCCACGCACCCGTGCCCAGCAGCAGGTAGTTGCCCTCCGTCACGATCAGCCGGGCCTCGGGCGGCACCGGTAGGGCGCCGGCGAGCGGCTGCTCCAGGACCCGCTCGAAGCCGGGCGCGTAGACGACGTCACCGTCGCCCTCCTCGTGCAGGCGCCGCAGCAGTGCCGCGTACCCCGCCGCGTCGAAGGTGTCCGGCGCGCCCTTGCGGTCCAGGCGGCCGAGCCGGTCCAGCTCGGCGTCGGCGAGGTGGAAGCCGTCCATGGGGACGTGAGCGACCCACGGGTCCCCGGCTCCGTTGAGCGCCCGCAGGAGATGCTGGGCGAGCGTCGACTTCCCCGCGCCCGGGCTGCCGGCGATGCCGAGGACGGCGCGCCGCCCTCCGCGTACGAGGGTCCGGGCGCGGATCAGGAGGTCGTCGAATGTCAGCGGCACACAGCAGAGTGTGTCAGCCGGGGCGATGCTGGTGAGAGGGGGAGGAGGGAGCCGTACCGTGGCCGACGACGAGACGCAGATCCGCACACTGATCACGAAGTGGGCCGAAGCCGTTCACCGGGGCGACCTCGACGCGGTCCTCGCGGACCACGCCGACGACATCCTGATGTACGACGTGCCGCCGCCGCACGAGGGCATCCGGGGGCTGCTGCCCTATGCCGCGACCTGGCCGCCGTTCTTCGACTGGCAGGCGCAGGGCGCCTGCTTCGACATCGACACCCTCGACGTCACCGCCGGCGCCGACGTCGCCTACGCGCACGCGCTGCTGCGTTGCGGAACCCCGGAGGAACTCGCCGAATCGCCGACCCTCCGCCTGCGGCTGACGTTCGGCCTGCGCAAGGAGCAGGGGCGCTGGACCGTCGCCCACGAGCACCACTCGTTCCCGCACGACTGACCCACGCCCGCTCTTTCGCCCGTGTGGCGCGCGCCACCCACTGGACGCCGTGTCACGGGGAACCGGTCCTGTATGACGCAGCTCGGTCTCCCCGAAGAAATCCTGGCCTGCCTCTTCGACCTCGACGGGGTCGTCACCAAGACGGCCGTGGTGCACGCGGCCGCCTGGAAGGAGACGTTCGACGCGTTCCTGCGCGAGCGCGAGGGCGAGCCCTTCCGGCCGTTCGACGCCGTCGCCGACTACGACGAGTACGTCGACGGACGCCCCCGCGCCGACGGCGTCCGCACCTTCCTGGCCGCACGCGGTATCGAACTGCCCGAAGGCGACCCGGGCGACCCACCCGACGCCCCCACCGTCCACGGACTCGGCAACCGCAAGAACGACCTGGTCCTGACGAAGATCCGGGCCGGCGGAGTCGAGGTCTACGACGGCACCCTGCGCTACATCGAGGCGGTCCGCGGGCAGGGCCTGCGCACCGCCATCGTCTCCTCCAGCGCCAACTGCCGTGACGTGCTGCGCACGGTCGGCGCCGAGGATCTCTTCGACGTACGCATCGACGGCGTGGTGGCCGCCGAGCGGCACCTGCCCGGCAAGCCGCACCCCGACACCTTCCTGGCCGCGGCCCACGACCTGGGCACCGACGCACCCCACTCCGCCGTCTTCGAGGACGCGCTGGCCGGCATGGACGCGGGCCGGGCGGGTGGTTTCCGGTACGTCGTCGGCGTCGACCGCGTGGGACAGCGCGACGCGCTGTACGCGCACGGCGCGCACCGGGTCGTGGAGGATCTCGCCGAGCTGGGAGGACCGGCGTGATCACCCACGCGTCGTACGCCGTGGAACCGTGGAGCGTGCGCGAGAGGGGCCTCGGTCTCGACGTCCTGGCGCAGAGCGAGTCCGTGTTCGCTCTCTCCAACGGCCATGTCGGCTGGCGCGGCAACCTCGACGAGGGCGAACCGCACGGCCTGCCCGGTTCCTACCTCGGCGGCGTGCACGAACTGCATCCGCTGCCCTACGCCGAGGCCGGATACGGCTACCCCGAGTCGGGCCAGACGGTCATCAACGTCACCAACGGCAAGGTGGTACGGCTGCTGGTCGACGACGAGCCCTTCGACCTGCGCCACGGCCGGCTGGTCGCGCACGAGCGGAACCTGGACCTGCGCAGGGGAGTGCTGGAGCGGGTCTGCGAGTGGGTCTCCCCGGCCGGTTCCCGCGTACGGGTGCGCTCGACGCGGCTCGTCTCCCTCACCCAGCGGGCGATCGCCGGGGTGTCGTACGAGGTGGAGGCCGTCGACAGCGAGACACGCGTGGTGATCCAGTCCGAGCTCGTCGCCAACGAGAGCCTGCCTGAGCCGAACGGCGACCCGCGCGCGGCCAGGGCGCTGAGGTCGCCGCTGGAGCCCGAGGACGCCTTCGCCGTGGGCCGCCGGCTGCGCCTCGTGCACCGCACCCGGCGCAGCGGTCTGCGGGTGGCCGTGGCCGCGGACCATGTGGTCGAGGGTCCGGGGAAGACCCGTACCAGCAGCGAGAGCAACGAGGACGTCGCCCGCCTGACCGTCACCTCGGTCCTCGCCCCGGGGCAGCGGCTGCGCGTGGAGAAACTGGTCGCGCACGGCTGGTCCGGCACCCGCTCGCTGCCCGCGATGAGCGACCAGGCCGACGCGGCGCTGGCGGCCGCGGCGATGGGCGGCTGGGCGGGCCTCCTGGCCGAACAGGAGGCCTGCCTGGACGACTTCTGGGCGGGCGCCGACGTGGAGGTCGACGGCGACGAGGCGATCCAGCAGGCCGTCCGCTTCGCCCTCTTCCATGTGCTGCAGGCCGGAGCCCGCGCGGAACAGCGCGCGATACCCGCGAAGGGCCTGACCGGCTCCGGCTACGACGGCCACGCCTTCTGGGACACCGAGACCTTCGTGCTGCCCCTGCTGACCTACACCGCTCCCGAGGCCGTGGCCGAGGCCCTGCGCTGGCGCCGGAACACCCTGCCCGCCGCGCGGGAACGCGCGGCCCAACTCGGCCTGCGCGGGGCCGCGTTCCCCTGGCGGACCATCGAGGGCTCGGAAGGCTCGGCGTACTGGCCCGCCGGGACGGCCGCCTTCCATGTGAACGCGGCCGTCGCGGACGCGGTGGTGCGCTACACGGCGGCGACGGGGGACGAACGCTTCGAACGTGACACCGGGGTCGAGCTGCTCGTGGAAACGGCCCGCCTGTGGCGCTCGCTCGGCCACCACGACCACCGGGGCACCTTCCACATCGACGGTGTCACCGGCCCGGACGAGTACAGCGCGGTCGCCGACGACAACACGTACACCAACCTCATGGCCCGGGCGAACCTGCTGTCGGCCGCCGACGCCTGCGCACGCCATCCGGACCGGGCCGCCCAGCTCGGTGTCGACGTCGAGGAGAGCGCCTCCTGGCGGGACGCCGCCGAGGCCGTGCACATCCCCTACAACCACGAACTCGGCGTGCACGAGCAGCACGCCGGGTTCACTCGCTACCAGCGCTGGGACTTCACCGGCACCCGCCCCGACCAGTACCCGCTGCTGCTGCACTTCCCCTACTTCGACCTCTACCGCAAGCAGGTCGTCAAGCAGGCGGACCTGGTTCTGGCGATGTACACGTGCAGCGGCTGGTTCGAGGAGTTCTGCGACGAGGAGCAGATCGCGCGCAACTTCGCCTACTACGAGCCGCTGACCGTTCGCGACTCCTCGCTGTCGGCGTGCTGCCAGGCCGTCGTCGCCGCCCAGGCGGGCCATCTGGACCTCGCCTACGACTACACCGCCGAAGCCGCGCTGATGGACCTGGCGGACCTGGAGCACAACACCCGCGACGGACTGCACATCGCCTCCCTGGCCGGCACCTGGACGGCTCTGGTCGCCGGGTTCGGCGGCCTGCGCCGCGACGGCGACAGCCTGCGGTTCGCCCCGCGGCTGCCCGAACGTTTCAGCCGCCTGGCCTTCACGCTCCAACTCCTCGGCCGCCGCCTGCGCGTGGAGATCGGCCCGGACAAGGCCACGTACACGCTGACGGGCAAGCCGCTGACGATCCGCCACCATGGCTCCCCGCTGACCCTGCGAGGCGACAGTCCCGTCGTCCGCACGGTCCCGCGGTCGCAGGCGCGCCCCGCTCCCGAACAGCCGCCGCACCGCAGCCCGAACACCCGCTGACCTGCCGCGTAAGGCACCTGCTCCAGTCCACACTGCACGCCTGTCCGATGCGGGTTAATTTGTCCGTAATTTGCTGTGGGGTGCAGGGGCAAGAGGTGGACGATGGGCAGTGGAGCCGACGCGGTTCTCGCCGGAATGCGGCGACTCCAGGCACCGGACAGACCCGGCCCGTCCTGGCGGGCGCGCGGCGACGGACCGCTCGCCGCCGTCGCCTGCGCCTTCGCGCTGGCCCAGCTCGTCCTGGTACCCCCGGGCATGGGACTCGGCTGGGACGAGACGGTGTACGTCAGCCAGGTGAGCCCCCAGGCCCCGGCGGCCTTCTTCAGCGCACCCCGTGCCCGAGGCGTGACCCTGCTGGTGGCTCCGGTCGCAGCCTGGTCGTCGTCCACCCCGCTGCTGCGCGTCTTCCTCGCACTGCTGTCCGGCATCGGCCTCTGGCTGGCCCTGCGCGCCTGGCGCGGATTCTTCCCCGCCCGCGTCCTGGCCGCCGCCGGCGCACTCTTCGCCACCCTGTGGGTGACGCTCTTCTACGGCCCGCAGGCCATGCCCAACTACTGGGTGGCGATCGGCGCCCTGGCCTGCGTCGGCTGCTTCCTGCGGGCCCGCGCCGACCGCTTCGGGCGGGCGGCCCTCCGGGGTACGGCGGCCGCAGCCGCGGTCATGGCGTGGATGCGGCCCACCGACGCGGTGTGGGTGGCGCTGCCGCTGTTCGTCCTCGCCGCGGTGGCACGCCGGGTACGGCTCGCGGCCGCCCTCGTGGCGGGACTCCTCGCAGGTGCCGCGGAGTGGGTGATCGAGGCGTTCGTCAGCTACGGCGGCCTGGGCCAAAGGCTGTCCGACGCCTCCCGTGTCCAGGGAGGCCTCGGCTGGAACTTCGCGGTGGACGACCAGCTGCGCAGTCTGGGCGGGCGCGCGCTCTGCCGCCCCTGCACCGGGCCGATGCCCGAGCCGGTGCTCACGCTGTGGTGGTGGGCCCTCCCGCTGCTGGCCGTGCTGGGCCTCACCGCCGCGGTCCGGGCCCGGCGCACCACGTACACGCTGGTCCCGCTGGCCTGCGCCACGACGGCCGCCGTCCCCTACCTGTTCATGATCGGATACGCGGCGCCCCGCTTCCTGCTGCCGGCCTACGCGCTGTTGGCGATCCCGGTCGCCGAAGGCCTGTTCAGCCTGGTCACCGCGCGCAGCGGCCGATGGCGGCCGGTGGGGGCGGCCCTCGTCGGGGTGGCGCTGACGGGCCACCTCGCCGTGCAGTACGCCGTCCTGGACCACACCGTGGACCGCACCGCCGCGGACCGCCGCGCCTGGGCCCTTACCGCAGCCGAACTGCACCGCCTGGGGGTACGTCCGCCCTGCCTGCTCACCGGGCACGAGGCCATCCCCGTCGCCTACTACACGGGCTGTGCCTCGGCCCAGACACGCGGCAACAACGCCAACACCACCGAGGCGGAGATCCTGCGGACCACACGCCGGATGCCCGCCGCCGTGCTCACCGGGCCGGGCGGCCGGCCACCCGCATACGCCCGCACCTGGGAGACCCACCGGTCCGGTGATCTGCGCATCCGCCTGGCCCCCAGGGGCGGACCCGTATGACGTCCCAGCAGATCACCGTCCCGCCCCCGCGCAGACCCGCCTCATGGCGCACCGTCCCCACGCTCGCAGTCCTGGCCGGCGGCCCCTGCCCGGCCCGGCGCCGCCGGCCCGTGCTGGAAGCCGGGGCCTCCGGCTGCTGATCGCCGCCGGCCGCGCCGTCGCGCTGCGGCGCCGCCGGCCGGGTGATGCTGCTCTCCCGTGCCGCGAGCAGCGCCTCGGTTCTGCTGCCGGCTCCGGGCGGCCCCGGCTCCCTCGGCCCCGTGCTCGCCGACCTCTCGAATGCCTCCTCGTCTCCCTCGGTGATACTCCCTGGGCAGTGCGTTACCCGGCGCCGGGATTCCCGTCTGAAGGGGGTTGCAGCGCCTGCGATACGGGCGTTCCCTGGAAGTATCCAGTGGTGAACCAAGAGCGCCTGGGACTACGACACGGACCGAGGGGCTCCGCCTCATTACGTGTTCTCCCGGCAAAAGCCTCGGTGGGCGGTCCGCCGTGGTCACCAAGCGTTCGACGCGGAGGTGATCCAGGTGAAAGCCGTTGTCTACGAGAAGCCCTTCAGCGTCGCCGTCAGGGATGTCGACGATCCGCAGATCCAGCACCCGAACGACGTGCTGGTACGCGTCACATCGACGGCTATCTGCGGATCCGACCTGCACATGTACGAGGGCCGCACGGCGGCCGAGTCGGGCATCGTCTTCGGACACGAGAACATGGGCATCGTCGAGGAAGCCGGCGCCGGTGTGACCTCCCTGTCCAAGGGCGACCGCGTCGTCATGCCGTTCAACGTCGCCTGCGGATTCTGCAAGAACTGCCTTGCCGGGAAGACCGGCTTCTGCCTGACGGTCAATCCGGGCTTCGCGGGCGGAGCCTATGGCTATGTGGCCATGGGCCCGTACAAGGGCGGGCAGGCTGAGCTGCTGCGGGTGCCCTTCGCCGACTTCAACTGCCTGAAGCTGCCGTCGGGCAACGAGTTCGAGACCGATTTCGTGTTGCTCGCCGACATCTTCCCGACCGGCTACCACGGATGCGAGCTCGCCCAGGTGTCCCCCGGAGAGAGCGTGGCCGTCTTCGGTGCCGGCCCGGTCGGGCTGATGGCCGCCTATTCCGCGATGCTGCGCGGTGCGTCGAAGGTGTTCTCCGTGGACCGGGTGCCCGAGCGGCTGGCCAAGGCCGAGGAGATCGGAGTCGTCCCGATCGACTTCACCAAGGGCGACCCGGCCGAGCAGATCAAAGAACAGACCGGAGGCGAGGGAACCGACAAGGGCGTCGACGCCGTCGGCTACCAGGCCCAGGCGCACGACGCGAGCCATGAGGAACCCGCCGTCGTCCTCAACACACTCGTCGAGACGGTGCGGCCGACGGGCATGCTGGGCGTACCGGGTCTGTACGTGCCGTCCGACCCGGGCGGACCCGACGAGAACGCCAAGCACGGTCAGCTGTTGGTCTCCATCGGCAGGATGTTCGAGAAGGGCCAGCAGATGGGTACCGGTCAGTGCAACGTCAAGCGGTACAACCGCCAGCTGCGTGACCTGATCATCGCGGGGCGCGCCAAGCCCAGCTTCGTGGTCTCCCACGAACTGCCACTGGACCAGGCGCCGACCGCGTACGAGAAGTTCGACCAGCGGATCGAGGGCTACACCAAGGTCGTACTGCATCCAGGTCACGCGCTCGCGGCGTAAGGCGGACAGTCGGTGGGCGGCGGCGCTCACTGATCCCGCATGGCGACGGGCCGGCTGCTGGAAGCCAAGCTCAGCAGCCGACCCGCCGTGAGCTGGTTTCCTGCGAGTCGCGTCCGGGGTCCGGATCCCAGGTGAAGCCGGCCCCGGCAACATGAGGCGGTCATGGCTGAGCAACCCATCGACCCGACGGGTACGCACGCGTCGGCGGGCGGTCCTCCGCCCGCATCGGATCCGGCATCGTCCGGCCCCGGGACGTCCAGCGTCGGAATTCACGGCATCACCGAATCCGCGCGGTACTCCCTGGCCGAAATGGGGCCGAAACGGAGTCTGCAGACACTGCTGGCGATGAACCACGTCGACGGTTTCGACTGTCCGAGCTGCGCATGGGGCGACCCCGATCCCGGCCACCGGAAGACCGCGGAGTTCTGCGAGAACGGCGCGAAGGCCGTCGCCTGGGAGGCCACGCGCAAACGCGTCGACGCGTCGTTCTTCGCCGAGCACTCCGTCGCTGCCCTGCGGGAGCGGGACGGTCACTGGCTGGAGTCACAGGGCCGGCTGGCCCAGCCGATGCATCTCGCCCCCGGCGCGACCCACTACGCGCCCATCTCGTGGGAGGACGCGCTCGCGCTCACCGCCGGCCACCTGAGCGGCCTCGCCGATCCGAACCGTGCCGTGTTCTACACCAGCGGCCGGACGAGCAACGAGGCCGCCTTCCTCTACCAGTTGCTGGCACGCAGGCTCGGCACGAACAATCTGCCGGACTGCTCGAACATGTGCCACGAGTCGAGCGGCGCGGCCCTGACCGAGACCATCGGCGTCGGAAAAGGCCTCATCACGTTCTCCGACATCACCGACTACGCAGACTTGATCATCGTCGTGGGCCAGAACCCCGGCACCTGCCACCCCCGTATGCTCACCGCACTCGAGCAGGCCAAGCGGCGCGGCGCCCGCATCATCGCCGCCAACCCGCTCCCCGAGGCCGGTTTCGGCCGCTTCCGCAACCCGCACACCGCACGCGGCCTGGTCGGACCCGGTACGAAGCTCGCCGACCGCTACCTTCCCGTGCGCATCAACGGCGATCTGGCCCTGTTCGCGGGCCTGAACCGTGCCCTGATCGGCCGGGAGGACTCCCGGCCGGGCTCCGCCCTCGACCACGACTTCATCGACCGGTACTGCGACGGCTTCGAGGCGGCGGCAGCGGCATGGCGTGCCCTGGACTGGTCGCGGATCGAGACGATGGCCGGTCTGTCCCGCCGTCTGATCGAGGACTGTGCGGCCGACGTGCTCGCCGCGGACAGCGTCGTCGTCTGCTGGGCGATGGGGCTCACTCAGCACCGCAACGCGGTGGCCACCATCCGCGAGATCGTCAACTTCCTTCTGCTGCGCGGCAACATCGGACGCCCCGGTGCCGGGCCCGCCCCGATCCGCGGGCACAGCAACGTCCAGGGCGACCGCAGCATGGGCATCTGGGAGAAGATGCCGCCCACGTTCCTGGACAGGCTCCGCGACGAGTTCGGGTTCGATCCGCCCCGTGCCCCCGGCCTGGACACCGTCGACTCGATCAAGGCCATGCGCGACGGCGAGGTCGACGTGTTCATCGGCCTCGGCGGCAACTTCGCGTCGGCCACGCCCGACACACAGGTCACGGAGGCCGCACTGGCCAACTGCGTCCTCACCGTCCATGTCGCGACCAAACTGAACCGGTCCCATCTGTGCCCCGGCACCGAGGCGCTTCTCCTGCCCTGCCTCGGCCGCACCGAACGCGACCGGCAGGCCTCCGGCGAGCAGTTCGTCACGGTCGAGGACACGATGGCCATGGTGCACTCGTCGCGCGGACGACTCCTTCCCGGATCACCGCACCTGCGCAGCGAGGTCGCGATCATCGCCGGCCTCGGGCACGCGCTCTTCGGCGACGACCTCGGCTGGCGCCCCATGCGCGACGACTACGCCGTGATCCGCCGTCACATCGAGCACGTCGTCCCCGGCTTCCACGCCTTCGAGGAGCGCGTCCGGCAGCCCGGCGGCTTCATGCTGCCCCGGGCACCGCGCGACTCCCGCACGTTCCCCACGCCGACCGGCAAGGCGCGCTTCACCGTCAACCCACCGACCGCGCCCGAAGTCCCGCCGGGACACCTGCTGCTGACGACGGTACGGTCGCACGACCAGTTCAACACCACCGTCTACGGCCTCGACGACCGCTACCGCGGCATCAAGGGCGGACGGCGGGTCGTCTTCCTCAACCGGAACGACCTCCGCGACCTCCACCTGCAAGACGGCGACCTGGTCGATCTGGTCAGTGTCAGCCCTGACGGTGAACGCCGTGCCCCCGGCTTCCGCGCCGTCCGCTATCCGACGCCGCGCGGCTGCGCCGCCGCCTACTATCCGGAAACGAACGTGCTGGTCGCGCTGGACTCCACGGCCGAGACCAGCAACACTCCCGTGACCAAGTCCATCGTGATCCGCATCGAACCGTCCAGCGCGAGAGCTGTCCGGACGGTCGATGCGAGCACTGATCATCGGCGCCAGGGAGGGGGGACGTGATCCTCGGGTTCCCGGTCGTCAGGTAGTCGCGCCGCAGGTTCTTCCGGAATCGCGAACGCCGGCTCCTCCGTGCACGCCGCCCGCGCGCCAACGCCCGAGCCGCGCAGACCGCGGAGGACACCGGTCCGTCCACAGCCCCGAGCCGTGGGGCCGAGTCAGAGGCGGGCGTGGCGGCCACAGTTCCCCGACCAGAGCCCGCTCGGGGCCGCCGGCCCTGACACGCGACGACCGCGGTCAGCCCGATGCCGTCGGCTGGGCGAGGCGGCGGGCGGGCAAGGTGGCGGAGGGCATCGGGTGGCTGTCGCACGCGGTGCCGCGGAGGTGCCGGACGTACTGCTCCCGCGGTACGAGAACGGCGCCCAGGCCGCGGACGTGCGGGCTGTCCCGCTGTGCGTCGAGCAGCACACCGCCGGCCTGTGCGAAGCGCGCCGCGAGGTCGCTCACCGCGACCTTGGAGGCACCGGGACGGTGGAAGAACATCGAGTCCATGCTGAAGACCGATCCGACCTGGAGGCCGAAGACGCCGCCGACCAGTTCGTCGTCCTCCCACACCTCGACGCTGTGAGCATGCCCCAGGTCGTGCAGCCGGACCAGGCTTGCTATCAGCTCCTCGGTGAGCCACAGGGGGTCGCGGTCGGCGCGGCATTCGCGGACGACCCGCTCGAACTGCCGGTCCAGACTGGTCGACCACGGCAGCCGGTTGCGCAACTGGCGGGCGAGGCTCCGGCTGAGGTGTGCGCCCGTGACCGGCAGCACCGGCCTGGGGTCGGGCGACCACCAGGAGACGGCGTAGGGATCGTCCGGTTCCCCGCCCACGAGCGGGATGCGGCCCTCCTCGACCTGATCGGCGAAGACCACCTCGTTGAGGGCGCGGGTGTACTCGTCGGACGCCGGGAACGGATAGACCCCGGCGCGGTACGCCGCCAGGAGGCTGGCGGGACCGAGGTCGGCGGAGAAAGCCACCGGACCGTCGGGAGACGCCGCCAGCACGTCGAGGGCCTCCCAGCCGGGGCAATGGCTCACCATCGTGCCGCTCCGGTCCCTCGGCTCGCCACCGGCCGGACGTAGTCGGCATGCTGGAGGTAGTCGATGTACCGGTCCAGCATCTCTGCGTCCACCGGCGGGACGTCGATCCCCGCGTCCTTCAGCGCCCGTTCCCCGTTGCCGCGGGTGAACTCCGGGAAGACGTCATGGAAGTACATCTCGCTCACGGTGATGTCGGCGAGGGCGCACCGGTCGACGAAGAGCGGGACGAACGGGGTCATCGGATCGGTGGGGTGCCCGGCCGCGTACTTCACCAGCGCGGCGATCCATTCGGTGTAGGGGATCTCCTGGACCGGGTAGCCCTGCTTGCGCAGCCGCTCGGCAAATGAACTCAGCAGTGTGGGACGGGGGTTGGTGAGGTGGTAGACCTCGCCGCGAGCGGGTTGGCGGGTGGAGATGTGTCCGATCGCGCGGGCGAGCTGGTCGGCCGGCAGGAAGTCCAGCGGAAGCTGGACGTCAGGGCACAGCCCGGTCCGGGCGATGAAGCCGAAGAGGGCGGCCATCTCACTGCTGGTGTTCATCACGCCGGTTCCGCTTTTCCCCGTGATGTCCATCAGGCGGTAGATGACGACCGGCAGCCCCGCGTCGGACGCCTTCTTCAGCAGCTCCTCGCCGACCCACTTGCTCTCCACGTATCCCACCGACAGATACTCCGGGAAGCGCAGCGGGGTGCTCTCCGTCACCTCCCGTACCCCGGCCGGCCCGAATCCGGCGAGGACCGCCACGCTGGAGGTGAAGTGGACGGGTACGGCCCTGTCGGCGGCGAGGCGGATGATCTCGTGTGTTCCGTCGACGTTGGCCGCGCGCAGGTCGTGGTACGCGTAGATGAAGTTGACCTGGCCCCCGAAGTGGTAGACGGCGTCGATGGTCGATCCCAGTTCCCCGAACCGGTCGGGCGACAGCCCCAGTCCGGGCTTGCCCAGGTCGCCCACGACCGGCTGGACGCGGTCGCTGGACAGATCGCTGTGCACGAACCTCTGGTGGCTCGCGCGGATCCGCTCCATGCCGTCCTGCTCGTCGGAGGCCCTGACCAGGCAAAGGACCCGACCGGTCGTCCTGCGCAGCAGCTCGTCGATCATGTACGCGCCGCAGAACCCTGTCGCTCCGGTCAGCAGGACGTCGCCGGGGTGCCCGGGGTCCGGAGCCGGCCCGGCACGGCCCACCGCAGGAACGCGCCGGGCTGTCTCCGCGGTGAAGTCGACGCTTCCGCCTTCCGGGTGGGCCAGTGTGCCGGCGCGTGCCTGGCGCACGGACTCGGCGAACGCGGCGAGCACCGGCTGCCGCAGCAGTGAACGGGTCAGGTCGCGGATGTGGGTGACGCCGATGCCGAAAATGACGCGGGTCCGCGCGAGCATCTCCATGGCCAGCAGCGAGTTGCCGCCCAGCTCGAAGAAGTCGTCGTACGGACGGACGTAGTCCACACCCAGGATCTGGCCCCACAACAGGGCCATGCCCTGCGGCACGGGACGGTCGTCGGCGCCGGCCGTCGCCGCCGCGGTCTCGGTTTCCGGCACGGCCTTGCGGTCGAGTTTTCCGCTGGGGGCGAGGGGCAGCCGTTCGACCGAGTGGAAGGCTGCCGGGATCATGTAGCCCGGCAGGACGTCGGCGAGTGCAGACCGCAGCCGGGTGCGCAGCGCGGCCTCGCCGCCGTCCGGGGGCGAGGCCGGCGTGTAGTACGCGATGAGGTCCCGGTCGCCGTTGTCGCGCGCCCGAGCCACCACCATCGCCTGGCCGATCTCGGTGTGGGACACGAGCGCGGCCTCGACCTCGGCCGGGTCGACCCGGAACCCGCGGATCTTCATCTGGTCGTCGACGCGGCCCAGGACCTCCAAGTTGCCGTCCGGGCGCAGGCGGCCCAGATCCCCGGTGCGATACATCCGGTCCCCCGGCGCCGAGCCGTGCGGGTCGGGCAGGAACTGCCGTGCGGTCAGGGCGGGTTGCTGCCAGACACCGCGGGCCAGCCCCGGGCCGCCGATGTAGATCTCGCCACGCTCGCCCGGCGGCACCGGGCGCAGTTCGGCGTCGAGCACGTGGACGTGTTCCCCCTCCAGGGGTCTGCCGATCGGGGCGACGGCGGTGTCCGGCACGGCGAGCACTTCCTCGTTCACGTCGCAGAGCGTGGAGGTGATGGTGGTCTCGGTGAGCCCGTAGGCGTTGACGAGCCGCGCGCCGGGCATCCGGCGCAGAATGGCGCGGCAGTCCTTCGCGGTGACGATCTCGCCGCCGACGATGACGAGCCTCAGGGACGCGAGCTCGTCGCGGTCCGCGACGGAGACGATCCGCTGCCAGTAGGCGGGGGTCAGGTCGGCGACGGTGATCCCGTGCTCCGGGAGGCGGTGCAGCAGGTCGGTGGGCGCCCACGTCTGTGTTCCCGCGAGGACGAGCGTCGCGCCGCTGATCAGTGTGGCGAAGATCTGCTCCAGGGAGGTGTCGAAGCCGAGCGCCGCGGCGTGCAGCACCCGGTCGCCGGGCGTGAGTTCGTACGCCCGGGACACCGCGGTGAGGGAGTGGGTCAGCGACCGGTGGGTGATCATCAAACCCTTGGGAGGTCCGGTGGACCCGGAGGTGTAGATCACGTAGGCGAGGTCGTCCGGCCGCGGGCCGTGTGCCGGGCGCGGTTCCGTCGGCGGCTCCTGCGTGACCGGTTCCCCGGCGACCCTTGGGTGGACGGTCAACGCGTCGCACTCGGCGAACATCTTGGCGTGCTCGTGGCTCGAGACGACGAGGCGTGAACCGGTCTCCTTGACCAGTGCGACCATGCGTTGCTGCGGAGTCGCCGGGTCGAGGGGCAGGAACGCGCCGCCGGATCTCAGCACCGCCAGCAGGGAGACGATCAGCTCCGGCAGGCGGTCGAGACACACGGTGACGACGGACTCCGCGTCCACGCCCGACTCCCGCAGCTTCTGGGCCAGCCGGTCGGCGCGGCCGGTCAGCTCGGCGTAGCTGAGCCGGCCCTCGTCCGAGAGCACCGCGAGAGCCGACGGCTGGTGTTGCGCCCGCTCCCAGACCAGCTCGGGCACGGTGCTCGGCCCGGATCCCCGGCGCCGCCGCCCGGTACGGGCGCCTGTGGACCGCATGTCGGTCCACAGGCGGTCGACCAGGCTTCCGCACGAGTCCGCGGACTCCGGTGCGCCAACCCGGGCCCACCCGGCCGGAATCGGCCGATCGGCGGGCCAGACCGCGTACTGCTCCAGGTCGTTGCGCAACACGACGAACAGCGCAGCCGGCTCTGCCGGCGGGTGATCACGTTCCATCACCTTGGGTCTCCTGCCTCGCGCGGCGTCCTGCGGAGCATGACCGGTGTCCCTCAGCGCCCGTGTCACATCCCCGGCCGGGCCCGTGACGAAGGCGCTTGGAGCCTGTGTCACATCCCCGGCCCGGCGTCCGCCGCCCGGCACGCACGCTCGCCGCGTCGCCGAACCCCGCAGGTGGCTCCGCCATGAGCGGACGCACAAGGCGACGTTCGCCGATCCGGCCGGGGATGTGACACGGGCTCTTACGGGAGATGGCCGCCATCACCGCTTCCCTTCCGCGGGCGCCGCGGGCGCCGCGGGCAGTCCGGCCAGGCGGCCGAGCGGCGGCGCGAGGATGAGCTGCTCCGCCTCCTCGGCGCTGACGGGTTCGGCGAAGAGGTATCCCTGGGCCAGACGGCAGCCCATGGAGATCAGCAACTCCTGCTGCCTCACGTTCTCCACGCCTTCGGCGATCACCGTGAGACCGAGTGTGTCCGCGAGATGGGTGATGCCCTCGACCAGGGCGTACTGTTCGGGCGAGCGCCCGAGTTCGTCGACGAACGACTTGTCGATCTTGAGTATCGAGATGGGGAACTCGCGCAGATAGCTCAGCGACGAGTAACCCGTTCCGAAGTCGTCGATCGCGATACGGATCCCGAGGTCGGTGAGCGCACTCATCTCGGCCAGAATCCGTTCGTCGTTGTACATCAGCACGCTCTCGGTCAGTTCCAGTACGAGAGACGACGGTTCGATGCCGGACAGATCCAGGGCGCGCCGTACCACGTTGTAGAACTCCTCGTCGCGGAACTGACGCGGCGACACATTCACGCTGATGTAAGGCTCTTTGCGGCCGGGCGTCCCGTCGCGGCGCACGGAGCTCTGCAACCGGACGGTCTCGGCCGTGGCCTGGTCGAGCACCCAGGCGCCGAGCGGGACGATCTGCCCGCTCTCCTCGGCCAGCGTGATGAACTGCTCCGGCAGCACCATGCCGCGTGTGGAGTGGGGCCAGCGGACGAGTGCCTCGAAGCCGGAGATCTGCCCGGTGGTCAGTTCCACGATGGGCTGGTACAGGACCAGGAAGGACGTCTCGATCGGCGAATTGTCCAGGCCCTCCTGCAGCTTGGCGCGCTCGGCCATGCCGCTCTGCAGCTCCGGGCGGTAGCGGCGCCACTGGCGCTTGCCCGCCGTCTTGGCCGCGTACAGCGCGAGATCGGCGTGGGTCAGCAGTTCGACTGCGTCGATGCTGTCCTCCGTCGTCGCGACACCGATGCTGGCGTACGTGCTCACCGGTCCCACACTGAGCCGGAACGGTTCGGCGAACACGGTCATCAGGTGTTCGGTGAACCGCTCCACGCCCTCCGGCCCGACGGAGCCCTCCACCAGCAGGGCGAACTCGTCCCCGCCGATGCGCGCGGCGGTGTCGGAGGCGCGGACGGTGGTCGACAGCCGGAGCGAGAGCGCGACCAGGAGTTCGTCGCCCACACTGTGGCCGTGGATGTCGTTGACGACTTTGAAGTCGTCCACGTCGACGAAGAGCACGCCGATCACCGTGCCGTCGCGCTGGGCCTGGAGCAGGGCGTGGTTGACCCGCTCCTGGAAGAGCACGCGGTTGGCCAGGCCGGTGAGCGAGTCGTGGAACGCCTGGTGGGTGAGTTCGCGTTCGAGCTTGCGCTGTTCGGTCACGTCCCGCAGGGTGAGCACCACGCCGCCGACGGTCGCCTCCTCGCGCAGGTCGCTCCATCTCACCTCGACCTCGATGGACGCCTTGTCGGCGCGGACCATGCGCCAGTGCTCGCGCATGCTCTGGTACTCGCGGCTCCGTATCCGGCCGAGCGTCTCGACCACCACACGGCTGTCCTGCGGCGGCACCAGATCGATGAGGTGGGTGCCCTCCAGGTCCTGAATGCCGAGCACCTGATCGGCCGACGGACTGGCGTAGCGGACCCGGTCGTCGTCGTCGAGGATGAGGATGACATCGGAGGCGTTCTGCACCAGTGTGCGGAAGTACATCTCGCTGTTGCGCCGGTTCACCTCCTGGGCGAGGGCGACCCGTGCCACGGCAAGTGCCGTCTGCGCGGCGAGCGTCGCCAGCGTTTCGCGGAGCACGAGGAGCTCCTGCTCTTCCCCCGGCACGACCAGCGCCCCGATCAGCGAATCGCCGGAGGGGTGATCCTGGGAGGTGAGCGGGCAGACGAGCGCGTGGCTGACGCGGGTCCGCTCCTCGTCCGGGCCCGTGAGGCAGGCGGCCATGTCCGACCCCGTACGGTCGAGGGTCACCAGGCGGTTCTTGCCGGAATCGGTCAGTTCCCGTACCACTGCCGTCACACGGGCCGACACGGGGCAGGGGAGGCCGCCGTCCGACCCGTTCACCCAGAGCGTGTTGTCCGGCATGGTCAGCAGCACGGAACGCGGCGGCCGCTGCCGTACGAGGTCCGCCACCGCGGAGTGGACGGCGCCGGCCACATCCCGCACACCGCCCGCTCCGCCCAGCGACGACACCGCCAGGCGCAGCACCTTCTCGCGTCGGACCGCCTGCCGGTGGGTCGCCACCACGCCGGCCAGGCGGTAGAGCACAAGGAGGAAGAGCACCGCGGAGAACACCCCGATGACGCCGACGTTGGCCTCCACGCCGCGGACCGCCTCGATGAGCAGGATGGTGGGCGCGATCAGCGACGCCAGGGTGAGCAGACTCAGCCTGCCGACGCCGGTATCGCTGCGCGCTGCCACCGGCTCGGTCAGCGACCGCATGGACGGATGGAGCGCGGCGGCCGCCCAGGCGCCGTACAGGGCGGCCCAGCCGAGCTCGACCCAGGTACCCGTGCGCCAGATCCCGTGCAGTTGGATCAGGCCGTACATCACGTCGGCGACGAGCAGGCCGACGGTGCCCGTGGTGAGCAGCACGAGCGCGGGGCTCTTGCCGCCACGACCGGCGAGCAGACGCAGCAGCATCGCCAGGACGAGGATGTCGCCGAGCGGATAGGCGATGGAGAACGCCTTCTGGATCCAGGTGAGGCCCTCGACACGGGCGAACGGATCGATGAGGAAGAGCCACGACAGCAGCGCCAGGCCCACCGTCAGCGTCAGCGCGTCGACGAGGCTCGCGCGGTCGCGCCAACCCGTGCGCCAGTGGACGAAGCCCAGCAGCCCGGCCGCATAGAGCGGATATGCCGCCAGATAGAAGCCGTCGGCGATCGACGGAAACGGCATCTCCTCGTGGAGCAACTCGATGAGGATGATCTGGGTCGCCTGGCCTGCGGCGAAGGCGAAGTTTCCCGCGGCGAGCAACAGCCAGGGGAGTCTGTGCGTCGGGCGGTTGAGAAAGACACCCAGGACAATACCGAAGACGCCGACAGCTCCAATACCTACGAAGATGAGCCGCTGTTCTGGAAATGTGTAATAGAGCGCGATCAGCACGGCGATACATACGCTGACGGCGGCCAAAGCGGCCTGGCTTCGCAGTCGCGGGTTCACCCCAACTCACCTCCTGGGAGGGTCACTCGTCGGCGTTCCGAGCTGGGCGAACGGCACCCGGCGACGGAGAAGCCCATGGGATCGGGCCGACGAAAGAGAATTCTCCAGGGCCGGGACTCGGCCCCGGTTGCCGGTATACACGGTTTCCGGTATACGCGGTAGCCGATATAGGGCTCCTTCGCGCCAAGACATCGACGTGTCTTCCATCCAGCTTACTCAGCTCGCCATTTCCCGCACGCTCACGGAGAGATACCGTCTCACCTCGCGAGTTATCGTGCCATGCGGGAAAATGGAGGACGCGGAAAACCGGACCGGATCCGCCCAGCGACGATCGGCTCCTGACGGAGCGTGGAGTGCCATGCTCTCCGATTACCGCCGGATCTTCTCCCCTGAAGGCACTCTGCTCTTCTCCGCAGCGGGCTTCATCGCACGCCTACCGCTGTCGATGATCGGCGTCGGCATCGTCACCATGCTGTCGCAGCTCGGCGGTGACTACTGGCTCGCCGGCTCGGTCTCCGCCACGCAGGCGCTCGCCGGCGCGGCGATCGCACCGCAGATCTCACGGATGGTCGACCGGCACGGCCAGCGCCGGGTCGTCCTGCCGGCGACAGCCGTGACGGTGGCCGGCATCTGTGCGCTGCTGCTGTGCGCCCGGTATGCCGCCCCGGACTGGACGCTGTACGTCGCGGCGGCGGTGGCGGGCTGCATGCCCAGTGTGGGTGCGCTCGTCAGGTCCCGCTGGGCGGAGATCCACCGGGAGTCGCCGCGGCTGCTGCACACCGCCTACTCGCTGGAGTCGGTGTTCGACGAGGTCGTCTACGTCGTCGGCCCGGTCCTGGCGATCGGGCTGTCCACCAGCGTCAGCGCCGGGGCCGGGCCGCTGACGGCCGCGGTCCTGCTCGCCGTCGGCGTAATGCTGTTCGCCGCCCAGCGGCGTACGGAACCGCCGGTACGCCCGGAGCCGCAGCGCGCCGGTGGCAGCGCGCTCCGGGCCCCTGGACTCGGCCTGCTGGTGCTGACGGTGACGTCGGTGGGCGCGTCCTACGGCGCCGTGGAGGTCGCGACGGTGGCGTTCGCCGGCGCACACCACCACAAGGGGCTCTCCGGCCTCCTGCTGGGCGTGTACGCGCTCGGCTCGGGTCTGGCGGGCGCGGTCTTCGGCGCGATCAGACTGCGGGGGCCGATCCCGCGGCGCTTGCTGGTCAGCGTCGGCGCGATGGCGGTGACGACCGCACCGCTGTTGTTCGCGCCGAATCTCGCGGCGCTCGCGGGCATGCTCTTCGTGGCCGGCGTGGCCCTCGCGCCGATCCTCATCACCACGATGGGGCTGGTGGGCCATATGGCCCCGGCCGGCCGGCTCACCGAGAGCTTCACCTGGATCGTCTCGGGCCTGTCCGTCGGGGTGGCGCTGGGCTACGCGACGGCCGGGTGGGCGGTCGAGGGGGCGGGGGCCTCGGCGGGCTACCGGGTACCGTGCGCGGCGGCCCTGCTCGCCGCCGCGACGGCCGCCCTCGCCCTGCCACGGCTGACCCGAGCCGGCGCGCAGTGACCGAAGAGGCTCACCGCGAGGTCAGGTCCGCAGCCGCAGTTCCTTACGCCACTTGACGAGCTGCTGCTCCGGATCTCCCGTGTACGACCACGGAGTTCGCGTGACACGGCGCCCGAGCATCGCCAGCAGGGCGGCGGCGACGTCCGGGACTCCCGCGTGACAGGCGGCGTGCGCCAGGTAGTTGAGGTCGCGCAGTTCACCGGGCCGGACGTCGCCCTGCCCGCGGCCCGTGATCCAGCGCTGCCAGGTGCGCCGTACGTCGCTGACGGCACCGTCGTGGTCCCAGTGCTGCCCGAGGCCCATCGCCGAGTGACTTCCGTGCGCGGCGCCCAGGGCGTATCGGTACTCCTCGACCCGGGCGTACTGCACCAGCACCGGCAGCGCGCAGCCCTCCGGAGCCACGCCGGCCGCGTCGTGGGCGAAGTCGTACATGAGGCCGTGCGATCCGTGCCAGCGCGACGAGTAGTAGTGCAGCACCTGCAGATGGCCCTCCACGCTGTACGGGTCACGCCCGTGCAACTCGTCCCACCAGCGGGCCAGTTCCTGTCGGCGTACCCCGGACGAGTACAGCCGGGCGACGGAGATCAGGGAGACCCACGGTGTCGGGTCGTCCACATATGCCTCGGCGGCCTGCAGGCATGCCATCACCGTGGTGTCGATGCGCTGCTGGTCGATCGGCACACCCCGGCCCGCGGCGATGGCCAGGTTGAAGGCCCGGGCGGTCTCGGTCGCCGCCCGCAGCACCAGCGCGTCGGCGCTGTGCGGTTCGGCGGCCAGCCACGACTCCACCGTCGAACTGCCCGCGCAGGCCTGCGCGAGCAGCCGGACCCGGTGGCCGCGGGCGAGCCAGTCGGGGCCGGTGGCGCGCAGCAGTTCGCGCAGGCCCTGCCAGCGGCCGATGACGAGGTCGTGGCGGGCCGAGCTGAGGGGCCCGTCGCCGCAGTCGGGGTCGAAATCGGGAGCGAAGCGGTCTCGCGCCATCGGGGAATCCCCTCAGAAGTCGGTGGGGAGACCCTCGTGGACACGGGAGTCGAGGAGCGCTCCGTCGTCGGGGACGTATTCGGCCTCGACGGTGCGGCTGGCGTCCAGCTTGGCGGGCCGGTAGTAGTCGCTGCCCTGCTTCCAGTACCAGAGCATGGGGATCAGCCCGACGGCGAGCCCGCCGATGCCTATGGTGAGTGCCGCGGTGCTCAGTTCGCCCAGCGACTCGAAGAAGATCCAGAACATGAACAGGGAGCCGAGCAGCGGCCACAGCCCGCCGAGGACGAAGTTGGCCGCCGATGTCAGCAGCATCTTGCGGTATGCGACGACCACCGCGAGACCGGTCAGTCCGTAGTAGACGGCGATCTGCAGACCGATCGCCGAGATGGCGTCGGAGAGGATGTCGCCCACCGTGCCGAGGGCGTTGGAGGCGATGAACATCACCAGCGCCACGGCTCCGACCACCACGATCGCCACCCAGGGAGTGTTCCACCGGCGGTGCACGCGGCCCAGGGCGGCCGGCATCGTACGGTCGCGGCCCATCGCGAACAGGGAGCGCGTGACCTGGATGAGGGTGGTCTCCAGCGTGGCGATGGTGGAGAGCATCACCGACACGACGAGCAGCTTGCCGCCCCAGCCCGGCCAGATCTCCTCGCCGAGCACGGCCAGCACGTTGGCGTCGTTCTCCTCGATCTGCGGGGAGGACAGGATGACGTTGACCGCGATGGTGAACACCTCGAAGAGCAGGAAGACGATGCCCACTCCGATGAGGCCCGCGAGGCCCGTCGTACGGCGGCTGTTGCGGGTCTCCTCGCTCAGGTTGCTGGTCACGTCCCAGCCCCAGTAGTAGAACGCGGCGATGAGCGCACCCGACGCGAACCCCGCCATCCCGTCGAAGTGGCCGAAGCCGAGCCAGGACCATTCGAATGCCCTTGCGTTGCCCGTGTGGAAGAAGGCGAGTACCGCGAAGAGGGCCAGGATGGCGAGTTCGACCCCGGACATGACCAGTTGGGCGCGCACGGTGAGCCGGGCACCGCCGAGCACCACCAGCAGCATGAGCACGAACCAGGCCGCGCCGACCACGGTGGACAGAGCCGTGTCGTCCGCGAGCTTGTCGTCGAAGAGAGCGAGTGTCATCGACCCGGCCGGCAGCGAACCCGCCACCATGAAGATGGTGGCCGAAATCACCAGCGCCCAGCCGCTGATGAAGCCCAGGAAGGGATGGAGTGTGCGCCCCACCCACGAGTAACTGGCGCCGGCGTTCACGTCGATACGGCTGAGATAGCTGAAGGCGAGCGCGATGCCCAGCATGGGTATCGCGCAGTAGAGCAGTGCCGCCGGGCTGGCCAGGCCCACCGCGCCGACGAGGACCGCCGTGGTCGCGGCGATCGAGTACGCCGGTGCGCTGCCCGCGACGGCCATCACGACGGTGTCGAAGGTACCGAGGGCGTTGGCCTGCAGCCCTCTGCCCCTGCTGTTGCTCATGAATGCGCTGCTTTCGTCTTGCACGACGCAAGGGCGTGGCCCCGACGACGTAAAGGGGGGTGGGGGGTGAACCCGCCCATGACCGGAGAGGGATGGCCTCGGGCCAGGGGCGGTACAGAGGGCGCCGGCCACCGTTCTGCCTCGCTGTCTACAGACGGTGACCAGGCGTGTGCGTGTGATGATAGTCGTGCCCATTGCGCTTTCAAGATTGACCGGAGAGTAATCTTCCGGCCGTCGAAATATTTCGAAGGCCCTTCTCCCGTCCCACCCGTGACGTTTCCCTCAGAGCCTCTGTCACATCCGGGCCGGGCGTGTGACGCAGGCTCTCGGTCCCCGATCCGGTCGAACTGGCCCAGCTTGTCCGTGGCGTCGAGGGCGGCCACCTTGTAGGACTCCGCGAGCGTCGGGTAGTTGAACACCGATGCCGATCGGCCGGAGGTTGTGTACGTGCGTGCGGTTGTGTACGTGCGTGCGGTTGTGGCCGTCCACCGTGATACGGCCGCGCCGGTGCGCGGCCAACCCGGCATTGCCGAGGCCGAGTTCGGCTGTCAGGCCCCCTGTCGGCCGGCGGAGTACGTCATCGTGTCGGCCCGTGTCGTCCTGCCGCTCTCCAGGACGGTGAGCGTGCCACGGGGATGCCGCTCGACGCGTGGCACGGCGGTTGCCCGCACGTGTCCGCTCCCGGACGGGGGGCGACCCGCCCGGGCGGACAACCGTCTCCTACGGCAGCAGCTTGTCGAGGGCGGCGGGTCCCTCCGCCTCCAGCTTGCGCCGGGCCCATTCCAGGGTGCGCGGGGTGAGGTCCTTGCCCGAGGCGAGCACCAGGTCCTCCGGTGACACCTCGGTGCCGGTACGGGCATGGAGCAGGTCGTCCGGGGTGGCACGGTCCTCGGACGGCCCTGACGCGTCGGGCTGTGACGTCGGCATGATCTCTGCTCCTCGGATCCGGATCGTTCTGCGGCCCCGGTGCTGTCATCGGGTCCCTTATCAGCATTCGACGCTGGAGCGCGGCGTGCATCCGGAACCACCGGTACCGCCCGCCGGCACCGCCTCCCGGCGGCCGCCGGCTCCCGTGCAAGGCCGGGGTACCGCCCCGGGCCGGAACGGAACCTTCCCGAGGTCCCCGGCCGGCCCGCCACCCGGGATGCCCGTCCAGGATGCCCTGATGATCAGGTTGGCGTGTAATGGGGGATATCTATCGACCCGGCCGACAGGGGAAGACCAGGCCCATGGCACGTACCCGCAGCAGCGACGAGGGACGGGGGACAGGAAGGCCGGGGAGCCTCAGAAGGCTGGGGGAGTGGTGTGCGCGCCACTTCGTGATCGTCATCGTGGCCTGGCTGGTGGCCCTCGTCGCCCTCCAGGTCCTGAACCGCGCTTACGGCGGCACGTATTCCGACAACTTCGACCTCCCGGGCGTGCAGTCCACGGAGGGCCTGGACGTCCTGAAGAAGCACGACCCCGCCGCGGGCGGCTACAGCAGCCAGATCGTCATGCACGACGACGACAAGGCTCTGACCTCGCTGAGCTCGCAGATGTCCACCACGGTCAGCGACCTGCAGAAGCTGCCCCACGTCCTGTCGGTGCAGAACCCGCTGTCCGCCGCCGACTCGACGACACAGTCGCAGCCGAACGTCGGGCCGCTGTCCACCGACGGCAAGACCGCCTACATCACCGTCCGTTTCGACGAACAGCCGTCGAGCCTCGGCGACGACTACCTCAACGGCGTGGACGACGCCGTGCAGCCGCTCAGGGCGGCCGGCGCCGACGTCGAGTACGGCGGACCGCTCGGCGAGCTGGCGCGGCCCGCCGCCGACGACCGGGTGAGCGAGCTGATCGGCTTCGCGGTGGCGATCGTCGTCCTGCTGATCGGCTTCGGCAGCGTGATCGCGGCCGGCCTCCCCCTGGTGAGCGCACTCATCAGCGTGATCTGCGGGCTCGCCTGCCTCGGACTGATCGCCGCCGCGTTCACCTTCGCCACCGTCTCGCCGACCCTGGCCACGATGATCGGAATCGGCGTCGGCATCGACTACTCACTGTTCCTGATCACTCGTCACCGGCAGAACCTCATGAACGGCGCGGACCCGGTGCACTCGGCCGGCCGGGCCACCGCCACCAGCGGCCGCGCCGTGCTCGTCTCAGGGTGCACGGTGATCATCGCCCTCTTCGGTCTGTACGCGTCCGGAGTCTCCTTCATCGGCAAACTCGGCCTCGCCGCCGCCATCACGGTCGTCACCGCCGTCCTGGGCGCGCTGACCATGGTGCCCGCCTTGCTCGGGCTGATCGGCAGCCGGATCGACCGCTACAAGGTGCGCCGGCCCGTCGCCGAGACCGACGCCGCCCCGGGCGCCGAGCCCCAGGGCACCTGGCACCGCTACGCACAGCGGGTCGAGCGGCACCCGTGGAGCTTCCTGGCGGCGGGCGTGACGACCGTCGTGATCCTCGCCATCCCGCTCTTCTCCATCCAGCTCGGCCACATCGGCGACGGCGCCGATCCCACGTCCTTCACCGACCGGCGCGCGTACGACCTGATGACCGACGCGTTCGGTCCCGGCTCCAACGGTCCTCTCACCGTCGTCATCGACCAGACCTCCGTGCCGTCGTCGCAGCGCTCCGACCTGTCCTCCAAGGCCCAGAAGACCCTCGACGGCGTGGCGGGGGCCTACAAGGTCACCCCACTGCAGCCCACCCAGGACGGGGACGTCCTCATCGCCACCGTCTACTCGGATCAGTCCCCGCAGGACGCCGACACCACGGACCTGACGAACCGTCTCGTCGACGACACCCTCCCCGACGCGGTCTCCGGAACGGACGCCAAGGGCTATGTCACCGGGACGACGGCCGCACAGGTCGACTTCCGCGACATCGTCGCCAGCCGGCTGTTCCTGATCATCCTGGTCGTCGTGGCCCTGGCCTTCCTGATCATCCTCGCCGTCTTCCGCGGCCTCCTCGTCGCGCTCAAGGCGGCAGTCCTCAACGTCCTCTCGATCGCGGCCTCGTACGGCGTCGTCGTCGCCGTCTTCCAGTGGGGCTGGGGCGGCCCCGCGCTCGGCGTCAACGGCAAGGTGCCCATCGAGAGCTACGTGCCGATGATGATGTTCGCGATCATCTTCGGGCTGAGCATGGACTACGAGATCTTCCTGCTCTCCCGCGTGCACGAGGCCTGGCTGCGCACCGGGGACGCGAAGGCGTCGGTCGCCCACGCGCTGGAGATCACCGCGCGGGTCATCACCTGCGCGGCACTGATCATGGTGAGCGTCTTCGCCGCGTTCATCGTGAGCGACAACATCGTGGTCAAGATGATGGGCCTCGGCCTGGCCGTGAGCGTACTCATCGACGCATCGGTCGTACGCCTGCTGATGGTCCCGGCGGTCATGACACTGCTGGGCTCCCATGCCTGGTGGACACCCCGGTGGCTCGACAGGATCCTGCCGCACATCGATGTCGAGGGAGAGCACGAGCAGGCCCCGGAGGTCAGCGGGACTCCTCCGGCCTCTCGGGCCTCAGGAGGAGCATCGTGACGTCGTCGGCGACGGTCCTGCTGTAGCGGACGAGGTCCGCCCACACATGCTCGGCGAGGACGGCCGGCTCGTCGTCGGCGAAGTCCGCCAGCCGCTCCGTGAGCGGATAGAAGGCGCCCTCGTCGTTCCTGGCCTCCCAGACGCCGTCCGAGGCCAGGAAGAGCAGGTCGCCAGGCCGTAGCGGCACGGTGAGCCCGGCGGGCGGCCCTGCGTCGGACAGGCCGAGGCCCAGCGGCGTGCCCGACGGGACCTTGAGCTCGACGGCCAGGCCCTGGCGCAGCAGGACGGGAGCCGGGTGCCCGCAGGCCACGATCCGCACCGAGGCCGCGTCGGCGGAGAACTCGAGCAGCACGGCCGTGGCGAACAGTTCGGAGTGCCGTACGGCCGCGGAGTCCACCACCAGCCTGCGGTCGAGGCGGGCGGCCATCGTCTCCGGATCGGGTTCGTCGAGCACCGCTTCCCGGAATGCCCCGAGCAGCGCGGTGACCGTCGCGACGGCCGTCAGACCGTGCCCCTGCACATCGCCCATGACCGCACGTACGCCGTGCGGGCCCTCGCGCACGTCGAAGAAGTCGCCGCCGACCAGCGTGCCGTGCTGGGCCGCCCGGTACAGGCCCGCACACCGCACCGGCCCCACGTGCTGCGGCAGCGGCGGCACGACGGCCCGCTGCACGGCCTCCGCGACGGCACGCTCGGTGACCAGCTGGGCGTCACGGCGGCTGCGGACGAACGAAACCCCCACACTCAGCGCCGCGACGAAGCACATGGTGAGCAGATCGGTGTTGCCGGGGGCGTCGAGATGGAACGCAGGGACGCTCAGCACGACCACCACCAGGCCGCCGAGGACCGCGGTCGCCACGGGCCCGTACGACAGCACGGCCAGCGGCGGGATGGCGCCCAGCAGAAACCCGATGTCGACCTGGTCGGGATCGCTGGCCGTCACCACGCACACGCCGGCCAGCAGCGCGACCGGCAGCACCCGCACCCAGCCCGGTGGCGGCGCGCCCCGCAGCCAGCTCCGCCGTTCCCGTTCGCGCAGCGACAACCGGCCGCCCTCTCTTCTCACACCTCTACGCTGCTACAACGGCCCTGGCACCGCACGCCGGGACCGGCGCCCGTGCCGTACGCCGGACCCCCCCGGTCATCCGTGTGCTCGACGCGAGAGACACCCTGGCGACCACGATGCCGGGTTCGAGGTGACCGGCAGCGGACGGCGGAGGCGCCGTGGGTTCGGCGGTGAGGTCTGGTGTGTGCGCAGCGGCGACGAACTGGGGGGACTGGGAGGCGGCCTGCCGCGGGGCGTGGACCATCCCGGCGGGCGCGCGCGGCCCGTCTCGGTCTTATCGTTCCTTCACAGCCGGGTTCGTGGATGGGCTGGCACCGGCAATCGTCCGGTCCCTAGGATGGACTCCCTGTCATGTCAGGCCAGTTGGCGCGGCACGTAGCTGGGGGAGCGATGCACACCGGAAAGCAGCTGTCCACGTCGATCGATGCCACCGTGCCGACGGCCGCGCGGATGTACGACCACTACCTGGGCGGCAAGGACAACTACGCGGCCGACCGGGCGGCGTGCGAGGAACTCGACAAGGTCGTCCCGAGCACCCGGCGTCTGGCGGTCAACAACCGGCGCTTCCTGCAGCGGGTGGTGAAGACGCTGACGGCCGAGTACGGAATCCGCCAGTTCCTCGACCACGGCTCCGGCCTGCCCACCCAGAACAACGTGCACCAGGTCGCCCAGCGGATCGACCCCGCCTCGCAGGTGGTCTACGTCGACAACGACCCGATGGTGCTGGTGCACGGCCGGGCGCTGCTCGAGCAGGACGAGCGCACCGCCGTCATCCAGGCGGACATGCGGGACACGGAGGCCATCTTCTCGCATCCGGAGACCCGGCGCCTGATCGACTTCTCGCAGCCCGTCGCCGTGCTCTTCAACTCGGTGATGCACTGCATCCCTGACAGCGAGACGGACGGTCCCCTCGCCCTGGCCCGCCGCGTGGCCGACCGGCTGGTCCCCGGCAGCTTCATGGTGATGTGCCAACTGGTCAGCGAGGATCCCGAAGTCCGGGACTTCGTCACCGACTTCATGGACCGGGCGACCCAGGGCCACTGGGGCCGCGTGCGTGAGGAGAAGGACGTCGCCGAGCTGTTCGAGGGCCTGGAGATCCTCGAACCGGGCCTAGTGGAGGTGTCAACCTGGCGCCCGGACTCCGAGGTGGCACCCCGTCAGCTCACCCACGAGTGGATCGAGTTCGGCGGCGTGGGCCGCGTCCCCAGGCCCTGTCACCGGGTCGCGTAGCGCCCCTCCGTCGTCTCGCGCAGCAGCTCCAGCGACTCGCGGGGAGTGAGGGCCTCGTCGGCGAGGCGGTCCAGGGCCACCCGGTACTCCTCGGTCTCGTCGCGGTCCTCCAGGAAGTTGGCGCTCCGGATGTGTTCCAGATAGACGACATCGGGCAGGTCGACGCCGCCGAACCGCAGATACGTGATGGGGATGGCCGGTGCCGACGCGTTGGTCACGTCCAGTGGCACGACCTGCACGGTCACATGGGGCTGCTGGGCCATGTCGACGAGATGCGCGAGCTGCTCCCGCATGACCTGACGGCTGCCCAGGACGCGCAACAGGACGGATTCGTCAATGATCGCCCACAGCTGCGGAGCATCCGCCCGGTGCAGCAACTGCGCACGCCGGGTCCGGAGTTCGACCCGTCGCCGGACCTCGGCCGCCGGCGCCGTGGGCAGCCCGCGCTGCACCACCGCTTCGGTGTAGGCCGGGGTCTGCAACAGGCCGGGGACGTACTGGATCTCGAAGGTACGGATCGCTGCGGCTGCCTCCTGCAGTCCGACCAGCCGGTCGAACCACTCCGGCATCAGCCGCTTGTCGTAGCGCTGCCACCAGCCCGGCTCTCCGGCGCGCTGCAGGAGTTTGACGAGTACCGAGGCCTCGTAGTCGTCGGTGCCGTACAGCCGCAGCAGGGCGCGGACGTCGCCCTCCGCCGGTGGCCGGCGGCCCTTGCCCGACTCGATGCGGGACAGCTTCGCCGCACTGAACCCGAGGGACCGGGCCGCCTGGTCCTGGGCGTACCCGGCATCCTCGCGGAAGCCCGCCAGCTGCACACCGACCAGCATCTTCAACAGGGTCGGTGCCGGCTCGGGGCGCTCCAGATACGGTTCCAGGCGGGAGATGCGATGCGACTCGGCAGACATCCTGACTCCCAGCTGACTGGCACAGAGGTCACTCACACTATCGCACCCCGCTGGGTCCCACCGCATCAACCTTACGAATATGGGGAGTTGGCCTCCGCTTCGGCCGAGGCGGCCGGACCACGGCCGTCACAGCAGATGGTCGAACTCGCCCTCCTTCGCGCCGGCGAGGAACGCCGCGACCTCCGCCGGCGTGTAGACGAGAGCGGGACCGTCGGGATCGCGGGAGTTGCGCAGGGCTATGCCGCCGCCGGTCAGAGCGGCCACTTCGACACAGTTCCCCTCGGCGTTGCTGTGCCGGCTCTTCATCCAGCGGGCGTCCAGCGAACTTGCCCGCACCCCGTTCTGCACTGGTGGCACCGCAGTCTCCTTGCCTTTCACGTTCCCCGCCGGGCGCTGCGCCCGGCTGACCGGGAGGGAGGCAGGGCGGGTTCCCCGAACTCTCCTGCCCCACACGTCCGGCACGCAATTTCTCGTGCAATTGCACGCGGGCGCCTTCAGCGTGGATAATAGCCGCGGCGTCAACCCCAGTGACTGGCGCCCTGTCTTGACGTCGCATCAGGGAGATGACGTGTCATCACCTGCGCACCACACGCTCAGGCCGCTGGGCCGGACTGTGTCTGGGGCAGGTGCAGCGGCCTTGACCGATGGGCTCCAGCCAGTGCTGCCCCGGCCGGCCCTGCCGGACGACGGGAATCCGACGACAGGGCCTGGCGGCACCGCTCCCGTCGCAGCCCTGCGGATCGGTTGCAGCCGCGAGGCATTCGCCCGGGCCCGCGCCTTCACCTATGACACGCTGCACTGCTGGTCGCTCGACCACCGCAGCGACGACGCCATCCTCGTGATCACCGAACTCGCGGCCAACGCCGTGGCGCACGGGGTGCCCCAGGCCCCGCCGGGCGGTGCGGACGTGTGGCTGCGGCTGTCCCTCGACCCCGCTCACCTGATGCTCGCCGCCTCCGACCCCGGCGACAGTCCGCCCATGTGCCCGCCCGGCGACCGCTTCGCCCTGCTGGAGCACGGCCGCGGTCAGTGCATCGTCGACGCCCCGGCCGAGGAGTGGGGCTGGACCCCTACTCGCCCGGCGGGCAAGACCGTGTGGGCCAGGCTGTCGACCATCCCTCCTTCCTGACATGTCCGCCGCGGAAAGGCCCCATGCCATGCGCACCGCTCCGACGCACCAGCCGAGCACCGAGCGCACCGACGACACCGTGCCGCAGAAGGGGGTCACGAGGACCACACCCCTCATGGCCCTGGACCGGGTGCCGTGGTGTGAGATCCAGGACTCCACCGGCTGCGCGGCGGCCATCCCCCTCCTGCTCGGCAGCGTCGCCTGCGGCGACCCCGACACCGCCCGGGCGGCCCTCGGCGATCTGCGGAAACGCATCTGCCAGTACGGCTTCGTCGTGGAGCAGGCCACGGCGGCCACGGTGCCCTTCCTGTGGGAACTCGCGCAGCTTCCCCAGGTGACCTGCCGCGCCGAGGTCATCCAGCTGCTCAAGAGCATCGCCGATGCCCGGCAGTGGGAGAGCACGGCCGCCGTCTACCCCAAACTCCTCAACCGCCGCGAAAACCCGGTCGTGTGGGAGCGTGCGGCACGGAAGGCGGTCCACGACCGGCGCGGGGCCCTGCGGCGGCTGATGGACGAGGAGGACACCGAGATCGCGCGGGCCACGTCGGAACTCGCCCACGCGCTGGGCGCGTAAGGAGGCGGCGTCCGGCGCGGGAAGGCCCGCCGTGCTCAGCCTCGCGGCCGTCCCGCGTGCGGCAGAGCGCCGCGTGGCGTCTGCATTGCGCCAAACGTGTATCGCCGGGCGCTGGTTGCGAATGGTTCGGCACCACTCGGGCATAGGGAGCGAAAACTCGAGAGAGGGGCGCTTCGTGCTCGTTCCGGACCCGAAGGTCGTCAGGGAACTCCTGACGCGGTACGCATCGCTGCGGATCGCTCAGGCGCAGCGGGAGAACGTGGCGGCGGCACGTGAACTGGAGGACGTCACCTACACGCTGTGCGTAACCATGGGGACCACGGGTGTCCACGACGCGGTGGCCGCGGCGGACGCCGTACTGCTCGCCGCGGGACGCTCAGCAGCCACCGCGGCCGACCCGGACGGGAAGAACGACCTGATGGCAGTGTGACCACCTGTGGGCGGCCGCCCCGTCAGCCGCCCACAGGCATTCCAGGGCCGTCAAGTCCCACGCGGAATTCGCACCCCGGTGTGTCGCGGCCCCTACACTTGACGGTCGTGCCCATACGCATGGGCCACGACGGAAAGGCGCGTCCCCGGGTGTTCCAGGATTCCCCCATTTACGACCGACTCGTCGCGGAGCGCGGCGACGTCCCCGCTCAGGTTCGCAGGGAGGCCGAGCGCGTCAGCAGGGAACTTGAGTACGTCATGCGACCGCTGCAGTCCCTCGGCCCCGCTCCCGCCCCCGAACGGCAGGCGTCCCCGGGCGCGGGATGGCAGCGCGCCGCCCTGCCGCCGGCGTCGGGTCAGCGGCCGTACTGACCGCCTCAGGAAACCTTCGAGTTCCTGCCGTTGACGCGTTCCGGCTGTTCCGGGCCGGGACACGCAAGCCACTCGGCGATGCCGCGTGCGATCGGCTGACCGGTCTCCACCTCGACGAACCCGAACTGTCCCGACTGGTTGCACTCGAGGAACCACCAGGTGCCGTCGGCGTCCTCGGCGAAGTCGAAGGCGCCGTAAGCCAGTTCGGCCCCACGGATGTATCTGAGGACGGCCTCGGCGACCCGATGCGGAACGTCCGCGGGGAGCCAGGGCGTGGCGGCCGAGGCGAACCGGACGTCGACCTCGTCGGGGTCGGCGCCCGCAGGGGTCGCCTTGCGCGCGGCCAGCAGGCGCTCGCCCACGACGGTGAGACGGATGTCGGCCCGCTTGGCGACCCGCCGCTGCAGCAGGGTGGGGCCGAACGCGACGGCGGAGAAGTCCGTGTCCGGGGCGACCCGGCTGGTCGGCACGGCCCTCGGGGGGTCCTGCGGATGGGCGCCGGAGACCGGCTTGACCACCAGGTCCGGGTAGCGGGCCGCGAACTCCCGCGCGGCCTGCGGGAAGGTCGTGATCAGTGTGGCCGGTACGGGCAGGCCGCAGCGCTGGGCGAGACGGAGCTGCCAGGGCTTGTGACGGGCCCGGCGTGCCGCGTCGGGGTGGTTCATCCAGCGGGCCTGCGAGCCACGGAGCATGCCGTAGAGCGCCTGTGAGGCCTCCTCGGTCAGCCAGGCGGAGGGCTCGGCCGCCCGGCCGGCCGCGGGTCCCGGCCTGCGTACCCAGACGGACCGCAGTCCGCCGATGCTCACCAGGCGTCCCGCGGCGGAGAGATGGCCACGGAAGGCGCCGTGCACATACTCGCCGGACAGGGCGACCCCACCGGTCAGGTCGGCCGGATCGAGCCGGACCACCGGGACGCCGGAGGCGTTGAGGTGCACCACCACCATGTCGGCGGTCACGTCCTCTTCGCAGGTCAGAATCAACACGGTCATCGTGGTCGGTCCCGCGTTCAGTCGTCGAAGTGAGTCTTGGAGCCCGCGGTCGAGGTCGTGGTCGCCAGCTCTCTCAGCAGGGCGTGGTCGCAGGCGGCCACTCTCCCGTCGAGGAGCACGTTCAACTGCCGTCCGGAGTCGTAGACATACGGAACTATGGACTCCAACTCCGCTGCCGGACGTGCATAGCTGAGCGCGAACGGTTGCATCGTCTCTCCCTCGCCGGTACTGCTTCGATCAGGCGGCGGTCCCCCCTGAGACCCCCGTCCGTCCGCCGACTCCTTCGGCTTCCAAAGACTTATACGGATCGAACGGGTGATTGGTTTCCTTACTTTCCGTAGTCAAGGTCGGTCTGGTGCCCCGTTGTCCCGTCCCTCGGCCGAGCCGCGCACGGTGCGCAGGGCGAGAAGGAGGACGGCGATGTCGTCCAGATACACCGGATCCGGCAGCACGTCGGTCGGCAGCAAGAAGTAGAGGAGGGCGCCCCAGAAGACCCAGCGCGGCCCCGTCGGAAGTCCGGCGCGCCGCAGCCCGCGCCGGGCCCGCAACAGCCGCAGGAACACCCCGACCGCGACGGCGAGCGCGAGTGCCGCGAGGACCCCGATGACGATCAGAACTGTGACCGAGTCCACAGCGGCCCTCCCTCATGCCGGTGCGCCGCGCGGTGGGCGCTACTAGTCGAATTCCCGCTCACGACACCGGCAGGCATGCGGACCCGTGGATCACCCGAGTGGGGCAGGAGCAGAGGGCGCAGAGCGGACTGTTCCTACGCGCCCCTGCCCGCCGCCGGTCCACCTGTGCGCCGAGCCCGGCGCTTTTCGGCCCCCCTGCTCGTCAGGGGCGGGGAGGCTCCCGACGGGCGCCCTTGAGTCGTTCGAAGGTCCGGGTGAGCTGCTGGAGCGGGGAGCCGGACTGGGGAGGAACGGGGCGGCCGGCCTTCTCCGCGTCGGGGGAGGACTCGCGGTAGGCGGCCAGTGCCTCGTTGGCCCGCTCCGCCGCCTCCCGGTACAGGTCACGGGACTTCGTCATCGCCTCCAGCGCTTCGGCGTACATGGCGACGAGTTCGCGCTCGCGGTCCAGCTCCTCCTTGAGGGTCAGCAGGTGACACTGCTCCCGGAGTGCCGTGACGGCCTCGTCGCCGCCGTCCGGCAGGGGCCTCGGCGAAGCGGCGTAGCGGGTTACCGTGTCGATGAGTTCGACCGGTTCCGAGCCGTCCAGGAAGACACTGCGGACGCAGAAGTCGTGATCGTCGGAGCCGGCCGGAAGGGGGATGGTGGGCAGGACCACTGCCCCGCCGCGCGGTACCTGCACGCCCAGGTCGCGCAGGGCCCAGTTGACGACCCGGAACTGGTGCGGCGCCGCACGGTGCTCCACCACGCGGTGGCGCAGGCTCGGGGGCAGGAGCCCGGACAACGGCCTGCGACCCCGCTGGTCGGTGGTCATCGCTTCATGGACGACGACGTGGATGCCCCAGCTGCCGCGCGCGGCGCTCTTGAGCAGGCGCCGTACCGCCTTGTCGTCCTCGGGGAGGAGGTTGAGGTCCCCGAAGCGCAGGCCGGTGACGGGCTCGTGGTCCCAGGCCGCCGCATCCGGTGTCTCGGGCCAGAACATCGTGGCCGGCGAGGGCCAGCGGACGTCCCACGCACGCTCCGCCTCCGCCGCGAGCACCCAGTCCCGACCGCCGCCCGAACCGGGTGCGAGGGTCAGCCGGGCGCGCACCGTCACCCCTTCCGGAACCAGCCAGCGCGCTTCGAAGACCCGCTCTCCGGCGGCGTCCTCCGCGGCGGGTTCGAGGAAGTCGTGGATGAATTCCCCGTCCTTGAGCTGCTGCAGACGGTGCCGGAGAACGTCTTCGGCGCCGGGCCCGGCATGGCGGCCGCGTGCCAGCCAGACAGTCAGGGGAATCGTGGCGCGGGCGGAGGGGGAACTTGGCATGAGTCCATCGGTGAGCAGGGGCGCGTGTGAGTGCCAGTATCGTCGCCGGGCCCGGCGGGAGATCAACCGGGGTGGGGCATACGGCGACGCTGATCGTCGGCGAGAGCGGTCAGTTGGGGGGGGAGAGGCGCAACGGCCGACCCTACCCTGGGACGCGCGCTTCGACGGACGCCACGCCGACCGCCTCGCGAAGGACGGATCCCACTCCGGTGACCGCTGCGCACGGGAGACGGGCACCGCGCTCGGGGTGTGCGCGATCCACTCCAGCCGGCCGCCGTTCACGCGTACCGCGGCTACGGCCCGCCCGCAACAATGGCCCCTCGAACAGGGCCCGCCCACCATCCGCGTCGGGGCGGGTCCTGTTCGGCGGAGACCCGCTCGGCGCGCCGCGGTACCGTCCGCCCGGTGAACCGCACATCGCCGAAGTCACCGCGTACGGCGGCGGCTACGGAACCGTTCTGGACGGCTGACGGGTGACGGGTCCGGGGCACGAAGCCGCGGACCCGCCGCCAGCGGTCGCCAGGCGCCTTACGCGCCGCTCTCCCTGAGCATGTCCTCACGCTCGACGATCTTCACGCGCTCGCGCCCCTGAGGCTCGCCCAGGGCCTTCTCGGCCGAGTCCAGGCGGTACCAGCCGTCCCAGGTGGTGAACCGGACGTTCCGCTCGGCCAGGAACGCGTCCACGGCCTCGAGCTCGGGCGACGCGGGCGTCTGCAGGCGGCCGCTCGCGTAGTCGTCCAGCAGGTTGGCCACCGTCTCGTTGGCGTCGCCCTTGGTGTGGCCGATCAGGCCCACCGGACCACGCCGGATCCAGCCGGTGACGTACATGGACCGCAGGTGCTCGCCGGACTCCTGGATGACCCGGCCGCCCTCGTCGGGGACCGTGCCCGAGTCGATGTCCCAGGGCAGCTTGGGGAGTTTGTCGGACAGGTAGCCGACGGCGCGGTAGACCGCGGTGACGTCCCAGTCCTTGAAGGTGCCGGTGCCCTTGACGTTGCCGGTGCCGTCGAGCTCGGTGCGCTCTGTGCGCAGACCGACGACCTTGCCGTCCTCGCCGAGGATCTCGGACGGCGACTCGAAGAAGTGCAGGAACAGTTTGTGCGGGCGGTCGCCGACGTCGCGGATGGCCCAGTTCTCCAGGGTCTTGGCGACCATGTCGGCCTGCTTGTTGCCGCGCCGGGTCTCGATCGAGCCCTCGTCGTAGTCGATGTCCTCGGGGTCGACGATCACTTCGATGTTGGGGGAGTGGTCCAGCTCGCGGAGCTCCATCGGGCTGAACTTCGCCTGCGCCGGGCCCCGGCGGCCGAAAACGTGTACCTCCAGGGCCTTGTTGGCCTTGAGACCCTCGTACACGTTCGGCGGGATCTCCGTCGGCAGCAGCTCGTCGGCCGTCTTCGCCAGGACGCGCGCCACGTCCAGCGCGACGTTGCCGACGCCCAGGACCGCGACCTTCTCGGCCTCCAGCGGCCAGGTGCGCGGAACGTCGGGGTGCCCGTCGTACCAGGAGACGAAGTCGGCCGCGCCGTAGGAGCCGTCGAGGTCGATGCCGGGTATGTGCAGCGCACGGTCGGCCGTCGCGCCCGTCGAGAAGATCACGGCGTCGTAGAACGCGCGCAGGTCGTCCAGGCTGATGTCGGTCGGATAGTCGACGTTGCCGAAGAGGCGGATCTGCGGCTTGTCGAGCACCTGGTGCAGGGCCGTGATGATGCCCTTGATGCGGGGGTGGTCGGGGGCGACGCCGTACCGGATCAGCCCGAACGGGGCCGGCATGCGCTCGAAGAGGTCGATGGACACACCGGGTTCGGCGGCCACGTCGGACTTGAGCAGGGCGTCGGCGGCGTAGATCCCGGCGGGGCCGGCTCCGACGATGGCTACCCGCAGGGGGCGGGGCATGATCAGGTTCCCTTCGAGCGGTGACAGGCGACTCGTCGGAAGCCTAAGCTAAGGCAAGCCTAAGCTGGTACGCGGGTCCAGTCTATGAGCTCATAAGCCGCCTTTATGAGCGAGTGTTGGTTTCTTTCACACGCGGGCCCGCCGGACGGAACTCGTTCGACGGCATCGGGCAACAGCAGACGACCATGCCTGCGACGTCGAGGAAAATCAATGACCTGAGAGGCGACCGGTGACCGTCAGGGCAGTGACTGTGCGGCCCAGATGACCTTGCCCTCGGGCGTGTAGCGGGTGCCCCAGCGTTCGGTGAGCTGTGCGACGAGGAACAGGCCGCGTCCGCCCTCGTCCGTCATGGCCGCGTAGCGCAGGTGCGGCGAGGTGCTGCTGCTGTCGAAGACCTCGCAGATCAGGTTGCGGTCCACGAGCACCCGCACATGGACGGATTCGCCGCCGTACCGGATCGCGTTGGTGACGAGCTCGCTCAGGATCAGCTCGGTCGTGAACGTCAGCTCCTCCAGCCCCCACTCGGCCAACCTCCTGGTGACCAGGGCGCGTACCTCTCCGACGGCCACCGGGTCGGACGGTACCTCCAACTCGACGATCCGGTCCGCGGGAAGGGCCCGGGTGCGTGCCACGATCAGGGCGACGTCGTCGCTCGGCCGGGCCGGGAGCCGGGAGTCGAGGACAGCCCGGCAGGTGTCCTCGGGCGACTGCCCGGCCCGTTCCAGGGCGTCGCGCAGCATGTCGAGCCCGACGTCGATGTCCCGCTCCCGGTCCTCCACGAGGCCGTCCGTGTACAGCACGAGCCGGCTGCCCTCCGCCAGTTCGAGGTCGGCCGTCTCGAACGGCAGGCCGCCGAGCCCCAGCGGGGGACCGGCCGGCACGTCGGGGAACGCCACGCTGCCGTCGGGGTGGATCAGGGCGGGCGGCGGGTGCCCGGCGCGGGCGATCGTGCACAGCCGCGAGACCGGGTCGTAGATGGCGTAGAGACAGGTCGCGCCGGTGACGGGGGCGCTGCCGCCGTCCACGGTCTCGTCCTGGTCGAGGCGGGCGACCAACTCGTCGAGCAAGGAGAGCAGTTCGTCGGGCGGCAGGTCCAGGGCGGAGAAATTGTGCACCGCCGTACGCAGCCGGCCCATGGTGGCCGCGGCGTGCAGCCCGTGGCCGACGACGTCACCCACCACGAGGGCGACCCGGGCACCGGACAGCGGCAGCACGTCGAACCAGTCGCCGCCCACACCCTCCTGGGCCGGCAGATAGCGGTACGCGATCTCCAGGGCGTCCTGCTCGGGCAGGCTGCGGGGCAGCAGACTTCGCTGCAGAGTCACCGCCATGCTGTGCTCACGCGTGTAGCGGCGTGCGTTGTCGATGGAGACCGCGGCCCGGGCGACGAGTTCCTCGGCGAGGGCCCGTTCCTCCGCGTCGAAGGGCTCGGGTTTCTCGGAGCGCCAGAAGCTGACCACGCCCAGCACCAGGTTCCCCGCGCGCAGCGGCACCGTGATCAGTGAGTGGATGCCGTAGTCCACGACCTGCGCGGAGCGCCCGAGATCCTGTGCGCGCCAGCCTGGGGCGTCACTCAGACGGGGTTCGACCACGGCCTGGCCGGTTGCGAGGCTGCGGGCCTGCGGGGAGGTGCCGACGAACACGATCCGCTCGCCCACGGCATACAGGGGGGAGTCCTTGCGGATCCCGCTCATCGCCGTACGGTGCATGCTGCCGGACGCTTCGGGCTGCCCGCCGCCCATCACGGCGTCGAACAGGTCCACGGTGGCGAAGTCCGCGAACCGGGGTACCGCCAGTTCGGCCAGTTCCTCGGCGGTGCGGGTCACGTCCAGGCTGGTGCCGATGCCCACGCCGGCGTCGTAGAGCATGTCGAGGCGTTCCCGCGCTTCCTCGGCGCGGCCGGACAGGGCCCGCAGCTCCGTCGAGTCGCGCAGGGTGGCCACGGTTCCGGGCGGGCCGCCCTGGCTGTCGGTGGTCCGCTGGTTGACCGCCAACAGCCGGTCCTTGACCAGGTGCACCTCGTCGGTGGCGACCCGGCCGGAGGCGAGCAGGGCGGTGATGTCCGGGGCGAGATCGAGGTCGAGGACTTTGCGCCCCTCGGCGTCGTCGGGCAGGCCGAGGAGGCGGTGCGCCTCGTCGTTGGCGAGCAGCAGCCGCCCCTCGCCGCCGACGATGAGCACTGCCTCGCGGACGGCGTGCAGTACGGCGTCGTGGTGCTCGTACATACGGGTCATCTCGTGCGGGCCCAGGCCGTGCGTCTGGCGCAGCAGCCGCCTGCTCACCAGCGCTGTTCCCGCCGTGGCCAGCCCGAGGGCCGCGGCCGCGGCGAGCAGCACGAGCGGCAGCTGCCGGTTCGCGGCGACGCCCACGTTCTTCAGGGTGACGCCGGCCGACACGGCGCCCACCACTGAACCGTCCGGTGCCTTGATGGGCACTGTGGCCTGCACCAGCGGGCCGATGGTCCCCGTGATCTGCTCGGTCACGGTCTTCCCGGCCAGCACGGGGGCGAGGCTTCCGACGAATTTCTTGCCGATGCGGTCCGGCTTGGGGTGGGTGTAGCGGATCCCGTCGGTGTTCATGACGACGATGAAGTCCACCTTCGTCGCCTTGCGGGCCGATTCGGCCCGTGGCTGCAGCACCGCCGTGGGGTCGGGGCCCGCCAGCGCCTCGCGGGTGCCGGGCGCGTTGGCGATCGCCTGGGCCACGGCGACCGAACGGTTGCGGGCCTCCTGTGTGCTGTCGTGGCGCACCTGCAGCACCAGCGCCACCACCGCGGCCACGACCAGCAGCAGCACGATCACCACTTGCAGGACGAACACCTGTCCGGCGACGCTGCGGCCGCCCAGTTTCGAGCCCATCGCTGTGGCGGCGGCGCGCGCCGACCGGTGCGGGTCCCGACCGGACTGACCGCCCGGTATGTCCGTCGCCTGCCGCTCACGCGCACCGCTGGGATGCTCGGGGGTGCGCCGAAAGCGCGTGGCGCCGGGGCGACGCGTCGACCGGGCCGCGGATCGACCCACAAGTCGGACCATGTGCCTATGTCTAACACTGCCGGGCACCGAGAGGCGAGGGGTGTCACACGGTGTGGCGGGGCGAGCTGTCCCGGACAGTTGCTTCGGCCGCCGTCCTGCGTCCCGCCCGGCGTCCTTCGGTGGCGGGCCCTTGCGCGCCGGGTTCATCCGCCGGGCGGCTCCGAGCCGGTGCGCCTGGTGGCGAGCAGGAGCGCGATGTCGTCGGGGCGGTCGGCGGCGTGCCGGGCCGTCGCGGTGAGCCGGTCCGCCACGCCCGCGAGGGAGCGGCCGCCCGGGCGTGCGGCCGGGCCGCCGACCCTGGCCAGGGCGACGCGCAGGGCGGCGATGCCGTCGTCGATGTCGACGCCGGGCCGTTCGACGAGCCCGTCCGTGTAGAGCGCAAGGACCGCGCCGGGTTCCATCTCCAGCTCCGTCACCGGGTAGCGGGCCTGCGCGTCGACACCGAGCACGACTCCGCCGGGCAGATCGAGGACGTGGGTGCGGCCGTCCGGGCAGCGCAGCAGCGGCGGCGGGTGCCCGGCCCGGGCCGCGCGGGCGAGGCCGGTGGCCGGGTCCAGGCGGATGTAGCAGCAGCTCGCGAACAGTCCGGTGTCGAGGTCCATGAGGAGGTGGTTGGTGCTGGTCATCACCTCGTCTGGCGGCCGGTCCCCGAGCGCGAACGCCCGTACCGCGGTGCGCAGTTGGCCCATGGTGGCGGCCGCCTGCACACCGTGGCCCTGAACGTCGCCGATGACCAGCGCAAGCCCGTCCCCCGACTCGATGACGTCGTACCAGTCCCCTCCCACGTCCATGCCCTCGGTGCCGGGCAGATAGCGGCCTGCGGTCTCCACGCCCGGGTGCGCCGGCAGCCGCCGCGGGAGCAGGGCCTGCTGCAGGCCGCGGGCGAGCGCGGTCTCGGTCTCGTAGCGCCGCGCCTTCTCCATGGCGTGGGCGATGAGCCCGGTCAGGGCGGTGAGCACGGTGCGTTCCTCGGTGCTGAAGCTGCGGGGGCGGTCGAAACCGAGGATGCAGGACCCGACGGGGCGGCCGGAGGCGATCAGGGGCAGGAACGCGCGGGCGCCCTCCGTGGCGTCCAGGGCGATGCCCGGGTACGCGGCGGCCAGTTGCTCCATCGATTCGAAGAAGAGCGGACGGCCATTGGTGAGCGTCTCCACGCCCGGCAGGCGCTCGTCGAGTCCCACGCCGTCGAACGGGGCGAGGAACCCTTGGGGGAAGCCCGTTTCCCACGCCAGGTACAGATGCCGTTCCTGCAACAGGTAGATGGCGAGCCGACGGCCGCCGAACGCCGGCAGCAGCTCGCGCACCACGACGGCGGACACCTGGCGCGCGGTGACGGCCTCCGTCAGCGCGATGGCCAGGACGATGGGCCGGTACAGGGGACCCGGCGAAGTGACGCCGTCGTCGGACGGCTCGGCGTCCTCGACCTCACCGCTCGCGGGCACGGGATCGGCGGGGGCGTGCGCCATACGGCTCACCGGGCGGACCGTGCAGGTCAGGACGTCGGGGCCGGGATGGACGGACAAGGCCAGCCACTCGCCCCCGAACGGGGGCGCGGGCTCCGGGCCCTGGAACGCGGGCCGTCGCACGTCGAAGTGCACCGGGTCGGGCGACAGCAGCGCCCCGCGCAGATGGTCCTCGGCTTCGGAACGTGTCAGCCACGGTACGGCCTCCCACAGGGCCTGGCCGAGCAGCTCGGCCCGCGGCCTGTTCAGCAGCTGGGCGGCGCGCGGGTTGGCGTAGACGATCAGTCCCAGCCGGTCCAGGGACAGCACGCCGTCCGGCAGCAGGTCGGCCGCCGCGTCAGCCGCCGGGCCGGGCCCCGGGTCCAGGACGAAGCCCCGCACCGGGCGCGCCGCGACCGGTCCGGCGGGCTGCGTCACGGCCGTGTCGTACGAGCCCCACAGGTCCAGCAACAGTGCCCGGCCGTCCGCGGCACGAAGGTACAGGGGCAGCAGCGGCGGTGTGCCGGCTGCCGACTCCCGCAGCGCGGTCAGCACCCGGTGCGCCTCGGTGGGGGTAACCGCCTCCGCGAACCCGCGCGCCGACCCCGTGAGGGCATCCGGCTTCACGCGCAGCAGGGCGGGCAGGTGCTCGTCCACGGTCATGGCGGCCGTCGCCGGATCCCAGGTGAAACGTCCGATGCGCCCCGTCTCCCGGCGTTTGGCAGGAGGCCGGAGGCACAGGGGCTCGCCGTCCCACGCGACCGCCGGCCCCTCGGACTCCTCCAGGCTCCGCAGGGCCCCACCCAGGTCCTCGGCGAGCCGTGCCAAGCGGTCACGCTCGGGCAGCAGCTCGGTGGCGTCCGACACCGCGGGTCGCAGCACGGTCAGCACGCCGTAGGCGGTCGGCCCGGCCGCGACCGGCGAGTACAGGGACCCGAACTGGAAGGGCAGTCCGGCCGCGAACTGCGGGTAGCGCCGCATCGTCTCCGTGGCGTTCGGGAGGACCACCGCGACTCCGAGCCGATGGGCGTCGGCCACGGGGAACGGACGGTCGGCGTGCAGCCGCCACCAGGGCCGGAACAGCGGGCCCGGCAGGCCCTCCAGCACGGCCAGGCGCAGCAGCCCGGGCGTGCGCGAGCGCAGGTAGAGCCCTCCCGTGTGGCCGCCGGCCGCGCTGACCGCCTGTGTCGTGGCGTCGATCAGCAGCTCCGCCAGCCGCCCGGGCGTCGGGTGCCGGTCCTCGGCGCTCCCAGTCATCGGCCCTACCTCGTCCGTGCGCCGTCAAGCGGGCGACACAGCAAGAATGCGCCACGACGGCCCCCGAGCGCACCTGGGAAGGCAGGGACTCCGGCGTTTCCCGGCCGCCTGGGCTGTCGGCCGGGGCACGCACCGCCTCGTCCTGATGTGGCCGAAGCCACGTCGGCGGCCCGGCCCGGGAGATGTTCCTCCGGACGTCCGGAAGCTACGGTTTTATCCACTCTCCCTGTTCCCTCGCCCGTGGATTCGGACGGCCCGGCAGTGCTCGCAGATCTCTCCCCGCTCATCGCGGCCACCACCCGGTGGCTGACGCGTGCCTATCCGTCGGGCGGCGGTGCGCTGGATTCCGCCCTGTGCGAGGCGCAGGCGCGACAGGCCGTGACGGTCGCCGCGTGGTTGCGCTACCCGACGCCCACGGACGCCGCGCTGGTCGGGATCGCGGGCCCCGGCGGATCGGCCCGGCTCGACTGGATCACGGGCGCCGACGGGACGGCCGCCGACGGGACCGGGGACGCGGACGAGTACGCCTGGCGTACCTGGGTGGACGAGGTCGTGGCGAGCTGGGCGGCCTGCCTCCTCGCCGACCCGGAACTGGCGGGCCTGGCGGCGGCAGCGGTCGCCGACGGCAGTCACACGGCCGGTGCACCGGCCGGGTTCCGGCGCCTGGTCACGCCCGACGAGCGCGACCGGCGGGCGACGGCGCTGCTGCGCCACCCCGACCTCGTCGCGCCCGTGGCGCGGCTGCACCGCTCGCCGCTCCTCGACCGGCTGGGGCAGGGAGAAGCGCTCATCGTCTGACCGCGCGCCCGCCCCGCTCGGCCGCGGGCCCGGTGCGGCCCGCCGCCGGCGTCAGCCGTGCTTGCCCCGGCCCGTCAGGGCGTCGCGCAGCCGGTCGACCAGTCCGGTGCCCGGTGCCAGCAGCTTGTTCGCCGGCGGTGTGTCCGGTGCGGAGGGGTGCGGCCGGGTCGGCGCCATCCTCTTGGCCATCCGGACCTTGTCGCCCAGCTTGTCGAGCGCGTCGGGCGAGCTGGCCACACGCAGTTGGGGGAAGAGGTTCTCCTCCTCGTCGGCGATGTGGGCGCGGACCTCGCTCATCAGCATCGCGACGAGCCGGTCGAAGTCGGGGTCGTCCGCGTCGCAGCCCTCCAGATCCTTCATGAGCTGCTCGGCCTTGGCGTGGTCCTCGATCTCCCTGTCCGCCATGGTGTTGCCGTTCGCCAGGTGTTCCCGCACCGCCGGGTAGAGGTACTCCTCCTCCGCCACGGAGTGCCGGATCAGCTCCATCGTGGCCTGGTCGGCGTACATCTTGCGGTCCTTGTCACCGGGCGGCAGTGCCTCGATCCGGCCGAAGAGCTCCTCGACCTCCCGGTGATCGGTCATCAGCTCGTCGATGACGTTTCCACCATGTCCCATGCTCCGCACACCTCCAGCCAGGGGCTCCGGGCCGGAGCCGCCACGACCCCCGGGTGCCCCGGCCGCCGGTGGGCTAACTCGGTCGCGCCGCTGGTCCGGGACCGGAGGGGACCGGGCTCGGGTGCAGCTGGTAGACGTTGAAGGCGCGCCGGATGACCGGCTGCGCCACGTTGCGCACCCGGACGCCGCCGGCCGTCATGCCGTGCTCGGTGCCCATGTGGGCGTGACCGTGGACGGCGAGCTCGGCACCGGCCGTGTCGATCGCCTCGGCGAGCAGGTAGCTGCCGAGGAACGGGTAGATCTCCGGCGGCTCGCCGGCGAGCGTGTCGGCCACGGGGGAGAAGTGCGTGAGGGCGACCCGCACGTCGCAGCCCTGCCGCTCCAGCTCCTCCAGCGCGCCCCGCAGGCTGTCCGCGCAGCGCCGCGTGTAGCGGACGAACTCCTTCATCAGCGGCTCGCCGAACTCCCCGGCGCTGCGTCCCACGAACCCTCCGCCGAAGCCCTTGGTTCCGGCGACGCCGACACGCGTTCCGCCGCACTCCACAACGGTCCCCTCACCCTCGAGAACCCGTACGTCCGCGTCCTGGAGGATCGCGGTCACCTCGGCGGGCTGCTCGTCGTGGTGGTCGTGGTTGCCGAGGACCGCCACGACCGGCACCGGAAGCCCGCGCACCTCACTGGCCACCACCCGCGCCTCCTCCGGGGTGCCGTGCCGGGTGAGGTCACCTGCCAGCAGCAACAGGTCGGCACAGTCGCCCAGGGTGTCGAACGCGGGCCGCAGCAGACCCTGGCTGTCGGCTCCCATGTGGATGTCCCCCACGGCGGCGACGCGGATCACGGCAGGTCCTCCGCGTGGTCGGGGGAGGCGGTCTCCGCCACCACGAGGTCGCTGTGCAGGGCGAGCCCGGCCAGTTCCTCCCGGGCTGTGCTCAGCAGGGTGTCACGACAGCGAGCGGAGGGCACCGTGCCGGTGATCGCGACGGCTGAGGCCCGCACCTCGATCCGTACGCCCAGTTCACCGAGTTCCTCCGCCGCGAGGCGGTCCCGTAGATGGGCGACGCGGTACTCGATGTTCCCGGCGTCGCCGGTGTCGCCGCCGTGTTCCGCGACGCGGCCGCTCATGGCTGCTCCTCCCTCTGCGGAATGACCTTCAGCCGTTCCAGGAAGTAGAAGAACGCGTCGGGCATCGGGGCGTCTCCGCAGGCGGTGCGGACCTCGTCCCAGTCGATCTTCTCGCGCAGGATACGGGCGATCGGGAGCACCGCCCCGAAGTCGCAGTGGTGCTCGGAGAAGGCGGCCAGCAGACTGTGCATGAGGTCGGTGGGCGACAGGACCGGCATGACGACGGAGTCGACCGACAACTCCTGCGCTCTTGTCAGCAGTTCGGTCGTGACGGGTCCGTGCGACAGTTCGTGGATGATGTCGACCTGCTGGCCGAGGCAGCTGGCCTTCAGCAGCCAGTCCTCCGGGGGCGTGTAGACCGGCAGGCCCGCTTCGCGCAGCGTCTCGGCGACGGCTTCCGAGTCCTCGGGCCTGACGCAGAAGTCGACGTCGTGCTGGAGGTTCTGGGTACCGCCGTGGGCGTACACGGCGACGCTGCCCGCGAGGGCGAACGTGTGCCCCTGCCGCTTCAGGATCGAGCCGACCTGTTTGGCGGCCTGCAGGATCGCCTGGTTGCGGTCGAGCGGCAGTTCCTCCCCGGGTACGTCGTTCTGCGGGACCGGTCCGGGCTCTCCCGTCGCCGGGCGCAGCTCGGCGACCCCGGCGCGCTCGTCGAGAGCGTCTTCGTCGGCGTGCCGCGCCATCGTGCCCCCTTTCCGGGCAGGGAATCCCGGGTACCCCGCGCGATCGACTCCGACACGATCCCCGGCGCGCCCGGCCGGCGTTCCGGGGGCTCACCCGTCCTGGTCGGACAGGTCGGCCTGCCCGATGGTTTCGCTCGCCGCGGACTGCCCAGGGGCAGGGGGAGTGCTCACCTTGGCGACCGCGGCGGACAGCTGCCTCTGTACGGGCTCCGGCAGCGGAGCACCCTTTATGGCGTTCACCAGATCCTGAGCCAGGTGGTGCAGTTTGGTGTTCGTGTTCTGGGAGGCCATGACGAGCGTGGTCAGGGCGTCGTCGGGACCGAGACCGAAGGTTGCCATGAGGATGCCGCGGGCCAGGTCTATCGTCGGCCGGGTCTGCATCGCCCGCCGCAGCTGCACCACTTCGACGCGCAGGTCCTCCTCCGTCGCGCCGTGCTGTGCCGGAGCGTGGTCGGCGCCCGGACCGGCAGGAACCTCGCCCGCGTCGTCGATGTCCGCGGCGGTGAACAGGGGCCGGGTGTCGGTCAGCGCGAGCACCCGCTCGACGGTGGGCCCGGCGGTTCGGATCGTGACCGTCTTGGACTGTGCCAGGGCCTGATGCCGGACGCTCAGGAGGACGTTGAGAGCGGAGCAGTCGCAGAACGTGACTTTGTCCATGTCCAGATCGATGCCCCCGGCCGAACGGGTCAGCGCGGACCGCAGGGCGTGTCGCAGCCGCTGATCGGCTCCGAGGTCGAGTTCGCCGCAGACGGTGACGATCACCCGGTCGCCGTCTGCGCAGGTGTCGATCGTCGGCTGGGCATGCGTGGCGGACCCGTCCCCACTCTCGGACGGTGCAGAGTACGCCGGCTCCGGCATGGCCGCCTCTCCCACGAGTGCTGGTCCCCTTGCCCTTCCAAGCTCGCTCACACGCACCGAACACGTCAACAGATACATGAAATAAATTTCGGCCTTTTGTATACGTGAACTACTCGCCGTATGATTCGGCTATGGATGGAGCGCCTGAGTCGCACACAGGATGGACGTTCATCACCAATCACGCACGCGTACTGGCCGTCATCGCCGACAACCAGAGCGCCCGCATCCGGGACATCGCCGCGCACTGCCGGCTCACGGAGCGCGCCGTTCAGAAGATCATTTCCGACCTGGAACAGGACGGCTACCTGTCCCACACCCGGGAAGGACGCAGCAACACCTACCGGATCGAACAGGGAAAGGTCCTGCGTCACCCCGCCGAGGCCGGACTCTCCGTGGCCGCCCTGCTGTCCCTGCTCGTCAAGGACGAGGCGCACCGCGCCACACGGCCTCCGCAGCGGCACTGAAACCCCTTCGGACGGTTCCGCGGGGGTCGGTCAGTCCCACAGCGGATAGGTCACCACGGGTGCGAATCCCTCCGGGTGGCCGTCGGCGTAGGTGAGGCTGATCCGGGTGTAGTGCTGCAGCCGGGGGTGTTTCTTCCAGGGCTTCGGGTGGTCGAGGCGCACGCCGACCCGGTAGGCGTGGAACCTGCCCGCCGCGCAGTACGGCTTGCAGTCGTTCACCAGGTTGACGCCTTTGGCCGTCGCCGAGTTCGGGTCCCACTTCGTCCACCGCAGGGAGACGAGCCTGCTGTTGCCGTCACCGCAGGCGAGCATGAAGTGGGCGGGCCGGACTTCCGGATGCCAGAAGCAGTCCACCAGTACCGGCGTCGTGGGCTGGTGTCTGACGGCAGGCGCGGCCGGCGGAGCGGCGGAAGCCGTCGTGACGGCTGCTCCGAGCAGTGCGGTGGAGCAGAGGGCGACCGCTGTCCTCAGCGTGTTCCTGCGCATGTCCCCTCCTGGCCGCCTGTCCGAGAGCCCACGGCCCGGCGCCCGCAGTGGTCTCGGTACAGACGCTACGACCGCGACAGGGGATGCACCACTCGAACGGAGCAGGCGCGCCGGCCTAGACGAGGTGGGCGAAGACCACCAGGTTCTCCGTGTAGTCCTTGACGGTGCGGTCGTAGGCACCCGCACAGGTGATGAGCCGGACCTGCGCCTGCGGGGTGTCGCCGTAGACCCGCTCGCTGGGGAAGTTGTCCTTGTTGAACGTCTCGACGCTGTCGACGACGAAGGACGCCTTGCGCCGGTCGGCGCGTACGACGGAGAAGACATCCCCCTTCTTCAGATAGCGGAGTCCGACGAATACGGCCGCGGACGTCTTCGTGTCGACGTGCCCGGCGATGATCGCTGTGCCCGCCTCGCCGGGAGAGGCTCCGGCGGCGTGCCAGCCGACGAGGTTGGTGTCAGCGGCGGGCGGGGGTTCGAGCTGACCCGTGGGGCCGATGGCGAGGTCGGTGAAAGGAGCGTCGACCGAGATCTTCGGGATGAGCAGCCGTACCGGTCTCGATCGCGGCAGGTGCTTTCCCGCCGGAGCAGCCGCGGGTGGGGCCGCCGGGGCGGCCTGCGCGGCGACCGGCGGCAGGGGGGAGCTGTCGGACGGTGTTTCCCTGCCGCCGAGCAGGCTCACCGCCAGGACCAGGAGGGCTACGGCGCACAGCACCATCAGGCTGGTGCGGGGTCCCTGTTCGGTGGGCGCCGGTTCGGTGCTCGTGGGGGCGGATGGATGAACTGCCATCGACATCACCTCTTCTGGGGCACAGCGGTACCTCTTCTGGGGCACAGCGGTAGACGGGACGGGGTGGCGGAACGCGAACCGGGCCGCCACACAGCGCGCGGGGGCGGCCCGGCTGCTATCGCGTCCGGCATGGGTCAGGCCACACTTCCGGCTGCCTTGTTGCGGCGCATGGCGTACATGCCGGTGGCGGCGACCGCCAGGACGGCGAGCCCGCCCGCGGTCATGTCCGGTGCGGCGAGCGCGCCCCCGCCGGTGTGCATACCGCCGTGCGGCTTCCTGTGTTCACCCTTCTTGTAGGTCTCGGGGTCGTACTTCGGGTCCTTCGCGGTGGCCCAGTCGTCGCCGCCGACCGCGGTCAGCGCACCGCCGCCGGTGTGCACACCGCCGTGTGGCTTGCCGTGGCCGTCCTTGTCGTGCTCCTTCTCCTGGCTGTAGGAGGAGTCCTCGTGGCTCCAGTCACCCCCGGCCGCGTAGGCGCCGGGTGAGGCGATCGCGATGACGGCCGAAGCCGCAGCGACCGAGAGAAACGTGCGGGCAGAACGCATCTGACAGTCCTTCCGCCACGGCCGGGCAGCTGTCGCTTCGTCAGCTGATGTGACCCGGCCCTGACGTGATCGACCGTCAGACAGTTCTTGCGATCCCACCACTCAAGGCGCCCACTCGGGGGAATGCCGAGCGGTCGGCTGGCGACCGCGGCACTGGTTTGGCGTCATGTACTCCACGCGGGTCCCGTGGCATGTGGACGCCTCGCGCACGGCCGTGTACCGGGCGCTGGTGGACGCCGACGCGATCGCGAAATGGCGGGTGCCGGACGGGATGAGCAGCAAGTGCACGCGTTCGACGCCCGCGAAGGCGGAGTGTTCCGCGTCTCGCTGACCTGTGACGTGCCGACCGGTACCGGCAAGTCGCACCCGCACACCGACACGTACCACGGTCACTTCGTGCAGCCCGTGCCGGACGAGCTGGTGGTCGAGGTGCACCTGGTTTTCGACGCGGCCTCGAAACCCGGCGGGGCGGGCGTTCAGCTCGCGGCAGGTTCCGCTTCGCCAGTTCGTACGCCGGGAGCCTCGCCTCGTGTTCCGCGGTGTCCATCCCGCCCAGGTGCAGGACGACCGGACCGTCCGCGGTGGTGACGGCGAGGGCGCGCTCCTTCTTGTTCTCCTCCAGAATCTCGCTCGTGTAGAGGTACTCCACCTCGACACCGGCGAGGTCGCCCGACGTGAAGGCGCGGTACTTCTCCTTGCTCGCGCCTGTCAGCGGCGGAGCGCCTTGCGCAGTCCGGGCTTCGACGCGCGGGCCCACGCCTCCGGCACCTGCCGCTCGCGCTCGCGGGCCACGGCTTGTTCCTGGCCGTACAAAAGGCCCCAGGTGAAGCCGGGCTCACCCGTCGAGTGTGCGGCCAGCGCCAGCTTCCGCAAGGCGCCCCGGGCCACGACGCTGTCCTGGTGGTCGCCGAGGACCTTCTGTACGGCCTTGACGCGTTTGCCGAGACGCTTCGCGGGTTTGCCGAGCGAGGCACGTGCCGGTTCCGTGGCGTAGCGGACCTTCTTGGCGGACTTGCGGGCCTGATGGAGTGCCGTGTCGCGCTCCGTCCCGGGGGGCAGCTCCAGCGCGTGTGCCGCCCGGCCGGCCAGCCGGTCGAACTCCTTGAGAATCGCCTTGATCATCACCTTCTCCGGCTTGCCGGCGGCCTTGCGACGCAGCGGGGGCCGCGCTGTCAGCGTGGCCAGCGAGTCCAGAAGCATGAGGTGGCGGCGCGAGTTGAGCGCGTCGAGAGTGCGCTGACGCGCCTCCGAGCTGTTGGTGACGTGCCACACCTGAAGTCGGGCGGTCACGGGGCCGAGGACCAGTTCCCGCGGCAGCGCCCCGATGCGTGCGCCGAGCCGTTCCTGGAGGACCTCGTGGTCGCGTTCTGCGCCGAGTTCGCCGCCCAGCCACTTGAGCTCCGCGCGGACCGGATCGGTGGCCTTGCGATCCAGCACGGACCGGTAGGAACGCAGGATGCTGCGCAGCCGGCGGCACGCGACACGCATCTTGTGCACCGAGTCGGGCAGATCACGGCGTACCGCCGGGTCGAGGGCCACAAGGGCGTGCACCTGCTCCGCCACGTACTTCAGGACCTCTTCGCCGGCCGAGCCCGGCACCACGCTCTGGGCACGCCTGTCGGGCAGGCGGGGCGCTGCGATCCCGGTCTCGTCCAAAGCCCGGGCCAGTTTGGACGCGTGGCTCGCTCGGTCGATGCCGTGCTTGCGCAGCGTCTTGTCCACGATGTCCAGAAGCGAGGGGTCGGTGTCCTCGGCGACTTCCACCTCCATCTCGGTCCAGGAGGCCACTGTGTCCCCGCCGAGCAGGGAGGTGGCGCGGACCGCGTCGATGCTCAGCTCGGCGAGGACGGTGCCCTCGGTGTCGACGAGCTGCCGGGTGCGGCGGGTCGAGCGGATACGGACGACCGGTCGCAGTTCCGCACCGCGGGTGCGGGAGAGGGCCAGGTCACGCAGTGTGTCCGGAACCCCGTCGCTCAGCGGGGCCTGCACCTCGTCCCGGCTGTCCCCCGACACGGGCAGCTTGAGGTGCCAGCCGGCATCGGCCCCGCCCGTCCTTCGCCGCAGTGCGGCCGACGTGCCGGCGAGGCGCAGGTCGTCCGTGTCGTAGTACACGGCGTCCAGTTCCCCGGTGTCCCGTTCCACGACGGACTCGATGCCGTCCACGCCGCTGAGGTCGGGCAGCCACGCGGTGCCGTCGGCGGAAGGGGCTTCGTACTTTCGCTCTGTCTCTCGCTTCGACTGGGCCATATCCTGCGCGTACACGCCTGGGCCCGGATCAAACGCTCGCGGGACAGGTCCTACCCGGCGTCGTCGCGCAGCGCCCTGTGGATCTCGCTCAGCGCGCTGGTCAGCCGTCCGTAGTCGTCCTTGGCCACAGGCTTGACGAAGTACTCCTCGACGACGTGGGCGTGGACGTCCGCTGCCCGCAGGAACACCCGGCGGCCCTCGCCGGTCGGTTCCACCAGGGCCACTCTGCGGTCCTCGGGCGACGGCACGCGGCGCACCAGACCGCCCTCCTCCATGCGGTCGATCAGACGCGTGGTGCCGCTGCTGGTGAGCGTGAGGTCGTCGGCCAGATGCCGCTGGGAGACCTCCTCACCTGGTTGACGGCACAGGCGGATGAGCACCTCCAGCATCGTGTGGCTGATCCCGCACTCCCGGCGCAGCGCACTGTCGATCCGCTGTTCCAGGAGGGTGGCGGACTTGATCAGCAGCCCGAAGTCGCGCACGAGCGGGCTGTTGGCGGCGCTGGCGGCGGCTTCGTCGCCCCGCCGGGTCGTGTCGTCCACCTGTTCTGGCCCTCCGGGTCCGGTCTGTGTGGCCCCCGACGGGCCACCACCTGTCCTGCGACTCTACTGCCAGATCACCTACTGACGTCTCAATCGCTGAGCAATCAATTGCTGACTAGTCAACTAAATCCTATGGTGGGTCCAGTCACCAACCGCGGCGCCACCAGAGGAGAGGGGTAGCAGTGGATCTGCAGCACTGGCTCGGCCGGGCCACCCACGCGATACAGGACTGGGCCGACGCCTTCGGCCCCTACCAGCCGCACCCGTCCGTCCTGGTCGACGACGACCGCTTCGGCGCGGCCTTCGAGGAGTTCACCGGGAGGCTCAAGCACAACTACCCGTTCTTCCACCCGCACTACGCGGGACAGATGCTCAAGCCCCCGCACCCCGCCGCCGTGGTCGGTTACCTCACCGCCATGCTGATCAACCCGAACAACCACGCCCTGGACGGCGGACCCGCCACCGCCCGAATGGAACGCGAGGCCGTCGCGCAGCTCGCCGCGATGTTCGGCTTCGACACCCACCTCGGCCATCTCACCACCAGCGGCACGATCGCCAACCTCGAAGCCCTCTTCGTCGCCCGGGAGCTCCACCCGGGCCAGGGCGTCGCGTACAGCGAGGACGCCCACTACACCCACGGCCGCATGTGCGGTGTCCTCGGCATGAAGGGCCATCCCGTACGCACCGACGGCCAGGGCCGGATCGACCTCGACGCACTGGAAGACCTGCTGCGCACCGGCGAGGTCGGAACGGTCGTCCTCACCACCGGCACCACCGGACTGGGCGCCGTCGACCCCGTCGACCGGGCCCTGCCCCTCGCCGGGCGCTACGGCGTCCGCATCCACGTCGACGCCGCCTACGGCGGCTTCTTCACCCTGCTCGCCGGCGCCGACGCCCCCGAAGGACTCCCGCCCGAGCCCTGGCGCGCGATCGCGCAGTGCGACTCGATCGTCGTAGACCCGCACAAGCACGGGCTCCAGCCATACGGCTGCGGCGCCGTACTCTTCCGCGACCCCGAGGCGGGCCGCTTCTACCTCCACGACTCGCCGTACACCTACTTCACCTCCGCCGAGCTCCACCTCGGGGAGATCAGCCTCGAGTGCTCACGCGCCGGCGCCTCCGCCGCCGCACTGTGGCTCACCTTCCAGCTCCTCCCGCCCACCCCCGACGGGCTCGGCCGGGTGCTGGGAGCCGGCCGACGAGCCGCGCTGAAGTGGGCGGACCTGATCACCGCGGCCGACTTCCTGGAGCTCTACCAGCAGCCCGAGCTGGACATCGTCAGCTACTTCCCCGCGGCCGAACCCGCCACCCTGACCGGGATCGACACCGCGTCCGCCCGCATCCTCGCGGACGGCATGACCAGCCCCGACCCGGTGTTCCTGAGCACCCTCAAAGCGGGCCGGACGGCGTTCACCGCACGCCACCCCAAGATCACCGCGGACGCCGAGGGAGCCCGGATCCTGCGCAGCGTCCTCATGAAACCGGAGTCCGAGCACCACGTCGAACACCTTCACACCCGGGTGGAACAGCTCGCCCGGGACCGGTGACCCCGGGCGGGTGCGGGTCGCTGCCACTGCGGCCGGACACCGCGGATGCTATGCGCCCGGGATCTGCTGTTCGAACCAGACCACCTTGCCCGTGCTCAGCCGAGTCGCTCCCCAGCGCTGTGCGAGCTGATTGACCAGGAACAGGCCGCGGCCGCCCTCGTCGCCCGGCTCGGCGTGCCGCATCCTGGGCACCTGGGGCGAGTCGTCGGTCACCTCGCAGCGCAGCACGTCCGTGCGCAGCAGCCGTAGCGCGATGGGCCGGGAGGCGTACCGCACGGCGTTGGTCACGACCTCGCTGACCATGAGCTCCGTCGCGTCGAGCAGGTCTTCCAGGCCCCAGCGGCGCAAAGCCCTGCGCGTCAGGCGGCGCGCCTGTCCCGCGGTCATCGGATGGGGGTCCAGGTACCAGTACCCGACGCTGTCCGGAGGGAAGCCCTCGAGCCGCGCGGTGAGCAGCGCGATGTCGTCGTCCCGCGAGCCCGGGACCATCGAGCCCAGGACATGGTCGCAGAGGAGCTCCAGCGAAGGGCCCGTGAGCCCCTCCACAGCGGCCTGGAGGCTGGTGCGCAGAGCCTCGACGCCCGTTCCCACATCCGTGTCGCGGGATTCGACCAGTCCGTCCGTGTACAGCAGCAGGGTCGCGCCGGTGGGCGCGGGCATCTCCACGCACTCGAAGCTGACGCCGCCGACCCCGATCGGTGCGCCCGGCGGCACGCGGAGCACGTCGCAGCGGCCGTTCGGGTACAGGAGCGCGGCGGGCGGGTGGCCCGCGCTCGCCATGAGCAGCCGGTGCGAGATCGGGTCGTAGATCGTGTAGAGGCAGGTGGCGATGTGGTCGCTGCCCAGGCGCTGGGCCTGTTCGTCGAGGTGGTGCAGGACCTCGTCCGGCGGCAGGTCCAGGCCCGCGAGGGTCTGCACGATGGTGCGCAGCTGGCCCATGATCGCGGCGGAGGTCATGGAATGGCCCATGACATCACCGACGATCAGCGCGACGCGGTTGCCCGGCAAGGGGATCGCGTCATACCAGTCGCCGCCGACCTGAGCGGTCTTCGACGCGGGCAGGTACCGACTGGCCAGCCGCACGCCGGTCGGCTCGGGCAGCGACGAGGGGAGCATGGTGCGCTGCAACGTGTCCGCCACGGACGCTTCATGGCCGTACATCACCGCCTTCTGGATGCCGATGGCGGTGTGGGTCGCGAGCTGTGAGGCGACCAGCAGATCGTCGCCGGTGAAGGCGGAGCGTTCCGGACCGCGCAGGAGAACCACGGTGCCCATGACGTGGCGGCGACCGCGCAGCGGGGCGATGATCACTCTGCGGCCGGGTGGCAGCAAATCCGCCTCACTCGCCAGGGGGCCGAGCAGCTCGGCCACCGCGGGCACCACCCCTGGCACATCGCCGAACGCCGGCCGCCCGGCCAGCAGCAGCTGCGTGAGCCGGCCCGTGACGGCTGGCTGCACGTGCTCGGCCACATTCGAGCGCGTGGGACGGGTTGCGCGCGGCGGCGTCCGAGACGGTTCCGCGTGCGCGGCCTCCGGTGCGTTGTCGATGCTGTGCAGCCGCAGGACGACGGGGGCGGCCGACTTCTCCTCGCCGACGGGCAGCGGATCGTGCAGATGGACGATGACCGTGTCCGCGAAGGCGGGGACGGCCGCCCGGCGCAGTTCCCGAAGGGTCTCGTCCAAGTCCATCCCGCGGGCGATCCGCCGGGTCGCCACGTCGAGATACTGAAGCCGGTCGGTCTGTGCCCCGACACCGCCTGCCGGCGGCGAGGCCGGTTCCTCCGCGGACTGTTCGGCTGTCGGCCGCCCGGCTGCCGACTGCCCTGTTGCCGCCTTCCCGGCCGTCGACTGCCCCGCCTTGCCTCCGGCGCTTCGGCCGTGCGGAGGCGGCGGCGGGGGTTTCCGGGTGGCCCTCGAGCCCAGCGGCCTGACAGGTGCGACGGGCTCGGCGAGGCCCGGCGGACCCGACCGCCGGACGGCCTCGCCGGGGCCTTCATGCAAGGGGTGGTGCTCCGTCACGCGTTTCGTCCCGTCCAGTGGGGTCGCGGTCCGCGGTGATCGTCCGTGCCTCCTCAGTCACGCCGCCGGCAGCAGAGGAAGATCTGCTCCTCGGGCGGGACGTCGGCGACCGCCGGGGCATAGGTGTACGAGGACTCCCTGACGATCTCGAACCCCTCGTCCTCGATGACCTTGTGCAGATCCTCGCGCAGGTAGCCGGAGACGCGGATCGTGTTTCCGAGGAACGGGATCTCGAAGTCGTCCACGTCGGCCTCCACCATCGACAGGACGAACAGCCCACCGGGAAGCAGCAGATGGCGGACCGTCCGCAGGGCGAGGGGGATCTCCGCGCGGGGCAGCATCAGCAGCGAGAAGAAGGCGGCGACGGCATTGAAGGAGCCCAGGTCGCGAGGGCCGCCCGGGCGCAGGTCGGCGAGGTCCAGCTGATGGAACGTCGCGGCGGGGACGTACTGGCGGGCGAGTTCCACCATCCTGCCGGACAGGTCGACGCCCACGACGTCGAAGCCGGCATCCGTCATCTGGCCCGCGGTCGGCACACCTGTGCCGCAGCCGAGGTCGAGCACGCGGGATCCCGGCCGCAGGGACTCGATCAGCCAGTCCCCGGCGGAAACCTGGCCCTCCTTGTGCGGGAAGGCCTCGTCGTAACGGTCGCCGATGGCGTCGAAGGCCTCGGCCTGACCTGTGCGGTCAATCTGCATGCCCGCGTAGCCAGTACCGCTGTCCCTGTCGATCACGAAAGCAACCTTTCGTAGAGCATGGTGGATTATTTCATAAACGGGTGAACGCCGGTCGGTCCGATACGAACGCGGTTCCGCTCGACGCGCGGAAGACGAGCAGGCTACCTATGATCGTTATGCGTGGCACATACCTTCGACGAACTCGTCGAGAAACAGCGCGCAGCGCGTCAGGCGCACAACCGGGTGGAAGAACTGCGGAACTCTTATGGCCCGCCCACCCAGCACACGTGGACTGCGCAGGAGACCGGAACCTACGAGACCGCCCTGCGGGCCTGGCGTGACCTTGACAGGGACGCACGGACCGCGGTGGCCGACTACGCGAAGGAGCAGAGCCGTCCGCGCCAGGAGGTCGAGGCGGAACTGGACGCGGCTCTGCGGCAGACCGGCTCGGACACATAGGCCGGCACACCGTCAGGAGCAGTCGTATGTGAAGCGTGTGGTGGCCGTCTCGCGGGTGGGGGAGAGGATGCGCAACTCCGCCTCGGCCCCGTAGCGGCCCTCACCCTGGAACGTCCACAGCAGATGTACCCGTGCCCGCTTCTGGCCCCGGGACATCACCTCACGCAGGACACCCGACGTCGTGCCGTCGCTGCGCACCCACCGGTAGGACACGGTGCCCGGCCGGCCGTTCGTCGTGATCGCGCCGACGATGTCCGCCGTGCTGTCGCATTCCAATGCCGTCTGGCGGGTCGTGACGGTCACCGCTTCAAGATCGAGGGCCGTGCCGGAACGGTGCCAGGCGAGGAACGCGATGACCACGATCAGCACCAGCGTCGGCAGAGCATGACGGCGCAGGCCGCGGCGCGGACGCGGGGCGGGCATCGGCACCGCGGGCAGCGTCGTGTGGGAACGGTGCGCGAGAGCGGCGGTCACACCGGGGCCGAAGCGCAGCACGGTGCCCTCGACGCGATCGGGCCGGGTCTTCGGCGTGGGCGGCGCCTCGGCGGTCCGGTCCTCGACCAGCGTGGTGTCCGGCTCGGGTCTCTGGAACCAGTGGCTGGCCAGCACGGTGGCGCTGTACTCGGCGTCGGCGGTGGGGGCGTCGCCGGCGGACGGGGGAGTGCGGTCGTCGGCCGGAGTCATCGGATGGTGCACCGCCTCGTCAGGAGTTGCTGCGACGCGCCGCCGTCGGCGGACGCGGGGGCCGTCGTGGCCTGCACGGCCCAGTAACAGCCGTTGCCCTGAAAGGTGTGGTCGACGGTGAGCGTGTACTGCGTGGCGCCGCTGCGGTCGAACGTCTGGGGCGCGCCGTCCGGCGTGCCGAGCTGCCCACTCGTGTCGCCGGTGTACCAGGAGACGGTGACGGTGACCGGCCCTGGGCCGTCCGTGGTGACGGTGACGGTGGTCGTCCCCGTCGTCGGGCCTGTCTGACGGAACTCGGACACGGTGACGTCCTTGACCGCGGGCGCGACGGGCCCGGTGGGCGCGGTGGGGGATGCGGCCGTCGGGGTGGTCGTGGCCGTCGCCCCGCCGGGTGTGGTCTCGTCGGCCGTGGCCGGGGCCGACACGGACGCTGACGGGCCGTCGGAAGCCGAGGTCTCCGACACGGACGGGGAGGGGCCGGGCGATTCGGTGGATGTCGAGGACGCGGACGGGCCGGCGGACTGGGCCGGCGTGGCAGGGCCGCCCGGCTCCACTCCCGGCTGTGCACTGGTCGTGGCGAGCGCTTGGGCCGCCTGCTCGCCGGCCACGCCGCTGTTGTCCGGCATCCCGTACGCCAGAAGGATCGCCAGGAGCGCGGCGGCAGCGGACACGAGCATCCCCGGGCCGGTGGGCCGCCACGCCGGTGCCCGCCCACCGGCCCGGCCCGGCCCGCGGCGCAGGACCGTGCGGGCGGTGTCCGTCGCGGTCTCCGGGCGGCCGGCACGGGCCGACGGGAGGAGCAGCGCCAGCAAGGCCGCGAGCGCCGCGAGCCTGGCCCGGCCGCGCTCCTCCCAGTCGGGGCCGTGGGCGGCGACGGCCGCCGCCTCCAGCTCTGCGACGAACTCCTCGGCGTGCGAAGGCCGTTCCTCCGGCGACTTGGCCAGGCCACGACGGACCAGCGACCGCAGCCCCTCCGGAACCTCCTCGGCCGGGATGGGCGCATCGACGTGCCGCAGCGCGAGCTCGGCGAGATTGCCGCCCGCGTACGGCTTACGGCCCGTCAGGCACTCGAAGAACGTCGCCGTGGCCGCGTACACGTCGCCGGCGGGGGAGGCAGGCGCACCCGTCCACTGCTCCGGGGCCATGTAGGACGGCGTTCCGGCCACGCCGGCGGTCTCACCGTTGGACACCGCGATGCCGAAGTCGACGAGCTTCGACGCGCCGTCTGGCATGACCAGGACGTTCTCGGGCTTGTAGTCACGGTGGACCACGCCGATCCGGTGCGCGTCGGCCAGCCCGAGCAGAGAGCCCTTGAGGATCACGAGTGCGGCCTCGGGGTCCAGCGGTCCCTGCCCGGTCAGCAGGGACCGCAGTGAGACGCCGTCCACCAACTCCATCACGATGGCGGCACCGTCGGGGCTCTCCACGTACTCGTACAGCCCGGCGACGTACGGGCTGTCCAGTCCGCCCAGCAGCCGGGCCTCCGCGCGGAAGTCGTGTACGAAGCCCGGGCGGGTCTGCAGCGACCCGCTGAGGTACTTCACGGCGACCGCGATGCCGGTCCCCTCGTGCACGGCCAGCACGACCCGCCCGCTCGCCCCGGAGCCGAGCTCCAGCGACTCGGTGTACCCGGGAACTGCCCATGTGTTCATCCGCATCCCCTCTGGGCGGTACCTCCACGGCCGTGTGGCTTCGGGCCACGCGACCAGAGACACATTTTTCGGCCACCTCGGTTGCAGTGGGCGGGACCCGGTTGCGGCGCCGGAGTCGGAGGTCCTTCGGCCGACAAGGCGTCCGGCCGTCGGCCTGAAGGACATACTGACGGGGTGACGTCAGCATCACACCCGTACGTCCCGGTGCCACCCAAGGCCGTCACAGCCGATGCCCCGGGGAGGATCGGGCGGCCTCTGCTCACCCAGTCCTGGCTCGACCTGACCTTCCTGCACTGGGCCGCGGATCCGGCCGACGTGGCCGGCGTGCTGCCGCCCGGGACCGTCCCCGACACCCTGAACGGCGTCACCTATGTGGGTCTGGTCGCGTTCCGGATGCATCGCGTCGGTTGGCTCCGGCTTCCCGGCGTCCCCTACCTCGGCAGCTTCCCCGAGACCAACGTCCGCCTCTATTCGGTCGACGCCCACGGGCGGCGCGGAGTCGTCTTCTGCTCGCTCGACGCCTCCCGCCTGGTGCCGGTCGCGGTCGGGCGGCTCGGCTTCCGGATGCCCTACCTGTGGTCCCGCATGGCCGTCCGCAGCGACGGCGACACCGTCACCTACACCAGTTCGCGGCGGTGGCCCGGCCCGCGCGGCGCCCGCGGCAACATCACCGTCCGGGTGGGCGAACCCATCGAGGAACCATCGGAGTCGGAGCACTTCCTGACGGCCCGCTGGGGCATGCACAGTGCCTTCTTCGGCCGCCCTGTGTACCTGCCCAACGCCCACCCGCGCTGGCCCCTGCGCCGAGCCGAACTGGTGGAGTGCGACGAGGACCTGGTGGCCGCGGCAGGTCTTCCCGAACCGGTGGGGGAGCCGGTGAGTGTGCTGTACTCGCCGGGCGTACCGGCCCGCTTCGGCCGCCCCGCCCGCCCGGCCGGCATCCCGGCGCCCTGACCGACGAGTCCGCCGCAGCGCAGCGTGGCCGTCGCAACGGCCGGCGGCGAAGACGGTGTCGGGGCCCAACTCGGGCACGACATAGTGGTAGTTGGTGTCGAACCACTTGGTCATCTCCAGCGGCGCGACGTCCTCGGTGCCGCGGGCCATGGCGAGTAGCCGTCCAGGGCGTCCGCTTCGACGGCGGCGCGATGCCGTGAGGGGATCGCGCCGACCATGACGGTGGTGTCCAGTACGTGGTCGTAGTACGAGAAGTCGCCGGTCGGCACCTCGTGGAGGCCCGCGTCGGTCATTTGTCGCCAGTTGGCGCGGCGCAGGCCGACGGCGGTCCGGTGGAGGGCGGCGGCGGTGACGCGGCCCTTCCAGTAGCCCTCGACTGCCTTCTTCAGTTTCCGGTTCGGGCCTTGGCGGGGTAGCCGTACTGGTGGCCCGTGCTGCCGCGGCTGCGGACTGCGATGTCACGAAACTCTCCTTCGCGAGCTGTGTTCGTCGAACGACCCCGGCGACGGGGTGAGGACGCGAAGGAATCACTGGGACCGCGTCGTCACCGCCTGGGCCGCAGGCGGCGACCAGGCCATGGGCGACGCCTGGATCGAGCAGATCGTCGATCTCGGCTCCCGGTGGGGCCAGTACGAATATGTCACCAACATCGGCTTCGCGGCCTAGAGGATCTGCTCAAAGCGTCCCCAATGGCATCTGAGCGGGAAGCCTCCGCTCAGGAGGCTCGGCGGTCTTCGGCTCCCCCGAGCCGTGGAGGGGCTGCGCGTGCCTTGCCTGTGCCGCGCGCCCGGCGCAAGGTGGTCGTATGGGTGACGGCCCTACGCTCATCACCTCCGTGCAGCGGGCCTTCCGCCTGTTGGAGGCGGTGGGCTCGCACGTGAACGGCGCGCCGGCGAAGCAACTGGCGCGTGAGACGGACCTGCCCCTGGCCACCGCCTACCACCTGCTGCGGACGCTGGTCCACGACGGATACCTGCGGAAACTGGACGACGGCGGGTTCATCCTGGGTGACAAGGTGCAGTCGCTGCGCACCACGAGCCGCGGGCAGGCGCTGCTCAGCCGTGTCCGGCCCACGCTCGCCGCTCTGCGGGACGAACTCGCGACCGCCGCCTACCTCACCTTCTACGAGGACGGCGAGATCCGGGTCGCCGAGATCGTCGACGGTCCAAGGACGCCCCGGGTGGATCTTTGGGTGGGATTCGAGGACGCGGGGCACGCCACCGCGCTGGGGAAGTCCGTACTGCGCGAACTGGACGACGACTCCCGCAAGGACTATCTCTCCCGGCACACCCTCGCCGACCTCACGCCGCGGACCATCACCAGCCCTCCGGAACTGCTCCGGCAGGTCGACTCCTCACCCGTGGCCCCGGCCGTCACGGATCTGGAGGAGTACTCTCTCGGCACGGTCTGCGTCGCCGTGCCCGTCTACAGCGGGGACACGCTCGGCTCGCTCGGCGTCTCGCTTCCGGCGGACCGGCTGTCCCGGCTCGAGGAGATCCGGACGCGGCTGATTCCGACCGCAAGCCGCGTGACCAGGGGCCTGTCGCTCACTATCTGAAAATCCTCTCCTTGTGGCGTCCGATCCGAACCCGTTTCCTGGATGAAACGGAAATTCCGGGAATGTGCCCGCGCACGAGTGAGGACATCGGACACAACATGAGCCAGGCCCGAGACCATGGTGACGACCACCGGCCGACGCGGCCTTTCAGGAACCGACTGGCCCGATCCGGCGCGTCGGCCCGCAAACGCCCCGCCGCACGGCTGGCCTCCGGTACGCCCGTACTGCCCGTGCTGATCGTCTCCGTCATCGTGCTCGTCGACCTCTTCGGCGGAGCAGGGATGATCTGGCTGCCGCTGCTCGCGGCCGGGCCCGCGCTGGCCGCCACCACCAGCGGGCCGCGCGGGGTTTTGTGTGTCGGTCTCCTCGCCGCCGTGCTGGGCGCGACACTCGGAGCCCGGGACGGTGTTCCGGGCCACGAGCTGACCGCCGTCCTGTCCGCCCTGGTGGCCGTCACCCTGGCGAGTGGCCTGGCCAGCGCCCTGCGCGGACGTCGCGAACGGGTCCTCGCCGCCGTCCGCTCGGTCGCCGAGGCCGCCCAGCACGCGCTGCTCAAGCCCGTACCGGCCGCGGTCGGCCCGTTCCACGTGGCCGTCCGCTACAGCGCGGCGGCCGCGGAGGCCCGTATCGGAGGGGACCTCTACGCACTGGTGCCCACGCCGTACGGCGTCAGGCTGATCGTCGGCGATGTGCGCGGCAAGGGGCTGCCGGCCGTGGGGACCGCCGCACTCGTGCTCGGTGTCTTCCGCGAGGCCGCCTACGACGAGCCCGACCTCCTCGCCGTCGTCAGCAGGATCGAGCGCAGCCTGGCGCGCAACCTCGGTCACGACGACTTCGTCACCGCCGTCGTCGCCGGATACCCGCACTCAGGGCATCTGGAAGTGGTCAACTGCGGACACGCCCCTCCGCTGCTGGTACGGGAATCCGGAAGCGTCGAGGCGCTGGAGCCGACCCAGCCGGCGCCGCCCCTCGGACTGCGCGCCCTCACCGGCGAGACCCCCAGCCTCCAGGTGCTGCCCTTCACCGAAGGCGATCAGTTGCTCCTCTACACCGACGGCGTCACCGAGGCGCGCAACCACGGCCGCGAGTTCTACCCGCTCGCCGAGGGGCTCGCCCGCCACGTGTCCGACGAGCCGGAACGCACCCTCACCGCGCTCCACGACGAACTGCTGGCGCATGTGGGCGGCCGACTGCACGACGACGCGGCGCTGCTCCTGCTCCGTAAACCGGCCACGACCGAGCACGCCATTCCCCATGCGACCGCCCCCGAACAGGCGACCGAGTGCCCTCGCGGCGGCGGGCCCCGCACCACCCCGTCCCCTTCCGGGTCCTCCGCCCCGGACGAGGGCAGCGGCGGAAGCCGGGCTGCTCAGAAGAGCGAAGGCGCGGTGGACCCGGACCTCACGCTCGCCTTCACACCGTGCGGCCGAAACAGCAGCGGCTGACGGCCCCGTTCACCGTCCCGCGGCAGACCTCCGTGGACGGTCATGGGGACGGTCATTCGACCCGGAAGGCGCGCCGCCGGCTGCGGATCCGGGCGGTTGCTCCAGTGCCCGCAAAGCATTCGATCCGATCACGGCGGCTGACCACCGGCGGCCGGAGGCTGACCGTACGGTGCCGGGCCCTGGCGCGGCCGGTACACCCACACCCCCTCCGCAGCCCCGCCCCGCGCAGCCGTAAACAACCGGCGAACTGGGCACGCTGCCGTACGAGCTGCTGGCCGGCGCCCGTGCGGCGGTGGACTTCCTCGCCGCCCTGGCACCGGAGGCGCCGGGCAGCCGCCGCGAACGTCTGCTGGCCGCCTTCACGGCGATCGAGTCCCACGAGGACACCCTGCGGATTCGTATCGAGCGCGGGCTGACGGAGATCGGCGGAGTCACCTTGTACTCCAGGGCCGTACGACGCACCCCGACCCTGCTGCTGACCCTCGCCGGCCGCGAGTCGGCGGCCGTACCGAAATAACTGGCAGAGCGTGGCGTCGACGCCCCGGCCGGAACCTTCTACGCCGCTGAGGCCGCGCGTCGGCTGGGGCTCGGGGACGTGGGGGGGCGTTCGGACCGGTCTGGCACCCACAACTGTGTCGAGGACGTGGACCGGCTGCTGGAGGCGTTGGCGAGCGTCGCCCCCTGACGGAAGCGGAGGGCCGGAGCGCCGGAGCGCCGGGCGTCGCATAAGCTCCTCCGCATGAGTGAGGGGGAGAACGGCAGACGGGTCGTCGACGGGCGCTTCGAGCTTGAGGCTCGGCTCGGTGGCGGCGGGATGGGCACGGTATGGCGCGCCCGCGATCTGCTGCTGCACCGGAATGTGGCGGTCAAGGAGGTCCGGCCGCCGGACGTGGACCTCGCCGAGTACGACCCCGAGAAGGCGGGGATGCTGCGTGAGCGGGTCCTGCGAGAGGCCCGCGCCCTGGCCCGGGTCGAGCATCCGAACGTGGTGACGATCCATCACATCGTCGACGGCGGCGAGGGCACCTACCCCTGGCTCGTCATGGAACTGGTCGAGGGCGGCTCGCTCGCCGACCGGCTGGCCCGCGGCCTGATGCCCCCCGCGGAGGCGGCCCAGATCGGGCGCGGCGTACTCGACGCCCTGCGCGCGGCGCACGAGGTCGGCGTCCAGCACCGCGACGTGAAACCCGCCAACGTCCTGCTCCGCACCGACGGCCGTCCGGTGCTCACGGACTTCGGCATCGCCGCGATCCGGGAGTCCACCACCCTGACCGTCACGGGATCGATCATCGGCACGCCCGACTACATGGCCCCGGAACGGATCTCGGGCGACCGGGGCGGACCCGCCGCGGACCTGTGGTCGCTGGCGATGATGCTGTACGTGGCCGTCGAGGGCCTGCATCCGCTGCGACGCGACACCACGCTGGCCACGCTGGCCGCCGTACTCCAGGAAGACGTACCGCCGCCGGTACGGTCTGGGGCCTTGGCGCCGGTGCTGGCACGGGTCCTGGTCCGCGATCCCGCGGCGCGGCCGGACGCCGGGACCGTCGACCGGATGCTGGCCGCCGCGGCGCAGGCCGAAGAGCACCACGAGCCCACGTCCTACCCGCTCGCATCTCCGGCGTGGCCCGGAGCACCGACCTCGACGACGGGCGAGACCTGGTCCTCAGGAACGTCGTACCCACCTCACGGACCCCTGACGGGAGGGACCTGGCAGCCGCAGGACGCTCCCCCGGCACACCTGCCGCCGCCACCACCGCTGCTGCCTCGCACCGCCGATGTCCAGGCGGCGAGAGCCGTTCCGCGGCCGAGGCGTTCGCGGCGCGTCACGGTCGCCTCTTCCGCGGCAAGCATCGTGCTGGTGGGCACTCTCACCTGGATGGTACTGCCGGACGGCAGCGACGCGGACGCGACGACGACCCAGGGCGGTGCCTCGGGAACCCGTGCGGGCCAGTCCACGTCCCGGTCCACGCCTCAGTCCACGCCCCAGTCCACGCCCAAGGAGGTCAAGGAGACGCCGTCCACCGGCGACACCGCCTCGAATACCACCGACCTGCTCACCCCCGACGGCATCCGGACCGCGATCAAGGCCATCGAGGAGGCGTCGGGAAGCGACACCTTCGGTGACTTCACCGTCTATCCGGACTATGTCTCGGCGAATGTGATGGTCAAAGGCAGCCGGACCCGGTACGTCAGCTACGACTACCGCGCCAACGGTGGCGCGGAGGAGGGCATCATCAAGGGGCAGCTGATGGGGGGTGAGGAGCCGGTGAGCCTGGAGAACTTCGATTGGGACGCCGTTCCCGCGTTGCTCAAGCGTGCGGACAAGGAACTGAAGGTCGAGAATCCGACGAGCCGCTACCTACTGGTTCGTCAGCCGAACAACATCTTCAACACGCCCGCGGGCATGGCTGTCTACCTGAGCGACGATTACGGCGTGGGTGGCTACGTGGAGGCCGACACACAGGGCAAGGTGACGAAGGTGATGGCGGACGACGACTCCTGACGAGGTGTCGAAGCCGATCACGGCGCACATCACGAGGAAGCCGAAGCGTCAGCCAGTCGGAGAGTCACACCCCCGAGCGGTGCCATGGCCGGTCCTCACTGTCAGTCGAGGAAGTCGGCTATGAGGGTGGCGAATTCGTCGGGGGCGGCCAAGCGGATGCCGAGGGCTTCGGCCTTGTCGCGCTTGGATCCGGCTCCCTCTCCGGCGACGACCAAGGTGGTCTTCTTGGAGACGCTGGACGAGGAGCGGCCGCCCGCGCGTTCGATGAGCTCATTCATCTGGTTGCGGCTGAGCTTCTCCAGTGCTCCGGTCATCGCTCCGGTCACCACCACTGTCATCCCGGACAGCGGCCCGCCCGCAGGTTGCGCGCCGGCTTCCTGACCGCCGGGGTCACTGCCTGCCGGGGCCGGTGGAGTGGCGCCGGGTTCGGTCATGTTCACCCCGGCCGCGACGAGTTTGTCGATGAGCGGGGCGAGTTCGGCGAGTTCGGCCACGATGGACGGGGCCTTCTCCGTGCCGATGCCCTCGACCTGCTGCATGGAGGCGGCGTCGGCGGCGCGGATGGTGTCCATGGTGGCGAAATACCGGGCGATGCGGCGGGACATGGACCGGCCCGTGCCCCGGACGCCGAGGGCACACAGCACCCGTGACAGCGGCCGGCCCTTGGCGGAGCTGATCGCCGCGAGAAGGTTGTCGGTGCTGGTCTCGCCCATCCGCTCCAGGCCCAGAAGCTGTTCCCGGGTGAGAGCGAACAGGTCGGCGAGATCGGTCACCAGGCCGGCCTCGACGAGCTGGACGACCCGGGTGGCACCGAGGCCCTCGATGTCGAGCTGGTCGCGGCCGGCGGCGTAGGACAGCGCGGCCACCAGATGGCAGTTGCGGCCGTTCTCACACCGCCAGCGCTGTTCGCTGGTGTCGATGCCCGAGCCGCACCGCGGACACTCCTCGGGGAAGAGGATCGACTGCTCGTCACCGGTGCGCAGATGGGCCACGGGGGCTTCGATGCGCGGGATGACGTCTCCGGCGCGGTACACCATGACGTGGTCGCCCATACGCAGGTCGCGGCGGGTGATGTCGGCCGGGTTGTGGAGGGTGGCGTACGTGATGGTGGAACCGTCGATCTCGACGGGTTCCAGGACGGCACGCGGCGCGATGATGCCGGTGCGGCCCACGTTCCACTCCACGTCGAGCAGTCGCGTGATCTTCTCCACGGCGGGCAGCTTGTAGGCGATCGCCCACCGCGGCGCACGCGACCCGGAGCCCGCGGCCTGCTGGTCGGCGGCCAGGTCGGCCTTGATGACGATCCCGTCGATCCCGAACGGCAACCGCGCGCGGAGCGCGGCGATCTCCTGGACGCGGGCCAGGACCCGCTCGACGGTTTCGGCGGTGATGCCGGGCACGGCGGTGGTGGCGGTGGTGTTCACCCCGAGCACGGCCGCCTCGGTCATGAGGTCGCTGTGCGGGAGGTCGCCCAGCCGCGCGGCGAGGGCCGAGTCGCTCGCGGCGAGGGGCAGCAGGCCGTAGCCGAAGAACGTCATCGGCACCGTGTAGGCGCGGTCCTTGGCGCGCAGGGTGCCTGCCGCTGCGTTGCGCGGGTTCGCGAACGGCTGCCCGCCGTGGGCGGTACGCACCTCGTTGGCGTGCTCGAACTGGGCCGTGGTCATCAGGACCTCGCCACGCACCTCCAGGGTGACCGGCTCGGCCAGCTCGTCCGGCAGGCCCTCTATCGTACCGATCGCGTGCGAGACATCCTCCCCGGCCGTTCCGTCGCCGCGTGTGATCAGCCTCGTGAGGCGGCCATGGGTGTAGCGGGCGGCGATCGCCAGCCCGTCGAGCTTCGGCTCGACACTGAACCGGCTGACGTCGTGGCCGATCCGGCGGGCCAGCGAGGCGGTCCAGGCGGTGAACTCCTCGGGCGAGAAGACGTTGTCCAGGCTCAGCATCGCCACCGTGTGCGGTACGTCCCCCTCCACGGCGCCGCCGGCGACCTTCCCGGTCGGCGAGTCGGGCAGCACCTCATCGGGATGATCGGCCTCCCACGCCGCGATGCCGCGGACCAGCCGGTCGTAACTCTCGTCGTCCAGCACCGACGTGCCGCCCGCGTAGTAGGCGGCCGAAGCCTTCACGGCGTCCTCCACGGCCTGTGCGTAGGCGGCGGCGTCCACGATCACTGTTGCAGGTGATGTCATGCGGACCATCCTGCCTGCCACCACTGACAATCCCGCTGACCTGCAACTCCGGGATCCGGAAAATGACCTCCTTCACTTGCGCGGCGGTCCGTTGTCAGTGCCGGGTGCGACGCTGCATGTCATGGATGAGCTCGAGTTCATGCGCGGCCGGGTCTACGGCGCCGACCACGACGACGCCGGACCCGTCCCCGGCCGTGCCTACGTGGAACTGGTCGGCGGGCCGCTGGACGGCCTGCTCCTGGACGTCACCAGTCGGCCCTGCCACGAGCTGCGCGAAGGCGTGGCGTTGCCGACGGAGATAGGCGGCTACGGGCCCGGCGGCCGTGCCCTGTACGCACCCCGTGCCGAGGGAAGCCGCCGCTTCGACTGGCGCGGCGACACGCCCTGACCGCGCCCGGCCCGGCACAGTCGGGTCGGTCCGCTCACGGTCGGGCACGCCGGTGTCAGGCGTTCGCTGGTGCGGGCTGCTCCTTGTCCTGTGAGGCAGCCGTCTGCTGCTGAGTGTCGGGTGCGGTGTAGAAGACGGCTGCGCCCTGCTTGTTGCGCTGGGCCTGGTTCCTGGCGACCAGCCCTTCGAGCGTGGTCCGCACGACGGTCGCCTTGACGTTGCGTTCGGGATGGGCCTGGCCGAGTGCCGTGGCAATCTCCGCCGCCGATCGCGGTTCGCTCTGCTCGCCGAGGTGTCGGCGCACCAGGTCGACCAGCGTGGGCTGCGCGGTCTTCGCGGCCGCTTCCTTGCCCGTGCGCTTGGTGGTTGCCGCCTTCCCGGCGGCGGACGGGGCTTCAGTGGGGGTCTTCTTGGTCCGTGCACGCTTGCCCGTGACGGACTTGGCGGACTTGGCGGGCTTGGCAGCCGTGGCGGACTTGGCGGCAGCCCCCTTGCGGGGACCGGGTACCACGCTGCCGTCCGAGGGGGCCTCGGCCTCAGCGGGAGCGGGCGCCGGAGCGACGTCGATGGCTCGCTGGATGTTCACCAACACGGTGTGGTCACGCTGGAGTGCTGCCAACTGCTCCTGCAACGCGGCGATTTCAACGCCGATTCGTTCCTGTTCTTTGGTGTTGTGTTCAAGGTCGGCGGTGACTTGAGCGGTGTACTGCGATGTCAGTTCGGTGACGGAGACGGTCTCGGACATGGGGGGTACAGCCTTTCCTCGATACGGGGCCGGAGGTGAACAGTCTGCCGAACGTGTGTGGCCCTCCGGCCATGTGCCTGCGGGGCGCTGGAACAAGCCGATGCGCAGTGCCTTGCCTAAGAGATAGTACGGACAAGCGGAACAGGCCGTTCGTCTCTTGCACGCATGTAATCGGCGAGAGGGGGCGTGGCAGAGGCCGCCGAGGTGACGGAATCGCATCCCAGTGTCACTGGCGTCAGCATGAACGACGGGTGACTTTTCGTACAGGCATCGGCTTGGGCCGTGTGTCTCGCATGGTGTGTGAGCCACATGTGACGGCTCGTCAGATCATCGGCTCGCATCCCTGTGAGCGGGAGGTTCGTGCGCCCAGGAGCGATTCGACGACTGACGTGCCTGAGGAACCTGATAGGCAGGGTGACCCTTTGGGCGTCGTAAATCGGATGCCCGGCTTCGGTGTCCGCAGTACGGTGGGCGTCGTTCAGGTGCGAAGGCTGCGGCTACTTCTCCTGTCAAGAGAGCAACGCGGGTTCGAATCCCGTCGCCGGCCTCGGCCGGTGTCGTCCAGTGGCCCAGGACGCTTATGTGCCGCCGCCGAGTCAGATCTCTGAACAACCGAACGCGAGCCGTCCGCCACGGGGGATCCAGGCGGACGGCTTTCGTCGTGCGACGAGTTCGCGGGGGCTCCTCGGACAGGGGGGTTTCCGGCAAGGCTCCCAACACGTGAGCGACCCACGCGGCCGCCGACGCGGCGGGCTGGTCACGGTTCCGGTCGAGTTCCTTTTGCAGTGGGACGAGTTGATGCCCCGCCGATCGGGCCTCGCACCCTTGCGACGCCTTCGCTACCCACGAGAAGACGCTGCGTGCCAACCCGGGCCGCCACATGGGCGTCCCCGCGTTGGAGCCGGAGAGCTCACTGTTCTTCCCACGTCCGGCGGCTGCGGACCAGCCTCAGTCAGTGAACCGGGTGACGATTCCGCCGAGGGACTCCCAGCCCGTGACGCTGGGGCCCCACACCTTCCCGTCCCACCACTTGTGGAACAGGGCGGAGTCGGTGCCCGTGAGGAAGAGATCGAGGCGGCCGGGCTCCCAGGAAACGGCGGTCGGCGGGCTGGTGCAGATTCCGCCGAGGGATTCCCAGCCCTTGACGCTCGGGCCCCAGGCGTTTCCGTCCCACCACTTGTGGTAGAGCGCGGAATCGGTGCCGACCACGAAGACATCGAGCCTGTTCGCGCCCCACGAAACGGCGGCGGGGGTTCCCATGCAGGTTCCGCCGAGGGATTCCCAGCCGGTGACGCTCGGGCCCCAGGCGTTTCCGTCCCACCACTTGTGGTAGAGAGCGGAATCGGTGCCGACCACGAAGAGATCGAGACGGTTCTGTCCCCACGACACCGCCACCGGCCGGCCCATGCAGATGCCGCCGAGGGATTCCCAGCCCTTCACGCTCGGGCCCCACGAATTCCCGTCCCACCACTTGTGGTACAGGGCGGAATCGGTGCCGACCACGAAGACATCGAGGCGGTTCGCACCCCACGAAACCGCCACGGGGTCGCCCATGCAGATTCCGCCGAGGGATTCCCAGCCGCTGACGCTCGGGCCCCAGGCGTTTCCGTTCCACCACTTGTGGAAGAGCGCCGAGTCCGTCCCGATCACGAACAGGTCGAGGCGGTCGGGTCCCCAGGAAACCGCCTCGGGCGGGCTGGTGCAGATTCCGCCGAGGGACTCCCAGCCCTTGACGCTCGGGCCCCAGGCGTTTCCGTCCCACCACTTGTGGAAGAGCGCCGAGTCCGTGCCGATCGTGAAGACGTCGAGGCGGTCGTGGGCCCAGGCCAGTGACGTCGGGCGAGTCCTGCAGATTCCGCCGAGGGATTCCCAGCCCTTGACGCTCGGGCCCCAGGCGTTTCCGTCCCACCACTTGTGGTAAAGCGCGGAATCGGTGCCGATCCCGAAGACGTCCAGCCGGTCGGACTCCCACGACACCACCGGGCCCGAGGACGGCGAAGGCCCGTACATCGCGTGTACGGCGGCGATGTCGTCCGTGCTCAGGCCCGTGCGCTGTCCGATCGCGGCGCCCTGCACGGTGGGTACGACGGTGTCCTGGCCGTTCTTGGAGAAGGCGCTTCGCGGGTAGTGCATGATCGACCCGTAGTCGTACGCACCGATGTCGTCGCCGTCCGATATGTGCTGGTCGAAGTTGTGCTCGAATCCGGTCTGGATGTTGGCCCAGACGATCGTGACGAACTTGTCGCGGTCCTCGCGGCTCTGCTCGTGCCAGAGCCCGACCGCGTGCCCGATCTCGTGGATGCAGTTGCCGGCCGTGCAGCCGGTGCCGAGGGTGATGTCCTGGCGGCCGCCCTGGCGCCCGACGTGCGAGGAGCATCCACTGCCCGGCACGAACCGCACGTAGTCGGGGAACTGGCCGGAATTCGCCGCTGTCCGCAGCACGAAACGGATCCGGGTACGGGACTGCCAGTGCGCGATGGCGTCGGTGACCCGCTGCTGGTTGGGCAGGGTGCCGTCGATCTCGTACGGCACCAGGCTGTTGGGCCACCGGAATTGGCGCCCGGTGATGATGACGGCCGACTCCGGGATCTTTCCCTCCGATTCCGCCTTGAGTTCCGCGGTGCGTCGTTCCACTTCCGCGGTCGTACCGAGGACGATGTCCCCCTCGAAAATGGCAAGACCGTCGATCTCCACGTACTGGACCGGCTTGGCCGCGAAACTCACGCCGTCGATCAGTGCGGTCTTCACCCCGCCCGAGGACCGGAATTCACCGTGGCCCACACCTGCAACACTGGACTCTGCTCCGGACACGTCTGTTCCCCCTGTTTTCGACTTCCCACCCACGCGCACAGGGCGCTATTTTGCGGAAAGTAGCGGGGAATATGACGACCAACAAGGCCTGGGTGGGCGTATGCCAAGCGTAGAAATCGCTGTCTCTCTCGCACCCGGCACTCCGGTTCCGGACGATCCGGTGACGCTGCGGGCGCAGGTCGAGGAGGTCACGGCCGCCGATGCGCCGGCCCGCGTCGTCTCCCGCGTCGTCGCCCACGAGGTCCGTCTCACCCACACCACCCGTCTCACCCTCTCCGTGCCACCGCCCGATCCGCGGGCGCGGTACACCGTGCGCGTCCACGCGGACCTCGACGGCTCCGGCGTGATCGCCCCCGGTGACCTCGTTTCCACCAGCAGCAACCCGGTTCTGACCCAGGGCGGACCGGAGCAGGCCGACGTGCGGTTGAAGCCCGCCTGAGGTGACCCCGACCGCCGGTCGGCCCTGAACGGTGAATCGGTCATGGACGGCCCATGTGGTCAGAGGCTCAACTCGCTGCGCTTCTCCGGCGATTGCCGCCCGGACGGGATTCCGGAACCACGGCGCAAGTCTGCGGCACCTGCACGCCGGCGGTCGCGGCCACCCCTTCGTCCACATCCAGGTGAGCAATCGGCTACGCCGGAGGACGCCGAGGCACGGCTGTTCACGCCGGTACGCACAGCGTCGCGAGGTAGGCGGACAGGGCCGGCGCCGTGTCGGTGAGCGGGAAGCGGGCGCCGAGGTACCCGTCGGGGCGGACGACGAAGCCGGTCGAGTCGTTCGGACGATAGAGCCGGGCGAACTCCCCGGCGGCGTCGCGGTATCCGGGGATGGGCAGGGTGTCGGGGGCGGTCAGAGCGGCTTCGCGGGCGAGGACGGCGATGGTGTGCGGACCGGTCCCGGACAGCTGGCCGGAGGTGTTGCCCGTGTCGCTGCCGGCCGTCAGCGGCAGCCTGGCACCGACGGCGGCCTCGGTCGCCGCAGCGGCCGCGGCCAGGACGGCATGGTGGGCCCCGTACAGGAGAACCACGTGCCCCGTACGGCCGCGCAGGATGTCGAGCAGGCGCAACGGGTAGGCGGCGACGGGCACGGTCAGCCCCGCGCAGTCCGGGGCACGGTCGCCCGGCTGGGGCGCGTCGGACGGCCCGTACCGGCTGCCGGCGAGCGGGCCGCCCCGGTAGCCGACGAGCAACTGGGCTTCGCGGAGCATCAGGGTCCGCCGGTCGTCCGGGTCGGTCTCCATGCCGCGCGTGGCGTGCCGGACGGTCCGGCCGACGACCTCCTCGCCCACGGGGCGGCGCTCGGCGTCGTAGCTGGCCAGCAGGGCGGGCCCGGCCTCGCCCCGGACGACGAGAGCGAGCTTCCAGGCCAGGTTGCAGGCGTCCTGGATGCCGGTGTTCATGCCCTGGGCTCCGGTGGGCGGGTGGATGTGGGCGGCGTCGCCCGCGACGAAGACCCGCCCGTCCGCGTAGCGGTCGACGATGCGGTGGCTGATGCGGAAGACGGACGACCAGCGCAGCCGGGAGAGGGCGCCCGGCTTGGGGGAGAGGCGGTCGACGACAGCCTGTATGTGGGCCAGCTCCGGGACGCGCCCGCCCTCCAGGCCGTGCGCCACGCCGTCGCCCTGTACAGGCACCTCATCACTCGCCCGCGTGGAGAGTTCGGGCGGGACCAGCATCGACATCCGGTAGCGGCCCGTGCCTGGCAGCGGGATGCAGACCAGCACATCGTCGGTGGAACCGTCGTCGGCGCGGTGGCTCGACCGTATGCCGTATCCGTGGGGCATGTCCCAGTCGGCCTCGACGTCGCCCAGCATGTACTCCTCGGCGAAGGCGGCGCCCTCGTAGGTGAGGCCCAGCCGCTTGCGGACGATGCTGTGTGCTCCGTCGCAGCCGATGAGATAGCGGGTGCGCAGCTCCTCGTCGGCGCCGGAAGCGTTGCGCAGCCGGGCGGTGACCCCGTTCTGGTCCTGGGTGAATGAAAACAGCTCGGTGCCGCGTTCGACGACCGTACCCAGACCGGCGACGTACTCCTCCAGGAGGCGCTCGGTCTCGTACTGCGGTAGCGCGGCGAATTCGTAGGGAACCTCGGGCGGCAGCGCGAGATCGATCCGCGCCATTTCCTTGCCGTTGACGTAGATCAGCTGGCCGCGCAGGACAGCGGCGGCCTCCAGGACGGTACGGGCCAGGCCCATCCGGTCCCAGATCTCCAGGGTGCGGGGCTGAATGCCCACCGCCTTGGCATACGGCAGGCGGGTCGGCAGCCGGTCGACAACACGGCAGCGCACTCCGTGCCGGCACAGCTCGGCGGCCGCGCTCAGCCCCACCGGGCCGGCGCCTGCGATCAGTACGTCGGTTGTCGGGGCGTGCGCCACGGGTGCCTCCCAGTGCCTGGCCCCCGGACCGGTCCCGTACTCCATACTCACCCGACGGCGCATGGGTCGCGAGCCGGGCACGGCCCCGGGCTCCAGGCCCCCGGGCACTTCCGTGGGAGTCCGCAGCCGGGTGCCCGGCTGGGAACGCAGCCGTGCTGCGAGAGTGGTGGCGTAACGGGTGCAGGGCTGCGCTATGCTGGATCCGAAGCAGGCCGCCGAATTCCGGTCGGCTGGCTGTGCGTTGGTGGTCCAAGGAAAGACGTCCCGCTTCCTGCGGGGAGATGCAGGTGCAAGGCCTGCCCGGCGCTCAAGTACGGACCCTGCCCCCGAATGCCCGTGGGGGCGGGGTCCGTTGTCGTCGGCGAAGCCGATCGTGTCGTGCCTCTGGCTGAAACACCGGCTCTGTGACCGCTGTCCGGCCGAGTTCGGTCCGTGTCCCGCGGCTCTCGAGCGCGGCGCCGACCGTGTGCCGCGACGAGTCGTGGTGTGACGGACGGTCCGACCTGACGTGCCGGGCATCAGGTGAGGGCGAGGCGACGCTGGAGGCTGACATCCGCGACGACCTGGCCGGCAGGGGACGGGCTCGTGCAAGGCGGTGTCCTCCACGTCGAGTGGCGCGAGGCACCCGACCCCGGGATCCGGTCCGCCCACGACGCGCTCGTGGCGCCGGTGGCCGCCACCTCCTGCGATGTGGACTCCGCGATCCTGGCCGGACATGTCCTTCCCGACTCGCCGTTCCCCCTCGGCCACGAGCGCGTTCGGCACGGCCGCGCCGGGCTGACCGCGCACCGAGGCCTGCGCGGCACCTGACGAACACGCGGCTCGGCACGCGCCGATCGGACTGAGCCGTGCCGCCGAGGCCCGGACGAGCGGGGAGACATGTCGGCGACGGGACGTCGCCGCCGTCATGCACGAGGCGGCACACGGCAGCGAGTGGGTCCGACGCAGTGCCCTGATCACCGGCCGACGAGGTAGACCACGGTCCGGTCCAGCCCGCTGGAGCGGTTCGCGGGGATCCAGGGACGTGGACGGCCTGCCGCCGCCCTACCCTGGAAGCGTGGCTCGGTCCAATGACGAGGTCGCCGCACTGTTCCAGGAATACGCGGACCTGATCTCGATCACCGGAGGAGACGCGTTCAAGGCGCGTGTCTACGAGAAGGCCGCCCGGGCGATCGGCGGCTACCACGCCGACGTCTCCACGCTCGACCTCAAGGGGCTCCAGCAGATTCCGAACGTCGGCAGGTCGATCGCCGAGAAGGTCGTCGAGTACTTCCGCACCGGCGGCGTGTCCGCCGTGGACGCGCTCCGGGCGAGGATCCCCGCCGGGGTACGGCGGCTGACGGCGATCCCCACGCTCGGCCCGCGGAAGGCTCTGATGCTGTACGAGGAGCTGGGCATCTCCTCGATCGACGAGCTGGCCGACGCCATCCGCGCGGAGCGGCTTCGCGATCTGAAGGGCTTCGGCCCGCGGACGGAGGAGAACATCCTCCACGGCATCGGTCTGCTCCAGGCCTCCGGAGACCGCGTCCTGCTCGACGTCGCCATGGATCTCGCCGAGGGCATCGTCGCCGAGCTGTCCACGGTGACCGGCTGCCGGCGCTGCGCGTACGCCGGGTCGCTGCGACGCCTGCGCGAGACGATCGGCGACATCGACGTCCTCGCCGCGGCGCACGACTCGGGCCCGCTCATGGGGGCGTTCACCGAGCTGCCGTACGTCACGGAGGTCGTCGCTCGGGGCGGGACCAAGACATCCGTCCGCACCACCGAGGGCCTGGCGGTCGATCTGCGGGTCGTACCGCCGGACGCCTGGGGAGCGGCGCTGCAGTACTTCACCGGATCGAAGGCGCACAACATCCGCACCCGCGAGCTGGCCGTGCACAAGGGGTTCAAGCTCTCCGAGTACGGGCTGTTCGACGTCGAGGGCGGAGAGAAGATCGTCTCGGAGACCGAGGAGGAGGTGTACGCCCGTCTCGGCCTGCCGTGGATTCCGCCGACGCTGCGCGAGGACCGCGGAGAGATCGAGGCCGGGCTGCTCGGCGAGCTGCCCGAGCTGGTGGCAGAGGCGGACATCCGGGGCGACCTGCACACGCACACCGACCTCACCGACGGGCTCGCCCCGCTGGAGGAGATGGCCCAGGCGGCCGCCGAGCGCGGATACGCCTACTTCGCGGTCACCGATCACGGGCCGAACCTGTACATGCAGCGGATGACCGACGAGCGGATGCTGGCACAGCGTGAACGTGTGCGCGAACTGGACCGCGCGTACGGCAGGCAGGGCAAGCGCGGCGGCATGCGCCTGCTGCACGGTGCCGAGTTGAACATCGACCCGGACGGCGGCGTGGACTGGCCGGAGGAGTTCCTGGACGGCTTCGACCTGTGCGTGGCCTCGGTGCACTCGCACTTCAACCAGGGACGCGGGGCGATGACGCGCCGGATCGTACGGGCCTGCGAGAACCCGTACGTCAACATCATCGGTCATCCCACCACCCGCCTCATCGGCAAGCGTCCGGGCATCGACGCCGACCTCGACGAGGTGTTCGCCGCCTGTGCGCGTACGGGTACCGCCCTGGAGGTCAACGCCCACCCGGACCGGCTCGACCTGCGCGACGAGGACATCCTGCGGGCCAGGCGGCACGGGGTGAAGTTCGCGATCGACAGCGACGCCCACGCCCCCCTTCACCTGGCAGGCATGCGCTACGGCGTGGGAACCGCGCAGCGCGGCTGGCTGACCAAGGACGACGTGATCAACACCTGGCCCGAGACACGGCTGCGGCGCTTCCTGCGCAAGGGGCTGCGCGGCCGACCCGCGTCACCCCACTGATCCTGGACCTGGGAGGTCTCCATGACCCGGCTGATACGCGACGTGATGTCGCCCGGTGCGGCCGCCGTCGAGCCCATGACGACGCTGGCGCGGGCCGCCCGCATGATGCGCGAGCAGGACATCGGGGACGTCCTGGTGGTGTACGACTGCGACCTGTTCGGTGTGCTCACCGACCGTGACATCGTGGTCCGGGCCGTCGCCGAGGGACTGGATCCCGACACCGCGACCGCCGGTTCCTCGTGCACACGTCCGCCGGTGGTGACGCTGACGCCGGACGACACGACCGACCGTGCGGTGGAGCTGATGCGACAGCACGCCGTACGCCGGCTCCCGGTCGTGGAACGCGGTGGCTGCCCCGTCGGCATGGTGAGCCTCGGCGACCTGGCCACGACCGAGGACCCGCACTCCGCGCTGTCGGACATCAGCAAGGCCGACGCGAACCACTGAGCCGTTCCTAGTGCCGCGTCAGCCAGGGTTTGCCCGTCAAGGAGCGGCGTCCGGCGCGTGCTCTCGGCGTGCCGGCCGGAAGTCCTCGTACTGGACGTACTCGGGCTTTCGGCCGGTGCGGCGGGTGGGGGCATCTCCCATGCCCTTGAGGCAGTGGGGGAGGGTGCCGGGCGTCGCGACGGGGCGAACCTTGGCTGACGCGGCACTAGCGTTGGTACAGCCCCACGAGGGTGCCACTGGCGATGTGCCGTTCGTCCAGCGCCCGGTGCACCTGGTCGGCGCTGGGAGCGTGGGGCAGGACGCAGGGTTCCGCGAGGGCGTAGAGACGGAAGACGTAATGGTGGGCCTCGTCTCCCGGGGGTGGATGCGGTCCGCCCCAGCCCTCTCTCCCGTAGCCGTTGACGAGTTCGGTGCCGCCGGGCGGGCGCTGACCCGGATCGACACCGTCACTGTGCGGATCGATGCCGACCACGATCCAGTGCGTGAACGTGCCCGACGGCGCGTCGGGGTCCTCGCACAGCAGAACCAGTTCGGCCGCGTCGTCCGGGGCGCCGCTCCACGTCAGCGGAGGGGAGACGTTCTCTCCCTCCAACGCGTACCGGCGCGCGATGAAGGATTGGTCGTCGAACGCGCTGCTCTTGAGATCGATACCAGTCATGTGCCCCGGAGTACCCCTGCCGGTGCCTGACATGCGGGAGGCCGTGGCCTTCGAGGGGCCTCGCCGGAATCGCCCTGCCCGGACTCGCGGGCGGTCAGAACGATCAGAGCAGAAGACTTCTGGAGGGGCGGGAGGGTATGTACGGGGTACGGGAAGGCCGGGCGGGAGACGACAGGGTGTGCGCCCGGTGCATCGCCGGGTTGCTGCGTTGCCGACACCTACGCGCTCGGCACTGCCGGGTGATCCATGTGGGTGTGTCAGGTTTCGCCCGTCTCCGAGTCGGGAAACCGTCAGCGGCGCTCCAGGCGGCCGGGGGTCATGGTTCTTCCCGGACGGCTGCGGGCCGGAGCGCGAGATCGAGGGGCGCCGGCTGCCGAGTGTCGTGCGATGCGCGAAGGCCGGGCCGGCGCCCCGGGGAGCGAGGCGGTATGAGGGATTCCTCCGGCGCGTCCCGGGAGCGGCGGCGCGAACCGGGGCGTTTGCGGACCGCCTGGCACCACTCGGCCGCCGGACGGCTCTGGCAGCACGGCGGAGAGCTGGAACTGCTGCACCGGGCCATGGGATTCGCGGCGCTCGGTCTGGTCACCCTGGCCCCATTGCTGATCGTCGTCGCGGCCGCCGCGCCCTTTCAGCAGCGGGGCTTCGCCCTGTGGGTGATCGACGGTATGAGCTTGTCGGGGCGCCCGGCGGAGGCCGTACGGAACCTGTTCACCGCGCCCCGGAAGGTGCTCAGCACGACCAGCGCGTTCAGCGTGCTGGTCCTTGCGCTGTTCGGTGTCGCCTTCGCGGCCAGCGTGCAAAACGGGTACGAACGGATCTGGCAGCTTCCCGCAGGTCCGTGGCACGCGGTGTGGCGGCGTGCGGTGTGGCTCGCCGCGCTGACGGCGTATCTGTTCGCCGAGACCCAGAGCGTCGCGGTGATGCGCCAGGGTCTGACGGCGTCGGCCGTCCGTATCCTGCTCACCGCACTCTTCGGGGTGCTGTTCTTCTGGTGGGGGCAGTACTTCCTGCTCGGTCAGCGGGTGTCGTGGGGAGCACTGCTGCCGGGCGCCGTGGCCACGATGGCGGGCCTGGTCGGCCTGCGCTGGTTCTCGTATCAGGTGTTCTCACCGCTGATCGTGAACAACGCGGTCAACTACGGCGCCGTCGGCACCGTTCTGATCGTGCAGTCCTGGCTGATCGGCGTCGGCTTCGTGGTCTTCGGCGGCGCCCTGCTGGGCTGCCATGTTCACAACGCCTGGCAACGGAGGGCCGGGTGACCTGTCGGGGGCCGGTTCATTCGTCAGGGCGACGCGAGCGGCCGAGAGGTTCCGGCGCTCGCATCGCTTGTTTGGGAGGTGGCCCCACTCGCCGCACCGGGCCCTTGCCCAAGTACATTCCCGTACGAGGGCCAGGGCCCGGCACGCCGAAGCACGCACCTGACGCCGCGGGGCCCCGCCCACCGGGCGGACGACGGGAATCTGACGACAGAAGCTAGTGCCGCGTCAGCCAAGGTTCGCCCCGTCGCGACGCCCGGCACGCCCTCTCGCCGCACCGGCCGAAAGCCCAAGTACGTCCAGTACGAGGACTTCCGGCCGGCACGCCGAGAGCACGCACCGGACGCCGCTCCTTGACGGGCAAACCTTGGCTGACGCGGCACTAGGCCTTCGTCGGCGCCGCCTGCTGCACGACCTCGAAGGACCACAGCGTGGACCCGCTCGCCGCCGGCTTGGGGCGCTCGCCCTGCGCGTCACCGCCCTGGTGGGCCGCTTTCATGGGGCCCTCCATCCAGGCCTGGAAGGACTCCTCGTCACGCCAGCGCGTGTAGACGAGGTAGCTGTCGGTGCCCTCGACGGGACGGAGGAGTTCGAACCACTCGAACCCGTCGGAGCTCTCCACCGCATGGGCACGGGAGGCGAAGCGCTTCTCCAGCGTCTCCCGCTGCTCGGCGGGGACGGTCAGTACGTTGATCTTGACTACGCTCATGTGCCCCATCCTGCCGCACCTCGCCCGGCGGATGCGGAGCGGCTCGTACCCCACGCGGCTCCACGGGGCGCCGCCCGGACCGGAGGAGGGGGCACCTGGCCGGAGGTGATGGCACGACTGCTGGGACAGCAGGCGCGCCCGCCGGTTCTCGGGGGGGCGCCGCTACGGAGATCCCGTGTCGCCGGTGCCGGTCCCGTTGAGCGACGGTCCGGTGTCGGCAGGGCCGGACTGCGCCGTCGTGCTGGGGGCGGGGCCGGGCGGAGGAACGGTGGTTGGCACAGGAGCTGTCGTCGTGGGCGTGGTCGTAGTCGGTGGGGGAGCGGTCGGCGCGACCGTGCTCGGTGTCGGCGTGGCCGCAGCGGTCGTCGCCGGGGTGAGCGGGGGCGTCGGTGTCGGCCCGTGGGTGGGTGCCGTGGTCCGTGTCGGTTCTGCCGACGCGGGCCTGCTTGCCGGGGCTTGGGCGCCGTGGGGCTGCGCGGGTGCCGTCAGACGGAAGTCCTCCACCGGCTGGCCCTTCAGGGCGGCGGTCATGTAGGCGGTCCATATCCGGGTCGGATACGAGCCGCCGTTGACACGGCTGATGCCCGCGGCGTCGCCCAGAGAGACACGGGTGTGGGTGGTGGGCTTCTCGGCGAACATGGCGACGGAGGTGGACAGTTGGGGGGTGTAGCCGACGAACCACGCGGAGAGGTTGTTGTCCGTGGTGCCGGTCTTGCCCGCGGCGGGCCTGCCCAGGGCCGTGGCCAGATAGCCGGTGCCCTCCGCGCTGACGACGTTCTTCAGAACGGACGTGACCTGGTCGGCGGTGGCCCGGGTGAACGCCCGGACGGCCCGGTGGCCGGGCAGGTCGTAGGACTTGTCGTTCCGGGTGAGTTTCTGCACCGACCAGGGAGCGACGCGCTTGCCGTGGTTGTCGAAGGTGGCGTATGCCCCGGCCATGTCGAGCGGGCTGGGGGTGGCCACGCCGAGGGGGAGGGCGGGGGTGGCGCCCATGTCGGGTGTGTCGGAGGGGAGGCCCGCGGCGATGGCGGCCCTGCGGACGCCTGCGAGACCGGCGTCGGCGCCCACCTGGGCGTACACCGCGTTGACGGACTTCATCATGGCCTCGCGCAGGCTGATCCGGCCGTAGTCGACGTCGTCCTCATTGGGCGGGCAGTAGTGCAGACCGCGGGGCAGGCCCGTCACGCAGCGGCGGCTGGTGCCGTCGTAGTGCGTGCGGGGGGTGATGGCGTGACCGTCCTGAGTGGTGGCGCGGTGCTGCAGAGCGGCGGCGAGAGCGAACGGCTTGAACGTGGAACCGCCCTGGAGGTCGTGCCGGATGGCGTCGTTGTAGGGACGGGCGGCGTAGTCGGGTCCGCCGTAGGCAGCGACGATCTTTCCGGTGGACGGGTCCACGGACGCTGCGCCGACCCGGATGTACGTGGCCTTGCGGGTGTCCGGCAGTGGCCGCAGTCCCTTCTTCGCCGCCGCGGCCAGTGCGTCCTGGTTCTTCTTCACGAAGGTCGTGGTGATCTGCCAGCCGCCCGCCCCGAGTGTGGCTTCGTCGAGGATCTTGTTCTCGACCAGATAGCGACGGGCGATGTCGATGAGGTACCCGGCCTGGCCGCCGACCCCGGGGGTGGGCTCGGGGGCCCGGGGAACCGGGAAGGTCATCTTGGCGCGCTCGCCGCCGCGCAGGTAGCCCATCTCGACCATCCCGTCCAGGACGTAGTTCCAGCGGGCGATGGCCGCCGCCCTGTGTGCCGGGGTCGCTGTGGAGACGTCGTAGATGCTGGGAGCCTTGAGCAGGGCGGCGAGATAGGCGCTCTGAGGGACGTTGAGCTGCGAGGCGCGGATGCCGTAGTACGCCTGTGCGGCGGCTCGGATGCCGTACGAATTGCGGCCGAAGTAGCTGGTGTTCAGGTACCCCGCCATGATGGCGTCCTTGCTCTGCGTCTCACTGACCTTGATCGCGATGATGGCCTCCCTCACCTTCCGGCTGAGAGTCCTTTCAGGGGTGAGGTAGTAGCTCCGTACGTACTGCTGGGTGATCGTGGACCCGCCCTGCAGCTCCTTGCCGGTGACGGTGCTCCAGGCCGCGCGCAGGATGCCACGGGTGTCCACCCCTTTGTTGGAGTAGAACGTACGGTCCTCGGCCGCGACCACGGCGTGCTGCGCGTTGACGGAGATCTCCGACAACGGCAGCGATGCGCGGTTGACGGCGCCGGTACGGCCGATTTCGCCGCCGTCGGCGTAGTAGTAGACATTGCTCTGGCTCACGGCGGCCGTGTTGGGATCGGGAACCGGGACGGTCACGTACAGGGCCAAGAAGGCGACGACGGCGAGCAGGACCACGGTGATCAGGCTGCTGAGCAGCATGCGCCAGGTGGGGAACACCCGGCGCCACCAGGGCATCGCGTGACGTGCCGCCTTGCGGATCCGCCGAGCGCGCGTACGGGTCTGGCGCGCGCTCCGCAACTGCTCGCGCCAGTCCGCAGCCGCTGAACGGGCCGGTTCGCTCTCCCCTTTGCTCATGCGTCCGCAACTCCTCTGGCCGACATGATCGGTGTGCGCCGCCCTGGTGGCGGAGGGGCCGGCCGGATGCGGTGCGCCACTCGGAATCGCCGTATGTCTGCCTGATGGAATACCGTCTTCCCTTTCGTGGCCGAACCTCACTCACCATCAGTCGACCCGCCTGTACTGCCCGACCGGTGCGCACTCGGGGACGGCAAGGGCGCCGCCGCCCAGCGTTGTTGCGAGGGACTGCGTGAGGGCCGAGTCGGTGAAGGGTTCAGCAGGCTGAGTCGAGTCCGGCCAGGCCCGGCCGCGCGCCCTCTGCGACGGCCGCGGCGGCGGCGGGTGGCACCTCCGCCCAGGCCGGAGCGGCACGTCATGTCCACAGGACCCGCCCCCGGCTACCCGCCTGTCAACCCAGCCCGCCTCCCGACCTGCGCGCTTCTCCGTCGGACAGGCGTTCCGGGCCCGCCGCGAGCGGCGTGTGGTGAACGTCACGCCACTCAACGTACCTACTGGTCGGTATGGTCACGTGGAGCCGTGAGCGACAGGAGGCGTCATGTCTGCGACCAACCGCCAGATCCGACTGGCAGCCCGCCCCATGGGCGAGGTGAAGCCCGATGACTGGCAGCACTGTTCGGAGCCCGTCGAGGAACCGGGACCGGGCCTGTTCGTCGGCCGGACACGCGTCATCTCCCTGGACCCCGCCATGCGGGGCTGGCTGGACGACCGCCCCTCCTACCTGCCGCCGGTGGGCATCGGCGAGGTGATGCGCGCCGGATCGGTCGTCGAGGTCACCGCATCCGACCACCCCGACTTCCAGCCCGGTGACCATGTGGTCGGCACGTTCGGCGTCCAGGAGTACGTGGTCTCCGACGGCAAGGGAGCCATGAAGATCGACACCTCCCTCGCACCGCCCTCGACCTATCTCGGGGCGCTGGGCATGCCCGGCATGACGGCCTACTTCGGACTTCTGGACGTCGGGGCACTCAAGGACGGCGAGACCGTCGTGGTGTCGGGGGCGGCCGGCGCGGTCGGCACCATCGCGGGTCAGATCGCGAAGGCCAAGGGCTGCCGGGTCGTGGGCATCGCCGGAGGACCGGAGAAGTGCGCCCTGCTCACCGACGAGCTGGGATTCGACGCGGCGATCGACTACCGCGCCGACGACGTGAGGAAAGCGCTGCGCCGGCACGCCCCCGACGGCATCGACGTCTACTTCGACAACGTCGGAGGGGACATCCTCGACGCGGCCCTGACCCGGCTGGCGATGCACGCGCGCGTCGTGGTCTGCGGTGCGATCAGTCAGTACAACAACGCCACACCGGTCAAGGGCCCCTCGAACTACCTCACGCTGCTGGTGCGCCGTGCCCGCATGGAGGGCTTCGTCGTCTTCGACTACGCCAAGCGCTACGCGCAGGCCGCGCAGGAGATCTCCGCATGGATCGGCGCCGGCCGCATCAAGGTCAAGGAACATGTGGTGAGGGGGACCGTGGACGACTTCCCCGACACGTTGCAGATGCTCTTCCGCGGCGAGAACGTCGGCAAGCTCGTACTGGAGCTGGCATGACAGCAGCCGAGACCGGGTCCGGCGGCCCGCTCCGGGGCAAGGTGGCGATCGTCACGGGCGGAGCCGGCGGGCTGGGCCGGGCCACGGCGCTCGCGCTGGGGAGGGCCGGGGCGCGTGTGGTCGTCGCGGACCTCGATGCGCAGGGCGGCCGGGAAGTGGCCGACATGGTCGGCGGCACATTCCGCGCCTGTGACGTCTCCGACCTCGACGGCAACCGTGCCCTGGTGGACTTCACCCAGGAACAGTACGGCGGCGTCGACATCGCGTTCCTCAACGCGGGGGCGGCGACCGGCTGTGGTGTGGGCGCGGACTTCGATCTGGCGCGCTACCGCCGGGCGATGGGCGCCAACCTCGACGGCGTGGTCTTCGGCACCCACGCTGTGCTGCCCGCGCTGCGGGCCCGCGGCGGAGGCTCGATCGTGGCGACCGCGTCCCTGGCGGGCCTCGCGGCGGTGCCTCTCGACCCTCTGTACGGAGCCAACAAGCACGCGGTCGTGGGACTCGCACGCGCACTGGGACCGGCTCTCGCGCCGGACAACGTGCGCTTCAACGCGGTCTGCCCGGGGTACGCCGAGTCGGGGATCATCGAACCGCTGCGCGACATGCTCGCCGAGCAGCAACTGCCGATCATCCCCGCCGAGGTCGTGGCGGACACGGTGCTGCGGATCGTCGTCGGCGACGCCACCGGGGAGTGCTGGTTCATCCAGGCCGGCCGGGAACCGGAACCGTTCCGTTTCCGCGGCGTCCCCGGCCCGGGCAAGCCTGTCGGCGTCTGAGCACATGCGCGCCCGTTCGCGTCGGCGGGCGGGGTGCCGGTGTCACGGCCGGTCGGGCGAGCGGGGGAGCGTGGTATCGGCGGAGCGGAAGCCCTGTGTGGGCGGGAGGGGTCGCGCGGCGGCCGGCCCATGGACGCAGTCGGCACCCTGTTGTCCCATGTGCTGCCGCCGACGACCGGCCGGCCGCTCCCCACGCCGGCTCTCGGCGGCCCGCGGCAACCGGCCGGACCGGGCGCGCCTCACGTACGACCCGGCCCCCTCCCGCCCCGCGGCCGCGGGGGGACCGGCCCGGAAGCCTCAGCCGGTGCTCGGGCCGAACCCCTCGCGCGTGTCCGCCGGTTGGCCGGAGAACGGCCACCGCCGTGCCGCGGCGAGCGACGGCTGCCTCGACGGCACCCCGCACACGCGGTCACAGCCGGATGACGATCAGGGCGGTGTCGTCGGTGTTGCCGGTGGGCGGGAGCAGGTCGGCCAGGAGAGCGTCGGCCAGGGCCTCGGGAGCGGCGTGCCGGCGCCGGGTGAGGGAGTCGGCGAGGCGCGCCAGGCCGGTGTCGATGTCCTCGTCGCGGCGTTCCACGAGGCCGTCGGTGTACAGGATGAGGGTGGCGCCCTCGGTGAAGGGCGTGCGCGCCTGTGGGCGGGACAGGTGCTCGGGGCGGGCCGCGAGTGGAGGGTCGGTGGCCCGGTCGAGGAAGGTGACGGTGCCGTCGGGGTGCGCGAGCGCGGGTGGAAGGTGGCCGGCGGAGCTGTAGGTGATGGTGCGGCTGTCCCAGTCGATGAAGGTCGTCACGGCAGTGGTTGCCTCCGCACCGTCGACGAAGCGGGCGTACAGGCCGAGGGCCTCCAGGGCCTGGGCCGGACCGTCGGCGACGCGGCAGGCCGCGCTCAGCGCACTTCGCAGCTGGCCCATGGTGCAGGCGGCTGCCAGACCGTGGCCGACGACGTCGCCGACGGCGACCGCGAGGTTGTCGCCGGGCAGGTCGACCAGGTCGTACCAGTCGCCGCACACGTTCAGCGCGCCGATGGCGGGCCGGTAGCGGACGGCCGCCTCATGCGGCCCGGTCGGGCCGGGCGCGGGCAGCATGGCCGCCTGCAGGGCCAGGGCGACCTCGCGTTCGCGGGCGTGCGCCGAGCGCAGGAGTTCGTTGACCTCCTGCAGTTCGCGGGCGCGGGTGTAGAGCTCGGCCTCCAGCACGCGGGCCCTGCTGTCGCCGCCCGGGCCACCGCGGGCCCGGATGAGTTCCGTGACCTCCTCCACCCGGTGCACGATCAGCGCCACCCGCCCGTCGCGACCGACGACGGGTGCGTTGACCGGGCTCCAGTAGTGCACCCGCCACACGCCGGGCCGCTCGGGATCCTCGATGTCGTAGCGGATCAGTGCCATCGTGTCGCGCTCGCCGGTGTCCACCACACGGAGCATCGACGCCTGGGTCTCCCGCATGCCGGCCGCGGCCGGTTCGTTCGGGTTCTCGGGGAAGACGTCGAAGATGTACCGGCCCAGCAGCTGCTCGCGCGTGCGCCCGGAAAGGCGCACGAAGTCGTCGTTGGCGTCGGCGTACACCAGGTCAGGGGTGAGCAGCGCCACCATGCCGGGCAGGGCCCGGAAGACCTCGGCATAGTCGATCTGCGGTTCCCACATGTCCTGCCTGCCTCGGCGCCGAGCGTCACTGTGCCGTTCCACGATAGGAGCGAACCCGCCCACGCGGCCTGGGCACTGCTCCCTCCGGGGCCAGGAGTGCTCCGGAAACAGCGTGGAAGCACGCTTGCGGATCAGAAGCATCCGTATACCGAGCCTGACCCGCTGCTCGTTGATCAGCCCGGTCCGCGCGTAGTAGATTCCGCTCGGCGGCGCGTGAGCGCCTGCCCCGGACGAGATGGGCGCCGTACCCGGCCTGCTAAGACGACGCTCTCGGGAGGCGTCATGGCCGGAAACGCACAGCAGGCCGACTTTGTGTCCGAGGCCCCGGAGCCGCGCGCGCTGGACGTGGACTGGATCCATGGATCGCCGTCCGCGAAGCACAACACCGATCCGGACATCCAGGTCCACGCATACGACGAGCACACGTTCATCCTGCGCCAGAACATGGCCATCGACTATGAGGCGCCGTTCCTGTTTCTGATCTTCGGCAACGCCCGGGCCGTACTCATCGACACGGGAGCCACCGAGTCCGCCGAGTTCTTTCCGCTGCGCCGGGTGGTCGACGACTTGATCGGGCGCTGGTTGGCCGGGCATCCACGGGACGGCTACACCCTCCTCGTCCTGCACACCCACGCCCACGGCGACCACATCGCGGGCGATGCCCAGTTCATCGACCGCCCCGGCACCGAAGTGGTGCGGGCGGATCTCCACAGTGCCTGGGAGTACTTCGGATTCGCCGACGACCCCGACCGGGTGACCCGCGTCGACCTCGGCGGCCGGGTGCTGGAGTGCCTCGCCACCCCCGGTCACCATGAGGCGGCCGTCACGTACTACGACCCGCACACCGGATTCCTGCTGACCGGCGACACGGTGTATCCCGGACGGCTGTACGTGGAGGACTGGGCCGCCTTCGGCAGAACCGTCGACCGCTTGATCGCGTTCGCTGACACCCGACCGGTCACCCACATCCTCGGCTGTCACATCGAGATGACGAACGAGCCCGGCGTGGACTACCCGGTCCTGACCACCTACCAGCCGGACGAGCCGCCCCTGCAGATGACCACCCGCCAACTGCGCGAGATCCGCGAAGCGATCGATGAGATCGGTGAGCGGCCCGGACGGCACCCTTTCCCCGGCTTCATCATCTGCAAGGACGAGTGAGCACTCGCGGCCCCCGAAGACGGCCGCTTCGCCTGTCCCGACACCGAGTCCGCTCTGTCGGCCCCCGGCTCGCCGTGGGCGGCCCTCGGATACGACGCTGACCACCTCGCCTTCGGCCGCCGCAGCCTGGACGACCGCGTCGGGGCACTGCGCGCGCCGGGGCAGGCCTGTCGCCACGACGGGGGCTGTTCAGCCCGTGAGGGCGGTCGGGGAACGGTGTGGGCAAAGCGGAGTTGCCGGTGTGGCGTTCGGTGTGGTCTCGCAGCAGCCGGCTTCGGCTGCGTCCGCGGGGGCGACGCGCCGGGCGCGTTCGACGGCCTGTCCCCAGTACGTTCCGGCGACGACAAGCATGGCTCCGAGAGCGGAGGGCACGGTGAGACGGTCGTCGCCGAAGCCGATGCCGACCAGGAGGGCCCAGACCGGTTCGGTGCCCAGGAGGAGACTGGCCCGAGTCGCGGACGTGCGCTGCACGGCCCAGGTCTGGGCCAGGAAGGCGAACAGGCCGCAGAACAGGGCCAGGTAGACGAGTTGGGTCCAGGTCCCTGCGTCGGCCCGGGCGAGGACCGGCAGCCCGCCCGCAGCGGGCAGGAAGAACAGTGCCGCACCGACGACGCTCTGCACGGTCGTCAGCTGCAGTGGGCGCAGCGTCCGGCCGGTGGTGACCCGTCCGACGAGCACCACATGAGCCGCTCGGACCACCGCTGCCGCGAGCATCAGCAGATCACCGGCCCCGGGAGGGCGCAGGCCATTGCCGGACACGAGCAGGCCGACGCCCGCGACGCACAGACCGACCGCGAGGAAGAACCTGGCCGGCGTTCCGCCCCGCCGTCCCGCGCGATCCAGGAGCGGTGTGAGCACGAGGGTGAGGCTGATGATCAGACCGGCGTTCGCGGCACTGGTGTACGCGACGCCGTAGGTCTCCAGCGCGAGGACGGCGGCCTGCGTGAGACCGAGCAGGGAACCGAAGCCGATCTCGCCTCGGGTGAAGAAACCGGGTCTGCGCAGAGCGGCGACGACCGCGACGCAGGCGAGAGCGGAAATGAGATAGCGCAGGAACAGGACGATCAACACCGACGTGGCGCCCGTGGCCGTCTTCGCCGTCAGATAGCTGGAGCCCCAGACGATGGCGACGGCCAGGAGCACCACATCCGTACGACGGGTGGCTGGCATGGCGCCTACGATTCACGACCAGCATTTTGAAGTAAATGACGAGTTGCTCAACCAACCCTTTAGCAAAGCTACACTGGACCTGTGGACGAAAGACAGCTGCGCGTCCTACGGGAACTGGGCGAGCTGGGAAGCGTCACCGCGGTCGCGGAGGCGATGCGGGTGACACCTTCGGCGATCTCGCAGCAGCTCCGGCTGCTGCAGCGCTCGATCCCCGTCCCGCTCACCGAGCGCGACGGACGGCGGCTTGTCCTCACGGCCGCCGGGCAGGCTCTGGCCGACGCGGCGATCGGGGTGGAGGCGGCTCTGGCCCGAGCGCGCCACACCATCGACGCATTCGTCGAAAAGCCCGACGCCGCGGTGTCGGTGGCGGCCTTCCACAGCGGAGCCGCGGCGTTCTATCCCCTGTTGCTGCGGCGCCTCAGCGCCCCTGGATCCCCCCAACTCTCCCTCCACGACGAGGACGTGGCGCAGGACGACTTTCCACCCCTGACCCGCCACTACGACCTCGTCATCGCCCACCGGCTCGACCACGCGCCGGCGTGGCCTCGGACCGCGATGGCCACCGCCCTGCTGAGTGAACCGCTCGACGTCGCCCTGCCTGCCGATCACCCCCTGGCCGCGAAGCCCTGCCTGACATCTCGTGATGTCGCCGACCAGCCCTGGATCACGGTGCACGACGGCTTTCCGCTCATCGCCACCGTCGAGGCCATCTCCGCCGCCGCGGGACGACGACTCGAGATCGCCCATCGCATCAACGAGATCTCGGTGGTCGCCGAGGTGGTCGCCGCCGGCGGCGGAGTCGCCCTGATGCCGCGCTGGACGGCTCGACCGCACCCGGCTGTGGTCCTCCGGCCTCTGAGCGACGTTCATGCTCACCGCCACGTCGACGTGCTCCATCGTCCCGAGCGCGTGGCGCGAAGGGCCGTACGGACCGTGCTCACGGAACTGGTACGCGCCGCGGAAACCGTTCGAGGCCGGGGCGGCGCCGGCGGTGATCAGGACGCAGGACGGTAGGAGGCAGCGGGGTACCGGGCGAGACCCGAACCCAGTGCGGGCCGGGCCATGACCCATATTTCAGCGCACCGGGAAGCCGAACGAATATCCCTGCTGCTTCAGCCACGGCAGGACCTCGCGCAGGGCGGCCACGGTCTGGGAGCGGTCCCCGCCGGCGTCGTGGAAGAGGATCGTCGGGCCGTTGGCGATCTCGTTCTTGACGGTGGCGACGATGGCGTCAGCGCCCGGGCGCTCGAAGTCCTTGGAGTCGACGTTCCAGCCCAGCGGCCGCATCCCCCGGGAGGCGGCGAGGTGGCGGCTGTAGGGGGTGAAGGCTCCGCCCGGGGCCCGGTAGTACATCGGTTGGACGCCTCCGGAGGCCTTGGTGATCATGCGTTCGGCGTCGAGGATCTGCTGCGACTGGTAGGAGTCGGCTTTGGTGTCCATGGTGGTGTCGTGCGCGACGGAGTGGTCGCACAGCCGGTGTCCGGCCGCCACGACCGCCTTGACCAGGTCCGGGTGGGCCGCGGCCTGGGTGCCCACCATGCAGAAGGTGGCCTTCACGCCGTTCTCCCGCAGCACCTCCAGTACCTGGGGCGTCCAGACGGGGTCCGGCCCGTCGTCGATGGTGATGTTGACGCCCCGGGTGCCGTGGTCCGAGGCGTGGGAGATGCCCACGGAAACCGGCGCCCGGCCGGAAGGTGCGGACGGGCGCGCCGAGACGCCCGTCCCTGCTTGCCGCCCGTCTGCGGAACCGGCCTGAGCGGTCCATACCGAGGTGGCGGCCGCCACCGCCGTCACCCCGACCGCCGCCGCGATTACCCGGCTGTACCATCCCCGCCCGCCATGCCGCGCCATGTCAGCCCTGTTCCTTCTCGTCCCGGTGGGTCCCCTGCACTGGTCAGGACGGAGCAAGGGCACTGCGGGATCCGTCTGTTACCGATCACGGACAATTCCGCAGGGGTTCCGAAACGCATGAGCATCCGCACGCGGAGCGGATGAGTACGTACCAACCTCCCCTGGGCTCGGCGGCGGTGCCGCTTCCGCGGCCGTGCCGATCTCGTCGATGCCCCGACGGAACGCTCTGCTCCCTGCTGAGCCGCAGCGGCGGCTCCGCCGACAACGGCGGCCAGACGCAGCCGACGAGGGCGATGGGCCGGCACTGCCCCGTGATGGGATGTGCTCATGAGTGAGTCGTCGCTGCGAGACCGTATGGAGACGTACTACGCAACCGTGCCCCTGCTGTTCGCCGAAGCCGAGGATCACGGTCCGCTGCGCCTCTTCGTGCGAAAGGAGCCCGGCGCGCCGTACTACGGCGGCCCCCATCACGCCAGGCCCGCGTCGGCGAGCTCCGCGGCTGCCACCGCTGCCGACATCGCCCTGGTGCGTGCCCGGCAGCGAGAGCTCGGCGTGCCGCATGCCTTCGAGTGGCTCGCCGAGGTAACGCCTTCGCTGCGCGTCGTTGTCGAAGAAGAGGGGCTCTCGGTCGCTGAACGCCCGCTGATGGTCCTCGATCCGGATCACCGGCTTCCCCCACAACGCCTTCCCGACGGCTTCACGATCCGGGCCCTTGACGCCGGTGATCCCGCTCTGCCCGCCGTCCTCGCCCTCCCGGGACTGGCCTTCGCGGCAGCGGCCACGGTAGGGGCGCCGACAGGCCGCACCGAGCTGGCGACGGCAGCCGGGAAACTTGCCGTCGACGGCACGACGGAAACGACCCGCCCGTCACTCCGCGCCGGCCACAAGACGCTCGTCGCAGCTTTTGCCCCGGACGGTGTCCCCCTGGCCGCAGGCCACTACCACCCGGCCGCCGGAGCCGCCGAGATCGGCGGCATCTGCACCCTCCCCATCGCCCGACGCCAGGGGCTCGGCGCCGCTGTCACGACGGCTCTGGCCCACCACGCCCGCGACCACGGTGTGCGCACCGTCTTCCTCGCCTACGCCCAGCAAGCAGTCGCCCGCATCTATGCCCGCCTGGGGTTCCGCCCGGCCGGCACCACTCTGCTGATCGCCGGCCAGCCGGCTCGCGGTCAGTGACGGGAATGGGTGGCGTCGGTGGTGGGGGTCAGAGGCCCAGGGTGATGGCCAGTCGGGTGAGTTCGGCGGTGGTGTTGATGTTGAGTTTGGTGCGGATACGGCGCAGGTAGGCGTCGACCGTGTGCTTGGAGAGCCCCATCTGGCGGGCCGCCTGCAGATAGGTGCAGCCGGAGGCGATGTGTCGCAGGGTCTCCAGCTCGCGCGGGGCCAGATCGGTCGCGGGGGCTTCGGTGGACGGCGCGGTGGGTGTGAGGCTCATGGGATGTTCTCCGCCGGATCGGCTCGGGCATCGCTGCTCACACCCTCGTAAGCAGGGGATAAATGCCTGAAAGCTGCGATTTATCCACTTTTGAAAATGCTGCCCGCCTGACGTCATCACCGTGTCCGCCGACTGTCACAGGCGCGTCACAGGCCTTCCCGGACCCCGCGCCCGAACGCCCCCGGACAAGGCCCTCGTGCCCTTGGTGGGGTGGTGCCGGGTTGGTGGTCCGGGTGTTTGCGGATGATGCTTGTGAGGGGGCCCCGGGCTGTGCGGGTCGGCGAAGGGCTGATGAGTGGTGATGGAGCGTTATCCCTCTCCTCCCGGTGAGCAGGCGCCGACGGGCGCTGTGGCGCGGGCGGCGTATACGGCCTCGGCGATCGTTGACGAGCGGGGCGTCGTGACGGGGTGGAGTGAGGGGGCTCGGCGACTCTTGGGCTATGGATCCTCGCAGGTGGTGGGGCATCCGGCGGCGCGGCTGCTGGCCGAGGGCGTCGACGGTGTGGGCGAGCGGGCGCGACGGGGTGTGGCCGGGAGACAGAGGTGGAGCGGGGCCGTGGTGCTGCGGCACCGAGACGGCCGCCGTCTGGAGCGGCGGCTGCTCGCACACCGCAGGCGGCACGGCCCGGTCGCTGAGTGGCTGGTGGTGTCCGCCGTGGTAGGAGCGCCGGGCCCACTGGAAGGTGAGCTGTCAACGCCGGGAGGTGAGGCGTCAGCGCTGGGGGAGTGGGTGTTTCACCAGTCCCCGTGCCTGCTGGCCGTCTTCGATGCGGATCTGCGGCTGGTGCGGGCGAACGACGGCATGAAGGGTGCGCTGTCGCTGAGCGAGGAGGAGATGCGGGGGCTGCGGCTGCCGGAGATCGTGCCGGATCCGGTGAATGATCGGACGGAGGCGGCGATGCGTCTGGTGCTGGAGGGCGGCGAGGCGCAGCACATGGACGCCGCCGTCGGCCCCGCCGGCGGCACCGCGGAGCAGAGCCGGCCGGCGTCGCTGACCCCGCTGAAAGACGCGGCCGGCCGGGTGCACGCGGTGTGCCTGACGGCACACCATCCGCTGCCCGGGCATCTCGCGGGGCAACGGATGCTGTGGCTGGACGATGCGAAAGCCCGCATCGCCGCTGCCGGGGATGTGCAGCACACGGCGCAGGAACTGGCCGACGTCGCAGTCCCCCGTTTCGCGGACTTCGCCGCCGTGGACCTGCTGGACGTTCCCCGGCGTGGCGGTGAAACGCCTGCCGTTCCTCCGGCCGGGCCGCTGAGCATGCACCGCACGGCTGTGGCCTCGGTCCGCGAGACCGGCCCCGCCTCCGGCTTCGCGGCGGAGGAGCCCTCCTCCTTTGCCGCGGGCAAGTCCTTGCGCTATCCGGCGGTGTCGCCGGTGGCCCGGTGCCTGGCTGAGGGCCGTGGCGCGGTGTACGGCGTGGGCGATCCGGCTTTCGACGACTGGGCGGCGCAGGACGGTCATGCCGCGTGGCTGCGGGAGGCGGGGATTCATTCGGCGATGGTCGTGCCGATGCGGGCCCAGGACGGCGTCACGCTCGGGGTGGCCCTGTTTGGCCGCCACCGGCGCCGGGAGCGCTTCGACGCCGGCGATGTGGCGGCGGCGGAGGAGCTGTCGGCCCGGGCGGCCGCGGCCATGCACGGCGGGCGCCGTACGGGCCGGGAGCACACCACGACGATGACCTTGCAGCGCAGTCTGCTGCCGCAGACGCTGCCGGATCAGCAGGCGTTGGAGGTCGCCACCCGATATCTGCCGGCCGGCGGCCGGGCCGGGGTGGGCGGGGACTGGTTCGATGTGATCCCGCTGTCCGGCACGCGGGTGGCATTGGTGGTGGGGGATGTGGTCGGGCACGGCATCCGGGCATCGGCCACGATGGGCCGGGTGCGGACCGCGGTGCGCACCCTGGCCGATGTCGATCTGCCGCCGGACGAGTTGCTCACCCACCTCGACGACCTGGTCATCCACCTGTCCGCGGAGGAGAGCGGTGCGGAGGGCTCGGCGGAGAGTGCCGGGGGCATCGGCACGACCTGCCTGTACGCGGTCTACGACCCCGTCTCCCGCCGCTTGAGCCTGGCCCGGGCGGGTCATCCGCCGCCGGCGGTGGTGAGTCCGGACGGCGCGGTCCGTTTCCTGGACGTGCCGCCCGGCCCGCCGCTGGGGCTGGGCGGGCTGCCGTTTGAGACGTTCGAGACCGAGCTGCCCGCCGGCAGCGTGCTCACCTTGTACACCGATGGTCTGCTCGCGGCGCGCGAGCACGACATCGACGAGGCCCTGGACCAGATGTTCCAGGCGTTGGCCCGCCCCGCGAGCACGCTGGACGCGGTCTGCGACCGGATCCTGACCTCGATGCTGACCCACCGCCCCGACGACGACGTCGCGCTGCTGGTGGCGCGCACCCGTTCCCTGGGCACGGACCGGGTCGCGACATGGGAGGTGGCCCACGACCCGGCGGCCGTCGCCCGGGCCCGTCGGCAGGCCGCCGACCAACTGGCCGCCTGGCAGCTGGACGAGGCCGGCTTCATCACCGAACTCGTGGTCAGCGAGCTGGTCACCAACGCCATCCGGTACGGCCGTCCCCCGGTCCGGCTGCGCCTGATCCACGCCGGTACGACCCTGATCTGCGAGGTCTTCGACTCCGCCGGCACCGCCCCGCACATGCGCCGTGCCCGGGTCTTCGACGAGGGCGGGCGGGGCCTGCTGCTGGTCGGCCAGCTCGCCCAGCGCTGGGGCACCCGGCACACGGCGGCCGGAAAGACCGTCTGGGCCGAGCAATTCCTCACCCTCGACTGACAGTGGGGATCCAGACCCGGCCCCAGACCCATCGGCAGTGTCCTTGCGGGGGCAGGGAAGAGTAAAAGGCGACGAGGTGAAGGCTGTGGTGGGCCTTCACCCCGTCGCGTTGGGTGTGGTGGTCGGGAGTCAAAGATCCCGTCCGTGCGTGTCCTACACCGCCGGGGCCGGTTCAGCGGGCGCCGGGGCAGCCGGGGCCGGTTCGGCCGGGGCAGGCTCCGCCGGGGCGGGCTCGGCCGGGGCCGGGGCAGGCTCAGCGGGTGCCGGCTCAGCGGGCGCCGGTTCGGCCGGGGCCGGGGGCGCCGGGGCAGCCGGGTCGGGCTTCGCGGGGTCCGGCTTCGCGGGGTCCGGCTTCGCCGGGTCGGGCTTCGCGGGGTCGGGCTTGGCCGGGTCGGGCTTCTTGTCGTCCGGCTTCTTCTCGTCGGGCTTCTTCTCGTCCGGCTTCTTGTCCTCCGTCTTCTTGTCCTCCGTCTTTTCGTGGGTCTTCTCGGCCTCGTGCTCGTCCTTCCAGTGGTCCTTGTGCTTGTCCCAGTGGTCCTCGTGGTGCTTGTTCTTCTCCCAGTAGTGGTAGTCGTTGTAGGTGTCCCAGAAGTACCACTTGTGGTGGTGCTTGACGATGTAGTAGCAGTCGTAGTGGTCGTCCCAGTAGTACTTGTAGTACTTGCCCCAGCAGTAGTACTTCTTGTGCTTGTTGTGCTTCTTATGCTTGTTGTGGTGCTTGCTCCAGCAGTAGTTCTTGTGCTTGCCGTGGTGGGCGGGAGCCATGGTCGACGGTGATGCCTCGGGCATGGGGGCCGCCGTGGCGGCGGTGGCCGGCAGGATGACGCCTCCGCCGACGACCACGGCCGACGCCACCGCGGTGGCGATGCCCAGCCGGCGCTTGGGGCGGGTGGTGTCGTCCTGCTTGCGGATGATGCGGTTCACGATTCCTCCTGAAGGAAAAGGGTGCGTATCTGTGCCCGGGGCCTCGTTGGGGTTCCGGTGTTCTGGTGAGGCCCGCACTTCAAGTAGGCCCGCCCGGTCCCGGCGGGTCATGTTCCGAGGGCTCGGGACTTGACGGATTCCACGGCGCCGGGTACAAGCCCCGCAGTCATTGCGCCGCCGCCGGGTGCGGCGCACGGAAAGCGCCTGACTCCCGCTACGGCACCGCCGCACATACCGCTGCCGTCCCGCCGCCGTGAATTCGCGCTGGCGTGCGGGGAATTCGCCACGTCGTGCCGGGAATTCGCCACGTCGTGCCGGGAATTCGCGTAGCGCGCGAGATGGAGGGAAGAGCCGGAGGCGCCGGTTTCGGCAAGGCGGCGGACAGCGGGCTCACCGGACTGCTGGATCGTGCGCCAGGCAAGCGTCTGGCCTGCGGATCGGGTGGCCGGTGCGCATACGTGAGTCCGAGGTGGAGCTAGCGCAACCGGGCCGCGTATGTGCCGCGTTGCAGGAAGCGGGCTGCACTCATGATCTCCCGGCTGGCTCCTGGCCGGCACCGCCTCGCCATGCCCTACGCCGCTCCGGCGACGCCGCTCGGCCGGCCTGGCCCGGGACGCGAGGCGTGCTCCCGGCGCTCGGCGGCCGGGGCCGCCGCGGGTGCTGATGCCGCATCCCCGCCGCACGGCACAGGCATCGACCACCGTCCCCGCCCACGTTCCGCCTCAGGAGCCGGGAGGCCGGGCAAAGACCGGCCGGGCCCAGACGGGCGGATCGGGGGGCGGTTCGGAGGGTGGTGTGGCCCGGGCGGCGTGGTGGTCCACCTGTGTCGGCGGGTGCGTGCTCGGGCCCGCCTCATGCGCGGCGGCGCGCAGGGCGGCCACGAATTCCAGGCAGGAGCCATAGCGGTCCTCGGGGACCTTCGCCAGGGCTTTGGCCAGGGCGTCGTCCATGGCCGTCGACGTGCCGGGCCGTTTCTCGCTCAGGGCGGGCGGCTGGTCGTACTGATGCGCCCACAAAAGCGCCATGTCGTCGTCCCGCCGGAACGGCGGGGCGCCCGCGAGGGTCTCGAACACGACGCAGGCGAGGCTGTACAGGTCGCATCTGCCGTCCACCGGGCGGCCGGAAATCTGCTCGGGCGCCATGTAGTCGATCGTGCCCACGAACTCGCCCACGGTGGTGAACCCGGTCAGGGACAGCGATTTCTTCGTCAGCCCGAAATCCGTGAGATAGACGTGCTCGGGGTGTTCACTGTCGGTGCCCCGGGCGACCAGGACATTGCCGGGCTTGACGTCCCGGTGCACCAGATCATGTTCATGGGCTGCGTCCAGGGCGGAGGCGACCTGGGCGGCGATCCGCAGCGCGGTTGCCACGGGCAGCGGGCCGTCGCGGGCGAGCAGTGCCCTCAGATCCAGCCCCGGCACATAGCGCATGGCGATATACAGGACACCGTCCGTCTCGCCGGCCTCGAAGATCGGCACGATGTGCGGATGGTCGATCGCGGCGGCCACTCGCGATTCGTGCGCGAAACGGCGGCGGAAGGTGTCGTTGCGGACCATGTCCGGGGTCAGCAGCTTCAGTGCCACCATGCGGTCCAGACGCAGATCCCGTGCGCAGTACACCACGGCCATTCCCCCGCGGCCGAGCTCACGCTCCACCCGGTAGCCCGCGATCTGCGTCCCGATCAGCCCCGACGCACGGCCCGCTGCCACACCCCTGCCCTCCGGCCCGCGCGGCCGCGTACGCCACGCATCCGGCCACGCACCAGCACGTACCCTCCGCCCGCACCTGACCGGCAGCGGAGCCGCGCGCCCCGCAGGCCGCCGCCCGCGCCGCGCCATCGGCCCCGATCGGTCACCCGGACAGGGGCCGTCCCGGCGGCCCACCCCGGTACGCCGAAACCGATAAACCTCCCATTCATATACAAATACTATCCAGCGGCCCATGTCATCGCCCGGCCACGCCGCACCACCCGGCCACCGGCCGGCAACCCCCTCGTGCACCTGGGCCGCCCTTGTCGGAGACGCTTCTCGCGGGCCGTAGCCCGGTGCTGGTCGCGGCGCCGGAGAACGGGCCACGCAGTCCCTTCCGCGTGCTTCGGCCGCCTCGGGGGAGCGGAGATCGCCGACCTGCTCCTGGCGGCCGGGGCCTGCCCGGATACTGAGAGCAGCGGCCTCGGTCCGGAGGGCACGCCGTTGTGCGCGGCCGCATCCCGGGCGCACACGGAGACAGTGCGCGCATGCGTCACGGCGCGGGGCGGCGGAGTCGCGGAGTCAATGCCGGGATGACATCCGCCCCGAACCTGTGGCTGTCCTCACAAAAAGTGCCGAATGGGTCTTTTCGTGGCGCCGGTCACGTCACGAGGCGGGCGTCTTGTCTACGTTCGCAGGTCCGTGCCCCTGTCACAAGAACCGCCGAGGCCCCATGCCGCACCGCCCGTCCCCCCAGCCGCCCCCGCAGAGCACGAGAAGGCGCAGCCCGCACGGCAGGCGCGCCGGGTTCGGCGCGGCACTGCTGGCCGGCTCGGTGGCGACGCTCCTCACGGTCGGCACGCCCACCCCGGCGCCGGCGGCGGCAGCCACGGCGGCGGAGCGTTCCGATGCCGCCGCGTCCGACGCCGCACGGACACATCCGCAGGGGAGGGGGCGGGTGACGGCCGCGGTGCTCGAACTGGACAGCCCGGGCGGGGAGCCGCAGGTGTACGGCGACGACGTCCCCTACGACACCGCCAGTGTCATCAAGGTCGACATTCTCGCCGCGAGGCTGGTCCAGGCGCAGGACGCCGGGCACCGCCTCACCCCACAGGAGCGCACCCAGGCTGAGGTGATGATCGAGCGCAGTGACAACGCGGCGGCGAACGCGCTGTGGCGGCGAATCGGTCTGGCCCCGGGTCTGGAGACGGCGAACAAACGGCTCGGGCTGACCTCGACCACGGGTGGGCCCGGGGCCAAGTGGGGGCTCACACGGACGACGGCAACCGACCAGATCCGCCTGCTGAGCGCGGTGTTCGACACCGGCCGGGACTCACAGGCAGGCTCCACGGGCCTGAGCGAGGCCTCCAGGAACTACATACGCACGCTGATGACCCACATCACCGAGGGGCAGGCGTGGGGCGTCTCGGCGGCCTCCGACTCCGGTTGGGCGCTGAAGAACGGCTGGCTGCAACGCGACACGACCGGGCTGTGGGACGTCAACAGCGTCGGACGGATCACCGCGGGCGGACGCGACTACCTCGTCGCGGTCCTCTCCGACGGCAACGCGACGATGAAGGACGGCATCGCGCTGGTGGAACGCACGGCCCGCGCGGCGGTCTCCTCGGTGACGCACGCGTGAGGTCACGCGCCCACGCTTGTCGGTGTGGCCGTGGGTTCCTTCTGTCATCGCACGGCATCCCCGTCGGGTCTTGCTCCGGGGAACGTGTCGTGCCACGCAGGCACGGGCGCGCGTGTTCGGCCTCGGGGGGCTCGTGGCGCGGTCAGGGTCGGCCGGTGCACATCCGCTCGATGGCATCCAGGACACCCTTGCGGTTCGCGTGTGTGCGTTCGTAGCGCTTGAGAACGCGCAGATCCGAGGCGGACAGCGCGTGGAGCCGCCGCTCGATGTCCTCCACGCTGAGCTGGCTGAAGCCGACGACGGGCAGGTCTTCTTCCCTGCCCTGTGCTCCTTGGTCCTGCCCGGTTGTGCCGGTCACCTCCGGCACTTCCGCCACGAACTCCTCAGCAGCGCTGTTGTCCTGTCCGGGCCATGCCGCCTCGCGCAGCCGGTCGACGACGGCCCGCACCGTGCGGGTGGCCGCATGGGCGAGGCCGCCGTTCTTGGTCTCTTCCACGCGCAGGGCGTCATGCGCGGCGGCCACCGACCGGGCCTGTTGGGCGAGGCTGTCCTCCAGCCTGTTCAGCAGCTCCTCGTCCTGTCGGCGAACCGTGGTGAGCAGATCGAGAGTGGCGCGGTCCTCGACCCATTCGGCGAGGACCTCACCGGCCCGAGTGGCGGCCAGCGCCCGGGCCGCGACGGCGTACTCGTCCTCGGTGTTCCTCAGCAGCTGCCGCTCGTCGGCAGGTCCCCGGCCCCGCAGGACTCCCGTCACCGTTCTCTGCCCGACCGTCAGCGGCAGCATGGCCGTGCGGACGGTGGTGCGGGCGGCGAACCGCGCCAGGTCGACCGTGCCGCCGAGGAGGCCGCGGGGGCGCAGGCCACGTACATGGCGTTCGATGCGGTGAATGCTGTCCTGTATGTCGTCGGCCTGGCATTCCAGCATCTCCTGGTACGGGCCGGGCGGTGCGACCGCCGCATCCGCCCGCAGCCGGTCGAGCGCCGCGGCATGGGCCCGGTGGGCATCCTCGAGCGCCAGCACCAAGGTCTCGGTCATCACTGCCATGGGGACTCCCTGCATGCGGGGATCGGGCGGCGCACAGCCACGCAGGAGACACGGCTGCCCCCTGCCACCCGGCGGCAGGGGGCAGCCGGGACCATCCTGCGAGGCTCGTCCCAAGATCACCCGTCGGGAACGACCCCCGCGCATGGCCCGCCACCCTGCTGGAGGACGGCGGCCCCGCGTTGTCGCCGGCATGCCGACGGCACACGCCATTCACCCATACGGGTGACTTCAGGCAGCTGCTCGTGAGACCGGACCCGGCACGAGGCCCGGTCGTCGATGGCGCGGACTACCGGAGAAGCCGCGCATCCGGTACGGGCGCCGGTGCGGGCGTGCCGTGGAACAGTGGACGGGGAGGGACACGGGCCGTGTGCGTGCCTCAGGCGGGTGCACGCCGGGCGAAGGAGCGCGATGAGTCATCCTGTGCTGGCGGGTATCGACGGGTCCGCAGGCAGTTCGGCTGCGGCGGACTGGGCTGCGCGGGAGGCCGTTCTGCGGGGCGTCCCGCTGTGCCTGGTACATGCCTCCCCGGTGCTCCCGGGCACGGCGGTGCCCCCGACGGCCGTGGACAGGCTGCGTGACGTGGGTGAGCGGACGCTCCGGCGGGCGATGGCCGACCTCAGCGACCGCCACCCGGACCTCGAGGTGCGGGGCGAGCAGGCCGATGAGGCCCCGGCCCCGGCACTCCTCGCAGCGGCACGGACTGCCGGGCTCCTCGTCGTCGGCACACGGGGTACGGGCGGATTCGACGGTCTCGCGGTCGGCTCGGTGGCCCTGCGGATGGCGGCGGCCGCTCCGTGCCCCACCGTGTTGGTGCCCCCACGGCCCGCCGGTTCCTTCGGAGAAGGGACGCACGCGGCACGCGGCGCCGCCCGGGTAGTAGTGGGGTTCGCCGCGGACCGCCCGGTCAGTGAGGCGGCGGACTTCGCGTTCGCGGCCGCCGAGGCGCGCGGAGCATGTCTGCAGGTGGTCCGGGCATGGGCATTTCCTGCCGAGTCCGTGTCTCCCAGGACGCTGGTGGTGACCGAGGAGGACCGCGCCACTTGGGAGGACCAGGAGGTCGTGCGGCTCTCCGACGCGCTGCGCCCATGGGAGGAGAAGTACTCGCAGGTGACGGTCCGCGCCGATGTCAGGCTGCTCCATCCCGCGGAAGCTCTCTTGCACACGTCCTGGGGTGCGGAGCTGCTCGTCGTGGGCCGCCGTACCGATCCGCGGGCGGCCGAGGGCCGACTGGGCCCGGTCGCTCACGCCGTACTGCACCACACCCGTTGCCCCGTGGCGGTCGTACCGCACACCGGCTGACGGCGGCTGACCCGCAAGCAGGTCCTGTGGCGGAACGGCTGTCCGACGACGATCCCGCGAGTACCCGGTCCGTCAGCCGAAGAACACCTCGAACTCGTCGTACAGCGACGGATCGACCAGCTTGGCGGCCGCTGTGGCATCGGCGAGCGGGTGTCGGACGATCTGCGTGCCGTGCAGGGCTACCATCACGCCGAAGTCACCGTCCTTGACGGCGTCGACGGCGTGCAGGCCGAAGCGCGTGGCCAGCCACCGGTCGAAGGCGCTCGGGGTGCCGCCGCGCTGGATGTGACCCAGGACCGTGGTGCGGGCATCCTTGCCCGTGCGTTCCGAGATCTCCTGGGCCAGCCACTCGCCGATGCCGGACAGCCGTACATGGCCGAACTCGTCCAACGTTCGGTCCTTGAGGATCATCTGTCCCTCCTTGGGGACAGCCCCTTCGGCGACCACGACGATCGGCGCATAGTTGATCTTGAAGCGGCTCCTCACCTGCTCACAGACCTGATCGATGTCGAAGGGCCGCTCCGGGATGAGGATCACGTTGGCGCCGCCCGCGACGCCGGCGTGCAGGGCGATCCAACCCGAGTGCCGCCCCATCACCTCCACCACCAGGGTGCGCATGTGTGACTCGGCGGTGGTGTGGAGGCGGTCGATGGCCTCGGTCGCGATACCGACAGCGGTGTTGAACCCGAAGGTGAAGTCGGTGCCGGACACGTCGTTGTCGATGGTCTTCGGTACGCCCACCAGGTTGATCCCGTGACGGCCCAGCTCGGTGGCGACACCGAGCGTGTCCTCGCCGCCGATCACGACGAGCGCGTCCACGTCGTGCGCGGCAAGGGTGTCCCGCATGCGCCGCAGTCCGTCCGCGTGCTTGAGCGGGTTGGTGCGGGAGGAGCCGAGGATGGTTCCGCCGCGGGGCAGGATTCCGCGCACGCTGGGGATGTCCAGCGGCACGACATTGCCCTGCAGTGCGCCGAGCCAGCCGTCCCGCAGCCCGACGAAGTCGAAGCCGTACTGCTGGACGCCTTTGCGGACGACACTGCGGATCACGGCATTGAGGCCGGGACAGTCACCGCCGCCGGTCAGCACTCCGACCTTCATGGCTTCCTCCCTCTGGCCGGTCACCCCGCCTGGTCGCAGTCGCATCGGGGATCCGATCCGCTGGCGGGGCCATGGATCAGCCCCCTCCAGCCTCCCTCCATTCGATCCGCGGCCGCCACTCCGCCGAAGTCCAGCGGGAGATCTTCGGCCCGTCCCGCACCTGCGCCCCGCACACACGTGGCACGACGCCGGGGCGGCCGGTCAGGGACCGGTCATCGCGCGGTGAATGATGTGTCCCACCCGCGCACGCGGTGGATGCGAGCGGTCTTGGGGTAGGAGGCGGCGGTCTGGGAGCGAGGGCCGATCTCGAAGAGGTCGATCATCAGAAAGAGCGGATAACGGGGCGACTGAGGTACTCGTTTCACAACGACGCCCTCGCAACCGATGATCGTGCCCGACGGTCCCCAGACGGCCGTCCAGGTGTGCGGCTTCGACGCGTCCAGGGGAAGGGCGACTTCCGTCATGTCGGTCGTCAACCGCTTGTCCGAATGCGCTTTCATCCCGCACCGGGCGTGGCTCTCGCCCGCGCCGACAGCGTCAGCGTCGATCTCGAAAACGCAGATCTCGCCGCTGTCCTCCTCGGACAGGTGCTCCGTCCCCACGAGCCACGCCGCGAGCATGCACCCTTCGTCCAAGCTCGCGCTCACGGTCACCTCCACATGTCCGGCGGCGGGCGCCCACAACAGACGTTCCGGTGTCTCGGTGCGGACGACGAGCCCGTCCGGACGATGCCGGTGTGTTCCTCGTCCAGAGCCGGACGGCCCGGAGAAGACCCCGGTCTGCAGGTTGGACACGCGCAGTGGGGCGTCTTCCTCTCGCCAGTCCGGCTGATCGGCGTCGATACGCAACCGCAGCCCGGAGCTGTCGATGTCGTACCGTGCCCGAGACCGCTCTGGCGATGTCCAATGCGGCAGGTAGTGACCGACCCAGCGATCGTCCCTGAGATGCGGAGCGGTGAAATCGTCCTCGAAATCCGGCTCATGAGCGGGCGGTTCGGGGAGACGATCTGCGTTGGCCATCATGACGACATCATGCCGGATGAGGACTTCACACAGGGCGGGGCAGGGCAGGGTGCGGCGAGCGTGCGTGCCAGGCGGCGGGCGCCCGGAGTCAGCCCACCTTGAGGAGGCCGGCTTCGACGACGGCGCGGCCGAAGGGGCTCGCGAGGTCGGCGAGACGTTCGCAGTCGCCGTCACCCAGGACGGCGTAGGCGGGAAGGGCCAGGCGGTCGGTGCGGTCCTCGATGTGCCGGCGCAGGCGTATGCCTTCCGGGCTGAGGGAGTCGCCTTCGAGGAGACCTCGCGTGCGCAGGCGCTCCTCGGTGGCGGCCCACTCTTCCTCGGGCCATGCGCGGCTCGCCTTGAGGAAGTCGACGGGAACCTCACCGGTGGCGGCGTGCAGAATCAGGGCTTCCAAGCCCCCGACGCCCTCGCTCAGCAAGCACGCGACATGGCCGTCGCCACGGAACTCCCTGAGCAGCGTCTGGGCATGCCACAGCCGCAGTACTGGTTCCTCCGGCCAGGGCAGCGCGGCATGCGCGGCGAACAGCGGACGGCCCTGGGCGCGTTCGCAGGCCGCCTCGGCGGCCCTGCGGGTCAATGCCAGGACCTCGTCCAGGGCGGGGAGCTCGTGGATCCCGGCCCGTCGCAGGGCCTCGCTCGCCGCGGCGTGCCGCGCGTCCAGCACCTGCTGCGGTGTCGCCGCGTCCCAGACCCCGTCGACCGCCTTCCGCACCACATGGGGGTTGAAGTTGTAGAAGGTCGAGACGACCAGCTCGGCGGATGCTCGGCCGAAGGCGGCGCTCCGGGAGGCGAAGTACCCGGCGCGTCCGCTCAGTCCGAGGTCCGCGTACCGGCGCCTTGCCTCGGGGGCGAAGTAGATCATGCTGTGCACGGGCTCGAGCCGGCGCCAGGCTGCTCGCGCTGTCTCCATGAGGTCACCTCTTCTGAGAGTCGGCTGACGGGGTGTTCGCTGTGTTTCCGTACTCGCCGTGGGTTCGCAGGTGTTCGAGCAGCAGGCGGTTCAGCATCTCGGGTGCCTGCTCGGGAACCCAGTGGCTGACGCCCTGAAGGGTCTCGAACCGGTAGGGCGCGTCGACCCAGCGCCTGGTCTCCTGCGCGGCAGCCGGGCCGAACGCGCTGTCCTCCGTGCTCCAGACGTACAGCGTGGGCACGTCGATGACGCCGATCGCGCCGTCAGGGCGGCCGGCTCGGTACCAGTTCAGCGCCGCGGTGAGAGCACCCGGCTGTGACAGGTGCCGCACGTACGCCTCGACACTGTCCTGCGGAACCTTCCCGGCGTAAGAGGCGCGAAGCGCCTCGGCGTCGCCTGCGAGCATGCGCTCCTCGGTCGCGGGCGTTTCGCGCCAGTCGATCATGTACTGCGATCGTTCGCGCTGGTCCTGATCGGTGCGCAGGGTCGTGGCCAGGGCGCCGGGGTGCGGGGTCGAGACAACCGTCAGGGTACGTACGCGGCCGGGGTGGGCGTCAGCGGTCCACCAGGCCACCGCGCCTCCCCAGTCATGGCCGACGAGGTCGAACGCAGCCCAGCCCAGTTCTTCCGTGATCGCGACCACATCGTCGACCAGGACGCCGATGCGGTAGTCCTCGGGCCGCTCGGGGCGAGCCCCGGGGGAGTACCCGCGCTGGTCGGGCGCCACCACCCGGTAGCCGTGTGCGCCCAAGGCCGCGATCTGCCGCTGCCATGCGAGCCCCGTCTGCGGGAAGCCGTGCAGAAGCAGCACCGGGCGGCCCCCGGGCGGGCCCGCCACGATCGCGTCGAACTCGCCCGCAGCAGTGGAGATGCTCAGCTGGGTCACGATCCGCCCCTTCATACCGACTGGTCGGTTAGCTTTCAGTCGTGCAAACGGGTTGTCAAGGCCGAGGGTGCGCGGACGCTCTCGCGACGGCGGCCGCGCGCCGTCTTTCGGCCAGTCGCCGGGAGTCGATTGCGGCTGGTTTCGCGCGAGACGGGTGGCGTCGGCGCTGCCCGTGCGGTGCGACCCGCGGGGCCCCGGGGCGGGGGTGATCGTGGCGCCCTGGGGCCCCACTCGTGACCCGGGGCACCCGCGAGCCTCGGTTGAACATGACGCCAGATTCAACTATAACGGGTGCAGGTCGGCCTCGTCGCCCCGCCCGGCGGCCGTGAGGCATGTCGCCGGTATCGGGGAGACGGTCAACGACCGCTCACAGCGCCCCAGTCGGCGCTCGGCACCGGCTACCGGCGTCGAGCCCGGCTCACCGAGCTCGGGATTCGCCCCGAAGCTCCCAGACGAACCGGACCGACAGGAAAGAGTGAGGCGACATGAGGGAAGCAGTGATCGTTTCGACGGCACGGACGCCGATCGGCAAGGCGTACCGCGGCGCGTTCAACGACACGCAGGCACAGGAACTCGCCGCCCATGCCCTGTCGCACGCGGTGCGGCGTGCCGGGCTCGAGGGAGGCGAGGTCGAGGACGTGATCTTCGGCAGCTCCCTACAGCAGGGGTCGTCCGGGGGCAACATCGGGCGCCAGGCCGCTCTCCGTGCCGGACTTCCGGACACCGTGTCGGGGATGACGCTCGACCGGCAGTGCTCGTCGGGCCTGATGGCGATCGCCACGGCCGCCAAGCAGATCGTCGGCGACGGGATGCAGGTCGCTGTCGGGGGTGGTGTCGAGTCGATCTCCCTTGTGCAGAACGACCACATGAACACCCACCGCATGGCGGATCCGTGGCTGGTCGAGCACAAGCCGAGTATCTACATGCCGATGCTGCAGACGGCGGAGATCGTCGCCGAACGCTACGGGGTGAGCCGGGAACGCCAGGACGAGTTCGCGCTGATGTCACAGCAGCGCACCGCGGCGGCGCAGGAGGCCGGGCGGTTCGACCAGGAGATCGTCCCGCTCGACAGCGTCAAGAAGGTCCTCGACAAGCAGTCCGGACAGGTGCTGGACGAGGCCGTGGCCCTGACCCGGGACGAAGGCAACCGCCCGTCCACCACACTCGAGGGTCTGGCAGGACTGGCGCCGGTGCTGGCGGACGGTCAGGTGACCGCGCACGCCACCGTGACGGCGGGCAACTCCTCGCAGTTGTCGGACGGGGCCTCGGCTTCGGTGCTGATGGAGGCGAAGGAAGCCGGGCGTCGCGGACTGGAGCCGCTGGGTACATACCGGGGTATGGCCGTTGCCGGTTGCGGTCCGGAGGAGATGGGGATCGGCCCGGTGTTCGCCATACCGAAGCTGCTGAAGCAGCACGACCTCACCATCGACGACATCGGTCTGTGGGAACTCAACGAGGCGTTCGCCTCCCAGGCGCTGTACTGCCGGGACGAACTGAACATCGACCCGGAGCGGTTCAATGTCAACGGCGGCGGAATCTCGGTCGGCCATCCGTACGGGATGACCGGTGCCCGCCTGGTGGGGCACGCCCTGATCGAGGGCAAGCGCCGTGGGGTGCGGTATGTGGTCATCTCGATGTGCGTCGGCGGCGGCATGGGCGCAGCGGGACTGTTCGAGGTCGCCTGATGTCCGCCGCCCATGGAGAGGACCGGTCGGTGGCCGCGGCAATCGCCTCGTATTCCTAGGCTCTGTCGTCCCATCAAAGGCAGATGAGTCGGGTTCTCGTGCGGCCGGCGGCACATGGCTGCCGTCGCACGGGTCGGTCGAGAGCCGTCCGCGGCAGAAGGAGTGGATACCGTGTCGAACGTGGTGGACAGGGCCAGAACCGCGGTCCTCGTGGACTTCGGAGGGGTCATCACCTCCAGCGTGCTGCAGGCTTTCACCGATTTCGGCGCCTCGCTCGGCGGCGACCCGCGCCTGCCGCTGCGCCTCCTCAGCCGGGACCAGCCGTCACGCACGCTCCTGGCAGACCACGAGTGCGGCCGTATCGACGCGACAGCCTTCGAGCGAGGATTCGCCGAGCGTCTCCGCGCCCACGGCGCCGACGTCCCGGCCGAGGGGCTCACGGCCAGGATGCAAGCGGGGATATCGACGGACCAGGACGTGCTCGCCCTGCTCGGTGATCTGCGCGCCGCCGGGTATCCCGTGGCGCTGGTATCCAACTCGTTCGGAACCGGCACCTACGACGGTGTCGACCTCGCGGCTCTGGCCGACGTGGTCGTCATCTCCTCCGAGGTCGGGGTCCGCAAGCCGTCCCGGCGCATATACGCGATGGCATGTGAGCGTCTCGGCGTCCATCCCGAGGAGTCGGTCATGATCGACGACCTGCAGCAGAACCTCGACGGAGCGGCGCGGATCGGTATCGGGGGCGTGCTGCACACCGGTGCCGCCGACACCCGCCGGCAACTCGCCGAACGCTTCATGATCACCGCCTGACCGGTCGGACCGGGCGATCCCTCCTGCGGCAGCGTCGTCAAGCGCCCCGCCGGAGGGCGCGCCGAGATGGGACATCGCCGTCAGCGCTTGTGCGTGTGTGTCCCACCGCACCACACAACAGGGCGCCGCCCCCGGAGAGTACGGCGACCCGGTGCGACCGGCGCGTCCCGGCGCGGAGGCAGTGGCACCCGGCCGTACAACTGCCTTGGGCGGCAGGGCAGTACGGCGATGCCCTTTCACGACACGGACGGTGCGGCGCTGCCCTCGAACCTGGCCGGAGTGCCTGAAACCTCGGCCGATTCGGCGTCTTTCGTACACAGCGGGAACCGACTCCGGAATGTTTCCGCGAGCGCCGAGCACAGCCTGGCGCATTTGTGACTCTGGCGTCGGATTCAAGTATCGTTCCGGGAATGGAAACCACTGCGTCCGAGGAGAATTACAGCGAGAAGGCACCGCCGATGGCACCTCTCTCGCCACTTCGCGAGCCCCCGACGACGAAACGCGGAGCGCGGACACGGGCCGCATTGGTGAAGGCCGCGCGGAAGGTGTTCGAGCGGGACGGCTACCTCGACGCCCGCCTGGCCGACATCACCAAGGAGGCCCGGTGCGCGGCGGGATCCTTCTACACCTACTTCGCCAACAAGGAAGAGGTGCTGGCCGCCGTTCTCCTGGAGGCGCAGGAGGACATGATGCACCCAGGCATGGCCCGGGTGCAGGGTACCGACGAACCGTATGCGGTACTCGAGGCGAGTAATCGCGCGTATCTCGAGGCATACCGACGGAACGCGAAGCTGATGGGACTGCTCGAGCAGGTCGCACAAGTGGAGCCGGAGTTCCGTGAATTCCGAAGCCGACGCGCGGACGCGTTCATCGGCCGCAACGCCCGCGGCATCGCCGACCTGCAGGCGCGGGGTGTCGCAGACCCTGAGGTCGATCCGATGATGGCTTCCCGCGCGCTGTCGGGCATGGTCAGCGCGATGGCCTACAACGCGTTTGTACTCGGCCCTAGGCACGCGGAAGGCACGCCCACGGAATTCGAGGAACTCGTGTCCACGGTCACCCGGCTCTGGGCCAACGCCCTGCGGTTCCCCGGCCACCGCTGACACGGGAACAGCCCGGCAGATCATGTCCGCCCCCGCCAAGCCGTGCGGGATCAGCGGCTGTGGCGCCGTCGCAGCGCCGGCCGACGCGTCCACCGCGGGACCGCCGGATCGCAGGACGTGAGTCCCTTGCCCGGTCGCGCCGCCGGTCTCGGGGGGCGTGTTCTTCGCGGTCGGCGCTCTTGCCCGGTCAGTCCGACAGAAGCGCGGACAGTTGCGGTGAGTAGGTCGCGTGCAGTACCAGCGCGGCGCTGCCCACGACGGCGGCGTCCGTGCCGAGCGGGGAGGCCGCGACCTCCACGGCACGGATGTGACGGGCCAGCGGTCTGCCGGCCAGCGCGGAAGCGACGACGTCGACGTACCGCGACTCCACATGCTCGATGCCGTGTCCGCCGAGGATGATGAGGTCCACGTCGATGAAGTTGGCGATGCTGACCGCGACCGAGGCGACATGTTCCGCGGCCTCGTCGATGACCGCGGTGGCGACGGGGTCGCCGGCTCCCGCTGCGAGCTGGATCGCGGCATGGTCGACGGAGGTCGGATCCTGGTCGAACGGTTGCGACAGCACACTGTTGCCGCCGGGGCGGGTGGCGAGTCGTCGGTGCACCTCGGCGACGATCGCGGACGGGTTGACCAGCCTCTCCAGGCAGCCTCGGTTGCCGCAGTAGCATTCCGGCCCGTCGGGCAGTACGGAGGAGTGGCCGAACTCTCCCGCGTTGAACGAACCGCCTCAACAAGGACACCCGCAAGCTCGTCGCCGAGACCGTCGACATGGTCAAGTCCCTGCGGAAGGGCGACAAGCCGGAGATCAACGACGACAAGTCGTACGACAACGGCTCGAAGGTCGTCCCGGCGTACCTCCTCCCGCCGGTCATCGTGACCGAGCAGAACGCGGCCGAGGTCTACGCCGGCGACCCGAAGCTGGCGCCGCTCACCAAGTAGGCCTCAACCGCTGCTGTCCCGCGTCACCGGGGGCCACGTGCCTGGGCGCGGGACAGCAAGGCGGGGTGGACGGCCGACGACTGCGCGCCGGATGTACAGCGGCCGACGGCTGTGCCCTTCGCGCGGACCGGTGGCTCCCGGCCCGGAGGGCGGGCGCTCCCGGCGGGCCGCTGTACGGGCTACAGGGCTCGAGCGACCAGGAGGGCGACGTCGTCGTGGTCGTCGGGGTGGCGGAGTCCGTACAGCAGGAGGTCGCATGTCTGCTCGAGGGGACGCTGCGGCTCGTCGAGGAAGCTGAGGAGGACGTTCAGGCGGTCGTCGATGGGGTGGTGGCGGGTCTCGACGAGGCCGTCCGTGTAGAGGACCAGCAGATCGCCGGGTCTGAGTTCGATCGTGGTGGCCTCGAAGGGGATGCCACCGACGCCGAGCGGCGCCCCGGTGGGGAGTTCGAGCAGTGTGGGGGCCTCTCCGGGACGGGCCAGCGCCGGCGGCATGTGTCCCGCGTTGGCGATGCGGCACCGTCTCGTGCGGGGGTCGTACACGGCGTAGAGGCAGGTGACGATGTAGTGCTCCAGGTCGCAGGTGATTTTGTCCAGGTGCTGGAGAACGGCGGCGGGGGCGAGGTCGAGGTCTGCGTAGGCGCAGGTGGCGGTGCGAAGCCGGCCCATGGTGGCGGCGGCGTCGATGCCGTTGCCCATGACGTCGCCGACGACGAGGGCGGTCTTGTCGCCGTCCAGGGGGATGACGTCGTACCAGTCGCCGCCTACTTCGCTGGTGGCCTGGGCGGGCTGGTACCGCGAGGCGAGTGCCAGACCGGTCTGGTGCGGCGGGTGGTCGGGCAGCAGGCTGCGCTGGAGAGTGAGGGCGGTGTTGCGCACGCTCTGGAACCAGCGGGCGTTGTCGATGGCCACGGCGGCGCGGCTGGCCAGCTCACTGGCGAGGACGACGTCGTCCTCGTCGAACGGGAGCGGGTTGCGGGTGCGCTTGAGGTCGAGGGCGCCGAGGACCTCGCCGTGGGCGATCAGCGGCACGGCGAGATAGGAGTGGACGCCGGCGCGGGCCAGGAGCGTGGTGGCTTCGGCGTCGCGGGCGATGCGCGGCAGATCCCGTTCGCCGACGTGGCGTACCAGAACCGGGCGGCCGGAGTGGACGCACAGGGTGACCAGGCGGTCACCCTCGTAGGCGGCGAGGTCACCCGGAGGGTCGGCGGCGCGCAGGGCCACGGTGGGGTGGGCCGCCTTGAGGGCGAGGGCGCGGAAGAGTTCCGGGCCGTTGTCCGGTCTGCGCGTGCGGCGGCAGGCCAGGGCTGCGTCGAGGACGTCCACGGCGACCACGTCGGCGAGCTCGGGGGTCGCGACCTCGGCCAGTTCATGAGCGGTCCGCTCCACTTCCAACGTCGTGCCGACGCGGGTGGAGGCGTCGGCGATGAGCGCCAGGCGTCGCCGGGCCCGGTCTGCCTCTCCCGCCGCACGGTGCCGCTCGGTGACGTCGACGACCGAGGCTGCCGCACCCAGGACACGCCCGCCGGGATCCTCAAGCCGGTAGAAGGACATGGACCAGGCGTGCTCGTGCTCGGGGTCGGCCGGGGGGCGGCCGACGTGGTACTGGTCGAGCAGCGGGGTGCCGGTGGTGAGCACCTGGCGCAGTGCCGACTCGACGGTGTCCACGTCGGGGAAGGGCAGGGTCTGTCTCAGATGACGCCCGATGTGGTCTTCGGCGGGGATCCCGTCGATACGTTCCAGCGCCGGGTTGACCAGGAGATACCGCAGGTCGGGGTCGAGGAGGGCCAGGCCGATCGGGGACTGGTTGATCAGCCGCTCGCCCAGGGCCAGGTCGGTCTCGACACGCTGGAGCAGGCTGTGGTCGGCCGCGATGCCCAGGGCGTATACATCTCCGAGATCGTCCAGCAGGCGTATGTTGCGGAACTCCATCAGGCGGCTGCTGCCGTCCTTGTGCCGGATGGGAAAGGCGCCGGCCCAGCTCCGGCCGGTCTCCAGCACCTCCGTGAACAGGCTCGCCACGGCCTGCAGGTGATCGGGGTCGATGAACAGTCGCGCCGCGTACTCGCCGAGGGCTTCTTCCGGGGTGTAGCCGAAGAGCTCCTCGGCCTGCGGGGTCCAGAACACGATGCGTCCGCGGGCGTCCACGACCACCGCGGCCAGGCTCAGCACATCCAGCAGGCCGGTGGGCCGGGGCGGCTCGGGGCCGTACTCGTCACCGTCGGGCTGGACGGATTCGGCTGCCATCACATCCTCCTCCGCCGGCGGCAGGATGTGCCGGCCTTTGCCGGCGTACCGCACGCCTGGGTTCCGAGCACCCCCTTCCATGCTGCCTCCGGCTTTCCGTCTTGCCCAGCCCGGTGCTGCCCGTCCGTGCCGGCCGGCAGCCGTCCGCCGGGGGTCGTGCACGTCGGGCGGACAAGCAGGAACATGGTCCTGTAAAGGATGGCTGCCATGGATTCTGCGCGAGAGGGGTCCGCCGCGCCCGCGTCCACAGGGCCGCGCGATCTCTTCGACGCCTCCACCGACGCGGCGGCGGTGGTGTCCTCGGCCGGTGTCGTCGTCGGCTGGACCCGTGCGGCCGAAGCGCTCCTCGGCCACCCGGCGCCTGACGTTGTCGGCGGCTCCGCCGCGCGCCTGCTGGCGCTGCCCGGGGATCCGGTACGGGTGGCAGGCATCGCGGAACGGTGCCGTGCCGGGATGGGGTGGAGCGGTCTCATCCCCCTACGGCATCGCGAGGGCGGCCACATCGACGTCGACCTGCGCGTCTCCGCGTCCTTCCGCATCGGCGCGGACGAGTGCTTTCTGATCTCGGCACGGGAGCAGAAGCAGCCATGGACGGTGGGCCAGTCCGTTCTCGACGGGTTCCTGACGCGTGCGCCGGTCGGTATGGCGGTGATGGACCTGCAGCTGCGCTATGTGTGGCTGAACGACACCCTGGAACGCTTCGGCGGTGTGCACCGCGAACAGCGGCTTGGGCTCGGCTGAGCGACCTGTTGCCCGGGCTGCAGGCGCAGACCATCGAGGGATTGATGCGCAAGGTCCTGACGACCGGCACGCCGGTGACCGACTACGAGTACACGGGATGGAGTTGGGCCGATCCACACCGTCAACACGCCTACTCCACGTCCTTCTTCCCGCTGGTGGACGCCGACAACTCCGTGACCGGAGTCTGCTACATGGTGCAGGACGTCACCGAGCGGTGGAACGCCCGCCGGCTCCTGTCGCTGGTCAACGAAGCCGGGACCAGCATCGGCAACACCCTCGATGTGATGCGGACGGCCCAGGAGCTCGCCGACTTCGCTGTTCCCCGGTTCGCGGACTTCGTCATCGTCGATCTCCTGGAGCCCGTCCTCAGTACCGAGGGGCACGGAGCGTGGCTGACCGATGCGGGGCCGGCACCGGCAAAGCCGGTGATGCGCCGCGCTGGAATGCGTTCCGTGCGAGAGGGCTGCCCGGAGGCCGTGGCGCGGATCGGGGACAGAGTGGACTTCCTGCCTCCGCCGCACGGCGTGGACCTGCTCATCAGCGGCGAACCGGTCCTCATCCCGGTCCTCGACCCGGCCGATGACCTGTGGGTCGCCGAACAGCCCGCGAGAGCGGCAAGCATCCGCGAGTTCGGACTGCACTCCCTCATCTCCGTGCCGATGCGGGCGCGGAACACCGCTCTGGGCCTCACGACGTTCGTACGGTCGCTCAACACCGTCTCCTTCCAGCCTGACGATGTCCTGCTGGCCCGGGAGCTGGTGGCACGAGCGGCGCTGTGCGTCGACAACGCCCGCCGCTACACCCGGGAACACACGTCAGCCGTCACCCTTCAACGCAGTCTGCTGCCGCAGGCTCTGACGGGCGGGACTGCGCTGGAGGTGGCCTCTTCCTATCGGCCGGCGGACCCGACGGGTGGAGTCGGTGGCGACTGGTTCGACGTGATTCCTCTGTCCGGCGCCCGCGTGGGCCTCGTCGTCGGCGATGTGGTCGGCCACGGCATCACCGCGGCGGCGAGCATGGGCCGGCTGCGCACCGCGGTGCAGACCCTCGCGGACATGGAGCTGCCTCCCGGCGAACTGCTGGCCCACCTCGACGACCTCGTGCTCCGGTTGAGCGAGGAGAAGACCGACGGCGAGGAGGCCGGCCAGAGCGCGACCGCCTTCCTCGGCGCAACCTGTCTGTACGCCGTCTACGATCCGGTCACCAGGCGTTGCACCATGGCCCGGGCCGGACACCCGCCCCCGGTCGTCGTCGCACCCGACGGGCACGTCTCCTTCCCGGAACCCCCTGCCGGACCTCCGCTCGGTCTGGGAGGGATGGCGTTCGAGGCCGCCGAGATCGAGCTCGCCGAGAACAGCCTGCTCGGCCTCTACACCGACGGCCTCATCGAGGGAGCCGACCGCGACATGGAGCTGGGCATGTCCCGGCTGGGCGAGGTGCTGGCCCAGGCGGGCTCCGACCTCGGAACACTGTGCACGTCCGCGGTGCAGCAGCTCGTGCCCGTGCCGCAGCCCGACGACATCGCTCTCCTCCTGGCGCGCACCCACGCCCTGGGCGCCGATCACGTGGTCTCGTGGGACGTGCCCCCGGATCCGGCCGCCGTCAGTGACGTCCGGGCCCGGTCGACTCGCCAGATGGCAGCCTGGGTCTAGGGGAACTGGCCATGACGACGGAACTCATCGTGAGCGAGCTGGTCACCAATGCGATCCGCTACGCCGAACCGCCCGTACGGCTACGACTGCTCCGCGACGACCACTTGACCTGTGAGGTCGCCGACGCCATCAGCACCGCCCCACGGCTGAGGCATGCCAGGAGCATGGACGAAGGCGGCCGCGGCCTCTTCCTGGTGGCCCAGCTCACCCATCGCTGGGGCGCCCGGTACACGGCCGAGGGCAAGATCATCTGGGCTGAGCAGGAGATCCCGTGAAGCGACTCCGAAGCAAGTCCGGGTGCTTGACGACCACACAACGGGTGGGGCGGGCCTGGGCGTTCAGCCGGCGAGGAGGTCGTCCATTTGGCCGACCGCCTGCTTGAGGCCTTCCTCCATGCCCATGGTCATCAGTTGTTCCATCTGCTCTCGGGTGTCGAAGGCGGACCGGATCTCCATGCGGGTGCCGTCGCCGTGCTCGGTCAGCGCTACGCGCACGGTGGTGGTCGGCATGGTGAGGTTCGGGGCTCCGTCCTGGTCGGCGAACCCGTCGGTGAACTCCAGGGACGTGGGCGGGGCGACCGACGTGACACGCCACCAGCCGCGGTGTTTGTCGCCCTCGGGGCCGGTCATGAAGTAGGTGACCTCGCCACCCGGGGTCAGGTCATGGTTCTCGACGGTGGCCGGGTAGGTCGGCGGTCCCCACCAGCGCTCCAGCCGACGAGGGTCCGCCCACAGCTGCCACACCGTTTCGACCGGTGCTGCGAAGTCGGCGATCAGAGTGAGGGTGAGGTTCTCGAAGTCCTTGTCCACACTGGTCACGCTCATCTGTCCTGTCCTTCCTGCGGATTGTGCGCTGCCGCCCGGGGGGCCTGCGTGAGCAGGGAGGACATCCGCTCCACCCTGCCGCGCCACAGAGCTTCCAGTTCGCCGAGGGCCTGCCGTGCCCGCGCCACGGCATCGGGCTCGGTGAGGACGAGTTGCTCCCGTCCGCGACGCTGCTTGGTGACCAGCCCGGCTCGCTCCAGCACCCTCACGTGTTTCTGGACCGCGGCGAAGCTCATCGGGTAGGCCGAGGCCAGGCGTGAGACCGACAGCTCGCCGTCGACGCAGCGGCGGAGTATGTCCCTGCGCGTCGTGTCCGCAAGGGCGTGGAAGAGCCGGTCCAGGCATCCGTCGGCAGCTTCATCTACAACCATTTGGTTGTATGTTAGTCCGTCGCATGCCGTGTGCAAACCGCTGACATCACGCTCGGCGGGGCCGACCCGGCTGGCCGGCACGACGAAGGCGCAGCCGGTCTCTCACCTCGCCTCGGGCGCGCCGAGGCGTTCCGTGAGGCGGAGGCAGCCGGCAATGCGCCCCGCTCCGGCCTGAAGTACGTTCCACGTGCCGGTTTCGCACGAAGTGATGTGAACTTCCCGGCCGATCTACACGTATACAGCAGACGCGGGGTGGGGGCAGCGCCGCGCCCCGGCCGCAGATCACCGTACAGCTGTATTCACACTCATCAGGAGCGACGATGGACGCCTCGAAACTCACCGCCCGCCAACCCCTTGCCCTCGGGCTGTTCCGTACCGTGATCGGCTTCCTGTTCGCCTGCCAAGGAGCGGCGACGGTCTTCGGTCTGCTGGGCAGAGAAGCGACCGAGGCGGGGGATTGGCCCTACTGGTACGCCGGCGTGATCGAGGTCGTGTGCGGGTTCCTCGTCATGGTCGGCATCGGCACGCGCGCTGCGGCGTTCCTGAGTTCGGGCGCCATGGCCTTCGCCTACTTCACCGTCCATCAGAAGGATGGCTTGTTCCCCCTGCAGAACGGGGGAGAGGGCCCCGCTCTCTACTGCTGGTCCTTCCTGCTGCTGGTGTTCACGGGACCGGGAGCCCTGTCGCTGGGCGAGCTTTTCCGCGCTCGTCGCACCGGAGCCGAGGCGCGATCCCGGGAGACGGCCGTCTCGTCCGCCTGATCCGAGGCGCACGGCCGTGTACGCCCCCGACGGCGGTCTCGGTCACATCCCACGCGGCACGGACCTGACGGGTCTGTGCGCGCCGGGCACCGGCTTACGGTCTGAGGCAGCGGGCTCCCCGAATCGGAAACCGGAGCCCGCTGCGACGGCGTCACAGCCACCGGACCCTGCGCGCCACCCTGGTCACGACCGCCGCGTAGCCGACGCCGATCACGAGGGAGGCGGCCATGGCGGTGAGGGGGAAGTCCTCCTGCAGGTAGGGGTAGACCTGGTAGTGCGTCAGGTAGATGTAGAGGGAACTGCTTGCCAGGATGCCCGCGAGCGCGCTGAGCGGGCCGAGGCTTGGCAGGGTCGGCACCCATATCAGCAGCGCCAGGCCGGCGATCACGAGGGTCGTGCGCAGGGGCTGGTCCTGGAACAGGCCGGGCACGGTGAGCAGCAGGACCGCCGTCAGCAGCGCCCGTCGGCGCGTGGTGCCGGCCCGCGCCGCGGCCCACCCGAGCGCGAACAGCCAGAAGACCACTGCGGGGTTCAGCTGGGGGCGGAGGGAAACCAGGTCCAGCAGGTCGTAGCGGCCGACCAGGCCGACGCCCACAAGGGCCAGCGGCACGCCGAACGCGTGGCGCCGCTCCAGCCGGTCCAGCAGCGGTACCGCCATCAGGGCAGCGAGGACGATCAGGTAGTAGACGAGGGCCTCGACGAACCAGTAGGCCCATTCGAAGCGGTCGGTTCCCTGGTCGAGCAGGCTGTTGAGCAGCACGGCGTTGGCCGGATCGTAGAAGTCGGTCAGGAGCACCGCGCCGGTGATCCACACCATGCTGGGTACCGCGATGCGGGCGATGGTGCGCCCCACATGCCGTACGCGCTCGCGGCGGCGGGCGTCCGTCAGCTGGAAGCGGGCGAAGTTGTAACCCGCGACGCCGATGAGGATGTGGGCGAAGCCCTTGAGGGTGAAGACCTGGATGTGCGAACCGACGATGAGGACGATCCCGACGGCGCGCAGGGCGATGCTGGTCTCCAGGGTGCGGCGGGTCCTGAAGGACCTGGGGACCGTCCAGGATCGCGGCACCCTGCGGACTCCCGGGGCCCGTTGCCCCGGCGGCGGTTGCGCTCCGTCCCCTCCCAACGGCCCCTTCGCCACGGGCGCTGCCATGGTTCGCAGTTCGCGGATCGTCTTCGTGTGCCAGTCGGGGGGCAGGTGCCCCAACGCCTCCTCCAGGCGCAGGGACATCTCGACGTAGCAGAGGGAGTCGCCGCCCAGGCTGACGAAGCTGCTGTTCTCGGTGACATCGGCGCCGTCCAGGATCTCGGCGTACAGGTGGAGGAGGTCCGTGCCGGGGCCGGGCGGCTCCTCCTCCGCGGGACGCGTCGATCGCCGTACGGCCTCGTAGTCGGGCTTGCCCGTGGCCAGGCGGGGGAGTCGGGCGAGCGCGCGGACCCGTACGGCGCGGGCCGGGAGGCCGCACTCCTGCATCACCAGCCGCCGGATCCGTGCCTCCTCACCGGCAGCGCACAGCGCGGCCACCGCAAGCGCCTCCCCGTCTCCCGCGCAGTACGCCGTGACCCCGTGCTCCTCCAGCAGGTTCTCCACCTGCTGCGGGTCGATCCGCAGCCCGAGGATCTTCGCGAAGCGGCTGCGGCGGCCCACGATCTCGTACAGCCCGTCGGGCGCACGGCGGGCGAGGTCCCCGGTGTGCAGCACGTCCACGGTCCGGCCGAGGGAGAGGTCGGCCGGGCTCTCGGCGTAACCGAGCATCACGTTCGGCCCCGAGTAGACCAGCTCACCGACGTCCGGACCGTGGCCGTCGACCGGTTGCAGCCGGAAGGAGCCGCCGGGTATCGGGACGCCTACGGCCTCGGGGCGCTCGACGGCGAGGTCCGGCGGGAGGTAGGCCATGCGGGCCGTGGCCTCGGTCTGCCCGTACATCACGAACAGCTGCCACCCGGAGCGGCACCCCAACTCGGCGTAGTGCGCCACGCGTTCCGGTGTCAGCCGCCCCCCGGCCTGGGTGACGCGACGCAGATGCGGCAGTTCCATCCCCTCGAAGCCGACCCGGTCGAGCAGGTCGAAGGTGTACGGCACGCCGGCCAGCGAGGTGCCGCGCGCGGCGCGGAACGCCTCCCAGAAGGCGGCGTCGGACACCGATCGCTCTGTGAGGATCAGCCCGGCGCCGCGCAGCAGATGGCTGTGGATGACGGACAGGCCGTAGCAGTAGTGCATGGGCAGCGTGGTGGCTGCCCGGTCGGTGTCGTCGATGCCGAGGTACGCGGCTATGGATTCGGCGTTGGCCTGGAGGTTCTCGTGGGAGAGCCGCACGAGTTTGGGCGAGCCCGTCGAGCCGGAGGTACTCAGGAGCAGGGCCAGGTCCGGGTGGAGGGTGTGGGCGCTCTCGGGATGCCTCTCGTCGAGGGTCCACATCCCGTCGGCGTCCGGTCGGGCCACGACGTCGGGCTCGTACGCCTGTGTCAGCGAGAGGATCGTGCTCTCGCTGTCCCCGGGGACGAGCAGGACGGGGTGGCCCGCGGCCAGGGCGGCCAGGTGCGTGATGAGGGCGTCGGCCCGGTTGGCCCCGGCCAGCAGCACCAGCCGCCGTACGGGCCCGAGGCGCTCGGCGGTGGCGGCCACCCGCTCGGCCAGCCGGCGGTACGACAGCTCCTCGTCCGGGGTGATGAGCGCGACGCGGTCGCCGTACACGGCGAGTTCACGCGCGAGCGGTACGCCGGTCGGCCGCGGGAGCGGTTCTGGGGGCGAGATCGGACCGGCTGGTACCGGGAGGGGCCCGGAGAGGTGGATCACGGGGGCGCGCCCTTTCCGCGGCAATGTCCGCCGCTAGCACAGAGCCCTTGACGATTAGGTAAGCTTTACCTTATTCATAGCATGGTCATAATCAAGCCACGGCAAGGTCACAGGGACTTGCCGTGACGCTCCCTTTCCACCGACGTGACCAGCGGCGCAAAGGCGAGCCACGCAGGAAGGCACATCACCATGCGACGCCCCTCGGCTCGCCGGATCACCGCGCTGCTCGCGGCCGGTCTGCTGCTCCCCGCCCTCGCCGCGTGCGGCTCCGACGACAAGGACAGCGGGGGAGAGGGCGACTCCGCGCTCGTCATCTACTCCGGCCGCAACGAGAAGCTGGTCAAGCCGCTTCTGGACAAGCTGGAGAAGGCGGTCGGTACCAAGGTCGAGGTGCGCTACGGCGAAAGCGCGGAGCTCGCGGCCCAGATCCTGGAGGAGGGCGACCGCACCAAGGCCGGGCTGTTCTTCTCCCAGGACGCCGGCGCGCTGGGCGCCCTGTCCAAGGAGGGCATGCTCCAGAAGCTCCCGCAGGCGACCCTCGACGAGGTCGATGACGCCTACCGCGGCTCCGAGGGCGACTGGGTCGGCCTCTCCGGACGCGTCCGCGTCATCGCGTACAACCCGGACGAGGTCGGCGAGGGCAGGGTCCCGGACAGTGTCTTCGACGTCGTCAAGCCGGAGTGGAAGGGCAAGGTCGGCTTCGCGCCCACCAACGCCTCCTTCCAGACGTTCGTCACCGGCATGCGAGTCCTCAAGGGCGACGACGTCGCCCGCAAGTGGCTTCAGGACCTCAAGGCGAACGGCGCCAAGACATACGCCAACAACCTCGCCACCCTGGACGCCGTCGAGTCCGGCGAAGTCTCCCTCGGCCTCGTCAACCACTACTACTGGTACGAGCGGGTCGCCGAGAAGGGCGAGGACAAGGTCGACGCCAAGCTCCACTTCCTGCCCGGCAAGGACCCCGGCGCGCTGATCAACGTCGCGGGGGCGGGCATCCTCAAGGACGGCGGACAGAGCGAGGTCGCGCAGAAGGCCGTCGACTACCTGTTGTCGAAGGAGGCGCAGACGTACTTCGCCGACACGACGAAGGAGTACCCGCTGGCCGCGGGCGTCACCAGCAGCGTCGAGGGCCTGCCGCCGTTCGAGTCGCTCGAGTCCCCGGACATCGACCTCGGCAAGCTGGAGTCGCTCCAGCAGACGCTGGCCATGCTCCAGGACGCCGGTCTGGTCTGACGCGCCGTGCGCACATCGTCCACCTCAAGCCCGGCCGGAACGCCCGCCCCGGCCGGGCGCGAGCCTGCGCCCGGACCGGGCGCGGGCCGTAATGCCCGCGCACCGCGCATACCGGGGAAGAGCCGCACGGCAGGAAGAGCACGTACGGCCGGCCGCAGGCCGCCCCTCATCCTGCTCGCCCCCGCCTGCGTGGCCGCCCTCTTCGCCCTGCTGCCCCTCGGCTACCTGGGCGTCCGCGCCCTGGAACGCGGCCCCGCCTACGCCTGGGAAGTCGTCGCCGACGAACGCACCCTGGACCTCCTCGGCCGCAGCCTCGCTCTGACCGCCGTGGTCGTGGCGGCATGCCTGGTGCTGGGTGTCTCGCTGGCCTGGCTGACCATGCGCACCGCACTGCCCGGAGCCAGAGCCTGGTCGGTGCTGGCCACGCTGCCACTGGCCGTGCCCAGCTACGTCGCCGCGTTCGCCTGGCTGTCGGCCGAACCCGACGTCGCCGGGTTCGGCGGGGCCGCGCTGGCCCTGACGCTGGTCAGCTTCCCCTACGTCCATCTGCCGGTCGCCGCCGCACTGCGCGGCATCGACCCGGCGCAGGAAGAGGCCGCGCGCTCCCTCGGACACGGGCCTTTCCGTACGTTCCTCCGCGTGACCCTTCCGCAGCTGCGGCCCGCGGCCGCCGGCGGCGCGCTGCTCGTCGCGCTGTACGTGCTCTCCGACTTCGGCGCCGTCTCACTGATGCGCTACGACACCTTCACCCGGGCCATCCACACCTCGTACCGCGCGTCCTTCGACCGCACCCCGGCGGCCGCGCTCAGCGTGGTGCTGGTCGTGATGACGATCGCGCTCGTGGCCGCCGAGGCCCGTACGCGCGGACGCGCCGGGCACGCCAGGACCGGTACGGGCACCGCCCGCCCGGCGGTCCCGGTCGCCCTCGGCCGGTGGCGGCCCCTCGCCCTGCTGTGGTGCGGGGCGGTCGTGGCCGTCGCCGTCGGCTTCCCGCTGGGTACCCTCGGCTACTGGCTGTCCGTCGGCAGCTCGGCCACCTGGGACCTGGGCGGGCTCGCGGAGACCGCCTGGGCCACCCTCGGGGTCGCGGCGGCGGGCGCCGGCCTCACCACGGTCCTCGCCCTGCCGGTCGGGGTGATCGCCGCCCGGCACAAGGGGCGCGGCGCCCGTCTGCTGGAACAGGCGGCGTACGCGGGCCACGCACTGCCCGGCATCACGGTCGCCCTCGCGCTGGTGTTCTTCGCCGTGCGCTACGCGTACCCGCTCTACCAGCAAACGCCCCTGCTGGTCTGTGCCTACGCCGTGCTGTTCCTGCCGGTCGCGGTGGCCGCCACCCGCGCGGCCGTGCTCCAGGCACCGCCCGTCCTGGACGACGTGGCCAGGTCGCTGGGACGGCGGCCCTGGCAGGTGCTGCGGGAGGTCACCGTGCCGCTTGCCGCGCCCGGCGTGGCTGCCGGCGCCGCGCTCACCTTCGTGGTCTGCATGAAGGAACTCCCGGCGACCCTGCTGCTGCGCCCCACCGGCATGGACACCCTCGCCACCCGGCTGTGGACCGAGACCGGGGCCGGATCCTTCGCCGCCGCCGCCCCCTACGCCGCCGCGCTGATCCTGTTGGCAGCCGTCCCCTCGTACCTCCTAGGCAGGCACCGGACATGAACGAACTCCACGTCGACGGGCTCACCAGATCCTACGGAGCCGGGGAGCCGATCCTGCGCGGGCTCGAACTCACCGTCCCGGCAGGCGCGTTGACCGCCGTGCTCGGCCCTTCAGGCTGCGGCAAGACCACCATGCTGCGCGTCGTCGCGGGGTTCCTGCGCGCCGACGCGGGCACCGTCCGGCTCGGCGACCGGCTCCTGAGCGGGCCGGGCGTCCACCTGCCGCCGGAGCGTCGCCGCATCGGCATCGTGCCCCAGGAAGGAGCGCTCTTCCCGCACCTGAGCGTGGCGCGCAACGTCGCCTTCGGACTGACCGGCGTCGACCGGGACGAACGGCGGCGCCGGACCGGGGAGTTCCTCGAACTGGTCGGCCTCGTCGGATACGGCGACCGCATGCCGCACGAGCTGTCCGGCGGCCAGCAGCAGCGCGTCGCCCTGGCCCGGGCGCTCGCCCCGAGGCCAGGGCTCGTGCTGCTGGACGAGCCGTTCAACGCGCTCGACAGCGCACTGCGGGCGGGCTTGCGGGCGGACGTACGATCCGCGCTGCGGGCCACCGGAGCCACGGGGGTCCTCGTCACGCACGACCAGCAGGAGGCCCTGTCCACCGCCGACCTCGTCGCGGTCGTGCGGGACGGCCGGGTCGCCCAGTGCGACACCCCGCAGAACCTCTACCGCCGCCCCGCCGACCCCTGGATCGCCGGCTTCGTCGGCGACGCCGTCCTGCTCTCCGGCACCGTCGACGGAGACGGCACGGCCGTGACGGCCCTGGGCGCCGTCCCCCTCGCCACCTCGCCCGACGGCGTCCGCGCCGGCACGGTCCTGCTCCGTCCCGAACAACTCCGCCTGGCCGCCGCGGACTCCGAGGGCACGGTCAGGGGCACGGTGACCGACATCTGCTACTACGGACACGACGCCATGGTCACCGTGGCCGTCGACGGTCACGACACCCCGGTCGGCATCAGGGTCGCGGGCCCCCTGTCGGTCCGCCCGGGGGACGAGACGGGCATCCGCGTCGAGGGTGAGGCGGGCCTTCACCCGTAGCGACGGTTTCCAGGGCTCAAGATCAGCCAGGCGTCCTTGTGTCCGGCTTGCATATATATGCGGACTGTGTCATAGTTTTTCTGTGCGAAACCTCTACCCATGGAGTTAACACCGCATGATCAACGGAGCCCACCCCCATGCTCCCGCCTTCCACGTGAACATTGCCCTCGCCCGCGGCTGCGCCGATTGCCGCGGCTGGGGAAGCGTTGTCAACAACGGACGGTTCGAGCTCTGCCCGATCTGTCAGGCACCAGCGAAACCGCACTGATCGCCACGCGGTGCACCCGGCATGGCGCTCTGCGACTGCCGCCGGGCTCACACGGCGCGCCGCATGCACACCAGCTGATCCCGCTCGTCCCACGACTCGGTGACGGTGAAGCCGAGCCGCTCGTACAGGGCAATGGCACCCGTCCGCCATTCCCACACCGACAACTGCACGGTGCCCACGCCGCTTTCCGCGGCATGCTCCAGCGCGGCACCGACCAGGCCGGACGCGACACCCCGGCCTCGGAAGGCCAGATCCGTCCAGAGCCTCTTGACCTCGCAGCGCCCGCCGACGGGGGCGGTGACGACCAGGCAGCCAACCGCCGTGTCCCCGCTCAGGGCCACCAGGACGACATCGTCGACGAACGCGGTACGCGGGTCCAGGACCTCTGCCCGGTAGCGATCCGGCAGGCCGTCCACGTCGGAAACGGCCTCGCCCTTCTCGGCTTGCGTCTGCAGATGGTAGGCCGCCAACAGCCGGGCCGGCCCGTCCTCGGCGGAACGGGCCCGGCCTGGCCAGCGGACGATGACAACCTCGCGCTGATCAGTCATGACGCCAGCATCACATGACACATGTCAGGGCACGCTCACAGGCAACGCAATGTTTTCGTCGGCCATTGACTCCGCCCACCCCTACTGGTTGAGTGGCTCATCCACTGAGCCACTGGGGAGGACGGCGTGGAGGCATTGCCCCGAGAAAGCATCGTCGATGTCCTGGAGAGCCGTCTGCGTGAGGACATCCTCACCGGACGCCACCCGGCCGGCAGTTACCTGCCGCCCGAGCGCACGCTCGCCGACGGGTACGGTGTCACCCGCACCACCCTCAAGCACGCCTTCGGACGCCTCATACAGGCCGGACTCCTGGAGACCCGGCACGGGGTCGGCACGCGCGTACGGGACTACCTGCGCCTGGGCGGAGCCGATCTGCTGCCCATGCTGGTACGCCACAGCCCCGACTGGATCGGTGAGGTCTTCGAAGTGCGACGCAGCATCGGAGCGTTGATCGCCGAACGCGCCGCGGCCCGGGCCGACGACCGGCAACGCGACGAACTGCGCGCCCTGCTGACGGCCGTGGGGGAGGCCCCCGACGCCGACGCCGTACAGCTCGCGGACATCGAGGTCCACCGGGCCCTGGCCAGAGCCACCGGGAACCGCGTCTACGTCCTGCTGACCAACACCCTCTTCAACGCCTATCTGCCGGTGCGCGCCGCGCTCAGGGGCCCGTTCACCGACGCCCGGACCGCCCGCGGCCGACTGGCGCCGGTGGTGAACGCGGTGGCGGCCGGCGACGAGACCGGCGCCCGGCGCGCGGCACAGGAGTACCTGACGGCGACCGAGCGGATCATGCTGGAGGGCCTCGCATGAGCCCGGCCACAATCACAACCGCGAAGTGCGGCACGCGTGTTCGCGGCACCGTCTTCAGCGAGACGATGCTCGGCACGCTGCGACTCGACGACGAGGACCGAACCCGCCGGGTACGCCTCGACCTGACGGTCTCGGCGGAGCGCGTCATGCGGCTCCTCGGCACGACCGGGGCCCGCGCCACCGGCCGGATACGGATCGCCGGCCGCGCGGACGATCCCCGCGCCGAGGGCGAGTTGGAGATCTCGCCGCTCACGCGACGCCGTATCCGCTATCGCGTCACGTTCACTGCCGACGGCCGGCGGCTGACCCTCGACGGCTGGAAGTCCATCACCCCGCGCAGGCCCGTCGCCTCGATGACCGTGCTGCCGTACACCCTCTACGAGGCCGGCGTACGGATCGGCACAGGAACCCTTCGCTTCCCCCTCGCCACGCAACTCCTCCCGTTCCTTGCGAGTTTCCGCTTCCCGCGACGGGAGAATCCCGGCACCCTTCTCGCACCCCGCTGGCGCGGTGAGCCGGGCCGAACCGAGGTCTGGTACACCACCGTCACCGACCCGGCCACCGGCTGCGGACTGTGGCTGCACCACGAACTGACCGCGCCCGCCGACGGATCCCAGCCCTACGCGCACGGCTGGGCCGCGGTCTTCCCCAAGGAAGGCCCCGTTCGGCACGCGCGTTTCGGCCCCGCCCGGTGGACCCCCGACCCGGCCGGTTTCAGCGCCGACGGAGTCACGGTCCGGCCCGGCCACCTGACCGGATCGGTCGAGGACGGCGCTCTGCGCTGGCAGCTCGCCGAACGGCCCGCGGACGAGCCGCTGTTCACATTCCCCCGCTGCTCCCGGCCGCCCAGATACTCCCTGCCGCACGCGCCTCCTACGACGGCACCTTCACCCATGATGACACGACGCTGACGCTCACCGCGGCCCCTGGCGCTTCAGCCCGGATCTACGGTCACGGCAACGCCCGCCGCTGGGCCTGGCTGCACGCCGATCTCGGCGGCGGAGACGTCCTGGAGATCGTCGCCGCCGTCTCCATGCGCCCCGGCCTGCGCAGGCTTCCCCCCTTGGTCTTCCTCCGCCTGCGCCGGCACGGCCGCACCTGGCCGCGCCGCGTCGAGCGATCTGCGGTCGGCTGGGCCGGACCGGGCCGGTTCCGTGCCTCCATCGGCCTGCCCACGTGGACGGTCACCGGCCGCAGCGGACTGCGCCGCATCCGCGCCGAAGTCATCCAGCCGGCGGACCGCACCCTCACAATGGACTACACCGACCCCGACGGCCGACACGCCATCTGCCGCAACAGCGAACGCGCCGACGCGCACATCCTGCTGGAGCGACGGCGGTTCGGCGGTTGGCGCACCGAGGCCGAATGGACACTCGACGGCACGGCCCACGCGGAAGTGGGCACCCGATGAGCCTCACCGGCCTCGTGGCCGCCCTCATCGCCGACGACGGCACCGCCCACTGGCCCCGACGCGTCCCCGCCAGACTGGAGACGCTCCTCACCGGGATGCCGCTCGCCGCCCGGACCGGCCTACGGGCAGCGGCGCATGGCGTGGACGCCTACGCGATGGCGCGCACCGGACGCACACTGGCCACCCTCACCGCAGCCCAACGGGAGTCCGTACTGGGCGGACTCGCCGCACGGCCCGCACTCCTCCCGCTCCTGGACGCCCTCAAGGTGCCCGTCCTCCTGGCGGCCGGAACGGAGCGCATGCTCCAGGGCGGTCTCGCACCGCGCCACCCCGTCCGCAGGGATCCCCCGCTCGACTGCACGCCCGCACATGCCTGGCCCGCTCGCTCCACCGCCGACGCCGTGGTCATCGGCTCGGGCGCGGGCGGGGCGATCGCCGCACGGACCCTGGCCCGGGCCGGGCTCGACGTCGTCGTCCTCGAAGAAGGACAACACCACCCCACCGAGTCGTTCGGCCGGCGCGCACCGCTCGACCGGTTCGCCGAGCTCTACCGGGACGGCGGAGCGACCGTCGCGGTGGGCAACCCGCCGCTGCTCCTTCCGGTGGGCCGAGCCGTCGGCGGCACCATGGTCGTCAACTCGGGAACCTGCTACCGCACTCCGGACCACGTCCTCACCGGCTGGAGCAACGACCACGGATTCACGCTCGCCGGAGACTTCGGCCGCCGTCGTCACGGACGCCTCGGTGCTTCCCAGCTGCCCCCAGGTGAACCCGCAACTGAGCATCATGGCGGCGGCCCTGGCGATCACGGAGGCCCACCTTGGTGGATGAGGCCGGAGACCGGCGTGCGTCTTCGGCCACGATCCGGGCGACGTGTTTCCTCTAGAGTCGGCCGTATGACGGAGGCACCGGCCCAGGACCGCGGTGAGCGGTCCCGTGACCTGATACTGGACAGTGCCGGCGAACTGATGTCGCGTCACGGGTACGCCGCCACCTCCATCTCGATGATCTCCGCCGCGTGCGGTCTGCCGGTCAGCTCGATCTACTGGCACTTCGGCAGCAAGGACGGGATCTACGTCGCTGTGCTGGAGCGAGCCAGGACCACGCTGCTGGCTGCCCTGCCCCCGGCCGAGGTGCCGGGCACCGATGTCGATCAGCGTCTGGACACCTTTCTCGCGGAGGTTGCGGACGCGTTCCAGCGTCACCCGCACGGTGTGAAGCTGCTGCTCGGGCTGGGCATGGTGCAGCAGGACGCCAGTGCGGCGGCCGTTGCCGAGGTGCGTCGCTACCGCGACGCGCTGGTCGACTGGGCCCGGGATTCGGCGGGCTCCGTCTTCGCAGTTCGCGACCGCCCTGAGGTGGCGGACGAGTTGGCGCGCTTCACGCTCAGGATGGCGAGCGGAACAGCGGTGGCCCGTTGGTTTGAGCCGGGTACCGTGCTGGAGACCGGACCGCTGCGCGTGGCGTTGCTCGCGCTGGCGGCACACAACGGCGTTGCGGTACGGGGCGGTCCGGGTGAGGACGCCCCGTCGCGCGGCGTCACGACCAGGGACTGACGTCCCGGGAGAAGCCGGCCACCGTGGCCAGGGGCCCCGTCGCCCGTTGCCCGGTTCGCATTGGCCAGGGCCTTTGGGCACTGCCATATCGGCCGGCGCTGGTCCGGCGCCCCGGACCAGCGCCCGCGTGAACCTCACCCCACCGCCCCTCGGTGAGTCGGGGACTGCCAGAAGTCGCAGTGGTGGTCGGCCGCGAACCCGGTGGTGGGGCCGACCCGGTCCGGTGCCAATACCTGGACGCGGTCCCCGTCGGTCGTGTAGCGCGGCCAGGCGGGAGTCCCGGGTGCGTTGGGATCGCCATCGGCCACGAACCGGGCCCAGTACGCGGTCATCGTGGCGGACAGTCCACGCTGGGCAGGTGTCAGGGGCGGCACCGCGTCCATGGGGAAGAGATAGGCCAGTTCGGAGGCGTGGAAAGCGCCCTGCGGCGTGTGTGGTGCCGGGATGAACGGCGGTGCCTGGGGATCGGCGAACTCGTAGGCGTAGACGGGCGCCCGGGTGTCGTACAGCCGGCTGTCGGCCCGTGCCGGGCAGGCGAAGTGCTCGTCGGTGCCGACGGCGGAATAGGCGAGGTTGGGCGACGGATACGCCGAGGCGGGGTACGTGTCGAGGACCGCGGCCGCGCGGTCTCCGTACTGCAGTCTGATCAGGGCGGCGTACGAGGTGGGGCTGAGCGGGCCGCCGCCGAGCAGATCCACGTACAGCCCGGTGAAGTAGCGGTATTCGTCGTGGGTGTTGCCGCTCAGCGTCGGCACCGCGTTGACGCGTCCCTCGGTCCACGCCGTGCGCGGAGCACGGGGCAGGACGCGGGTACCGGTGTTCGGGGCCCACAGCGACGCGATCCCCGTACCGGTGGCGCGGATGAGGTCGGTGGTGGGCACGGCCCGCAGACAGGCCGCGGCCGTCGACGGGTCGGCGCAGCCGACCGAGGCCGCGAAGCCGGTTCCTCTCCGCTCGGCCGCTGCGAGCGTGAGCGGTGTCAGAGCGCCGTCCGCGGCGCAGCTTCCGCTCTGCTGGATCGCCCGGTGGAACAGGCCTTTCGCCGTCGGCGAGGCGATGTGGAGGCAGGTGTCCGCCGATCCGGCGGACTGGCCGCCGAGCGTCACCCGGTTCCGGTCGCCGCCGAAGGCGCCGATGTTGCGCCGCACCCAGCGCAGCGCGGCCTGCTGGTCCATCAGTCCGAAGTCGCCGGAGGCACGGTCCGTGCTCTCGGCCGACAGCGCGGGGTGCGCGAGGAACCCCAGTGCTCCGAGGCGGTAGTTGACGGTCACCACGACCACGCCGCGTGCGGCCAGTGCCGCCCCGTCGTAGTCGCTGCCCGCTCCGTAGACGTTGCCCCCGCCGTGCAGCCACACCAGCACCGGCAGCTGCCGGCCAGCGGTGCGGGCGGGTGTCCACACATTGAGGTACAGGCAGTCCTCCGTGGTGCTCCCGGTGCGGTTGGACTCGCCGGGCAGGACGGGACCCCCGTCGGGGAGCAGCGTCAGGGGCAGTTGGGCACAGGGGTGCGCCGGTGCGGTGGCGTTGCGCACGCCGGACCACCGCGCGGTGGGTCGCGGCGGACGCCAGCGCCGCTCACCGGTCGGCGGGGCGGCGAACGGAATCCCCTGGAAGACGCGCCCGCCGTCGCCGGCAGCGGTGCCCCGCAGCCAGCCCCGGTCGGTGCGCACGACCAGGGAGCCGGGGCCGGAATCGGCGCGGGCCGCGGGCGAGGGAACGGTCAGTGACAGGAGCAGGGCCGCGACGGCGGCGGTGGCGCGGGTCAGGGTGTGGCGCAGGCTCGGGGCTCTCATCCATCGCTCCAGGTGCCGGTGCTGGGTCGGGGATCAAGGCGTGTGCTCGTAGGCGCCGATGTCGCAGGCGGCGCCCTGGGGACGGGTGACGCCGCGCTGATCCGTGGCCGGGCAGCCGTCGGCCGCGTCCAGGGCGGGGCTGCCCGGCAGCAGTGCCGCGGTGTTCGTGGGGCCGCCGTTGTCCGCGAGCGGTCCGATCAGCGGCTCACGGCTGGGCAGATCGCCCCCGGCGGTGAGCCGGCAGCTGCCGTCGCCGTCGATGTTGTGGCCCAGCGACGCGATGGTGGCGAAGGCCTTCGCGCAGTCGGCGGGCGCGCCGTCGACGGTGTTGCCCGCCACGACGGAGTTGCGCAGTGCCAGGCGCCCCAGCGGCAGATCGATGACGTCGGGGAGGGGCGCCGGCAGGCTGTCGAGGTAGGCGGGCGCGATGTTGATGCCGCCCCCGGCGTCGCTGGAACGGTTCCCCGTGATCGTCGAGTTGAGGATCTCCACCGGCCCCAGGCCGCGGATGTCGATGCCTCCGCCGTAGCCGCCGAGGCTGCCGGGGCGGTCGCCGGGGTTCGTCACCCGGTTGTCGGCGATCGTCGAGTTCGTCACGGTGCCGCTGTCGTCGAATCGGATGCCCCCGGCCTCTCCGGCGGCGTTGGCGCTGACCGTGCTGTCGACGAGATCCAGACGGGAGTCCGGGACATTGAAGATGCCGCCGCCGTAGCCGGCGGAATTCCCGGTCACGGCGACCCGACGCAGCGTCAGATGCCGTCCGTTGGCGATGCCGCCGCCACCGGTGTCGGTGAAGGGCAGTTCGCGCTGTCTGGCCCTTCCGCCGGTGATGGTCACATCGGACATGTGTGTGTCCGCCCGCAGGCGGAAGACCCGGTCCAGGTGGTCGGCGTCGATGACGGTGCTCCGCGCACCGGCGCCTCTGATCGTGGTGGGTGCGTCGACGTTCAGGTCGCCCGTGGTGGGATCGGGATGGTCGCCGGTGATCAGCCGGGGGTCGGGCGGGATCGTCAGCCGGTAGTGGCCGGGAGGCAGCGTGATGGTGCTGCCCGGCCGGGCGTTGGCGGCCATCACCGCGGCGCGCAGGCTGCACGCGCCGGACGCGGTGAGGCACCGGCCGTCCGTCGGGTCGGCGTCCACCGCGTCGGACGTGGTGTCCACGGAGAACTCCGCAGGCTCGGTGGCCGCGGGCGCGGCGGCGGATGGGGCGGCGGCTGCGAGGTTGGCGGCGGTGGCGAGGACGACGATGGCGGCGAGTGCCGCCGGGGTGGCACGGACCCTCATGCGGTGAGCTCCCCTCGGCGAGGAAGGTGGGGGCTTGCGAGGACTCGGCTTTGCGAGGACCTCGGGCTGGTGCGGGGGGCGGGGAACGCGGCCGGGGCGGGCGGTCGGCGGGAACAAGCCCCCGGTAACCCGGGTCTCTGTAGCGAGCGTTCCATTCAGAGCGGTCTCTGTCCACGGACCGGGCAGGAGAATGGCCGAATGGCGGCGCCGCCGCCGCGCGGGCAAGAAGTCCCTTGGAAGTCATGGGCGTTGGCCGTTCGGATCAGCCGGCGGGCGAGCCGGAGTGGGACGACGGCGGACGCACCGGTCAGGCGTCTCCCGCGCGGACTGCGTGGGCGCCGCATCGGGGGCGATGAGCAAGGGGGGCGGGAAACAGGCCACGCACTCTGTGGGTCTTCGCGGTCCCGCTTGCCGCGGCGGTAAGGGAGTCGGCACTTGAAGGCGCGCCCCTCAGCCTGCCCGTCGGCACTCCGTGACTGATGGCGGGCCCACCCCCTGGCGTTGTGCAGGCGAGCGCGACCGCGACATGCCGATCTCAGGCCCGGGACCGGGCCGCGGACGCTGCCGCGCACGCGGCGCCACGCCACGGCGCGCGGCAAGCCCTTGCACGCCGTTGTGCCGTGCGGCCGCGGCGTGGGGGTCCGGATGAGAGGGCTCCGGGATGCTCCTGGGTGCCGAACGCCGCGTTCGTCGCTCTGGCATGCACTTCACCTGCAGCGGTCCGACAATGGTCCAAGGCAGGCATGACGCGACGACGCCGGGATCACTGCGCCTGCCGCCACCGCGACAGCAGTGAAGCAGCCGGAGGCGGGGATGGTCCGCGAAGTGGCTCGGATGACGGTGCTGCGTCGGGCGGCGCAGACCACGGTCGCTGCCAGTGCCGGGTTCTACATTTGTCTGTACGGATTCGAGCAGCCCGTGGCGGCGCTCTACGCGCTGTTTGCCCCGATCGCGTTGGGGCCGCTGTCCTCTATCGCCGGAGCCGGCCGGCAGCGGGCGGAGGTGATGCTGCGCGCGCTGCCGTTCGGCCTGATGCTCGTCGCCCTGGGCACGGCACTCGCGGCAAGCACCTGGGCGGCTGTGGCCGGGATGGCGACCGTCGGGTTCGTGCTGGGTTTCGCCCCGGTCGGCGGCCCTCGCAGCGCGGGGGCGGCACCGGGCCTCCAGCTGTTCTACATCCTGGCGTGCTTCCCGCCCTACGCCCCGCAGACACTGCTGTCCCGGCTCGCAGGGGCGGGCGTGGGCGTTCTGGCGCTCGCCGCCTGCAGTTCACTTCTCTGGCCCGGCAGGCCTGCGCCAAGCTATCGCGTACGGCTGGCCGACGCCCTCGAAACAGCCGCTGCCGCCGCGGTCGGCCGCGTTCCTGTCGGACACCTTCGTGACCGGGGGGAGCAGCTGAGGTTGTCGAACGTGCCACCAGGCAAGCGCCCTACGGGTCCGGGGCGCAAGGACCGGGCGCTGACCCAGGCCGGCGCGGAGTCCCGCCGTCTCCTGGAGGGGCTCGCCGAACTGTCGGCGCGGCACGGTGCCGCGCCGGTCACCGACCCTTCGTGCGACGACCTGCTGTCCCGTGTCGCGGACGTGTGCGCGTCGGCCGGCGCGGCACTACGGGCCGGCGCCGGGATTCCGTCGGTCGTGCCCCTGGAAGCGTCGATGGAACATCTTCAGGCGGAACGTACCCGGCGGAGCGTGCCGCCTCAGCGGTCGGACATCGGCGTACTGCGGAAACAGTCCGCTGTGCTCGAAGTCGCAGCGGCCGCATGGGTCGCGGTCACCGCACTGGGCATCGCGGAACGCGGGCGGACGCCACCGCCGGCCGCGGGGGATGTGTTCTGGTACGCCGACCTGGCCCCGCACAAGCTGTGGGCCCGGCGAATCGGCGCCAATCTCACGCGGCGTTCGGTGTGGTTCCAAAACGCGCTACGGGTGGCACTCGGACTGGCAGCGGCCCGGCTCGTGGCAGGCACGCTCGACCTCGCCCATGGGTTCTGGGTCCTGCTGGCGGTGCTGACGTTGGGACGCACCACCGTGGGGGCGACGTGGGGCGCGGTTCGGCAGGCGATCGTCGGCAATCTGGTGGGGGCTGCGGCTGCCGGCGTCCTGCTGCTGACTGTGGGACAGCATTCGGACGTCTATGCGGCCCTGCTCGTACCGGTCATGCTCATGGCGTTCATCCTCGGGCCGCTCCTGGGCATCGTCTGCGCACAGGGCCTGTTCACCTTTCTGGTGGCCCTCGTGTTCGCCCAAGTCACACCGGTGAACTGGCAGTTGGCCGAAGTACGTCTGATTGATGTCGTCACCGGCAGCGTCATCGGTCTGCTGTGCGGACTGCTGGCCTGGCCGGCCGGTGGGCAGCGGGAGGTCCGCCGCACGATGGCCGATCTCCTCCGGGCGTGCGGAGCCCTCATCCCGCCCACCGCCGATCTGCTGACGAACCCCTCGGCATCACGCACAACGCTGCCGACCCTGCCGCTGCTGCACCGTCTGCGGCTGGCCGAGGCGGCGTACGCGCAGTACCGCAACGAACCCAGCAGGGCCCAGGAGCATGCGCCCGCCGACTGGCACGCGGTCCTCATCGTCGCCCAGCAGACACTGCAGGGCACCCATCGCCTGCTGCGCTTCGACCTCACCTCGTCCGGCCCTCCGCCCGACCCGGTGCGCCGGGCAGGCGGCGCCGAGCCGAACCGGCCGGAGCCGGTACCCGACGGTGGACGGCCGACGCGCACGGTGACGGAACAGGCAGTGGTGCAGCCCGTGCTCGTGGATCTCGATGCCTGGCTGACCGGCATAGCCCGCCGGCTCGACCGAATCACCGCATCGGTCCCGACGTCCTGGATCCGGAGCACCGGCCCGCCGGGCTGAACGGCGGCCGCTCGCGCTCGCCCGGGCGATGCGCGACCCTCCGCTGGGCGTCGTCAGCCCCCTTTTCTTTCGGCGGTTTTCGCCTGCCACGTGCGTCCCATCGCTCGAATCAGCGCCGGATACACGCCCACGTACCGGAAGGGCTTGATACCTGCCATGTACACCGCGCCGAGAAGTCCGTTCGGCTTCACCAGGACGGCCATCTGGCCGCGGTAGCCACCGGCCCCGTCCGGCACCCAGCTGATGTGCATCACTGCATGCACGGTCCGGTTGGCTGTCTCGGCCGCCCACTCGTCGTGCAGTTGGTAGACGGAGGTGAACGGAACCGAACGGGGGTCGGGCCCCCGCGGGGCCTCGCGGAGGTCCGCCGGCAACCGGTCACGCAGCGTCCGCACCCGGGCGCCGACTCCGGCGCTGGGCTTGTCCCAGCCGAGCAGCCGTCCGAGCCTCCAGCGGAGCGCGAAGAGCATGCGGTACGCCGGGGAGGAGATGTCGTCCGTGCCGTTCGCGATCTGATGCACCAGGTACGGGAGATCGTCGGGGCCGCCTGGTGTCGGCAGCGCCCACACGTCCTCGACGTGGAAGTCGCGGGCAATCTCGTGGATCCGCCAGGGACGGGACGTGTGTGCGGTCGAAGGGAGTCTCATGAGCCGGCCCCTATCTATACGATGCCGTATAGATGAAGGCTAGCCCTGTCTATACGCCTTCGTATAGACAGGGGCCCGTGAGGGGAGACACATCATGGCCCTTGCCCGCACGCCTCGCCGCAAGTGGGTCGAGGAGGGACTGCGGGCGCTCTCCGCCGGCGGTCCGGGGGCTGTCCGGATCGAATCGCTGGCGCAGGCACTCGGCGTCAGCAAGGGCGGCTTCTACGGGTACTTCCGCAACCGGGGCGCACTGCTGACCGAGATACTCGACACGTGGGAGCGCGAGGTCACCGAGGCGGTGATCGAGCGGGTCGAGAGCGGCGGCGGAGACGCCAGGGCCAAGCTGGGGCGCCTCTTCACGATCGCCGGGTCCGGCGACAGTCCGCTGACGGGCACCACCGCCGAACTCGCGATCCGCGACTGGGCCCGGCGCGACGAGGCCGTCGCTCAGCGACTCCGCCGCGTCGACAACCGGCGCATGGAATACCTGCGCTCCCTGTTCGCCTCCATCTGTTCCGACGAGGACGATGTCGAGGTCCGCTGCATGATCACCTTCTCGCTGCGGATCGGCAACCACTTCATCGCCGCCGACCACGGCGCACGCAGCCGCGCGGAGGTGCTGGAGCTGACGAGGAAGTGGCTCCTGAGGTGATAGATCATGGGCAGGGAGGCGTCCATCAGGACTATGGCACCGCAGGGCGCCCGCCGTGATGTCTCGCGTTGGCACCCCGTCTCGCGTTGCCACCCCGTCCGGAAGAGTCGGATGGTGGTTGAGGAGGCACTCGTTCGCCGACCTGCCGTCTGCCCCGGTCGCCCGGTGGCCGACGCCCGCGCGCGGGCGGCCGCGAGAGCGGAGAAAAGGTGAGCACGACAGGTCCACATGCCCCGGACACGGTGAGCAGCCGGAGTGGAGGAGTCAGGTCCCTCTCCTGGCGGGCCATGGTGTTCTGGCTCGCGGGGTTCACCGCGGCCCTTGTGGTGAGCGGCGTCGGCTTCGGCCGGGAGACGCGACTGGCGCCCTTTCTCGTCGTCCTTCCCGCGCTGATCGCCGGGCGGGGCACCGTTCGGCAGACCGCCGTAGCCTCGGTCTGGGTGACGCTGGTCATCATCGGCTCTCTGATCGACAGCCCACTGGAGACGGCCGGGGCCAATCTGGTGGTGGTCGTGTTCGCGCTGGTGTTCAACGGCCTGAGCGTGGCCCGTGCGGCGCAGCGGATCCGCCGCGAAGGAGAGATAGCCCGGCTGAGGTCCGCGGCGGCCGCTCTGCAGCGCCAGATTCTGCGGCCGTTTCCCCTCGTGACCGATGAGCTGCTCGTCCATGGGCTTTACGAGCCCGTGGAGGAGGACAGCCGGGTCGGGGGCGACATCTACGAGGTGGTGGCCTCGCCGTACGGCAGCCGCGTCTTCATCGGTGACGTGCAGGGCAAGGGCCTGCCCGCCATCGGCGCCGCCTACGCCGCGCTGAGTGCTTTCCGCGAGGCCGCCATGGCGGAGCCGACGCTCACCGGCGTGGTGGACCTTCTCGAGGAGGCGGTTCTGCGGCACAACTCCTTTGCCGAGCACGTGGGTGAGCGTGAGCGCTTCGTCACCGGTTTGGTTCTCGGCATCGGCTCCGAGCTGGAAGTCCAGGCGGTCAACTGCGGTCACATCCCGCCTCTGCTTCTGCAAGGCGAACACGCCGGGCCGCCGCTCCAGGACGAGCCGAGTGTCCCGTTGGGCCTCGACTCCCTGGCTCCGGCGCCGCGCACCGTCGAATGGTTCGCCTTCCCTCTGGACGCCGCTCTCCTGTTGTGCACGGACGGCGTCACCGAGGCCCGCGACCCCTCGGGCAGGTTCTATCCGCTGGAGGAGCGTGCCGCGGCCTGGGGGAGTGTCCCGGCCGGCGAAGTGGCGCCGACCCTCTACCGGGAGCTTCACCGGCACACCGCCGGGGCGCGCAGTGACGACACCGCTGTCATGGTCCTCCGCAGGAGATCGGCGGCCGGAGCGCACTGACGGGCGCATCCCGGCTTGGCCTGGGGGACCTGGATCCGCCATGACCTACCGCTTCACGGCCCGATTCCCGGGTGGTCTGCGCAGCGCGACACTACTGTCGTCGGCATGACCGAGAACACCCTGCGGTGTGTCACCATCGAGCGGACCGGCACCGGCCACTTCACCGCGTCGAACGCTCGCGGTGGCACGATCGACTTCGTCACCGGATCCGACCCCCAGGACGGCACCGGCTTCACCCCTGTCGAGCTCTTGCTCGCCGCGATCGGGGGCTGCACCGCGGCGGACGTCGACGGTGCGACCAGCCGCCACGCAGAGCCGACCAGGTTTGCCGTCACCGTGACCGGCAACAAGATCAGCGACGAGCTCGGCAACCGGATGACCGACCTCGTGGTCACCTTCGCCGTCGCCTTCCCGGACGGCGACAACGGCGATCGCGCCCGCGTCATCGCTCCCAGGGCGGTCAGGGTCTCCCACGACCGGCTCTGCACGGTCAGCCGCACCGTCGAGATCGGCACGCACGTCACCGCGACGGTTGCGGACGCCTGAACTCTGGCGTCAGCCGGCCTCGGCCACCTCATGCAGTGCCGACGGCCGGTCCCGGGCTCGGGGGCGGAGAGGTCATGGCCCATCGGATGGCGCCGGTCAGGGCGTGACCGGCCAGCGGTACGGCGGTGTCCTCGATCACCGGTACACGCCAGAGCCTCAGCGGACCCCGCGCCCACGGCGGAAGACCGGCCACCGCGTTGGCCGCGAGCACGCCGTAGGCCGGCCGCGCCGCGAGCGGCAACGGCGGCCGGACGAGGATGAAGCGCGCGGCGGAGCGAGCCTCCGGCGTGACCCGCAACTCCGGCCGGTAGGAGGCCAGCCGTGCGGCCAGTTCCGCCCGGTTGCGCGGAGGATGGATCACTCCCAGGGCCGTTGCCACACGGGCCGTGTCCGCGACGTACGCGTCATACCCGGCCGCGTCCAGCGGATGGGCGCCGTATCGCTGGTGAGCACGCAGGAAGCTGTCCGTCTCGGCGGCGTGCACCCAGCCGAGCAGATGTGGGTCCGCCGCGTGGAAGGGCTCGCCCCTGTCGGTCACGCCCCGCACCCTCTCGTGGATGGCACGCACACGGTCGACGGCATGCTGGGCGTCGTCGGCCGTGCCGAAGGTGGTCACGGCGAGAAACGTGCTGGTGCGCTGGAGTCTCCCCCATGGATCTCCGCGATAGCCGGAATGCGCGGCCACGGCGGCCATGGCAAGGGGATGCAGGGACTGCAGCAGCAGAGCGCGCAGTCCTCCGATGAACATCGACGCGTCACTGTGCACCACTCGGATGGGCCGGTCGGGGCCGAACCAGCGCGGTCCCGCCCTTTCGTGGATCCGTGCGCGGTTCTGGGGCCCTTCGGGGCCCGCGACACGGCTGAAGAGTGCCCCGCCGAGCCGTTTCCGCAAGGAGGAAACGGCAGCGTCGTACGTTTCCATGTGACCAGTGTCCTGCATGCCTCACCCCACCCAGCGGGCGGCGCCCGAAGGAGTGGTCGTCGTCCTGGCGGGACGCTCATATCAACGCAGCGTGGTCGGCGGGCGCTTGTCGGTGCCGGGTGTCACGCTGAGGTCACAAAGGATCTGCGAAAGGGAATCGCCATGATCACCACTGACTTCGCGCCCGGCTCCCCCTGTTGGCTCGACCTCGGTGCCCCTGACGTCCGGGCCGCCGCGGCCTTCTACGGCGCGGTGCTCGGCTGGGACTACGAGTCCATGGGGGAGGGGGAGGACATGGAAGGCGGGATGTTCCGGAAGGACGGCAAGATCGTCGCCGGGCTCGGCAGACTCACCGAGGAGGGCGCGCGCTCGGCCTGGATGATCTACTTCAGTGTCACCGACGCGGACGCCACGACCCAGGCCGTGGAGAGCGCGGGCGGCACGGTTCGGGTGGCGCCGATGGACCTCGACAACTGGGGCCGGATGGCGCAGTACAGCGACCCGCTGGGGGGACAGTTCGCCGTCTGGCAGCCGGGGGAGAACAAGGGTGCCGAGCTTGTGGACGAGTCGGGCTCGCTGTCCTGGGTGGAGCTGTACACGAGCGACGGTGCGGCCGCGAAGGAGTTCTACGGCAGCGTCCTCGGCTGGCAGTTCAGCGCCATGGAACTGCCGGGCGGCGGGGGCACGTACACCCTCATCACGCCCGGCGGGCTTCCCGAGGAGCGCATGCACGGCGGCCTCATGGAGGTCTCCAAGGAGGACCTCGCCCTGGCGAACGGGCGGCCGTACTGGCACCCCGTCTTCGCCGTCGCCGACTGCGACGCCGCGGTCGCCAGGGTCACCGAGAACGGCGGCAGTGTGCAGATGGGTCCGGTGGACGCGGAGGGTGTCGGCCGGCTGGCCGTCTGCCTCGACCCCTCGAACGCGGACTTCGTGGTGCTCACCCCGGTGCGGAGCTGAACCGCGTCGGCCCAGGCCGTTCGAACGGCGGGCCGGGGTCATCGCCACAGAGAGCCTTCAAGCGGCAACCTCTGCCCAGTGTGTGGCGCCTTGTGCATGGGTGTATGTGCCCTGCCGCGTGGACACGGCCGCGACGATGTTCAGGCCGCGACCGTGTTCGTCTTCCGGTGCCGGCGTCGGGGGAGCTTGCCTGGGCCCGCCGTCGGTGACCTCTACGCGCAGGCCGATCGGTTCGTTGCAGTGGATGTGCAGGGTGGCCGGCGGCAGTGCGTGGAGCAGTGCGTTGGTGATGAGTTCCGAGGCGACGAGCAGGGCGGTTTCCATGGAACTCTCAGGCGTGCGCTGTTCTGTCAGGAAAGCCTGCACGCGGCGACGTAGGCGCGGCACCACTGCTGTGTCGGCGCTGTCCAGCGCGATGGCCAGGCAGGCCGCGGCCACGCCGGGCGTGCGGCCGGGACTGCGTGATTCGCCGCGGTTCAAGCCGTCGGACACCGCCGAGGCCCCGGTGGGTGCCGTCGATGGTCCTCGCTGAGGGGGCGCTTGAAGTGGCATGACGGGCCTCGGCTTTTGATCGACAACTGGTAATAACCAGATATGACCAGTTTGGGTAAGTTGGCGTCGCCTGTCAACGGGAAAGGAGTGCCGAAGTCGGCTCATGCCGTGGAACGGACAGCGAAGCGCCGTCAACGCCGCTGTGCGGCTCGCCGGGCTCGGTGGGACCAGTCGCGGAAGACTTCCAGGGGCTCACCGTCTTCGTGCCAGGGCCAAGAGGTGACCACGGGGCCGATCGCCTGGAACACCGGCAGTGCCTCGCGCAGGCGAGTGGCTTTGGCCAGCACGTAGGCGAGGAGATTGAGGTCGGCGAGCGCCTCCGCGTGCGCGAGGTGACCCGGTTGCGGCCAGGCGGCAAGGGCCTCGTCGACCAGAGCGCGCTGGTGGGGTTGATCCCAGTGCCGGTGTGCGGTCAGTCCTGTGATGCCTCCGGCTTCCTGCAGGACGAGGTATTGGGCGAGGCTGGTGGTGAGTGACAGTGCGGCAACCGGCGAACGCGCTGGCGCCTGAGCTCGGACCGCGTCCGCGAATTGCAGCATCCCCGCATGAGAGCCGCATTCACGCGGGGACAGATAGTGCAGCACTTGCATATGGGCTTCGCGGTTCCACGGGTCCCTCGCCTTGACCGCCTCCCATGCCCATCGCACATGGGCGCCACCGGCCCGGGTCAACCGGTAGCAGGTGAGCATGGCCACCCAGGGCGCCGGGTCGGCCGGAAGGAGCTCGGCCGCTTGCCGTCCCAAGGCGAGGACCGGGCCGAGATCATGCGCCGCACCGTCACCGGAGCACTGCGCGAGCCAGGCATTGGCCTGGAAGAGCAGGGCGTCGGGGCAGTCCGGGCGCCGGGCACGCCAGAGGCGGGCCAGGATGGGGGCTTGCGGGAGCGAGCTGAGGACCAGCAGGCGGTGCATGCGCCGGTCCCAGTCACTGCCCGGCTCACGCAGCGCCTGTTCGATGGGGTAGGTGAGGGCGCCGCGGTCGTTGGCTTCCGCGAGGTTGTCGCCCTGGGCGGCGATCTGGGCTTCCAGATGGGACACGGCTCGACTCAGTTCGCTGTCGTCCAGCTCGGGCACGAGGCGGCGTGGTGGTCTTCGGCTTCCCTGGCGGAACCACACGGGGTCGTTTCCTTCTCTGCGGACGGCCGCGGCAGTCGCCGGTACGACTGCCGCGGTCCGTGTCATGTCGGTGAGTCAGCGGACGAGGCGACGTCGACCTCGGTCCAAGAGGCCGTGCGGGACGGCCTGCACGCGGGCCTGCGGACCGGATCCCGCCGCCAGAGGGGAGGAGCCGGCGGCCAGGCCGAGCGTGCGGACGCCGTCGCGTAGTGCGCGACGCACGAGGACAGGAGTGGGGCCCGTTGTCACCGTCACGTGTCGAGCTCCCGGGTCAGCAGCTGTGCCAGTTCGTCCAGAGCGGCCTCGGCTTGGTCGCCGTCTGCCGTGAGCGTGACCCGGTCGCCGTACCGGGCGCCGAGCGTCATCACGCCCAGCAGGCTGTTGGCGGCGACCGGTTCCTTGTCGCCGACGGCGATGGTCACGGGGACGGGTGCCTGGCCGGCGGCCTGGACGAAGGTGGCGGCGGGCCGGGCATGAAGGCCGCTGCGGGAGCCGATGACTACGACGCGCTGCGCCATGGGCGGATCCTTTCGGAGGGCGGGAGTGGCCTCAGGAGGAGGCGGGCTCGGTCTGGTGCTGCTCGGTGGCGTCGTCCTCGCGGCCGGGGGTGCGCAGGTTCCAGCGGCGGATGACGAAGCGGAACAGCACGTAGTAGAGGGCGGCGTAGGCCAGGCCGATGGGCAGGAGCATCAGGGGATGCGTGGCCTTGCCCCAGTTGAGGACGTAGTCGATGAGGCCGGCGGAGAAGGTGAAGCCGTCGTGGATGCCCAGGGCGTTGACCAGGGCGAGAGAGGTGCCGGTCAGGAATGCGTGGACGAGGTACAGCGGCCAGGCGACGAAGAGGAAGGAGAACTCGATCGGCTCCGTGATGCCGGTGAGCAGGCTGGTCAGGGCGGCGGAGAACATGATGCCGCCGACTGCCTTGCGCTGCTCGGGCCGTGCTTCGCGCCAGATGGCCAGGGCGGCGGCGGGCAGGGCGAACATCATGATCGGGAAGAAGCCGGTCATGAAGATTCCGGCGTCGGGATCGCCGGCGAAGAAGCGGTTGAGGTCGCCGTGGACGTTGTTGTAGTCGCCGAGGATGAACCACACGACGGAGTTGAGGATGTGGTGCAGGCCCAGGGGGATCAGCAGCTTGTTGGCCATGCCGTAGATGCCGCCGCCGATGACGCTGTTCTGATCGACGGCTTCGCCGACGGCGGTCAGTCCGTTGTTGAACAGCGGGTAGAGCAGGCTCATCAGGACACCGACGACGAGGGCCGTGACGGACATGATGATGGGCACGAGCCTTCTGCCGCTGAAGAATCCGAGGTAGGGCGGGAGCGTGGTGCGGTAGAAGCGCTGCCACAGCACGGCGGACAGCAGGCCGATGACGATGCCTCCCAGCACCCCGAAGTTGATGGTCGCCTGCGCGCCCGACGGGTCCTTCTCGCTGTGCAGGACGATGGGGGACATGGCGGCGAAGACGCCGTCCAGAACGAGGTAGCCCACGACCGCGGCCAGGGCGGTCGAGCCGTCGGCCTTCTTCGCGAAGCCGATGGCGATACCGACCGCGAAGATCAGCGGCAGGTGGGTGAAGAGCGCGCCTCCGGCGGAGGAGATCACCGACGCTGCATCCTTCAGGCCGGCGAAGCGGCCCAGCACGTCGTCCTGCCCCAGCCGCAGCAGAAGCCCGGCGGCAGGCAGTGTCGCGATCGGCAGCATCAGGCTGCGGCCGAGTTTCTGCAGGCTTCCCAGTCCGGAGCGACGGGAGGAGGTGGCGGGGGCGGATGTGCTTGCACTCATGACGACCTCGATGGGTGTGCGTGCTGGAGGAGACGGCCGCGGCAGACGGCGGGGCCGGGTCCGGCAGTGAGCGACGCCGGAATGAAAGTGGACCGTACAGGTCCTGTCTGGTTATGACCAGTGCCCTGCCAGAATTACCCCGCGGCTCAAGAGGTGTCAATGCCGTGGTCGCGCGACGGCGTCATGCCGTGCACTGGCTTGCCGCTTAGCGGCGAGCCGCCCCGGGGGTGCATACTGGTCATGACCAGTGCAGCGGCGCTCCGGCGCACTCAGTCAAGGGGAACCCCATGGCACGACAGCAGCAGATCGACGCCAAAGGCGTGCTGCCCAAGCACGCCCAGCTGCGCGCCATCCTGGTTGACATGTGCACCAACCAGCTCGCCCCGGGCGATGCGCTGCCCAGCGAGCGCCAGCTGTGCATCGACCACGGCGTGAGCCGCGTGACCGTCCGGGAAGCGCTGGGGCAGCTCGTCGCCGAGGGGCTCGCCGTCAGGGTGCACGGCCGCGGCACCTTCGTGGCCGAGCGGGCCCACCGCTCCGAGCTGCGTCTGGCCTCCTTCCATGAGGACATGCGCCGTCTCGGCCTGGAGCCGGGCACCGTGGTGCTGTCCGTCGGGCGCGACACGCCCTCTGCCGCCACCGCTGCGGCGCTCCAACTGCCGGACGGACGGCAGACCTGGCATGTGCGTCGCCTCAGGCTCGCTGACGGAACCCCGATCGCCGTCGACGACGCCTGGTACGACGCCGAGCTGCTTGCGGACCTCGACGAGGTCGACTTCACCGTTTCCATCTACGAAACCCTGGCCACGCGCTACGGCCACCCCGTCAACCGGGCCGAGCAGACGGTCGGTGCCGGAGCGGCGTCCTCGGAGATCGCCGCAGTGCTGGGAGTTGTCAAGGGTGCGCCGGTGATGACCTTCGACCGCATCGCCTACAGCGGCAAGCAGCCGATCGAGCACGCCTACACCTGGTTCCGTGCCGATCGGTACAAGGTCCACATGACGCTCGCCGACTAGGACCTGTCCGGGCGATCTCACGGCGGAGGAAGGCGGCGGCGCCCTGTCGGTTCCGGTGAGCGGGGTGTGGTGCGTGCGGCTGCGAGGCGGAGGAGGGCGTCGACGCGGAGCGTCGGCAACCGACGACAACGCGGCAGATGTGCGTGCCACACCCCGCGTCTCCGCCGTGGTCGGCCGGACGGGTCCTAGGTGTGCTCGCTCATGACTTTGGTGACAGTCGGCTGATCAGGGGCCGGCCCGCGAGGCGGTGTGTCGGCGTCGAGTGTTGTGGAGGGGGGCGGGTTCTGCGGCTGCCGAGCCGCGGGCTGCGCCGCTTGTGACTACGGCCAACGCATTGTCATGGACGCGTCAGATGCTTCTTGCGTCGCCCATCCCGGCGCGCTACGGTCTGGTCATTACTGGTCATGACCACTGCCTGTGGGGTGCGCCATCGGCGGCCCCGGCAGTGCGGTCCCAAGGAGCAACTGATGTCAACAAAGGCGCAGCGCATCGTCGACGGGCTGGGCGGAGCAGAGAACATCGCCGAGCTGGAGGCCTGCATCACCAGGCTGCGTACCGAGGTACGAGACCCGGCAGCCGTGGATGTCCAGGCTCTCAAGCAGGCCGGTGCGCACGGCGTGCTTGTCTCCGCGACGGTGGTGCAGGTGGTCGTCGGCGCGGAGGCGGAGACGCTCGCCGACGACATCAAGGAGTTGCTGTGAGCCTCGCCGTCTACGCCCCCCTCCCCGGCAGGCTCATGGCCCTGGGCAAGGTGCCCGACCCTGTGTTCGCCGGCCAACTGGTGGGATCCGGAGTGGCCATCGACCCGGACGCAGGGGCCGGCCCGGTGGATGCCGTGGCACCCGTCAGCGGAACGGTCGTCAAACTGCACCCCCACGCCTTCGTCATCAAGACCGCTGACGGCACCGGCGTCCTGGTGCACCTCGGGATCGACACCGTGCGGCTGGGCGGCAGCGGCTTCGCCGCCCATGTCACCGAGGGGGAGAACATCAAGGTCGGCCAGAAAGTGATCACCTTCGACGCGGACGCGGTCCGAGCCCGTGAGCTGTCCGCCGCATGTCCCGTCGTCGTCCTGGACTCGGCCCCCGGATCCGTGCAGCCGCCTTCCGTCACCGGCGACATCACCGCCGGGGCGCTGCTGTTCTGCTGGGCCGCCTCATGACCGGCGGCGGCGCCCTGCCCCTGGGCCTGGCCGAGGCGGTCCTGTTGGACATGGACGGCACCCTGGTGCTCAGCGAGGACGTCCACCGCAGAAGCTGGCATGCCCTCTTTGACGCCTGGGGCCTGTCTGTCTCCGACAGTGAATACGAGCAGCACTACATGGGCCGGCGCCCGGCAGATGTCCTTGCGGACGTGCCCGGGCCCTGGGCGGACACCGGTGTCGACAGCGCCGTTGCCGCCATGACCCGCTTCATCCTCGACCAGGCCCACACCATCCCCGTCGTTCCCGGCGCAGCCGACCTCATCCGCCGCCTTCACACCCAAGGCGTGCCCATCGCGGTCGTGACCAGCGCGGGAGCGGTGTGGGCCGAGCGCATCCTCGAGGGCGCACTCAAGGTGCGCTCCCTCATCGACGTCGTCGTGACATCCGAACAGGTCACGCACGGAAAGCCGTCACCGGAGGGCTACCTCGCCGCATGCCGAGCGCTCGGCGTCGCTCCCCGTCGGTGTGTGGCCTTCGAAGACTCACCCTCGGGGATCCGCGCACTGACCGCAGCAGGCATCCGCGACATCGTCGGCGTGACGACCACCACGACCGCGGCGCACCTCATCCGGGCCGGCGCCCGCTGGACGGCGCCGGGCCTCGCCTACGAAGCCGTGTGCCAGGCCACTCCCGCGCCACGCGAGCGACTCGCACCGCCCCGCAACGACCAAGAAAGCACGCGTCCATGACCACACTCGACGTCGCACTGATCGGAGCGGGCTTCATCGCCCGCACCCACCTGCCCGCCTGGACCGCCCTGGGCGCACGGGTACGGATCTACTCCACGGACGGCCAGGCGCCGCGCCTGGCCGAGGACTTCGGAGCCATCGCGACCACCTCCCTCGGGCAGGCACTCGACGGCGCCACCGTCGCCGACATCTGCACTCCCACCCCCACGCACCGAGAGCTCGCACTGGAAGCCCTCCGCGCCGGCGCCCACGTGGTGTGCGAAAAGCCGCTGGCACTGACCACCGACGACGCTCGCGTCATGGCCGACGCGGCCGAGCAGGCCGGCCGGCATCTCTTCCCCGCCCACGTCGTGCGGTACTTTCCGGCCTACGCACGCGCCCGCCACACCATCCGCGAGGGCCACCTCGGCCGCATCGCCGTGGCCCGTTTCACCCGCGCCGGCCGGTACCCGACCTGGAGTCCGTGGTTCGCCGACCCCGCCCTGTCCGGCGGCATCCTCACCGACCAGATGCTGCACGACATGGACATCGCCCGCTGGCTCTTCGGCGACGTCGTACGGATCCACGCCACCCAGCGCGCCCACCACACAACCCTCGCAGACGAGGCACCCGTGGCAGCCGGCTGCGCCACCCTCACTCACGCTTCCGGCGTCATCACCCAAGTCCAGGGGCTCTGGGGACCCCCCGCAACCCAGTTCCGCTACACCTTCCACATCGCCGGCTCCAACGGCACGCTCACCCACGACTCCCTCGCCCACCCGGCCCTCCGCATCACCTCCAGCGCCCCGGGCGAGACCGACGGCGTGCCCACCGGCGACTGGGGAGAAGATCCGTTCCTCGCCCAGATCAGGGACTTCGCCACCGCCTGCACCGGCGGGCCGGCCCCCCGGGTCAGCGCCGACGACGCAGTAGCCGCCGTACGCCTGGCAGCCGCCGCGCGCAAGTCCGCCGCCACGGGGCGAGCCGTCGACCTGCCGGTGCCCGCGGCCCCGCTCACAGAGGAACCCACCCGATGAAGATCGCCATCCTCTCCTTCGCGCACGTCCACGCCACCACCTACCTGCAACTGCTGCGCGACCGATCCGACGTCGAACTGATCACCACGGACCCCGACGGCGCTCCGGACGATCCCTCACGCGGCAAGAACCTGGCCCACGCCCTCGGCGTGCCCTACGCCGACAGCTACGACGAAGCACTGTCCCACGCCCCACAGGCAGTGATCGTCACCAGCGAGAACAGCAGACACCGACAGCTGGTCGAGCAGGCCGCGGCAGCGGGCGCCCACATCCTGTGCGAAAAACCCCTGGCCACCACGGCGGCGGACGCCCAAGCCATGATCGACGCCTGTGAGTCCGCCGGCGTGAGCCTCATGACCGCCTACCCGGTCCGCTTCCACCCCGCCTTCACCGCACTGCGCCACGCGGTGTCAAGCGGTTCCATCGGCGAACTGATCAGCGTGCACGGTGTCAACAACTCGTCCAACCCCGCCCTCAGACAGCCCTGGTTCGCCGACCCCGCACTCTCCGGGGGTGGCGCCGTCATGGACCACACCGTCCACATCGCCGACCTCATGGACGTACTCCTCGACGGCGAACAACCCACGCAGGTATACGCCCAGGCCAACCGGATCCTCGCGTCCGGAGCCGAACCAGCGGAAGTGGAGACGGCCGGGCTGATCACTCTCACCTACGCCAACGGCCTGGTCACCACCATCGACTGCAGCTGGAGCCATCCCCCCACCCACCCCACCTGGGGCGGACTCACTCTGACCTGCATCGGCCGGCAGGGAACAGCCGACTTCGACGCCTTCCCACCCCTCCTGCGCGGCTACAGAACAGACGAGGCGCAGACACGTTGGGAGCCCGGCACCACCGACCTCGACGCCGCCATGCTCGAGGCATTCCTCACCGCCGCACGCACCGGGCAGCGCGCCCACCCCGACGGGCCCAGCGGGCTGCGAACACTCAACATCGTTCTCGCCGCATACCAGTCCCTGCTCACCAACCAGCCAGTCGCGCCACAGTGACTGAGCCGACGGAGCATGCGGTGTCGGTGTCACCGCCGAGGCCGGGCCGCCTCCATACGTGATCGCGGGCCGCCCGGGAACTGGTGCCCTGCCGATGTCCGGAACCCCGATCAGCCCCCGGCCCCCGAATCCGCAACGAGGACGATGCGGCTCGCGGACCGGGAGTCGTCCTTCACCGTGACCCGGTAGAGCCCTGGCCACGGGAATCTGGTCTCGGCGAGCAGGTCGTCGTCGCGGTGCGGCCGGGCCGGGGACTCCGCCGACCACGAGGGGTCGTCGGCGAGGCTGCACCGCACACGAGCCGACGACTTGGCCCCGTGGACCAAGATCCGGCAGTACTGTCCCGCCGCCACGACGTCGGGCACGGTCAGGGAAAGCTCGTGCCGATGGGACGAGGGCAGCCCGATGCCCCCGTCGTCCTGCAGGGGTCGCGCAAGGCCGCGCCGGGACGATCCGGGGGCGGACTCGATCGGTTCCGGCCCCAGCTCGGCATCCTCCACGAGCACGTTCCGCACGACGTCCAGGACGGTGGCATGGGCCGTCAGCTCGCCGTACCGGACAGGGACGAAGAAGTCCGCGCGCCCCGGCGAACCGGCGGAAAGGCGGGGCACCAGACCGTCCCCGTCGGCGTCCCACCGGGCGACCCTCCCGTGCGGACCGACCAAGGGCGTTCCGTCGTTGTGCAGCCGCACCATGCTCATCAGCGGGCGGACCGTGCCGCGGGCTTCGACGCGGACGCTCTGCACGGTGGGCTGCCCGACGCCCACCACGGCCTGGACGCCCGGCAGGAGAACCGCGTCCCCTTCGCGCCGGGTGAACCGCGCATCCGCGGCGAGCGCGGCGTCACCGCCCAGCCTTTCGACGTCTTGGAGCTCCAGGCGACGTACGCCCCCGTCGTCCTCGACGCAGCGGTAGTCGGGAAGCAGGTCGTAGAACCCGGGCATCGTCCGCATGAGCTGTCGCATCCGCTGGGCGGGCACCCTCCCCACCGGGTCGGAGAATGTCTGTGGGCTGAGGATCTCCAGGGCTTTGGGGGCGCCCCGGAAGGGTGTTCCCAGGCAGATGAGCTGCCGGGTGAGCTCGGCGAGTCCGCGGGCCATCGCCGCGCGGACGACGAGGCCGCCCGTGGAGTGGGCGACGAACACCAGCCGGGGTTCCGATCTGCCGTACCGTGCTCTGCCCAGGCGTGCGACCTCCGGATGTGCCCGCCAGCGCTCCAGATGCCGCTCGGCCGCCCGCACCAGAAGAGCCGCGTTGTGTGCCGCGGACAGGCGCCAGTCGTAGGAGAACTCCAGTACGGCCTCAGGACGGGCGGCGCACTCCCGCACGCGCCGCACCAGACGCGTATAGGGTTCCAGGCCGCCGAGCAGAGGCGCCCAGGTGGCCGTGCGCAGGAGGCCAAGGGGACGGACGCGTCCGGTGTCGCTGTCGCGTTCGCCCGCCGTGAGCTCCAGAGCACGGGCTCCCTCGGGCAGCCAGGCACGGAGCAGATCCGTCGCGGACTTGTGTCCCCACAGCAGCCTGCCGGACTCGGCGTCCGCCAGCACGCTGCCCATGAATCCAGGAACGACGACCACCGCGTCCCAGGTGACCGGGGGCCCCGGTACCCGTGAGCGAGGTCGGCTGCCGGCCCTGTTCTTCGTGAACTGTGCCTGGTCGACCTCGAACTGATAGGTACTCACCAGGGCGTGGTTCCAGGATGGCTGGTGTTCGGCTCCGCTGTCGATGTACGCGCCGACGACCGTGCCACGGAGGGTGCTGTTGTTGGCGGCCAGCCAGGTCGCGGAGTCCCCCTCCGGCCCGGTCTCCGCCCCGGAGCCGTCCTCCCGGCGAGCAGCCGTTCCTCTCCTCGCCTCCCGCGTCCTCTCGGCGAGGTCCCGCACGTCGTCGTCGCTGAGTGATGTCCGCAGGACCTGTCCGGCGGGGCCCTGGACGTCGACTCCGAGCAGCCGGGCCGCCTGCGACACCAGCTCCGGCACCTGGTCGCCCACCTCGGCGGCGAGTTCGCGGACCAGCGCGGGATGCCGGGCCCGCTCGCGCCGGCCGAGCCGGGCGACGCGCTCCACCACCTCTTCCCGCAGCCGCCGTGCCTCCATGGTGTCCGCGCTGTCCTCCCGCCGGTGCAGGCGCAGTTCGGCCACGGCGACGCTCAGCAGAGGCACTTCCCCGAGCCCGGGGGCCCGGGCCGCCGCCCGGCGTGCCTCGCGCAGCAGAGCGCGCGCGGCCCGGAAGCGTCCGAGGTCCTCCTCGATACGGGCGCCACTCACGGCGATCTCCACGAAACCCCGGGTGTCGGAGACGCGGGAGGCCAGTTCGAGCGCCGGCTCGATCAGCCTGCGCGCCTCCTCCGTCCGGCCCAGCAGGGCCAGCGCCCGGATGTGCAGCGCGGCCAGCTCGACGTCCTTTGTCACATGGTCCGCACGTTCCTCCAGCAGGCTCAGGGTCTCCTCGGCCCTGCCGTCGGCCAGCCGCGCGGTGCCGACCCGCAGTGCCTGCCGTTTCCAGGTGTCGTCGTCGGCCTGGCGCAGGAGGCCGGGGTCGACGGTGATGCCGAGCCGTTCGGAGACGTAGATCCGGCCCCGTACGGGCAGTTCCTCGAGGGCGGAGTCCAGCAGCGGGCCGGCCTCGCGCATCCACCGGCGGTCCAGCGTCTTGGACGCCTGTCCCAGGGACAGGCGGTGGTAGAGCTCCTCGGCGCGGTGCTCGGCAGCATTGGCGGGGTCCCGCTGGGCCAGGTCCGCGTAGTAGGCGACGGCCTTGCGGTGGATGCGATTGACGAGGGCGCGTCCCTCGCCGCGCAACATCGGCAGCATCACGCGGCGCACGTCGGCGCGGTGGACGACGGCTTCCCGCCCCGGCACGTCCTCGACCAGGGCGGCCTCGTGCCGCAGCCGGCGGAACAGTGCCAGGGCCCGTCGCTCGTCGACCTCCTCCAGCCCGCACGGCCCGGCCAGCACGTTCCGGATGACGTCCGGGGTGACACGGCGGACGGTCAGCCCGGGACTGGCGATGCGGCGCAGATCGGGGTCCTCCAGGTGGTCGAGGATGCGCCGGTAGAGGATGCCCTGGCGCTCCTCCGGCTGCAGACGCAGCTGGACCTGGCGGCGCAGCGACGCGTCGCGCAGGGCCCGCGGCCCCTCCCTGCGGAAGAGCTCGGCGGCCAGCTTCAGGCTGAGCGGGTCGGATCCGACCGTCCGGACGATGGACTGCAGCGCCGCCTCGTACTCCCGCCCGCTGCCGGGCAGCAGCCGGCGCACGAAGGCCCGGGCGGTGTCGGGATCGAAGCCCTCGAGGGGCAGTTGCGTGAACCGCTCGTCGTCGACCGGTGCGCGGCCGGCCGCGACGATCCGCAGCCATGGGCATGCCGTCTGCAGGAGTTCGAGGAAGTCCAGCAGCCGGGCCAGGGCGAGCGGCCCTTTGCGCTGTGCCTGTTCGAACGTGTCCAGAACCAGCAGGACCGGCCGGTTCCTGGGCTGCAACGCTCTGCTCAGCATGTGGGCGAACAACGCGATCAGGGCCTTTTCGTCGCCCAGGCGTCCCGTCCTGTGCCCCTTGCTGCCCCGCTGCTCGCTCTCCGCCCTGCTGTCCGCCTGCAGGGTGGTGCGCACGGCTCCCTCCAGCTCGGGCACCGCACGCGCGTGGAGTTCGGGCAAGGCCACCCGCAGCTGGCGCAGCACCTCGCCCAGCACCGTGAGCGGCTGCTCCGGCACCAGGTCCGTGCGGTCGAGGGCGAGGTAGGCGAAGAGCATCCCCTCCGACGGCCGGGCCCGTGTGACGTTGTCCAGCACGAACCGGGCCACGAGGGTGGACTTCCCCACGCCGCCCGGGCCGTGGATCAGCAGCCAGCAGGGCGAGCCTGGTGCTCGGGACGGTTTCAGAACGAACCTGTCCACTCGCCGCAGTTCCCGCCTGCGCCCGCAGAAGGTGGGATCCGCCAGAGCCTCCAACGGCTGGAACAGCCTGACCAGTTCGATGTGCCGGCTGATGTCGTCCGTGCCGGGCAGGGTGAGGGATCGTTCGGCCAGCGCGGCGCGCGCCTTCGGCGCGTCGTCGAACCAGCCGACGATTGTGAGGGCGGCGTGCAGTTCTTCCAGACGCAGCTCGTCGAGCGGCCGCGCGGTGCCCGTCAGCAGCCGCTCCGCGCACTCCCGCGCCGTGTCCTGTCCTGCCCCGGCACCCGAGCGCAGTGCGGCCAGCAGGCGGTCCGGGGTACGCAGTCGCTCCAGCGTCGCGGTGCGCACGGCCGGAAGCAGGCGCCAGCGCCGGTGCTGACGGGTGGTCACCCGCTCGCAGTCGTGGGAGAGGAACTCCCGCAGGACCGCTTCCGCCCTGGTGTCACCGGGCCCGTGCGCCACCAGCTCCGCCGCGTCGAAGGCGCTCACCAGGGCCGTCCTCCTGCGCAGGGCCCACCGCAGCGGCGCGATGTCGCCGGCGCCGGAGGGGGCACCGGCGGCAGGGGTGGATCGCAGCAGGTTCAGGACGTCGTCCTCGGTGACCTCCCGCGCGGACGAGGACTCAGCAGCCACCTGTTCCTCCGTACATCTGGAAGAGCTGCCGGCCGCGGTGCGCCGCCACATGGGAGATCCGTTCCAGCGGCAGGGGGATGCCGGGGTCGTGGTCGCCACCGGTGGCCTCGCGCAGTACCTCCTTCACGAGGAGGTCGGCGACCTTCGGCGCGATCTGTGCCCCGGCGCTCGTCGCGATCTCGCAGAAGAAGTCACGCAGGTCCTCGACACGGATCGGGCCCAGGTGCGTACGCCACACGTACGGATCGACGGACGGCTGCAGTCGTCCGTCGTAGGCGATGAGGACCAGGTGCAGGCGGTCACCGGTCTCCCCCTCGGCCACCGCCTCCGCGAGGCCCTCCACCAGTCGCAGCGCCGGCGGGGTCAGCGCCGTCCCGACCAGGCCGTCGAAGACGAGCCAGTGATCCTTCCGAAGGGCGCGCATGTGCCGTTTCGCCACATTCACCAGCCGTCTGACCCGGGCGTCCTCGGAGGCGAAGGGGTCACAGTGCCCCAGATCCCAGTCGAGTTGGTCGGCGAGCGCGGTGACGATGTCGCCCACCTTGACGGGCGGCACATAGGCCGACAGGTCGATCTTGTACGGCGTGATGTCGTGATTGCCCAGGACATGGCAGAGCAGATGCCAGGTCCAGGTCTTGCCGGATCTGCGGTCGCCGTCGACGATCAGCACCCGGCCGCCGCGCGCTTCGAGCATCTCGCGCAGGATCGCGCGCAGTTCGCTCCGGTCGATGAACGCCCTCGACCGCCCGCCGCCGACCAGTAGCGCGGCGCACGGGTCGGCCTCGTCCATGGGCGGTTCCTGGGTCAGGAGCACCTTGAAGATCTCGTACTCGGTGCTGCCCGGGTCCTGCGAGACAACCTGGACCAGGGCCCGTAATCTGCCCGCGGAGGCGCCGTGTTCCAGCACGCGTGGCCATACGTCGGTCATGGGTCCCTCCCAGTCGACGGCTGCCTTCAGCAGGCCGGCGGACGCGACGAACCGCTTGACGGCCTCCTTGCCGTCGTGCGCCTTCAGCAGCGCGTCCAGGAGTTCGCGGGCCTGTGGATCGTCGAGATCGAAGAAGAACTGGTCGAGCAGGAGCGCCACCGCGTCACCTCAGCCCCGCGCGCGCCATGCCCGCGACGACCCGCTCGATCCGGACGCCTTCGTTGCGGTACTCCGCCTGCGCGCTGAGCGGTCCGATCCGGGTCCAGCGGCGGTGCAGGGCGACGAGTCGCCACCGTTCGTCGAAGACGGGCGATCCCGAGGATCCCCGGTCGGTGTCGGTCCAGTACTGCACGACGTCGTCGTCGACGTAGCGGACGACGTTGTGCCGCGCGGCGAACTTCTTCACTCCGCCGTTCGGGTGCTGGACGATGTAGAGGCGGTCGCCCACGTCCACGGTGGGCCGCTCGGGCAGTTCGATCACGACCGCCTCGTCGGGCAGGGGTTCGGCCGCCTTGATGACGGCCCAGTCGTCCGTGGCGTCACCGACGACCGAGCCAGGATCGCAGGCGACACTCACGTGCTCCAGGTCGCGGCCGTCGAGGTCCTGCTCGTAGCCGAACCACGCCTCGACCCGCTCCGCGCGGGCGCCGTCGCTGCCGCACAGCACATGATGGGTGGTCAGCAGCAGGTCGGGGCCCACCCGGAAGGCGGTGCCGTGGTACCGGCGCCCCCGGTCGTCGGTGACGAGCAGCCGGCACACCGCCGTGGCCTGCTCCATGCCCCGGCGCAGGAAGGCCACGTCCTGGAAGGTGCTGGTGCTGAAGATCTTCCGTTCCAGGGAGTCCGGGGTCGTGAAGTGCTTCCAGGCGCCCGGCGATGGCTCCGGTTCGGGTGCCTCGAGAACCGGCCGGTCGCCGACCAGTTCCTTCAGACGCTCCGCCACCGCGAGATCCGGCCCGGCCTCGATCAGTGAGAGCAGCGCCCTCAGCTTGCCCTGGTTGCGGGAGGCGGTGATGAGGTCGAACCAGACGCCGTTCACCGGCTGCTGCCAGTTCACGTGTGCGGTCGCGATGCCCGCCTGCCGTGCCATGGTCTTCACGCCCGCCGGCTCGTCGTAGAAGGAGACGAGCAGTTCGTGGAGCTCACGCGCGCCGGGCGCGGTCCATTCGAAGGGAAGACGGTCGAGGAAATGCGTCATTGCTGTCACCTTGCTGCGCTCTGGCCGGTCTGCGGGTGTCACTTCTGCGGCTGGAATGACCAGTAGGACCCCTCGGCGTGCGGCACTGACACCAGCCCGAAGCGCCGGGACGGCGGGAGAGCCTGACGCAGCAGCCCGTACACGTCGGCGAGAACGGACGTGTGGTCGCCGAAGTACGAGTGGCCCATCAGTCCGGTGTCGAGGGTGGTGGCGTCGATGGTCACAAGGCCCGGGGCCACGACGATCCCGGCACCCGCCTGACCGGCGCGCGGAGCGGCCGCGAGCGTGCGCGAGGCGGCCAGGGCCCGGTCGGCCGACGACGCGTACAGGGTGCAGCCGGCTGCCTGCCGGGCGATACGGGGAAGCCGCTGCCGGAACACCTCCGCGTCGACGTCCGGGGCGGCGAAGATCAGCTGGCCGAGCCGGCCGGAGCCCGGGGGCAGGCCCGTCGCGTCGAGGTCGGCGAGCGCTTCGGTGAGCAGCCGGTTGCCCATGCTGTGGGCCAGGACGTGCAGCTCGCCCACGCCCGTCTCCGTCAGCACCCGGAGCAGGAATTCCAGGAAGTACGGCACCGCGCGGCCGACGGAGTTCTCGTCCGCGACATAGCCGCCGACCGTGCCCTTCGACGGCCAGCTGTAGAGCAGGGGGACGCCGGTGAAGTTCAGGTCGTACGCGATCTGGGCGGCACGTATTGCGGCGTCGGCGAACGAGACGTTGTAGCCGTGCACGAACAGCAGGGCTTGGTCCACCTCGCACTCGCCGAGCCGTTTCCGGGCCAGGTCGGTGAACTCCTGGGCGGTCGACGTCGCCACGGCGCCGAGTGTCGCGACCTTGGCCGGGTCGTCACGAAAGCGCAGCCGCCACGGGCGGCGTTTCTCCGCGGCGCCCATGCGGTGGTCGTCGGGGATGCCCACCCGCGCCTCACCGAAGGCCAGTTGACCGCGCTCCGCGCCGAAGCCGGTCCCTTTCGCGCAGGGCGCGCGGTCCGTGGCGTACAGCACCGGAACCAGCAGGGAGCGCTGCCAGTCGACCCAGTGCGGTGGCGGGGCGGCGGGGCCGAACCGCTCCTGGCGGGCCGCCAGAGCGTCGAACTCGGCGGCCAGCAGGGTTCCGAGCGGGGCATGGGCCTCGAAGGCCGCGGCCACCTCGCGCGCCGCCGAGTCGATCGCCTCGTACGTCTCGGGTGTCGGCGTCTCCACCGTGCCGCCGGTCGCGGAGGCTTGCTGTGCGGCATCCAGCTGCCGCAACGCCGTCAGGACGCGTAACTCCAAGCGCTCGAGGTCGGCCCCGTGCACGAACTCCGCCGCCTTCGGCCACACTTCCGCGACCGCGGGAGCGAGCGGTCCCCAGTCCTCCACGTTCCCCCCAAGGACTTCGACAAGCGAACGGGGCATCTAGAGGCCCCCAAGGCATCATAAGGCGCGTTACGGCCACCTTGGGGGCCAAGTGCGCAGGTCGTGAGCCGCGTTGGGCTCACGGGCCGACCGGCCTCTGTCACGGACCTGCCGCGCCGTCACATCCGCGGCGTCTTGCCGACTGCCGGCGCCGGCCGCACGACAGCGGGCCCGCGAGGCGGGCGGACGGTTTCCGCAGGACCGGGAACAGGTCCAGGTCCTCCGCGATCGCCGTCGGGAGGCACGGTGTCGCCCTTCGGCCTTCGCGGGCCTGTCCGCTGCCGACCGTCCGCCCTGCCTGTGGCTCAAGACGCGTCCTCGGTGGGCGGATTGCGGCGGCGACGGGCCCAACAGCCGATCAGCGCCGCGATGACGTTCAGTGCACCGCCGACCACGGGCGCGAGTTCGAGAACAGAATGCATGGGTCACTCCTGCCGAGCGGGATGGTCGGGGCCGGCCGGCACCACCAGCCAGGACAACCGCAGGGCGGAGGGCCCGGACAGGGTTCCGGAAGAATCCGGAGACTTCGCCACGACGTCTTCCGGCACTTCCGGGCTGTGCCCCACACTGATCTCGGAAGCGACCGATGGACGAGAGGGAGACGGAATGGGCCCTCCGGAGCCTCCGACATGCTCGCCGGAGGGCCGCTCGGAGCCCCAGCCCGATCTCTCGGTCGTGCGCACGATGGCGGACCTGGCGCAGGAGTTGGACGCACTGCGGTGTCGGCTCGGACTCTCGTACGGAGATCTGACGAGGAGGGCCAAGAGCCAAGGAGTGCTCGGCACCGGCTCCCTCCACGACATGCTCGGCCGCCACCAGATCAGTGAGCGGAAGCTGCGCCTGTTCCTGGCCGCGTGCGAAGTCAGGTCGCAGGAGCTCGACGCGTGGGTCGTCGCCTGGCGTCGCGTGCGATCCGGAATTCCGTCCGGCAAGGCCAGGAACTCTTTCCAGCACCTCATCACCAGACACACGAGACTGTTCGCGGGCAGGCGTGAAGAAATCGCCCGGATTCTGAACTTCGTGGGGGAGCGGGGCTCAGGCTACGTCTTCGTGGAAGCTCTGTCCGGGTTCGGCAAGACCTCGTTACTCGCCTACCTCGTCGTCCGGCACCCAGAATTCGTGTTCCACTTCATCAACCAGGGCGACAAGCGGGTGGGCGGGGGTTTTGATCCCACCGATCCCGCCGACATTCTCAACAACCTGTGCGAGCAGCTGAATCCAGCGCATACGAGCACACAGGATCTCCGGTCCCTGGAGGCGGAGTTCCACAGCCTCCTGGCGAAGCCACGCCCCAGGCCGACGGTTGTCATGCTGGACGGAATCGACGAACTCGACCCGCCCGGGCGCCAGTTGCGTACCCTGCTCCCGTTGAAACCGCCCCCCGGTCTCGTCATCGTCCTGTCCGCCCGGAAATGGGGCCGTGACCGGAGAGACGGCAGCTACCTCTCCGACGTCGGCCTCTCGGAAGCCGATATGGACCTCCATCTGACGCTGCGCGGCCTCGACGAGGGCACGCTCGTGGCACTGCTGCAGCAGGTCGGATGCCAGGACCTGTCCCAGGACGGCGCGTTCGTGGCGGACCTGCACGCTGTTTCCCAGGGCGATCCCTTCTATCTCCGGTTCCTCGTGGAGGACGTGGCGACCGGCCGGATCACGCCCACGAACGTGGACCGGACGCCGGCCGGGCTCGAAGGCTACCTGGACCAGCAGTTCGAGTTGCTGGCCGGCAGCGCTCACCGACCGCAGCACGTCGAGATCCTGGGCTTTCTCCTGGAGGCGCGGGTGCTCTCCCGGACGGATCTCGTCGCGTTGGTGGACGGTCTGACCGGGCTGAACTTCCAGGGAATCGTCCGGGAGCTGCAACGGTTCCTGCTCGTCCATGACGAGCAGTACACCTTCTGCCACGATCGGTTCCGGGAGTACTTCAGGAGCAAGGGCGGACTGTGACGGCAGGGGACCCGGCCATCGCCGATGAGATCGCCGAACGGGCGCGGAAAGGAGAGTTCGCGGAGCGCCTGCGGACGCTGTGCCGGGAGTGGAAACGGCATCGGACCGAGTACGCCGTGGCTCATGCCGTACGAAACGCAGCCGAGGAAGGCCGGGCCGACGAGTTGTACGACGTGCTCGTCGACGAGGAGTTCCGCGTCCTGCGTGAATCGTTCGACGGCATCAACGCATTGCGTGCCGATCTCCACATAGGCCGGGACCATTTCAGCCGGCGCACGCCCGATCTCGTCCGTTTCCTGCACATCGTCTTCGCCGAACAGACGAGTGTGGACGACCCGGAAACGCTGCGCGTCCACCGCAAGCACTGCCAGGGATTCGCCGATTTCCTCCAGATAGACCGTCTGCCGGAGGAACGTGAGCTGCGGGGGCTGCACCGGGCCCTCGGACGGTTCTTCCCTGTGCGCTCCGCCATGGACGACCCGACGGGTGAGACGACCGTCCGGTTGGAAGGGTACGAACTGGGGGTCTGGCAGTGCGCGTGCAGCCAACTCGCGGGGTTCACCGGGCGCTACGACTTCGTCTGTCCCTGCGGAGGGTTGCACGGCAACGGCAGGCTGGCGTCGGATACGGCGAAGCGCCCCGCCTGCCCGAAGTGCGGGCAGCGGCCGGGTTACGTCCGGTGCCCGCGCTGCGACACCCGGGTGACCCTGGTGAACCTGTGGCGGCTGCGCCGCGGCAACGCCCACCCGTCGGTCTACCGGGTACCGCTTGTCCTGGATCTGGTCGTCGAACACCCCGACGCCCCGCCCCGGCGGGTGCGGTTGCCGCTCATGCAGCTTCCCGTACCGCTCGGTCTGCGGGAACGGGACGAACACATCACGTTCGAACTTCCTGACCTGCTCTGGCTGGAGGAATTCTCACAGGCCGCGGACGCCCTCCAGGCCGGCAGCAAGCTCGTCGGACTGGCGGACGTACCACGCTACGACAGGAAGACCGAGCTGTGCGACGTGTTGGAAGCGGTGTTCCGCCGGACCCTGTGGGCGCGTAAGGGGAGTGGATACCGGGACTTCGGCAGACACGTCCTGCAGTGGGTCGGCGACGGCCGACATGCGGGTCCTGGCTTGTCCGGCACCTACACGCGCGGCTTCGAGATCCGTATCGGCTACAACCTCGCCACGTCGGACGCCAATCCGGAAGACCTCCTGCGGTACATCGACGTGTCCGCGGAGTGCACCGTGGCGGCCTCGCCGCTGCTGCGGGGCAACGCCGCCCTGGTCAGCCGCCGTATCGCCCGTCCCGCGGCACTCTCCGCTCCACACCTGATTCATCTCAGAGCGCAGATCAACTGGAACGACAGGCTCACGGCCACCCCGCCGGAGGTGTCCGACACGCTCACAGCCGGCCTGGACAGCTCCGGCATCGTGCCGACCGGTCGGATGGTGAAACCCGGAGAGGTCGTCGTGGGCATCGCCTCCCCCGTCGATCCCGCCGACCTGACACCGGAGGAGAGACTGCTGCGGGCCGTCTTCGGCTCGCCCGGGGAGGGACATTTCAGAGACGGTTCGCTCGTCATGCCGGGCCGTCGCCCCGGACGCGTCCTCGCCGAACACATCAGCCACGAGGGTCTCGTGGAACTGGACATCCCCGAGATGCCAGGACGCTTCGTGACCCTGAACCGTGCGCCCGGCCGGCGAGGCAGCGTCCAGGTCACGGTCACCTTGGTCGTGGACGAGACCCTGGAGACCGGCGACGCGCTGCTGGGCGACGCGGACGCGACGGCCGTCGTGTGCGGTGTCGTCGGTCCCGCGCTCCTCGGGAGAACTGCCGACGGAGCGGGCGAACCGGATGTGGTCGTGGCGCCCGACCACCCCTGGGCGCCACCAGCGCGTGCCTCGTCGCCGCACATCGTGCGGGTTCGCCTGCGCAAGAGGGGGCGTGCCGGGCGGGAGACCGTCTCCCGCTCGACAGGGTGGTATGCGCTGGGTACCCAGCAGCCGCTCACAGGCGAGGGCGGCGACGGCTTCGGACAGCGACTGGCACCCGCGGACTTCCACTGGCTCGTCGCCCGACGAGCACGTCGAACGGCGCTGGAACTCTACGGGGCGCACAGCGACTGCACCGAGCAGCGCGTCCAGCTCTACAGGTTCCTGGTGACAGGAGAGGGCGAGCCCACCGGACCCCCACAGCCTCCCCTTTCCCAGTGGGCGTCGCTGCGGGACTCCCCGTCGGAGGGCATGCGCCGGTGGGATCGGCTGCTGCGCAGCGCTCGAATCATCCCCGCCCTGGCGGCGGAGGGCGTGGTGCTGCGTCTGATGACCGACGCCGACGTCCTGGCGGATTCGTGCGGCGAGGTGACCCGGTCCGACGGACTGAGCCTGCATGACGGGCGCCCGCTGCCCGGAGGCCTGCTGTGCCAGAAGATCTTCGGTCCGGTCAAGGACCTGGTCTGCGGGTGCGGCAACCGCCGCAGTGCATCGAGTACGGCAACGAGCTGTGGCACGTGCGGCGTCCCGTTCCTTCCCAGCAGCGATCGCCGCAGCCGCATGGGCCACGTCGAACTTCCGGTGCCCGTTGTGCACGGATGGTTCCTGCGCGGCGCGGGGGGCGCATGGCTCGCGGGGGTGCTGGGGCTGAGCGAGCGGGGCCTGCGCGAGCTGGCCGACGGCTTGCGGTTCCTCGTCGTCGATCCGGGCCGGACCTCGCTCGCTCGCGGGCACCTGCTCGGTCTGCGCGAATGGGGCCGCGTCGAGTCCGGGTCTCCCGGGTCCGAGGCGAGCGTGGTGACCGGCGGGGAAGCCGTGGAGACGCTCCTCGGGTGGGTCGCGGACAAGTCGCCCTCACGGGTTCCCACGGACGGGATCGTGTTCCGGCGCCTCCTGGTGCCGCCGCCAGCCCTACGGCCCGTGGTGGTGTCGTCCGACGGACGCCTGACGGAATTCGATCTCCAAGGCCTTTACCGCTCCGTCGTGTCGGCCTCCGCGCACTTGCGCAGACGGATGGACGATGGCGCCATCGCCCATGAGGAGCGGCGTGAGCTGCAGAAGAAGGTGGAGCAACTCCTCGACAACGCCGCCCTGGACGAACCCCAGACGAATGGGGTCGGACACAGGCGGCGCTCGCTCGCCGACGACCTCGTAGGCCGGAACGGGTCGTCCGGCCCGGTCCGGGACGCCTTCCTGACGAGGTCCGCCGACTACAGCGCGTACTGCAGGCTGGTGGTCGGTGACACTCCCGATCCCGACACCGCCCTGGTACCGAGGGCGCTCGCCTGGAACCTGTACTTCCCGCGGCTGATGAAGGCGCTCGTGGACGCCGGCATTGCCGGGAACATCAAGACCGCGCGGCGGATGGTGCAGACCCGTGCGGACGCCGCGCTGCCGCACCTGGAGGGGATCACCTCTCGCACGGTCGTCCTGGTGTCCCTGCCCACCGGCCCCTGGCGGCTCATCGCCCTGCGCGTGCGTCTTACGGGAGATCTCGGCCTGAGAATCCATCCGGACCTGCTCGACCGCATCGGGTGGGAGAGCCTCGGCACGGGAGTACGGATGTTCAGCCTGCTGACGGACACTGCTGTACAGGAAGCCGAGAACCTGCTGACGCCCGGTCGGCTCGATGGCGTGGCCGCTGCGGCCCCGGAGCGCCAATCCCCGCGAACCTCTCTGTTCGACCTGGACCGGCGGACGCTCGTCGACGACCTGACCGTCGCGGCGCGAGACGGCCGTGCCTTTCCCCTGGCCCCGGAGGACCACTTGCTGCTGTGTGACGACCAGTGGCCACAATGACGCCCGGCACCGCCGGGGACACAAGGCGTGCTGAGAGATGTACCACCTGATCGCCCACCACATCGCAGAGATCCAGTCCGCATGGCCTCGCCCTGTGCCCGGCGCGGCGGCCTGCGGCGCGAGCCCCGTGAGCCACGGGGTTCGGGACATGAGGGTGCCGCCGTCAGCAAGGGCGAGCGGGTCGGCCGCACACCCCTCGTACCCTGTATCCCGTGCCATCCTCCCGCCTGCATCGCGTCGCCGTCCTTGTGCTCGACGGTGCGAAGCCGCTCGATGTCGGCATCCCTGCACAGGTGTTCACGACCCGGGCGAGCATGCCGTACGAAGTGCGGGTGTGCGGGGCGGCGCCCGGTCTCGTGACGGGTGGCGACGGCCTGTCGTACCACGTCGCTCACGGCCTCGACGCGCTCGCGTGGGCGGACATCGTCTTCATTCCCGGCTACCGGTTCCCGGACCGCGACGACCCGCCGCAGGCCGTCGTCGACGCGTTGCTCGCCGCCCACCGTCGGGGCGCGCGGCTCGCCGCCATCTCGACGGGCGCGTTCGCGCTCGCTGCCACGGGTCTGCTCGACGGCAAGCGCGCCACGACGCACTGGCATTACTCGCGGGCGCTCACGGCGAGACATCCGCTCGTCCGGGTCGACGAGAACGTGCTGTTCGTCGACGAGGGGAGTGTGCTGACGTCGGCCGGCGCCGCTTCGGGCATCGACCTGTGCCTGCACATTCTGCGCGGCGACCTCGGGGTGGCCGCGTCGAATCACGCGGCCCGGCGCCTGGTCGCGGCCCCCTACCGCAGCGGAGGTCAGGCGCAGTATGTGCCGCGCAGCGTGCCCGAGCCGCTCGGCGAGCGGTTCGCCGCCACCCGTGAGTGGGCGCTGCACCGGCTCGGCGAGCAACTCACCCTCGAAGTGCTAGCCCGGAATGCTGCGGTCTCGCCGCGCACATTGTCGAGGCGCTTCGTCGAGGACACGGGATACACGCCGATGCAGTGGGTCATGCGCGCCCGCATCGACATGGCCCGTGAACTGCTTGAGCGTTCGGAGCGGAGCGTCGAGCAGATCGCCGCCGACGTCGGACTCGGCACCGGTGCGAATCTGCGGCTCCACTTCCAGCGCATCCTCGGCACCACCCCGAGCGAATACCGGCGCACCTTCGCCCAGCGCGAGTAGCCGGCCGCCTGGCGCGATCCTTTCGAACCGTGGCGCTCACGCCGCGGTCCTGGACAGCCGCCGCGCGCGACGCTGGTGGCGAACGGAAGGGACACCATTCATGACTCGCATCGCCATCAACGGATTCGGCCGCATCGGACGCAATGTGCTGCGCGCGCTGCTCGAACGCCCCAGCGACATCGAGGTCGTCGCCGTCAACGACCTCACGGAGCCCGCCACCCTCGCGCGGCTGCTCGCCTACGACACGACGGCCGGCCGGCTCGGTCGGCCGGTGACCGCCGACGGGGACGCCCTGGTCGTCGACGGCCGTCGCATCACGGTGCTCGCCGAGCGCGAACCGGCGCGGCTGCCGTGGGCCGAACTCGGCGTGGACATCGTGCTCGAGGCGACCGGCCGCTTCACGTCGGCCAAGGCCGCCCGCGCGCATCTCGACGCGGGCGCGAAGAAGGTGCTCGTCAGCGCGCCGTCGGACGGCGCCGATGTCACGCTCGCGTTCGGGGTCAACACCGCCGCGTACGACCCGGCCGTGCACACGATCGTCTCGAACGCCTCGTGCACGACCAACGCGCTCGCGCCGCTGGCCGCGGTGCTGGACGAACTCGCCGGCATCGAGCACGGCTTCATGACGACGGTGCACGCCTACACGCAGGAGCAGAACCTGCAGGACGGGCCGCACCGCGACGCCCGCCGCGCCCGCGCCGCCGCCGTCAACATCGTGCCGACCACGACGGGCGCCGCCAAGGCGATCGGCCTCGTGCTGCCGAACCTCGACGGCAAGCTGTCGGGCGACTCGATCCGCGTACCGGTTCCGGTGGGGTCGATCGTGGAACTCAACACGACCGTCGCTCGCGACGTGACGCGCGACGACGTTCTGGCGGCGTACCGGACCGCGGCGGAGGGGCCGCTCGCCGGCGTCCTCGAGTACTCGGACGACCCTCTCGTGTCGTCCGACATCACAGGCAACCCGGCGTCGTCGATCTTCGACTCGGCCCTCACCCGCGTCGACGGCCGCAACGTCAAGGTGGTCGCCTGGTACGACAACGAGTGGGGCTTCTCGAACCGGGTGATCGACACGCTCGAACTCCTCGCGGCTCGCTGACGGGACGTCGGGGGTGACCCCCTCGGTCTGCGTCAGGCGCGGACCGAGGGCAGCGCCCTGCCCCGCAGAGACCGGTGGTACGGGGGTGTGACCGTGTCCGGAGCGGGCCTTGCCCGGTACGCGGGCGGCCCTCACCTGGGCAGTGGCTTCACGGCCGGCGGGGGACCGGGGGAAAGCCGCACGGCCTGATCGGCCACGACGAGGGCATCAGGTTGAGTGTGCTGTCTGCTGCGGTTCCGAGGGAGGCGTTCCGCAGCCTCAAGAGGCGGACGACGGGCGGCACTGCCGCCGTCTTGTCCGGTCAGTCACTGATGGCCGCCAGAAACCGCGCCAGCGCCGCGTTGAACCGGGCCGGGCGTTCGAGGTTGGGCATGTGCGCTGCGGCTTCGATGACTGCGAGGGTGGACTGGGGCAGGGCCGCGTGCATGGCTTCTGCGTCGGAGACCGGGGTGTACGGGTCGTCGCGGCCCACCATCACAAGGGAGGGAACCGTCACGCGGGTGAGGAGGTCGCGGTAGTCGGGGCGTTCGGCGCGGCCAGGCAGCGCCGCGGCCGCGCCCTCGGGATCGGTGGCGGTCATCATGCTGCGGACATGGGCGGCGACGTCCGGATCCGCGTCTGGCGCGACCATCTTGTGCAGGACTTCGTCGGCGTAACCCTCCATGCCCTCGCGCAGCAGCCGGTCGGCGAGGTCGCGCCGCTGCTGCTTCCCATCGGGTGTTTCGGTGTGGTCGACCAACTCGTCACCGCCAAGCGAGCGGACGCCGCCCGGCGGCAGCGGCTCGTGGCCGAGCAACTGGACGGCTTTGCCATACGCGCCGACCCGTACGGCTACTACGCCTGGTGGGAACTGCCCGCGCCCTGGCGTGCCGATGTCTTCGCCGCGGAGGCCGCGCACCGCGGCATCGCAGTCACACCCGGCTCAGCCTTCACGGTCGGCCCCACCAGCGTCCCGAATGCCGTCAGACTCGGACTCGCGTCCGCTGCCCCACCAGCTCTGGCGGCGGCTCTGCGGACGCTCACCGAGATCGTAGGCACCGGATGACCCGGCCGACACACTCCCGGGCCTTCTTCTCCCCGGGCCTCCAGCAGACCGAGCACCGACGGCACCGGCCACGTCCACGAGCGAGACGGACGAACGAGTCACGCCCGTCACCGAACCAAGTTCATGCCCACCCCGCCCGAACCGAACGATCACGTTCGGCCCACGGGCCCACGGGCCGGCGGCGAGGCGGCGGCGTCATGCCGGGTGGATGAGGCGGCTTTCGTAGGCGAAGACCACGGCCTGTACCCGGTCGCGGAGTTCGAGCTTCTGCAGGATCCGCCCCAGATGCGACTTCACAGTCGCCTCCGCGAGGTACAGGGTGGCCGCGATCTCGGTGTTGGACAGGCCGCGGCCCACCTGGACGAGCACCTCGCGCTCGCGGGCGGTCAGCCGTCGCAGCCACTCGTCGCGGTCGGCGCTGCTGCCGTCGGGGATGTGTGGGCAGAAGTTCTCCAGCAGGCGGCGGGTGATCCGCGGGGAGACCGCCGCGTCGCCCGCGGCCACGCTGCGTATCGCGGTGAGCAGTTCCTCGGGCCTGGTGTTCTTCAGCAGGAAGCCCGAGGCCCCGGCCTTGAGTCCGGCGAAGGCGTATTCGTCGAGGTCGAAGGTGGTGAGGATCAGCACTCTGCTCTGCGGGGAGACCCGGATGACCCCTCGGGTCGCCTCGATGCCGTCGGTCCCGGGCATCCGGACGTCCATGAGGACGACATCGGGGTGCAGCTCCCGGGCGAGGCGTACGGCCTCCATGCCGTCCGCGGCCTCGCCGACCGGCGCCATATCGGGCTGGGCCTCCAGGACCGTGCTGAAGGCCATACGGAGCAGCGCTTCGTCGTCGGCTATCAGGATGCGGATCGTCACGCGGACGCCTCTCCGCTGCTGCCGAGGTCGAGGCGGGTATGGACTCCCCAGCCGCCGCCCGGGAGCGGTCCGGCGTGCAGCTTCCCCCCGTAGGCGGCCGCGCGCTCGCGCATGCCGGGGATGCCGTGGCCGGACGGCGTGGCGCCGGAAAGTGGCGGGCAGGGACCGCTGTCGGTGACGTCCACTGTGACGGTCTCGGCTGAGCACCGCACCCGGACCTCCGCCTGTGTGCCGGGGGGTGCGTGCTTGAGGGTGTTGGTCAAGGCTTCCTGTACCAGGCGGTAGACGGTCAGTTGCGCGGTGGCGGGAATGGGGGTGTTGCCGCCCCGGACCTCGAGTCGGGTTGGCAGCCCGGCGGCGCACATCTGGTCGGCGAGGGTCTCCAGTTGTGCGATGCCGGGCAGCGGGTGGCGCTCCGCGTCCGGTTCGCCGGTCCGCAGGACACCCAGGGAGCGCCGCATGTCGGTCAGAGCCTGCCGGCCTGTCTCGGAGATCTGGAGCATCGCGGTGGTCGCCTTGTCGGGCGACCGGTGCTGCGCGTAGACGGCGGCGTCGGTGAGCGCGACCATGACGGACAGGTTGTGGGTGACGATGTCGTGCATCTCCCGGGTGATACGTGTCCTTTCCTCGGCGACGGCCAGCCGCGCCTGCTGGTCCTGCTCCTGCTCCAGGCGTGCGGCCCGTTCCTCCAGGGCCGCGAGGTAGTCGCCCTTGGTCCGCACGTTCACACCCAAAACGGCGGCGGCGACGACCATCGCGGTCGCCGCGACGAAGGGGGTCGGAAGTGCGCCTTCCGGCACCCAGCGCAGACAGGCCAGCGAGACCCCTGCCTCCACGATGGCAGCGGCGACAAGCGTGCCACGCCGGCCCGAGTTCGCGGCCACCGTGTAGAGCGCCACCAGCAAGGCGATGTCCGCCAGCAGTTGGACGTCCGTCAGCCACTGGACGAAGGCCGCGGCTGCCACGGCGCCGAACACGGTGAGCGGGGCGCGGCGCCGCCACACCAGGGGCAGCGCAAGGGCGGCGGTCAGGGCCACGGCCACCGGCAGCCCCTGCGGCGCGGACGTGGTCATGATGTTGACGAGGAGCAGCGCCGGCAGCAGCGAGTCCCACACCATGGGCGGCAGCCGGGAGCCCCGGCACCGGGCGGCACTCACCAGTCGCGCCGCTCGTACGGAGGCAATGTCGACGAACATCGTCAGCCGTACGGCTGTCCTCGCCCGCCACACCCGGTCCCGGTCGCGCACCGGGTGGGCATCGCCGGGTTCCGCGGCGGCCTCGGTCATCACATGTCCCTGTCGATTCAGCGTCATGGTGGCGGCCGGCGCCGCCACCGCGTACACCCTGAGCCGGGTCGAGTACGGGGAGCGGGAGCGTGAGGCCCGCGCCGCCCGGCAGGTACCGCGGCCCTGTCACGGTAGGCCGCGGGCCGGCGGAGCACATGAGTCCACCGTCTGATGGCACGGTGGCGAGATACGACCGTAGGAGGAGTCCCGCTACCTCCCGCGGTCGCAGAGAGCCGCTGACCTGGGCGTGCCTCGATTGCGACTCGGGTTGCACAGGGGGCATGCCTGGATGCGACTCCGGTTGCACGGTGAACATGCCCGGATGCGACTCCGGTTGCACGTGGGGCATGCCTCGGGTTGCCACACCGGTTGCACACGATTGCGACCCCGGATCGATGTGGGAGCGCGCCCCCCGCGCCGAGGATGGCCGGGTGACCGAGATCATCACGGGACTACAGATGTCCCTTCTGGAAATCCTTGTCTTGCTGGGTGCCGTCGCGCTGGTGCTGGCGCGCTGGCTTCCCCCTGCCGTCCGCCCGCGCGTCACCATCGCTGCGGGAGCGGTTTTCGTACTGTCCGCGATCGTGCTGAGCGTGGTGGGGATCCGCTGGCAGATGCTGCCGGTACTGGCAGGCGCTGCTTTCGCGCTGCCGTTCGCCGTCGTGCCTCTGCTGCGACGACGTACCGGCCGGCCGAAGTGGCGGACCCGATGGTGGCTGGCGTTGCCGGGATCGGTGGCATGCGTCGGCCTGATCGCCACGGGCCCGGCGGCCGCCTGGGCCTTTCCCGTACCGGTCTTCCCCGAGCCGTCAGGCCGCTTCGCGGTCGGCACCCGCGTGATGCAGTGGACCGACCCACAGCGCCCTGAGACCGCCACCGCCGACCCGCACGACCGGCGCACGGTCGTGGTCCAGCTCTGGTACCCCGCGCAGAAGAGCCCCGCAGGCGCGCAGCGGGCCCAGTACCTCGGACGCACGGAGCACGAGGCGCGCACCGTGTCCGACGCCCTCGCCCGCTATGCCGGCCTGCCCGGTTTCCTGGTCGACGGCGTCCCGCGTGCCCACACCCATTCGGTCTTCAACGCCCCGGTGGCCGACAGGGGCGGACGGTTCCCGGTCGTGCTGTTCTCTCCCGGGCTGGGGGGAGTGCGCACCCAGAACACCGCCTGGGCGGAGGAACTGGCCAGCCACGGCTATGTGGTCGTCGCCCTCGACCACCCGTACGACTCCGCCGCCGTCGTCCTCGCCGACGGCCGAACGATCAGCACGAAGCTTGCCTCCACCGGCGACCGGGACAAGGACGACAAGCTCGCGGCCGGCTGGACGAGGATTCGGGCCGCGGACCTCAGCTTCGTCCTCACTCGGCTGGGCCGTCTGGACCGAGGTGAGATCCCGGGCGCGCTGACCGGACGCCTGGACACCGGCCGGGTCGCGGCGACCGGCCACTCCATGGGTGGTGCCGCCGCCCTGCAGGCAGCCCGCCAGGACCGCCGGTTCGCCGCCGTCATCGATCTGGACGGCTACCCCCACGACCCCACCCTGCGCTCCTTCCACCAGCCGGTGCTCGCGCTCACCCAGGCCATCAGCCCGGAAACCGACCCGCGTTACATACCCCGCCTCACCAAGGTCCTCAAGCTCAGCACCGCGACGAGCTACCGGCTCACCATCCCCGGCGCCGCACACCTCACCTTCATGGACGCCCCCCTCTACCTGCCGCCGGTGCCCTCGATAGTCGGGTCCCTGGGCCGCACCGAGAGCCCGCGTGTCGTCGCCGAGACCTCGCTCGCCTTCCTGGACAGCACGCTGGGGCACAAGCCGGGCGACCTGACCGCCGTTCTGTCCGCACACGGCGACCTCAGCGTTTACCCCCAGGGCAGCAGCCGGTGATCGGCTGCTGCCCTGACAGCCCGTCAGGTGCCGTCCGGGGCGCGGGACTGCGGCCGCCGGACCGAAGCCCGCCAGGGAGCAGCGCGGATGCCGCCACTGGGCCCGCACGGCGCTGCGGCGATGCCGCCGAGAGCACGGCGGCCGCCGCGGAAGGGGCTGTCCGTTTCACTCAGTCCGTGGTGGACGACCCCACGGCGCTCACCTGACGCCGCGGGGCCCGCCCTCCTGGCGGAGTGCACGGGCCCGGTGCGGCGAGCGTGCCAGACGACAGGGCCTAAGGCCGGATCCCGTCGCAGGCGATGGGCAGATGCCGCGGCCCGCGCAGCACGGCGTTCTGCCGGTAGGGGGGCGGGTCCTCCAGCAGGCGGGGGTTTTCCAGCCTCCTGGCCAGTTCCGACAGGGCGAGCTGGGCCTCCAGCCGGGCGAGCGGTGCGCCGAAGCAGCTGTGGATGCCGCTGCCCAGGCCGAGATGCTGGATGTCCGGGCGGTCCGGGTCGAAGCGGTCCGGATCCGCGAAGCGCTGGGGGTCGCGGTTGCCGGACGCCAGAACCAGCCAGAGGGAGGCGCCCTTGGGGATGGTGACGCCGCGGACCTCGATGTCGGCGATGGTGGTGCGCTGCGGCATCAGTTGCACCGGCGGCTCGAAGCGCAGCAGCTCCTCGACGATGGGCACGGCCAGCCGCGGATCCGCACGCAGCCGCTGCAGGATGTCGGGACTGCGCAGCAGGGTCAGCATTCCGTTGGTGACGAGGTTGACCGTGGTCTCGTGCCCCGCGATCAGCAGCAGCGCCGCGGTGCTGAGCAGTTCCATCGTGGTCATCGCCCCGTCCTGGCCCTTGGCCGTCGCCAGCTGGGACAACATGTCGTCGCCGGGCTTCTTGCGGCGCTCCTCGATCAGGCCGGCCAGGTACATGCCCAACTGGGTACGGGCCTCGTGCGCGCCCTTGCCCCGCTCGGCGGGATCCGCGTCCGGGTCGGGGTCCAGGCTCGCGGCGATGGTGTCCGCCCAGTTGTGGAAGCGCGCCTCGTCCTCGCGCGGCACCCCGAGCAGCCGGCAGATCACCGTCACCGGGAAGGGGTACGAGAACTGGTCCACGAGGTCGATCCGGCCCGGGTCGCCGATGCCGTCGATGAGGCCGGATACGATGTCGCGGAGTTCGCCGCGCATCCCGTCGACCCGGTGGGGGGAGTGCGGGGGGCCGAAGGGCCGGGTCGTCATTCGGCGCAGCCGGTCGTGTTCCGGCGGGTCGAGCCGTAGGAAGCTCGGCGGCAGGGCGCTCTCCGACTGGGCCGGCTCGGCCAGCGGGTCGCCGGTGGTCGAGGCCAGATTGCGGGCGTCGGAGCTGATCCGAGGATCGTGCAGGAGGCTGCGGATCTCGTAGTAGGTGCTGATGACGTACGGCCCGCCGTCTTCGTGGTGGACCGGCGTTTTCCGCAGCTCTTCGTAGATCGGGTACGGATTGGCCCGGTTGGCGTAGTCCAGGATCTGGTGCAACAGGGATTGCGTCATGGCGAGTCCTTGTGGCCGTGCGGGTCAGTGCGCTGGGGTGAACGTCATCCGGCGGTCGGCAGGCGAGTATCCGCTGAGGGTCACGGTGGGCCCGTGGGTGGGGACCGACGGGTCGGGGAAGTCCGCGTCGACCGGCCGCTGTCCGTCCGCGCGCCGGTCGATCGTGGGGAACGGCGGCGGGAACGGCGTGTTGGTCTCGATCAGCTCCTGGTAGAACGGCAGCCACCGGGCATGGTCGAAGGCGACCGCGCCGATGACGCGCCCCTGGTACCCGTAGACGCCGATGAACCGGTGACTCTCGAGCGAGCCCTGCGAGATGAGGATCTCCGTCCCCAGCGACGGCACCCCGACCGACTTGATGTTGACTCCGAACTGGGAGGACCAGAAGGCCGGAACCTCCATGTGGGGGAGGCGGTCCGTGCTCTCGCTCAGCATGTTGTGCGCCGCGATGCCGGCCTGGGAGACGGCGTTGCCCCAGTGCTCCAGAGACAGGAACTGGTAGCCGAACAGGGGGTGGGGGCAGCGGGCGACGTCGCCCGCCGCGTAGATGTCGTCGGTCACGATTCCGCGGATGTCGAAGGCACGGCAGCCGGCGTCGCAGGCGATGCCGCGGGGGCCGGCCCCGAGCCCGGACCCGGCGAGCCATTCGGTGTTGCGGGTGGCGCCGAGCGAGACGATCACCACGTCGGTCTCCACGGTGGAGCCGTCGGACAGATGGGCGGCGCGTACCCGGCCCGAGGCGTCGCCCTCCAGAGCGGTCACCATGACCCCGCACCGCAGGTCCACACCGTTTTCACGCTGGAGCTGGGCGGCGACCGCGCCGACCACCCCGCCGAGCGCGCCGACCAGGGGCGCCGCGCCGCGCTCGGCGACGGTGACGGCGAGGCCACGTTCGCGGCAGGCGGAGGCGATCTCCGAGCCGGTGAACCCGGCCCCGATGACGAGGGCCCGCTTGGGTCCCCCGGCCAGCCGCCGGGCGAGCGCGGCGCTGTCGTCGCGGGTCCGCAGCACGAAGACACCGTCGAGGTCCGCCTCGGCCTCGTGCGGCCACGGTCGCGCCCGCACTCCGGTGGCGATCAGCAGCCGGTCGTACGGCACCTCGTCACCGTCGGCCAGCCGCACCCGCCTCGCGGCCATGTCCAGGCCGGTGGCCGGGACACCGAGCCGCCAGCTCGCGTCGACGGATCGGCGCCTGGGCAACGCGGTGTGCTCGGCGTTCGCCTTGCCCAGCAGCACCTGCTTGGACAGCGGTGGTCGGTCGTACGGCTCGTGGGGCTCGTCGCCGATCAGCGTCAGGGAGCCCGCGAAGCCCTTGTCACGCAGGGTTTCCGCAGCCCGCAGGCCCGCCAGCGAGGCACCGACGACGACGATGCGGCCCTCGCGTCTGAGCCGGTCCAGGGGCCCGTCACCGATCACCGGACACCGCCTCGGCAGGTACGTCCACCGCGTCGACCAGGACTGCCTGGACGGGGCAGGCAGCGGCGGCTTGTGCCAGCTTCTCGCGCTGTGCCTCGTCGGCCTCCGGGTTGTACAGCAGCGCCTCCTCGCCGTGCATGGCGAAGATTTCGGGGGCGAGGAACGCACACTGCGCGTACCCCTGACAGCGGTTCAGATCGACGGCAATCCTTACCAAGGGATCGGTCCTCTCGATTGGCCCGGTCAATCCCCCTCCGACCACCCTCGGTGGCCGGAAAGAATGCGGCGACGAGGAGGAGACCGTTCGAGTGACGGCGCCGCGGCTCAGGTCGGGGCGGCGGGCCTTGGCCCGGCGGGACTCCGGCCCCACAGGATGTTCAGGCTGACGACCAGTGCCCAGGCCGGGAAGACCAGTTCGGACCAGGGCAGGCTCGCTCCCACCACGAGCAGCGTCAGGCCCGCCAGGTAGCCGAAGACGACGAGCGGGCGCGGCAGGGCGCCGAGGCGGCGGCCGATGGTCGAGGTCGTGATGATGAACACCGCCGCCATCCGCATGGCGTACGTGGTCAGCAGGCTGTAGGCGAAGTCGCGGCCGAAAGAAGAGGGCTGCTGACTCTCGTCGAGTACGGCCCCGGCCGCCGCGGCACTGCCGAACAGGGTGGCGACGAAGACCAGGCCGCTGCCCAGGAACACGGTGGAGACGAACCGGTCCTCTCCCTCTCCGGCCTGCTCGCGCAGAGCGCCCATGAACCACAGGAAGGCGATTCCGGCGAACGGGAGCAGCGCCAGCGCGGTCTGCACGGCGTTCCGCTGTCCGCCGTCGACGGCGACGTCGTCCCCGCCGGCCCCGCCGGGCAGGGCGAGGCGTACCAGGACGATCGCCGCGGCCATCAGCATCGCGAACACGACCCCCGCTGTCCCGGCGGCCCGGCGTGTTCCGAGGCGCTCGCGCTTCTGCTCCATGGTCACTCGCTCTCTGTCTGCACTTCTGTTGTACAGACACCAGCGATCCTGGGCCTCGCGGCACCGCGGCATCTCGGGAGGAAGACCGCGGTACACGCCATCCCGACGACGCACAGCGTGCCACCGGCGTGGAGTTCCTGCGCTGCGATGTGGCTGAGGCCGTCCGGATCGGCCTGGAGGCCGCCGGGGCCAGGAACCTCGAGATCTTCTCGCCCACGATCGGCCGACAGCTCCTCGAACGCGGGCTGATCGACGAGATCGACCTGCACATCGCGCCGGTGAACGTGCGCTGCCACCCGGTCCGCCAGGGTTTGCCGGTTGGAGCTTGCTGGGCCACCGAGCCTCTGCGCGCACCCCCCCGTGACAGGGCCTCGCGGCCCCCGCCGCGACCACCGACGAGTGGCTGTCACCGGCATTCCGCCCACCTGTCAGGCAGACCGTCGCGCGAGATCTTCCAGTACGGCGATTGCTCGGGCGGCACGCTCGTACGGCACAAAGAGGTGGTCGTGGTGGAAACCCGCGACCACGTTGCAGCTCAGCCCCGTGTCGGCGAGTTCCTTCGCCACGGCGGCAGTCAGTCCGACCGCGTCCAGGGCCGAGTGGACCCGCAGCGTGATCCAGCCTGCCACGTACTCGTAGGCCAGCCCTGCCGCGTCGGCGTCCTCCAGCCGCACGACCAGGGTCAGGCCCTCCTCTTCGGCGACCGTGACGACGGGCGTGACGCCGGGCGGGACGCCGCCGTCACTGGTGGTGAAGACATAGCGTCCAGGACTCAACTGGGGGCGCATCGCGCTCAGTAGTTTCTGCAGATCTCTCTCACCAGCCACGCCCACCACACTACGCGCAGCGGCCCGTGACATCAGGGGGCCGTCGGTGGATCGAGGTCGAAGGTGCGGTGGAGCCGGTCTTCGACCGCCCTGAGGCCCTTGACGCCTTCGGAGAGTTCCTTCCAGCCCCGTGACTCCTGCTCGGCCCGTTCCGGGCTCCGACTCGGGGCGATGCCCAGCCGCGTCGCGTCGTAGACGTCGCCACCGCCGTGGCTGACGCGCTTGAGGGCGGCCGACCAGGCGGCCTGGGTCCTGGTGTCCGGGATGGGAGGGTACTTCAGGGCCTCGTGGACCTGGTCGAAGAACCGGCTGAAGTCCATGATCCAGGTGTCGTCGTCGTGGTGCGAGTACACCGCCTCGGCTCGCCGCGCACGCCGGTCATCTGCTCCTCGCCTCCGGACTCGTACCAGAAAGTGACGTTGTTGGCGATGAGCGCCGGGTCGGTGACGGACGGGTAGGCGGTCGGCGGGGCGATCTCCGTCGGTGTCAGTGGCCGGTCGACGACCGGCGTGCCGCTGTCGGCCGACGTCGCGCCACGATCGCCCGAGCAGACGGCCGGTGTCACGGCGGTGACAGCGGCGAAGAGCAGAAGGTGCACGCCCCTGAGGTGGCCCGTCAGCGGCTTCATCGCGCAGTCCTGGTGATCAGCTCGGCGAGCAGCCGGGTACGGGGGACCATGTGGGCGACCTCGACGTGCTCGGTGTCCGTGTGAGCGCCACCGCCCACGGCGCCCAGGCCGTCCAGGGTCGGGCAGCCCGTCGCCGCGGTGTAGTTGGCGTCCGAGGCGCCGCCGACGGCGGCCGTGTGCAGGGGCGCCTGGCCCAGTTCCGCGGCGACGCGGGAGGCGAGGGCGAACAGTTCGGCGGAGGACTCCGGTTCCATGGGCGGCCGCCCGGCGCCGCCCAGGATCTCCAGCCGGGCTCCGGGTGTTCGGGGACCGAGTTCTCGTACGAGTTCGTCGATCCAGTCCTGCGCCGCGGCGGTCGGCACACGCACGTCCACCGACAGCCGCGCCAGCGCCGGCACCGTGTTGCGCGAGCTGCCGGCCGACAGCAGGGTGGGCGTGACCGTCGCGACGCCCAGGACGGGGTCAGGGGCGCCGACGGCACCCATCGCGGCTCCGATGCCGGCGACGGCCAGCACCTGGTGAGCGGCCTCGACGGCGGCGTTGACCCCCTTGTGCGGTTCCTGACCCGCGTGCACGGCCCTGCCGTGCACCACGATCTCGTACCGTGACGTGCCCTTGCGGGCGGTCTTGAGCGCGCCCTTCCGGCCCGCGGCCGCCTCCAGCACGAAGGTCGCCGCGCACCTCCGTGCCGTTTCCTCGATCAGCTGCCGGGAGGTCGGGGAGCCGACCTCCTCGTCACCGTTGACCAGTACGCACACCCCCTCCGGGGAGGGCAGGGAAGCCAGCGCGTGGAACATCTGCACCAGGCCCGCCTTCATGTCCAGAACTCCGGGGCCGCGGGCGATCCCTTCGGCCACCGACCAGGGGCGGGACCGGAGCGAGCCGATGGGCCACACCGTGTCGTGGTGTCCCACCAGCAGCACGCGTGGGGTGCCGAACGTCCACCGCAGATGGGTCACCCCGTCGATCACGATCGTTTCCGGGGCGGCTCCCAGCAGCCGCGCGCCGAGGGCGCCCACCACCTCGGCACTGCGCGCCACCGCGGCGTGGTCCGCCGAGAAGGACTCGCACGACACGAGTTCCTCCACGTCGGCCAGCATCGCCGACAACGCGAGCGCGGCGTCCCGGGTCACCGGTTCCACCGCTTCTCAACTTCGTTTCGCACCAACACACTTCTCCCTCGGATCGGATGGGTCAGTGGAGCGGCGGCGCCCCTTCCCCCGACTGCCGGAGCGCCGCCGCATGAACGACGTTAGAGCGGGGCAAGGCATGTCACCAGCGACTGGATTTCATGGGATCCATGTGTTGGAAGAATGTGTCGAGGGAGTTCGGTGGCCGGACGGAGGCCCTGACGGGGGGAGGAACGTGTTCGAGGTCGACATGCTGCGGCTGCTCGTGACCGTGGCCGAGACCGGGTCGTTCACGAAGGCGGCGGCCCGGCTCAATTACACGCAGTCCGCGGTCTCCCGGCGGATCGCCACGCTGGAACAGCAGGCGGGCGGGCCGCTGTTCGAGCGGCTTCCGCGGGGCGTACGGCTCAATCCCGCCGGGCGTGCGCTGCACCGGCACGCCGTGGAGGTGCTCGACCGGCTGGCGCGGGCGGAGCTGGAACTGGCCGTGCTGCACACGGGACACGGCGGGCTGCTGCACGTGGGCTCGTTCGCCACCGCCAACATCTCGCTGGTGCCGGCCGCCCTGCGGGCGCTCCAGGAGGCCAGGCCGGATGTCGAGGCCGCCGCGGTCGAGGGCCCGACCGACACGCTGATGCGGCGCCTCGCGGACGGGGCGCTGGACCTCGCCGTCGTCAGCGACTATCCGTCCGGTCTGCCGTCGGCGGACGGGGTCACTACGACCGTGCTGTGCGAGGACGAACTGCTCGTCGCCCTCCCGCGCGGGCACCGCCTGGCCGATGCCGGGACGCTCGATCTGTGCGAACTGCGCGACGAATCCTGGCTCCAGAGCAATTACGGCGACCGCCCCACGATGCTCGCCGATGCCTGTGCGCGGGCGGGCTTCAACCCCAGGAAGATCATCCGGATTGCCGAGTGGACCGGGAAGTTCGGCTACGCGGCGGCCGGACTGGGAGTGGCGCTGGTCCCCTCACTGGCGGCCTGGGCGGTCCCCGACGAACTCGTCCTGTGCCGCCTCACCGACCCCGCCCTGCGCCGGAAGGTATACGTGGCGCTGCCTGTCACCCCACTGCCGGCTGCACTGAAATTGCGGGATCTGCTGCGGGACGCCGTGGACTGAGCGGGGCCCGCACACCGAGAGCACGCACCTGACGCCGCGGCGCCCGCCCTCCGGGCGGACGACGGGAAGGTGACGACAGGACCCGGGGGCGCACGGTGTCAAGAATCAGCGCCCTTGCCTTCGCCATGCGCCCCTGTGGTGGAGCCACTGCATTCGACACAATCAGGCAGGGCACATGAGGGGGCGACTTCGGAGATGGCTTGGCATCAAGGCGGTGCGTGTGACCACCGGTGATCGGCGTGTCGTCCTCGTGGAGTACCACGTGCGAGACGAAGAGACCTACGCATGCGTAGTGACACCAGAAGGCGCGGAACCCGAGGTCGTCCGGGTCGACGTCGGCAGACCGCTGTTGCAGGAACTCGCCGGGGAGATGGGCGGCGCGGACACAGCCGACGTGCTCCAAGACCGCTCCTTGGCGAAGTTGCTGTCGCCGGCGCTGGACGCGGCAGCCGCCGGCGACGTGCTGTACGTCGTACCGCACGAGAGCTTGCACCGGATTCCCTTGCAGGCGGCCTGGGTGGACGGAGCTCCGGTGATCGAACGGAATCCGGTGGCCACGGTGCCCAGCGCCTCAGCGTTGCACTACTGCCGGGCCAGACGGAGGAGTCGCAGGCACTCGGCCCTCATCGTTGCCGATCCGAGCGGCGCCCCGACCCCGCTGGTCTTCGCACGTGTACAGGCGCTGGCGATTGCCGAGCAGTTCACGAACTGTCGACTCATGTCAGGCGTGGAGGCTTCGCGCGACTCGCTCATGCTGGCCCTGAAGGGACAGCGGGACTGGCCGGACATCCTGCACTTCACGGCGCATGGCGTGTACGACCCTCAGCAGCCGCTGCGATCGGGCATCGAACTCGCGGACGGACGCCTGACCGCGGCCGACATCCTCGGAATGAGCCTCGACATCGGTCTGGTGACGCTGGGAGCATGCGAAACCGGCCTCGGGGCTGCCACGGCGGGCGACGACATCATCGGCCTGTCCTGGTCCCTGTTCTGCGCAGGTACTCCGACGGCCCTGCTGAGTCTGTGGCGTGTCGACGAACTGTCGGCGACCATGCTGCTGACGCGTTTCTACTCGGAATTGCAGTCGGGACGGTCCAAGGCACACGCGTTGCAGGCGGCCCAGCTGTGGCTGCGGCAACTCACCTACGCGCAGGTGATCGCACATGCGGGAGCGGCCCGTGCACAGCTCGGCGGCGAACCGGGCTTCGGGCAGGTCATCACTGAGCACGAGGCTTGGCTCCGCCTCAGCTGCGAGGACTACGCGGGAGCGCTCACGCTCTACCAGGGTCTGCTGAAGGACTCGACATGGGCAGCAGCGGACCGCCGGCGCCTCGAGGTGTGCGAGTTGCAGACCGCTCTGCTGTCTCGACGACGTGCCGGCCGGCCCGTTCGACTTCCCTTTTCCGATCCGCGTCACTGGGCCCCGTTCTTTCTCACCGGCGATTGGCTGTGAGCATGATGGATCGACGAACGACCTCTGACATCATGGCCACGGCATTCGTGTCCGGCACCGAACTCGCCTTGTTGCGGGCCGGGTTGGTGGAAGGCACCAGCAGAGCGTTCGCGGTGCTCATCGGCCGAGGAGGCGAGCCGGCGGGTCTTGTCTGCGCCGACCGCAGTTGGCCCGCGCCGGTCGTGCCCCACGACCTGCCTGTCGCGGAGCTGCTGGCGGACGTCGTCGCGCTTCGCACCCTCAACGAGGGCGTCCCGGCGCTTGTCGTAGCCAGGGAAGGACGGGGCGTCGGGGTCATTTCCGTGGAGCTGCTCACCGCTTTGCTGGCAGAGGTGGTGATCGAGAACGGACCGGGCAACAAGCTCGGCCTGGAAAGCCGTCCCATGGGGCGGCCCGAGCAAGCCGCTCATCTGTGCATACGCTGCGCGGCCTGCAACCACCCGAACGACTTCCTCCGGTGGCCTCCACCGCAGGAGAGCGTCGTGTGCCAGAACCCCGACATCAATGTCGGGCCCCATGTCTTCTCGGCGTTCTGGGACGGATGAATGGGCGGGCTCGTCGAGACCATCACCAGCCTGGTGGACCGCAGGCATCTGACGAGCACCTACATCCCGGTGGTGGCCTTCCTCAGCGCCGTCGGCCTGGTCGTTGTCTCAGGCATCGGATGGTCGAAGTGTCTTCACGGCTGGAGCTCGTTGCACCCTCTGGCGCAGCTCCTGCTGCCCTTTGCCTGGCTGGCTGTTGCCCTGTTGCTCGGTCAGCTGCTGGAAGCCTCACGGCTGGGGCTGATCCGGCTCCTGGAGGGCTACTGGGAGGGGCTTCCCGGGGGAGAAGGCCTGGCCAAGCGATGCCGGCAATGGCACAAGGAACTGCGCGACTCCGCGGCTGAGGGGAGTATGCGCCGGAGCGACTACCCTTCGCTCGACCGGCATCTGATGCCCACCACTTTGGGCAACGTGCTGCGTGGGGCCGAGATGCACAGCCTCTACCGGTACAACCTCGACGGTGTCACGGCCTGGCCGCGCCTCTATCCCGTCCTGCCCGAGAACCTCCAGCTGATGGTCGCCACCGCCACCACCCACCTGGAGGCGATGGTCACCATCAGTGCCCTCGGCACGGGGTTCACCGTGGTCGGCGGCACCACCGCTGTCTGCCTGCTGCCCTGGTACGGGGCGGCCGCATGCGTGCTTGGAGGCGGTGTCGCCGCGTGGGCGGGCTACCGGGGCGCGGTGGGAGCCGCGCAGGCCTACGGGCAGCTCTACGCGGCGGCCTTCGACGTCCATCGCTGGTTGCTGCTCGATGCCATGGGACTGACCCGTCCCTCCGGATACGGTGCGGAGCGGCGCCAGTGGGGAGCACTGAGCCAGTTGTGGCAGTTGGGCTCGGTGGACAGTGATGCCGTCGGCAACTTGGGCTACGCGGCCGCGTCCCCCGCTACGAATCCACCACCCCCCACTGCGGCCCAGCCTGTGGCACCTCCGTCCTCATCCCATGTCGCCCCCCTTCGACTGGGCCGTCGCCTGGGGACCGCCTTGGTGGCGGTGGCCGCGCTGGCATCGGCCCTGACCGCGGTGCGGCCCGACGGCGGACCGTGCAGGGTACGGGCCGCGCTGCCCGCCTACCACCAGCTGACCGTGGCGGACATGCAGGACGCGCGGTGCGCCCGGTTTTCGGGGCGTTACACACTTCGCCCGGTATCCGCGCGCAAGGATCTGCCGTCCGGTGCGCTGGGCCCGCGGCTGCGCCCGTCGGCGCTGGACGGCCTGCACATCGCCGTCGTAGCTCCTTCCCCTGCCCGGGACCACGCGGCCACGGTCAAACGAGGCAGCGTGGTTTCGGCCGTGGCGGTCTCCCCCAAGGGGGCCGTCACCGTCGTCGACCCCCTCACCGTCCTCGACCTGCTGGACCATGGCCGCAGCGTCGTTCTGGCCGGTAGCCCGTCCCAACTCGCGAAGGTCCTGTCGGTCGGCGCAAAGGGACAGGTTCACCTGCTGGCGGCCGCAGGCTGATCCGTCTGTATCCCGTCCTCACGCAGCAGGGTCTGCACTTCGGCGAAGCTGATCGGTGTGCCGCGCCGCAACCTCAGGTACCGGACGCCGGCGTCGCCCGCCGCCTCGATCCTCTCCTGGGCCAGGCGCAGCCTGTTCTCGGCCTGGCGGACCTTGGCCAGGGTGTCCGCGTCCTCCGACGCCCTGCCGCCGAGGGAAACGAGCCTCGTACGGTGGTCGCGCACGGCGGCCAATGCCTTGCGCTCCTGGACGACCAGGGGTTCCAGCTCGGCCGGCACCGGGATGGTCAGGGTTTCACCCAGCACGTCCAGCAGGGAGCGCGCCCGGGAGCGTTCCATTACCTCGAACGCCCTCACCTTCGCGTCGGACGGCGGCCAGTCCTCCTCGTTGCCCCAGTCCGTCAGCAGGAGTGACACCATGGCGGCGTACCAGTGCTGTTGCATGTAGGTCGCCTCGCTCTTGCGCTGCGGGTCGAGCAGTTGCTGACGCGCCAGCTCGGCGACCTCGACGGCCTGCGAGAGCTCGCGGTGCATACCGGACAGCCGCTCGTGGTCCATTTCCAGACCCAGCAGGACGGTGCACGCAGCCGAGTACTTTCCTAGATCGGCATAGCGCACGGCGGCCTCCTTGGCGCGCCCGACCAGGTACCGTGCATGGTCCTCACGACCGGTGGCGATGCACCTCTTCGCCTCGTCCAGCAGCGTGTCGGCCTTGTTGACCAGCTTGAACACCCCGCTGTATCCGTATCCGGTCCCGGGTTTGAGAACCGTTCCGTGGGCCAGCAGCTCCTCCGCCATGCGCATGCTCTCCACCAGCGAGTTCCGCAGCCCGGTGGCCATGACCTCGGCGAAGCCGGCGGGCAGCTCGGCCCGCAGTGCCCGGACGTCGTGGAGTATGTCCGTGCCGCTCAACCGCCGGGGACCGCCGGTGGGGTCGAGAGTGCCCTGCGCCGCCTCCGGATCACGCAGTACGCCGAGCAACTCGGCGTACACCCAGGCTGTCCGCCGGACGAACGGCAGGAGTTCCTCGTCTCCGGCGAGAGCGTAGAGGGCCTCCAGGTCATCCGCGGGGGCCCGGAACGCCAAGCCCTGTTCGCAGTGGCCCCACAGCCGGCAGAGCGCTGCCCAGTTGGGCATGTCTGCTTCCGCATAGTGGGCACCGGCGGCGATGTAGGAGACCGCCGCTTCCTCTCGGCGCATGCGTCGCTGGTCGAGCGCGGCAACGCTCTGCTGCAGGGTGCCGTGTGCGAACAGGACGTCTCGATCGAACGCATCGTGCCAGGCCTCGCCTTGGGCGCGGAGGTCGTACAGGGCGCCGAGCGCGGATCGGGCCACGCGTGTGAGCTTCTCGGCCTGGTCCGCTGTCGGGGTCCGCAGGAACGGTGAGGGCGTCCTGCCGTTGAGGTCGCTCAGCAGGGCGGCCGACTGAGCCGTGGCGGCCAGGGCGAGTATCAGCGAGGTGTCCACCCTGCCCGGACGGCTCAGAGCGCGCTGCCGTACCCAGTCCCTGACGGCCGCATCGGCGATCGGTTCCTCCACCTTGCGCAAGAGAGCGGCATCGTTGAGAGCACCCACCACGTCATGGTCGGCCCGTGCATGGCGGACGGACAACAACAGCGAGATGATCGCCACGCCCCAGGCCGCGAAGAGCAGTTCCGGATCCGGTCGCCTGAACCCCGCGACCGACAGGGCGAGAACCCCATCGGAACAGAGCAGGACTGCGGGGAGAAGGATCACACCCAGCAGACAGCTGGACAGTGCGCGGGTTCCTCCGCTCTGACTCCAGAACACCATGGTCAAGGCGTTGAATCCGGTGCACAGGGCGAACACGAGGGGAAGAACCAGCGCTGCGGCGGTCGGCAGCCCACTCCACGTGGTGGCCAGCCAGCCGCCGACGGGGCTGATGACCACAAGGACGGTCACCATCAGGCGGGTCTCCATTCGCGCGCGCAGCCGCAGCCGAGTGGGCAGCGTGCAGCGAAGGATCAGCCGGTGCCGTACGTAGAAGTACAACGACAGGGTGGTCGCACAGCCGAGCCGGGGCCACCACATGTCGGCGCTGTCCCCTGGCAGGGGGGCGAACAAGGCGGCCCACAGGGGCGCCGTGATGGTTATCCAGAAGCTTGCCCGGCTGAAGGGCTCACCCGACCGCAGAGCTTCGAACGGATGCTCGGCCCGATGAGCGGGGCGTCCGGCTGACCGATTCATCCCTCCATCATGCTGTCCGCGCGCGGAGCGCGGCAGGGCGCGCGGTAGCGCGCTTCCGCAGCGCCCCTCCAGCCGCTCCCCGGCCGGCACCGATGCACACGTCGGCCGCAGATGCCGACGGCGTCCACCGACTTCTGTCGGTCGGCGCTGGGACCAACTCTCGCCCCTGTCAGGGGACTTGCGGCTGATCCGTGCCTGCCCCTGCCGGTGTGCCCGCCGTGTGAACGGTGATCGTGGTCAGGAGCGCGGGGTGCGACAGCAGTGGTGGCCGGGAGGTTTGCCGGGATGTGTCCGTGCCGTTGACGTGGCGGGTGAACCGGTTCACCCTGAACGGGTGTTCAGAACAGTTGTTCAAAACGCGCGGGCATCCGCCGACGTGGCCGTGGTCGGCGGCGGCATGGCGGGCATGGCGACAGCACTGCGGCTGCAGGCGGCCGGTCTGTCCACGGTCGTACTGGAGGCCCACGGCCACGCGGGCGGCTGCGCCGGGTACTACCGCAAGCGAGGCTTCTCCTTCGACGTGGGAGCGACCACCCTGGTCGACTTCGGGCCGGGCGGCGTCGGCGGCGAACTGCTGGAGAGTGTGGGCGCACCGCCGTTGGACGCCGCGGAACTGCCCGGCTACCGGGCCCTGTTGCCCGATCGCGAGGTCGTGCTGCACCGCGATCCGGCGGCGTGGCACGCCGAACGGCTGCGCAAGCTCGGCGACAGTGCCGACCACCGCAGGTTCTGGGCCCTGCTCGACGGGCTGGCGCACACCTTCTGGAAAGCCAGCCGGGCCGGCGTCCGGCTGCCCGTGCGCGGCCCCGCCGACGCCTGGCACGACCTGCGGGCGGTTGGGCTGTCCGGTGCACGGCACGCCCGCCACCTGAACCGGACCCTGGGAGACGCGCTGCGCGAGCACGCTCTGCGGCAGGACGCGGCCCTGGTCGGTCTGCTCGGCATGCTGGTCGAGGACACCGTGCACACCGGCGTCGACGACGCGCCACTGATCAACGCGGCGCTCGGAGTGACCATCCGGGGCGCGGGACTGAGCCGGCACACCGGCGGCATGCACGGATTCTGGCGCGTCCTGGTGAGGCACTACCGGGGCCTCGGCGGCGCGCTGCGGGCGGGCTGCCGCGTCCTGCACGTCGAGGGCGGCCCCGGCGACTACCGGCTGACCACCCGTCAAGGCTCCGTCCACGCCCACCGACTCGTCTGCGCGGTCCCCGCCGCCACCACGGCGACGATCTGCGCCGGGCTGCCGGTCGCCCGCAGACTGCGAGCGTACCTGGAGCGGGACGCGCAGACGCTGGGCGGCGCGACCGTGGTCTTCCTCGGCGTGCCCGAGTCCGAGGTGGCCGGCCAGGAGCTGACACACCATCAACTTCTGCAGGCGTACGACCGTCCGCTGGGCGACGGGAACAACATGTTCATCTCCGTGTCCGCACCCGGCGACACGCTCAGCGCACCCCCCGGGCACCGGGCGGTGATGATCTCCACGCACACGGACCTCGCAAGATGGCGCGGCCTCGACCGGACCGCGTACGAGCAGCGCAAGAAGCAGGCCGGGGAGACGCTGGTCGCCTCCGCCCGGCGCGCGTACCCGCGTCTCGGGGAGCGGGCCGTGTTCGCACAGACCGGAACACCCCGCAGCTACGAACGCTTCGCGTTCCGTCCGGACGGAGCGGTCGGCGGGGTGCGTCAGCACCTGGGCAACACCAACCAGCACGCCATCCCCCACGATCTCGGCGGCCCAGGGCTGTGGCTCGTCGGTGACTCGACCTGGCCGGGCCTCGGCACGGTCGCCTGCGTACTGGGCAGCCGCATCGTCGCCGAGGGGATGCTCAGAGAGAAGGGCATGCCGAGGAAGAAGGGACGGCCGCGATGACGGCATCCGATCCGGCCGCCGAACCCGGCCCACCGGCCGCGCTGCCCCCGCGGGCGATCGAGCGCCCGGCCCCGGGCCTGCCGTCCCTGGCGGAGCTCGGCGAGGACCTGCTCGTCACCACGCGCAGGCAGCGGATCGTCGCTCTGTCCCGCCCAGCAGCCGGAGTGCTGTGCTTCGCGGGCGCGGTGTGGCTGGGCTGGTGGTGGCTGACCCCGCTGATCGTCTTCGGCATCTTCGTCGCGGTCGTGACCGTCACCCACGACGTCGTGCACCGCACGCTGGGCCTTTCGCCACGGGCCACCGACTGGGCGCTGTTCGCGATGGGGCTGGTCCTGCTGGAGAGCGGGCACGCCTACCGGTCCACGCACACCCAGCACCACCGGCTCTTCCCGCACCCGGACGACCCTGAAGGCTACCCGGCCGAGCTGTCGCTGCTCGGCGCCGTCTGTTACGGTCCCGTCTTCCTCGTACGTCTGTGGCTTTGGTCCTACCGGCGCGGGCGGGACCGCCGCTGGCTCCTCACGGAGGCCACCGCCCCGTTCGCCGCGCTGGCCGGGGGAGTGCTGCTCCTGCCCCACACACCGGGCGTGCTGGTCTATACGGTGATGGCGATCGCAGGGAGCTGGGTGTACCCCCTCCTGACGGTCTACCTGCCGCACCACGACTACGGAGACACACCGTTGACCCAGACCCGGACGCTGCGCGGGCGGATCGTCCCCGCCCTCTTCCTGGAGCTCACCTACCACCTGGAACACCATCTCTACCCGCGCGTGCCCAGCCACCACCTGCCGGAGCTCGCGCGCCGCCTGGAAGGCCACTTCGCCGCCCACGGAGTCCGGCCGGTGCGCGTTGTCTGACACCCGTGAGCGCGTCCTGGACGCCACCCTCGCCTGCCTCGTGCGCAACGGCTACGGCGGCACGACAGCGCGGGCGATAGCCCAGACCGGCGGCTTCGCGCCCGGGGTGATCTATTACCACTTCTCGGACCTCGACGATCTGCTGGTGGCGGCCGTGGCGCGGACCAGCGAGTCACGCATACGGCGCTATCGCACCGAGTTGTCCGGGACCGACCGGGCCGCGCCCGCGGTGGCACGGCTGCGCGAGCTGTACGAAGAGGACACCCAGACCGGGCACATCGCCGCCGTCCAGGAGATGTACGCCGGAGCCAGGCCAGGATCACGGCTGGCCGCCCAGCTGGTCCTCGAAACCAGGAACTGGGAGAGACTGGCCGAGGAGTTGCTGACCACACTGCTGCGCGGCAAGCCGCTCGCGTCCGTCGTACGCGTACCCGTGCTGGCCGGCGCCGCCGTGGCCTTCTACCTCGGCATGGAAACCCTCACCCACCTGGACGGCGACCGCTCCCGCCCGGCGACCCTCTTCGACCAGGCGGCCAGGCTCGCCGCGGTCTTCGACCGGATTCCCCGCCTGAACCGCCGGGCACGCCGCACCCCTTGAACATCCAACGGCCTGACAGTGCGCGATGACCGGTGCCCCGCACCTGCGGTCCGCAGCGGTTCAGGAGACCCGGGAGGCGACGCAACGGTCCTGTCAGGGCGAGGAGCGAAGTCGGCAGGTGCGGCTGCGGAATCGCAGTGCGGGAGAGGGACTAGGAGGAGGACCGGGGCCGGTACCGGGGGGACCGGTGTGGCCGAGACGGCAACCGATGTGCCCGCGGCCGGCGTCCGTTGTGGCGAGGCGTCAACTGTCGTGCGCCCGATCGGCGTTGCCGGAGGCCCGAGAGGAGAACGGTGTGGCAGAGGTCGGGCGCATCACCGAACTGACGCCGGAGCAGGAGTCCTTGCTGCGCGAGGTCGGTGCGAAGTGGGCGACGGCGGGCGGAGCCACCGGGCCCGGTGACCGGGTGGCCGCCGAGGAAGGGGTCCGTGTCGCGTACCGTGCCGCCGGATTGCCGCTCCCGCGGTTCGTCGTCTGGCTCGACTCTCCCTGGGCAGGCCTCGTCGGGCAGTCCCTGCTCCCCGGGATCATCGCCGCAGTGACCGCAGGACGGGCCGCCCGGATGCGGGCCCGCCTTCCCCGCCGACGGCGCGCCCAGGTCGCCGGCCGGGGTGGCTTCCTCCCAGACCGTCATAAGGTGTTCGAGTCGCAGGTGACCGACGACGTCCTGCACCAGGTGACCCAACTGGCGCGCGGCCCCGCGCTCAGCCGCACCGACTGGCGTGTCCTGGCGCGCGAGGCGGTACGCGACCAGGTGCACGCCCAGTGCGAACTGGTCGCCTGGGAGCCGGACGGCGAGATCGAGGGGTACACCCAGGCGCAGGTCATGCTCGACCCCGACGTACGGTCCCAGGTCCACGCCCGACTGGTGGCCCAGGTGGCCGCCCAGGCTGGGATCAGCGCCGCCGCGCTGAAGCCGCCGGGACAGCTGCCACGGCGGTGGTGGCGCGCCGAACCCCTGGGCCTGTGGGGCCTGGTCGGCTACGCGGTGGACGACGGCATGGAACGCATCGGCGTGCGCGGCCTGGAGCGAGGGCACGGCGAGCGGATGACCCTCCCCGAGGTCGGCTGGTGGTGGGCCTTTCGCGACTACGCCGTCCTCACCCGCCGACCGGACGTCTACCTCCGCGACGCCGAGGGACGGCCCCACTGCGCCGACGGTCCGGCGGCGCGGTGGCCCGACGGCTGGGCGGTCTACGCCTGGCACGGCGTAAGGGTCCCGGCCGCCCTGATCGAGGGCGCCTGGACAACCGACCGGATCCTGCGCGAGCGCAACGCGGAGGTCCGCCGGTGCGCGATCGAGCGGATGGGCTGGCCCGAGTTCGTCTCCGCGGCGGGCCTGCGGCAGGTCGGCGCCAGCGAGCCCGACCCGGGCAACCCCGGCCAGTACCTGTCCCTCTACGACGTGCCCACCCGCCTCTACAACGTTCCCGTGCGGGTCCTGCTGTGTACCAACGCCTCCGTCGAACGCGACGGCACCCGGCGCCGGTACGGGCTCACGGTGCCCGGCGATGTCCCCGACCCCGTCACCGCGGCAGCAGGGCTCCTCGGCATGACCCGGGAGCAGTACCTGACCATCACCCGCGCCACCTGAACAAGGAGTAGCCATGGACCAGCGTCAGCCCACCCTTGAGGACGTCACCGCCCTCGCCGGCGTCGACGTCCTCGAACACCTCGACCGGCAGGCGACCGTCCCCGTGTCGTCCGGTCTGCAGCGCCAAGGCGACATCGGACTCATCCCCGTCGGCCTCATCGGCTACGCCCCGCCCAGGAGCGGCGACCAGGTGCCCGTCACCGGCGTCCCGCTCGTCTCCGCCGGGCAGGGCGGCCACACCCACCTTCTCCTCGCCGACGGCAACGTCACCTGGGCGCCGATCGACGACGGCGCGGACGTGGGCTGCTTCACGGTCCACGAGGGCGCCGTGGCCTACGTCCTGCACCCCGAGCACGGGGCCATGGGCCACGCCCCCGGCACCTACCTCGTTCGCCGCCAGAGCGAACAGGCCGACGACAAACGCCTCGTCGTCGACTGACGGTGAGGACCGGCCATGGCACCGCTCGGGGGCCTGACTTTCCGGCTGACTGCCGCCTCGGCCGTCCTTGCCGTGAAGCGCCGGCCTGCCGGACGGTGCCGCTCGGCGCGTGGCCGGTCGGGTGTCCGTGACCTCACAGGAGCCCGGCTGCGGACCGCGCGCGTCATGCCGAGCAGGCTTCTCATTGGTTGTTCTCGCTCTGACGAGTTGCTCCCCCCACGGCAACCAACTGCACAAGTTCGTCGAGCTGGCCCGCGATGATCATCCTCCGGCGCTCCAGCAGGTCCCTGTAGACACTCAAGGGGACGGGCTCACCACCGGATGCCGCCTGTGTCAGCGTGAAGCGGGCCTCGACCTCCAACGCGAGGTAAGCCCTGCGGCGTGCGTGCGCCGCTCGCTGATGCACCTCCGGCTTCAGGAAGGCGATAGCAGCGCCGAGCCCCGCACTGATGAGCGCCAGTACAGCCGCTGGGATACGGGCACCTTCCGAGGACAACCCCGTTGCGCCCGAGATCCCAGCCAGTACGGCGGCCGGCAGTCCGAGCGCGGCATGCGTGAACCACCAGAACTGGCGGCGGAAGCGATGCTTCCGCGCCTGCCGTTCACACTCGGCCCGAAGGTCGGCGACTTGGCTTCCTACGACATCATCTTCCATAGGGCGAGCCTGGCATTCCCGGCACCGGCCGGACAGGGCGTATCCACCGGCTCTCGCCTCGGGACGTCGAAGCGTGCGCAAGACGTGCACCTGGCAGGGAGAGGTCGAGACGCCCCGGCATCTTCCCCCTGTGCCGCGGTTCCGCTCCGCTCTCTCAGACCTGGTTCGCACGTGGGTCCTGCGGTTCCGTTGACCACGCAGACTGAACGGCTCCCGCAACATCCGCGCCCGCCCGCGGGAGTTGTGACGACACGGGGCGCCGGCTCACCCTCGAACCATGCGCCCGCGGGGCCGAGGGGCGTGGGCTGAGCGCGGGGGCGCTCGACCTCCGATCGACCACAGCAGTGATGCCACGATCCACAGAAGGGGGCCGGGTCATGAGACTCGTCGACCGTGCCCGCATGGTGGTCAACCCGGTGCCCGGCCCGCCCGTGCCGATAGCGTCCACCGGGCAAGGGATGATCACCTGGGGGTAGGGCATGAACTTGGAGACCGCACCACTGGCAGGTGCGAACGTGCGGCTGGAACCCCTCTCGCACAGCCACCACGACGGCCTGTGCGAGGCGATCCGTGACGGCGAGTTGTGGAACCTGCAGGTGACGCTCGTCCCCCACCCGCGCGATGTGGGTGCGTTCATCGACGACGCGCTGGCCGCTCACGCCGCCGGCACCCAGCTCGCGTACGCGACCATCGACCTGGCCAGCGGGCGCATCGCCGGATCGACCCGGTTCATGAGGATCGACCTGCCCCATCGCCGGCTGGAGATCGGCTTCACCTTTCTCGGCCGGTCCTGGCAGCGCACCGCCGTCAACACCGAGGCGAAGCTGCTGATGCTTACCCACGCATTCGAGACGCTCGGCATGAACCGCGTCGAGTTCCTCACCGACGTACGCAACAACACCTCCCGGGCCGCCATCACCCGTCTCGGCGCCACCCAGGAGGGAGTCCTGCGCCAGCACATGGTGATGCGCGACGGCTGGATCCGAGACTCCGCGCTCTACAGCATCACAGGCTCTGACTGGCCGGACGCGAAGAACGCCCTCACGGCCCGCCTCACGCAGCAGCCGCCGGCCAGCCGATTGTGATCAGCGACGTACATTGGTCGCGTGCCGCAGAAACGGACTCGCCGCCATCTCGTACGGGCGGCAGTCCGAGCGCGTGCAAGCTCGCCGAGCGGTACGCGACCACCCCACGCCGGGCCGCCCGTGAGATCATCACTGATGCGCAGGCAGAGTTCCCGACCTTCGCCGAAGACATCGAGGGACTCTGCCGCTGAAACGGGCCACGCCCAGCTGGGCTGCGCGGGTCCCCCGACTGACGAGCGGTGTACACGGCAACTGCGCAGTAGGCCGGCCCGTGGCAGCCAGCCATGTGGCACAGTCCTTCTGAGCCCGGGCCTGCTCCTCCTCGGGCGTCAAGGCCCTTTGGCGCAACCTCAGGAGCTGCTTTAGGGTGACGCGCGGGATCTCGGGCTGGGAGGGGCTGGGGTGGATCGGATCGGCACCTATGCGATCGAGCGGGTGCTCGGCGAGGGCGGGATGGGCACCGTATATCTGGCTCGCTCGCGGGGCGGGCGCCCGGTAGCAGTGAAGGTCGCCAAGCCTGAGCTGTCACAGGATCCCGGATTCCGCGAGCGGTTCCGGGCGGAGATCACCGCTGCCCGCGCGGTAGGGGGCTTCCACACGGCACCGGTGGTTGACGCCGATCCCGACGCGCCGGCCCCCTGGCTGGCGACCGCCTACGTTCCCGGCCCGACCCTTGCCCAGCTCCTCACTGCCCAAGGCCCCATGGGCGAGGGGGCACTGCGGCGCCTGGGGCTGGCTCTGGCCGAAGCACTGCAGGCCATCCACGGCTGCGGTCTGATCCACCGCGACCTGAAGCCCGGCAACATCATCATGGCCGACGACGGCCCCCGGGTGGTGGACTTCGGCATCGCCCGCGCGGTCGAGGGCACGCGTCTGACGATGACCGGTATCGCCGTGGGTACACCAGGCTTCCTGGCGCCGGAACAGGCTGAAGGGCTGCCGGTCACTCCGGCCACGGACGTCTTCGCACTGGGCGCTGTCCTCATTGCCGCTGCCGGCGGCAGCGCGTTCGGAGACGGCACGCCGGCGTCGCTGATGTACCGGTCCGTCCACCACGAGCCCGACCTGACCGCTCTGCCGGCCGCGCTGCGCGACATCGTGGCAGCCTGCATGGCCAAGACCCCGCAGCAACGCCCCACCGCCGGACAGCTCCTCGACCTGCTCGCTCCCCTCGAACAGGATCGCCGCATGGCCTCTCAGCCCACGCTGGTCGCGCCGTCTCCACCCCTGCCGCCACCGCCTCCCCATCCACCCGCACCTGCGACGACAGGGCCCGCTACGGAATACGCCGGTGAGGGACCGGAGTTCCTTGCCCTGGACCACAAAAACGCCATCGTCGCCGACGCCCGCGGTATCTCCCTCGGCGTCAACGGCCGTACGACCGACTTCCCCTGGTACGTCGTCCAGGCCGTCACGCACACGGAATCCGGTCGCCGCTTCGGCCTGAGTGTCACCGTCCACCTCACCAACGGCACCTCGGGCACCTGCCGGGTCACCACTCCCGACGAGGACGAACTTGACGAGTGGATCGACCAACTGACCCTCGTACGGGAACACTTCCTGCCGCCTCGCATGTAAAGGTCCAGTGGTCCGAGGTGGATGTGCGGCGCGGCCTGAGTCTGCAGCCGCCGCCCGTGGTGCCCGCATGATCTCCATCCGTACGGGGGCCTTCGTGCTTGCCGCCGCGGCCCTGCTTGACGGCCGACGTGCCACCACCCACTGGCAGCAGACCGGCACGCTGGGGCGTGACGATCCGGCCGGCGAGGGCCGCTGCGGTGGCGGTGCCGTTCTTGGAGCATGATGCCGCTCAGGCGTGCCTCACTCGAGCTCGTCCTGACAGCGCTCGAGCCAGTCCAGGTCCGCTTGCAGATGCAGGGCTGCTCCCTCGATCAGCAATCGCGCGGCGCGATTGTCCCTGTCCTCGGCGGCGGCAAGCCGGGACAATCCTCGCATAGCGTTGAGGTAGTGGCGGCGCTGCTTGTTGATGAGTGCCCTCCGGTCGGTGATGCCGGTTGCCGGGGCCAGGACGAGCTTCATGAAGAATTCGTCGCGCACACGAGGTCCGTCGGTCGGCTCGGCGAACCACTTGGAGAGGGCCTCCCTGCCGTCCTTGGTGATCTCGTAGACCCGCTTGTTGGGGCGGCTGGACTGGTTGACATCCTGGCCCTGGATGAGTCCACTTTGTTCCAGTCGACTCAAAGTGACGTAGATCTGGCCTATGTTGGGGTGAAGGTACGCCGCGCCGAAGGTCCGCTCGAGGCTCTGTCTGAGCTGATAACCGTGCGCGGGCTCCTTCGCCAGCACTGCAAGTAACGCCAGGCGCACGGTGCCCCGCCTCCCTCCTAGCGTGCCTGGACATCGTGGCAGCCGGTCCAGCCCGGTCGCAGGCCGCTCACATACCTGGGATCATCTTTGTCCCGGCTTCGATGTGCTTACACTGAATACATAACAGATAGGTTACGCGCCGTCCTGACGTGAAGGCGATGCGCTGAGGGCAGCGGACTGCTGCGCGGGGCCGGGGGGCGTCTCGTCCGTCCGTGATCGCGTGTCCCGGTGGCCGCCGCGGCCGTCGACGGTGCCGGCCACGGAAATGCCGGCTGGACACCGCGCTCAAGCTGCTGCGTCGTAGCGGGCGCAGCGGTGTCCGCGCCGCGCCGGCTCCCGGTGGCCGGCGGGGTGTGGCGCTGTGGGTCCGCTCCGACCTGGCCCGTTTGCCCTGGCAGGAAGCCGACTGGCGCCGGCAGCCGCCGTCCGCGGCTGGTGTCCCGGGCCGCGCGGCGGGCGCCGTCGCCCCTGAAAGGGCCGCTGTGGCTGGACAGGGCGGGTTCGCGCGGGCGGCCGGCCCGGCTCCTGCTCGGCGGATGTGTCTTTGCGAGAGGTGGCACCTCCGCCGACAGTGCGGCGAACCCTCGGCCGGGGAGACTGGCCCAGCGGCTCAGTCCCGCCGTTCCCGAGGTGCACCGGAAACGAGTTGTTCTCGCCGTTGACATTCACAAGTTCGTCATACATAACATGTAGCTATTCCTCGTGAGCACTCAGCGACAGTTCAGGATGGTGACGCTATGAGCGACCCGGGCGGCGACGACTCGTTCAGCGGCGCAGCGGGGATCGCCCATGTTCCGGGTCCTCGGACCCCCAGGTCAGGGCCGTCACCCCATACGGCGCCCCCACACCGCCGGACGATGTCGCACCGCCGGTGGCTTGCCCACCCGACCACCTGAACGGGCGCCGGCCGGCATTCGGTCTTTCTGGCACCTGTACCACGACGGCCTGCACCTGAGGCGCAGCCTGCCCCAACTGCCCATCTCCATCCTCCCTTCCCAGCCAGGTGTTCACAGACAGGAGAACGCAATGAAGCGCTCTGTGGGAGCAGGCATTACGACAGTAGCCCTGCTGGCCTCCGCAGCCGGCTGTGGAACCGAGGGCTGGATCACTGACAGCGGCGGTCAGGAACTCAGGGGAGAGACGGTGTCCGTTGCGGCGGTGTGGACAGGCGCCGAGAAGGACAACTTCGAGAAGGTCCTCGACGCGTTCTCTGCCAAAACCGGAGCCAAGGTGAAGTTCATCTCCACCGGTGACAATTTCTCCACCGTCGTGGGCAAAAGGATCGAGGGCGGCAGAGCTCCGGACGTCGCCATGATTCCCCAGGTCGGTGTGTTGCATCAGTTCGCGAAGAAGGGTTGGCTCAAGCCTCTCTCGCTGCGGGTGGGCACCACTGTCGCCGCCAATTACGCTCCCATCTGGAGAAACTACGGCACGGTCGCCGGCATCTACTACGGCCTGTACGTCAAGGCGTCCGACAAGTCGACGGTCTGGTACAGCACCGAGGCGTTCGCCAACGCAGGCGTGGAGCCCCCGAAGACCTTCGACGAGATGGTCAAGGCCGCCAAGTCCATCGACGGCTCGGGACTCGGCGGGTTCGCGGTGGGCGGCAAAGACGGCTGGACCCTCACGGACTGGTTCGAGAACATCTACCTCTCCCAGGCAGGGCCGGACAGCTACGACAAGCTCGCCACGCACGAGACGAAGTGGACCGATCCCACGGTGGTCGCGGCGCTCACCACCTTCGGAAAGCTGTTCACCCAGGACGGCGTGGTCGCCGGAGGCGCCGGCGCAGCGCTGAAGACCGACTTCCCCGCCTCCGTGCGGCATGTCTTCAGTGACAACCCCAGGGCGGGCATGGTCTACGAGGGCGACTTCGTCGGCGCCGTCGTGTCGGGTGACCTGAAGAAGAAGGTCGGCAAGGACGCCAAGATGTTCCCGTTCCCACCCGTCGCCGGCGGCAAGGCGCCGTTCGTCGGGGGCGGAGATGCAGCCGTCGTACTCAACGCTGGAAAGAACCAGGAGGCGGCCATGAAGCTGGTCGAGTATCTGGCCACGCCCGAAGCCGCCACCGTATGGGCCAAGCAAGGCGGGTTCCTGTCCCCCAACCGCGGCGTGAAGCTCGAGGCCTACCAGGACCCCACCACCCGCGAACTCGCGGCTGCACTGATCAGGGCCGGAGACGGCGTCCGGTTCGACATGTCCGACCAGGCACCGGCCGCCTTCGGCGGCACCGTGGGCGCCGGCGAATGGAAGATCCTCCAGGACTTCCTGCTCACGCCCACCGACGCGAAGGGCACCGCCAAGAAGCTCGAGTCCGCAGCAAGCGCGGCCTACAGGGACTGAGGTCGCATTCCACAGCAGCCTCTTCGGCGACTCCGGGACCCGCGTTGTGAGGCTTGGCAACTGCACCCGGAATCCAAGCGGATGAGTGATCGTCACCAGCTCGCCGACTTCCCCTACGCCGGAGCCGGCATCTCACCGCCCTGCCCCGCTGGAGGTGCCGGCTCCGGTATCGGCGACGAGAAGCTGCCCACTCGCTGGAGTCAAAGGAGCGATACACGTGAACTTAACGGACACACCCTTGTCCTCTGCATCGTCCACCCCCTGCCCAGAGTGCCGATTTGACCCCAAGTTGATTCGCCATGAAGAAGCCGCCGAACTGGTCACCATCAACGAATCCGCGTGGCGCCAACTGCTGACGACACGCCACCCCAGCCGCCTGAGTGAACTCCCAAGGTCAGGCGCGCCTTCTCCACTCCAGCACGCATGCCTGCTCTGGCGGGCTGGTCACGACTTCGCCGGAGCCTTGTACGCCGTACTGTCCGGCGACGTGGCGAGGAACCTCGACCAGGTACAGCCGCCTAATCCGGATGTGTCGAATGAGCAGGACCCCTGGATCGTCGCGAAGGGGATCGAGGTTTCGACCACTGCCATCGCCAGGCACTTTCAGGAGATGACCCTGCGTCAATGGGAGCAGGAGGTCGTATGGCGGGGCAGCTTCCAAACCATTGGAAATCACGCAGTCCGACTGCTGCACGAAATGATTCATCGACAGCATCTCGTGATCATGGGAATTCTCGATATGGTCGGTTCCGCTGAGGACCGGAGGGTTTTGCCGGAGAGCCTCGGAGAACCCCGGAAGGACAGCGCCCCAGCCGAATAAGTCCGGATAGATCGGGGGGATGCCGTCCCATCCGTCCCACTGCGCCACGGCTCCCGCGGCTCGAAGCCGCCCAGCAATCCCTCGCCCGGTTCAAGCGCACGCCGCGATACCTTCCGGCGGTGCCCCACATGCCTACGGATTCGTACCGATGGTGTACCTGAGCCGGACTGCGCGTCCGCGTACCGAGCGAATCCACGGTGCCCCGCACGCTGCGTGGATGACCTTGCCGGTGACAGAAGCCGCCTGGCCCGACACGATGAACGAAACGAGTGCGGCGACTTCGTCGCCGCACCCGTACCGCGTGAGGGGGAGCCCGCTGAGAGAAGCAGGGCGCCCTGGCTTCTGGAGGGCGGCCGCTCTGGTCGCGTCGACGTAACCCGGAGCGACCATATTGACGCGAACGCGGTGCCGCACGACCTCGTTGGCCAAGGCGATGCTCATGCCCTGGATGCCTCTGTTTGCGACCGAGCATCGAGTCAAGGCGTCTGCATCGTGGTGGCGGTCGGAGACGGACGACATGTTGACGACGGTTCCGTCTCGCCGGCTTATGAACATCGGGACCAGCGCCCGGCAGAGATTGAATGTGCCGAGGAGGTTGATGTCGCCGACATCGCCCCGGTGGTCCGGCAGCGTCACTGCCGGGCCGTTGAGGACGATACCGGCCGCATTGACGAGGACGCTGACCGAGCCGAGGCTGCGGACGGCCTGCCGCACGAATCGGCCCGCGTCATCCTGGTCGGTCACGTTGCACGACGAGTAGAAGACCCTGCTGCCCAGATCACGGATGAGATCGGCGGTCTCGGTGGCTCCATTCGTGCCGTCGCCGTCACAGAAGGCTATGTCGTAGCCGTCTGCGGCCAGTCGTACGGCGACATCCCGCCCAATTCCGCGGGACGCTCCGGTGACAATGGCCGAACGCCGTTCGGTCAATCCTCTGCCCTTTCTGATATGAACTCTCAGCCAGGTCACCCACAGGTGACGCGACAGCAAGCGGCGACAAGCCCGAGCGGAAGTCATCGGGGGTTGGTCGGGAGCCTGCCGCCTGTGGCGCTGCGATCCCCCGTTCAACGAGTGGGCCGCGTTGCCTGCCCTGAGTCTCTGCAGAAGCGTCGCTGACCAGTAGGGGAGAACTACTCAGATGCCCGGTCGAGTGATCGTGGCGGGGGATCAGCGCCGGGAGCTCCCGGGGCCCCGTGGGCCCGGACAGACAGATTGTCGCGTCACCGGCGGACGGCGGCGATGCCGATGCGAAGGGGCAGAGACAGAGGCAGGAGGCAGACACGGGAGGCAGAGACAGAGGCGAGCCGGCCGGATGCGTCGTTCCGGACGACTGAGGGGCCAGGACCGACGGGGATGCCGACGCGTTCCACTGCAGGATCAGCGGCGCGATCGCGTGGCGGTGGAGGGGCCAAGATCTGCGGCAAAGGCCGTAGGACTGAATCAGGCAGGATCGCCGAGGGTGTCCATGGGGCCCGGTTGTGCTGTCAGCGCTGGTCGCAGGGGGAGGGAAACCCGCACTGTCTTGCCTCGACGGTCCGGATCGGAGCGGGATTCGAGGGTGCCGCCCACCTCGGCGGCAAGGTCCTTGACCATCCGCAGGCCCCATCCTCCGATGCCGTCCGAGGGCGAAGAGGTCGGCACATGGGGGAGGCGGGGGTCACGGTCGTGCACGGCGATGGTCACGGCCTGGGCACTGGCGATCAGAGTGAGCTCGGCGCGGGGTGACACCCTGGCGGCGTGCTTGACCGTGTTTGCCACGAGCTCGGTGATGATCACCAGTGCACGGTCGAGCCACTCCTGGTCGGTGCCCGCCGTGCAGTCGGTGAGGACCGCCCGGGCGGCGCGCCGGGTGGCGGGGACTGACTGCGCAACGGTCGGGAAGGCCGACTGATAGCGGAACTGGGGGGTCAGCAGGGTGCCTATCAGGGACGCGGGATCCCCCACACCGTCCAATGCGTCCCTTGCAACCGGGGTTGTAAGCATGTCCAGTAACCGTCCTGACTTGTTCGGACTGGAGAAGTGGGAGTGCGATCCCGCCGGGGAGAGCGGCCTCGCGGTGTCGGCGGTAGAGGGGGCCTCTGGAGCCGGGACTGGGTTATGCATACATGTTAAGTATGGACGGGGATGGTGTGTCAATGGTGTTAGGAGAAGGATCAAGAGGCTATGCCCGGAAAATGGCACGCATGCCTGTGACCTGCCGCGCTGTACGGGAGGTGCCCGCCGCAGGTGCCGTCCTCGGTCACTCAGCGTTCGTGAACGATGGCCTCAAGCTCATCGGCGAGGCGGGCAACCGCGGCATCAGATGTCTCGCGCCCTGCCAGGGCGTCGTATGCGACGGCCTGGACGGCCAGACTGACCTGCTCATAGTTCGGGCTCTTGGGCCGCGGCTTTGCTGTGAGAATGCTCTGCTTGAGCGTCGGCAGGTACGGGAACCTGCGGATCAGGGCCGGATCCGAATACAAAGCAGCGCGCACGGGCGGCAGCGATCCCTGGGTGAGGACCTCCCGTTGCACCTGAGTACTCGTAAGGTAGGAGATCAGTTCCGTTGCAGATTTCTTGTGCTGTGAGTGCGCGTTGATCGCCAGGTTGGAGCCGCCGAGGATGCTCGAACCCTGCCCGTTCGGCCCGGGGAGCGGGACGACACCGACCTTCCCGGCGATCTCGGAACCCTTCTCGTTGGCCAGGTCGTACACGTAGGGCCAGTTACGGAGAAAGAGCAGATCGCCGTTCTGGAAGGCGAGCCGGGACTCCTCTTCCTTGTAGGCGAGTGCTCGCTTGGGGATCCAGCCGTCGCGCACGCCCCGCGCAAGGAAGTCCAGGCCCTCGCGGGCCGAGGCGGAGTCGACGGCGACCCGTGTCCCCTCCGCGTTGAGGATCTGCCCTCCCGCAGACTGCATTACCTCGGCGATATTGACGGTCAGCCCCTCATATGGAAGGTACTGGCCGGCATACCCGTCAAGGCGGTACTTCGGTGCGACGGACTTCGCCAACTGCTCGAGTTCCTTCCAGGTCCGAGGCGGTTGCCGGCCTTCGCGCTGGAGGATGTCCTTGCGGTAGTAGAGCAGTCCCGCGTTGGTGACGTAAGGGACGGCGTACAGCCGCCCGCGGAAGGTGGCCGTGTCCACGACCGGAGGCAGGAACTGGTCGAGAGGAAAGCGGTCCGCCTCGACCGGTGTGATCCAACCGGCGGCGGCGAAGTCAGAGGTCCAGGTCACGTCGATGTTGAGCACGTCGAAACGACCGCTGCCCGACCGCAAGCCGCTGGCCATCTGCGCGCGAACCTCGTCCGCGGCCTCCGGCAGCTCGATCACTTTCACCTTCTCCGTGGGATGCGAGCGGTTCCACTCACTCAGCACGTCGTGCAGGTAATCGGTGATGTCACCGCCGGTCACGAAGGTGATTACGTCAGTGCCCGAGGAGAGCTCAGCGCTGCCGTCCCCGGTGCATCCTGTGAGCAGGAGGGCTCCCGTAAGGAGTCCGCCACCAGCAGCTCGTGCCCACTGCATGGATGCCTCCCGGTCTATGCCGCGCTCGGCAGTTCTGGACGTATGCTCTATGCATACCTGTTAGCCATGACGGATTCCAGAGCTGATAGAAAAGGCGGAGGAGCCGACGGAAGCCCAATCCTTCCCCTGGTCCGCGGCGAGGAGAGGATCTCAGAGTGCGTCTCGCCCTTCTGGTGCTCCTGTCCAAGGGCCCAGCTCACGGCTACGAGCTCAAGCAGGCTCTCGAGCGGCTCATGGGTGCAGCCTACCCCCAGCCGAATATCGGGCAGGTCTATGTCACGCTCAGCCGGCTGGAGAACGCACATCTGATCGAGGGCGAGGACGTCGCCCAGTCCAGCCGGCCGAACAAGCGCATCTACCGACTCACCGAGGCCGGGCGGGAGGCGGTGGCCGACTGGTTCGAGGAGCCCGTCGAGCCGAAGATGCGGGACGACTTCTTCATGAAGCTCGCGCTCGCCCACGAGACGGGTACGGCCGATCAGATCGCCTTGATCAACAAGCACCGGCGATACTGCCTCAACGCCATGCGTGACCTTTCCAAGCTTGCCGCCTCGGAGGGCCGGGACCACCGGATCTCGCAATTGATGATTGAGGGTGCGATGCTGCACCTACAGGCAGACCTCGACTGGCTGGAACGCTGTCAGGAGGAGCTGGAATGAGCCGTGACAACTCACCCAGTGCCCCTGGTTCACAGCCCATGGTGAAGGCGCTCGGCCTGGCTAAGACATACAAGGCAGAGGGCGTCGAGGCGAAAGCCGTCCGGGGCGTCGACCTGCACGTCGAGCCAGGCGAATTCGTTGCTGTCACCGGCCCCTCGGGCGCCGGCAAATCCACCCTGCTGCACCTTCTGGGAGGGCTGGACCGACCGGACAGCGGAAGCATCTGGCTGGAGGGCCGCCAGGTCGACTCGCTGAGCGAGGCCCGCTGGGCCGTGCTGCGCCGACGCAGCATCGGCATCGTCTTCCAGTTCTTCAACCTGGTCTCCAACCTCACCGTGGCCGACAACATCGAACTCCCCGCGCTGCTGGCCGGCAAAAGCCCCCGGCAGGCGAGGTCCAGCTGCGAGGAACTGCTCGCCGAGCTGAGTCTGGAGACAAAGACACGCAGCATGCCGGGCGAGTTGTCCGGGGGCGAGCAGCAGCGGGTGGCGCTGGCCCGGGCCCTGGTCAATCACCCGCGTCTCCTGCTGGCCGACGAGCCGACCGGCAGCCTGGACAGCAAGGGAAGCCGCGAAGTCATGCGGCTGCTCACCCGCTTTCATCAGCGTGGCCAGACCATCCTGCTCGTCACCCACGACGCGCGGGTGGCCAGCACGGCGGACCGAGTGATCAGTTTCTTCGACGGCCAGGTCGTCGACGACGCCGTCCTCGGCGGCCCGGAGCACGTGCCGAGCAGCGTCGCCGACATCCTCAAGCTCAGGGACTGAACTGATGCGGGCCACCGCGCGCTGGGCGCGCGCCGACCTTCGGGCAAACCGCGGCGAGGCACTGTTCATCGTGCTGGCCACCGCGGGGATCATCGCCTCCCTCCTGCTGGCGGGGGCGCTCCTGCAATACGCGGCCAACCCATGGCAACGCGTCTTCACTCAGTCGTCCGGCGCACATGTGTGGATCCACACCCGGACCACGGAGGGCGCCGAGAAGCTGACCGGACTCGACGGAGTCGAAGGCTTCGCCGGCCCGTTCCCGACGGTCCAGGCAGCCGCTGAACACCGTGGCGCGCGGGTGTCACTCGAGTTGCGCGGAGCCGGACCCCAACCCCCCAAGACAGCTCGTCCATTGGTGGACTCGGGCAACTGGCTGGAGGACACAACACCGAACGGCGTGGTGCTGGAGCGTACGGCCGCTGACGCACTGTGGGCCAAGCCGGGCGACACCCTCAGGGTCCGCGGAGAGAAGGGCGAGTACACGACCCTGCGCGTCGTCGGGCTCGCGGACACCTCGGAGCCGCGCTATGCGCGCGGAGTGACGCCCGGCGTCGCCTGGGTACTGACCCCGCAACTTCACCAGATCCAGTCCAACACCCAGCGCATCGGCCAAACAGTCGGGCTCCGGCTGGCAGACCCGCGGGACGCCGACTTCGCGGTGCAGCAGGCGGTCACTTTGATCGGTGCCGACAAGGTTGCAAAGGTCTCGACCTGGGAGGAGGCACGAGCCGAAGCCGAGGGTGACAACCGCCTCCTGGGGCTGCTGCTCGGCTCCTTCGGCCTGGGGGCCTTGCTCGCTGCCGCCGTCGCCGTGACCGGAGCGATCAGCACCCGTATTCGCGGGCACCTGCGCGACATCTCCGTACTGAAGGCCATCGGCTTCACCCCGAGCCAGGTCGTACGTGCGTTCCTCGTCGAGCACTCCGCTCTCGCGTCGATCGGTGTCGCAATCGGGGCGGTCGTCACGGCCACCGTCGGCCCTCTCATCCCTGGTCGCATCGGGGAGGCGATGGTGCTGTGGGGCAAGCTACCGGGGCACGCGTGGGCCATCCTCACCACGTCGCTGGGTGCGGTGCTCGTCATCGCCCTCGCCACCACCCTGGCCGCGTGGCGCGCCGGACGTGTGTCCCCCATTCCCATCACCCGAGGGGCCGCCAAGAGCGGCCGCCGACTCTCCGGAACCGCCAGACTCGCTCTTCGGCTGAGAACGCCGCCAGCCCTCCTCCTCGGCTGGCGCGGGGCGTTCTCCCGGCCGGCGCGCGCCACCGCGGCGGTGGGCCGACTCGCCATCCCCCTGCTCATGATCACAGTCGCTCTCGGGGCCTGGTCGACCCTCGACCGCTTCGAAAACCGGCCGGAGGACATCGGACTCGCCGCAGAACTCAGTGCCAGGCCCGAAGGCATTGACGACGCGAGCGCACGCAGGCTGCTGTCCGATCAGCCGGGAGTGACCAAGGTCTACCCCGGCGTCGAGGTTGCTGCACTGGTCCCCGGCCAAACCAGAACGATCACGCTCCGCGGACTTGGAACCTCAGACGACCCCTACCCCTTCAGCATCGCAGCGGGCCGCACCATCCGGAACTCGCACGAAGCCGTCGCGGGTGAGGGGCTGCTCGATCTGCTGGGAGCAGACATCGGCGACTGGGTCCGGATGACCGTGGGAGGAAGCCCGCAGGTACTCCACATCGTGGGCCGCAGCATCGAGCCGCAGCACAACGGCCGGGTGATCTCGACAACCGTCGACACGCTTCGCGAGGGGAGCGGTCCGCTACGACCGGAGTTCTACAACCTGGTTCTGACGCATGGAGCCGACCCCGACAAGGTCAGCACGGCACTGGCCGACGCCTCGCACGGTGGTCTCGAGATCCACAAGAACGCCAATCCCGCCGACCAACTGTCTCCCGCCCGTGCAGTGATCATCGGGCTGGTCGGAGTGTTCGCCTTCATCGGCCTGGCTGAACTGTCCACCTTGATCGGCTCCGGACTGCGCGACCAGGGACGAGACCTCCTCGCTCTCAAAGCCATCGGACTCACTCCCCGCCAGATCACCGCGGTGATCGTCACCAGCACGGGGTTCGTCGCGGCGGCAGCAGCCGTGACGGGAACGATTCTGGGAGTGTTCGTGTCCACGTGGTTGATCGACTTGCAGGGGGAATCCAGCGGCCTCGGCGCCGGAATTGCGCAGCGGCCCCCGCTGGAAGCACTGCTCCTGCTCGGCGCAGCCGCAGTCGCCGGTGCGATCGCCGTCTCGGCCCTGCCCGCCAGGCGAGCCTCCCGGCGCAGGCTGACAGACACACTCGGCGACGTCGGGTGACCGAGCCGTTTCGCACTGCGTGTGGCTTGTGCAAGTAACTCGGCTCAGCCATGCGCCGCTGGTCCATCTGACGTAGGGCGCCCGACCCGCGCACGGGTGCCTCGGCTGGAGTGGCGTCGGGCTGTCCGGCGCCGAAGCGCCAGCGGCGCCTCCTGGGAACACCGCGACAGGCCCGCCGTATCAAGCACATCAAGCCGCGCCCGCCATGATGTCTCCGAGGGCCGTTGCGCTGAGTGGCGGCTTTGCTTGGAGTCGGCTCGACGTGCCGAGACGGCGGCCTCACAGCGGGCATGTGAGTAGTTTTCCCGTGTCGCATCGAAGGAGCCGCCTGGGAGGGTTTGACAGGTAGAGCCGTCTACCCCCGCTGACGGATTCTGCTGTCGCCCGGTGGCCTTTCCCGCCGTCCCGGGCGACTTTCCCTGACTGTCGCCCGGGCGGCTCAAATCCCCCGCTGCCGCCCGGGCGACTGTCGGCGCGTCTTTGGAAGCACTGCTCCTGCTCGCCGGGCTCGGCGCCGATCCGGACGGTGGCCTCGGCCTCGATGAGTTCCTGCAGATCCGCTGGGCCAGGACCCTGATCAACTCGATTCCGTCCGCCGTACGCAGTGACTCCATCAGGCGGAGTAAGTCATGCTGGGACAAGGCCATCGCGCGTCCTCTCGTTGAACGAGCTTCGCTACTCGGAGGGTTGCGCGGTGGCCGCCTCATGACCAGGGGCTATGCGGAGATCGCTGTTCCACCACTCGGCGGGACACCATCCCGGCTAAACAGCCAGAGTCTCCTTGATGACGAACTGGACCGGCTCAAGCACAGCCTTGGCATGCACCAGTCTCTCGGCGTCAGCGTAGACAAGCCTGAGCCCGAAGCCCCTCAGTGCCTCCGCTCGTGCTCGCGGGTCGCTTCCGTCCAGCACGCTCAGACGATGGGCGGCCTTGGTGACCATCGCCTGCATGTCGTCAGGGCGTGCCATGTCCATCGTCGTCTGCAAGAGCCGGATGCTTGAGCACACGGAACGGAGCCAGAGCGTGAGAGGTCCCAACACTCTCCGCTCGCGCACATACACGTTGTGCGAATGATGGCCGGGGTTCACGGCCAGGTTTCCGGCTGTGAAACGGCAGCGATAGTAGGGCTCGCCGTTGTTCCACGCCCCTTCCATCAGCCTGTTGCACCTGGCACAACGCAGCAGACCGCGCAGGAGGTACAGCCTTCGCTCGGAGGATGGGCCACCAGGAGAGCCGACTCGGCGGGAGGCGAACAACTCCTCTACATGCTCGGCGTCCTCGAGTGGCACCAGGGCCGCGCATCGCGGGTTGAGGAGGACGGCGCGGACGGCACTCTTGGACCAGGAAGTCCCCTGTCGTCCCTTACTGATGCCCTCCTCGTTCAAGCCGGCAGCGATGGTCTGCAGTCCTCTTCCCTTGGCGTACTCACGGAAGATCCGCCGGACGATGGGGGCAGTCTGTTCGTCGGGCAGCGCATCGGATCCGTGTGCCGACTCTTCAGACGTCCTGACTGCCCTGTATCCGAAGGGAAGTCGGCCTCGCGGGTGAGCGGGCGTTATACGCAGGTCTGCCGGTACGGCCTCTGCAGCTTGGGACCGCGCTCCCGAGCGCCGGTGGTCGGACGTAACACCCGTATCCCCCGGGGAACCCGCTTCGGCTGGGGCGTCCGCAGGATGCGCGAGTTCATGGTCCGTACCTGGCTCCCGTAACGACTTGTGCGGCGATGACGCTGTCCGTGCCGCTCCTGATGGTCCTGAGGGTTCGATTGCCGCGGGCTGGGTCGTCATTCCGGTGCGGTTCGTCTCCCATCCATGCCGGGACGAGCGGAGACCTTCCCAGCTCAGGCAACTGCAGCCCCCTCGCCGCCGACGACGAGGGGGCCGTAACTACATGTTAGGTACTCGCGGTGGGGAGTGTTAACCGAAAAGGCCTAAATATGGGGGTTCAGAACCGGCTAGTGCTTGAAATTCTACTTAACACGTATGTAGCGTGCCCTGGTCGAGCCTGAGTTGGATCCCCCGGATCAGGCCGGCTGTGAGGTGCGTTGGCTCACGCACCTGCCGCACTCGCCGTGGTAGCTCAGCCACGGCGGGTGCGGATCCCTGCTGTCATCGGCCCGGCCGCTTGGTGTCGAGGTATGCGGGCGTGGTCACTGGAGGGCACCGGGGGAGACGGGATCCGTCCGTGACTTCGGCGCACACCAGGCGACGGCTCGTGTCTCCTGTTCCGGCTGCTTCCTTCGTGGGGCTCAAGGTCCGCTCCCGGTTGGTGCGGCCGCTGCCCTTCGCCGGCGTGCGACCGCTCCAGTCCTGCGGGGCGCTTCGAAGTTACTTCGCGGTAGTTTGTCTGGTCGGCAGTATGTTGGGCCCATGGATACGTGGACGCCGGGCGGGGTGACCGGCATCCCCGCGGATCTGACGGCCTTCATCGGCCGACAAGCGGAAGTCGCCGAGGTCAGGCAACTCCTGTCGGTGTCGCGTCTGGTTACGCTGACCGGGGTCGGCGGAGTCGGAAAGACACGCTTGGCTCTGCGAGTGGGCTCCACGGTCGCGCGGGCGTTTCCGGGCGGTGTCTGTGTCGTGGAACTGGCCAGCCTGCGTGATCCGCAGCTCCTTGCACAGAGTGTGGCCGATGCCCTTGGACTGCAGAACCAGGCCGGGCGTGCCGCCGTCGACGTGGTTGCCGAGCACCTGGGCAGCAGAAGGACGTTGTTGATCCTCGACAACTGCGAGCACCTTGCCGCCCAGTGCGCGCGAGTTGTCGACGCGCTGCTTCGCGCGGCGCCGGACCTGCGTGTTCTCGTCACCAGCCGGGAAGTGCTCGGGGTCATCGGAGAGCAGGCGTTCATGGTTCCCCCACTGCCGGTCCCGAAGCTGGATCCGAGTCCTGATCGCAGGCTTTCCGTGGACGAGTTGCTTCAGTACCACGCGGTTTCCCTGTTTGAGCAGCGCGCGGCGGCGGTTCTGCACGGGTTCTGTGTCACCGAGGACAATGCGCTGGCGGTGGCGCGGCTGGTGGACCGCCTGGACGGCCTTCCGCTGGCGATCGAACTCGCCGCAGTCAGGATGCGGACACTGACCCCGCAGGAAATCCTGGCGCGGCTCGACGACCGCTTCGCGCTGCTGACCTTGGGCAGCCCCGCCGCCCCGCCGCGCCAGCAGACGCTTCGGGAGCTGATGGACTGGAGTTATGCGCTGTGCTCACCGCATGAACGCACCTTGTGGGCCAGGGCGTCGGTTTTCTCGGGCGGGTTCGACCTTGAGGCTGCGGAGGCGGTCTGTGCGGCAGCCGACGTTCCCAGGCAGGCGATGGTCCAGCTCGTTCAGCGTCTGGTGGAGAAGTCGATTCTGGTGCGGCAGGACCGTGCCGGCAGAGCCCGGTACCAACTGCTGGAGACAGTCCGTGAATATGGGCAGGACAGACTCGCCCAGGCCGGTGCTCGGATGGAATTCCGTCGCCGTCACCGTGATCACTATCTCGGCCTGGCGGAGCAGGCCCAGGCCCACTGGTTCGGCCCGCACCAGGTCACCTGGCTCAACCGGCTCCGCCAGGAACACCCCAATCTGCGCGCGGCCCTGGACTTCTGCCTGGACACCCCGGGTGAGGCGGAGACCGGCATGGCCATGGCCGTGGCTCCTTGGGACTACTGGATCACGGTTGGCTCGCTCAGTGAAGGACGTCATTGGCTCGGCCGGCTGCTGGAGGCCGACAGCAAGCAGAGCACGCTGCGCACCTCGGCGCTGGGAACCTACGTCTACCTCGGCATCCTGCAAGGGGATGTCGAGGCGCAGATGCCGCTGCTGACCGAATACCGTACGGCAGCCGAACGACAGCAGGATTCCTTCGCTCTGGCCTGGGCCCAGCACCACCTGGCGATGGTTGAGGTGTTCCGGGGCAAACTGCCCGACGCCGCAGCACTGTTCGAGGACGCGGTCGCACGGCACCGTGAGCAGGGCGATCCAGCCGGTGTCTCCGAGTGCACATTCAAACTCGCCGTCGTCACGTGTCTCCTGGGCGACTACGACCGTGCCCTGGCACTGTGCCGGGAGGCTCGCTCCATCGCTGCCCGGCATGGAGAGTCCTGGGTGAGGGCGCTCAGCATTTTCTGCGAGAGCCTGGTCCGGTGGCAGAGCGGGGAACGCGGCGCAGCCGACAAACTGGCCCGAAAGGCCGTGCGGCTGCTGGGTCCCCTCAACGACCGATGGGGCATCGCCCTGTGTGCCGAGATCGTCGCGTGGAGCGCGGCGGCGGCCATGGAACACGAGCGCGCCGCCCACCTGCTGGGGATCCTCCACTCCCTGTGGCAAGCCATTGGCGGCAACCTCTTCGCAGCGCCTTTCCTGATCGAACCTCATGAGCATTGTGAGAAGGACGTGCGTGCGGCTCTGCCAGGAAAGGTGTTCGACCGGGCGTTCCAGCGCGGTGCGTGCTTCACCTTCGACGCGGCACTCGCCTATGTGCTGGAGGAAGCACCCTCCGCTGCCCCACCTGCGCAACAGGGCAGGAAACCATCCAGAGATGCCATCCTCACCCGTCGGGAGACCGAGGTCGCCAACCTCGTAGCCCAGGGCATGAGTAACAAGGACATCGCGGCCAAGCTCGTCATCGCCCAGCGCACGGCCGAGAACCACGTCGAGCGTATCCTCGCCAAACTCGGACTCACCTCCCGCTCCCAAATCGCGGCGTGGATATACGAGAACCGCGGAGCCGACGGCGAGACCACTCCAGGCGATGCCTTCGGATGGCGCTGACCGCCAGGCGGGAACGCCGGCCCGCCGCTCGGTCGACTCTGGCGTGTGTCCGCCCGCAGCCACCAGCCAGATGACCAGGCCGGCCCCGCACCCGGCCGGATCGGGGTGCGGGCCGACAGCCGGGACAAGGCTGACCACACCGCAACCGCGAACGCCTCAACTCCTGAAAGCACACCTGGTAGCCGAGGACGTCCCCAGGCGCCAGGCCGGCCAGTCGGACTTCCAGTGCCAGGGCGAAGGCGACGTGAGGGCCCGCCACGCGGGCCGACTTCGTGATTGCAGCGTCTCACTGCATCATGTAGGCGTGATCACCGTTCATCTGAGGTACGAGATCGACGCGGACAGGCTTGAGGACTTCGAGGAGTACGGGCGCCGCTGGGTTGGGCTCGTCAACCGTTTCGGGGGGACGCACCACGGCTACTTCCTGCCGAGTGAGGGCGACAGCGACATCGCCTACGCCCTCTTCTCGTTTCCCAGTCTCGCCGCGTACGAGCAGTACCGCACGGACAGCATGTCTGATCCCGAGTGCCAGGACGCGTTCGAACTGGCTCGTCGCACGCGCTGCATCAAGCGGTACGAACGCCGCTTCCTCCGACCGCTCGACAGGGGTTGCTAGTGCCGAGTCAGCCACGGTTTGCCCGTCGAGGAGCGGCGTCCGGTGCGTGCTCTCGGCGTGCCGGCCGGAAGTCCTCGTACTGGACGTACTCGGGCTTTCGGGCGGTGCGGCGAGTGGGGGACCTCCCACGTCCATGAGGCAGTGGGGGAGGCTGCCGGGCGTCGCGACGGGGCGAACCTTGGCTGACGCGGCACTAGGTCGCTGTGAGGTGCGTGGTGTGACCGTGATGAGCAGCTGTGCTCAGCGCGGCGATGACCGCGGTGGTCGTGGGGTTGGCAGTATCGGTGTGACGCGTCGCGGCGAACAGCAGGCGAAGGATCGGGCGGTCCTCGATGACCGAGGCGTGGATCCCTGGTGTGGCCGGGTCGATGGCCGTCCGGGGAATGAGCGCGGTGGCGAGGCCGGCACGGGCGAGGGTGAGCTGGGCCGCGATATCGGCGGTGACGTAGGGCGTTGAAGGTGTGAAACCGGCTTGGTGGCAGGCGTGCAGGATGGCTTGTCCGCAGTCCGTGGTCGGTGGTGGCACGGCGAGTCTGCGGGTGGCCAGTTCCCGCAGGCAGACGGGTCGGTCGTCGGCTTGGTCCGCCGCGGTGACGACGAGCAGTGGATCGTCGAGCAGTCGGTAGGTGTCGACGTTCCGGGGCGTGGCATCGGGCAGGTGGTGATATCGCTGTCCGAGCACCACATCGACGGTGCCGAGCGGAAGTTCCCGTAGCTGCGCCTGGTCGGTGACAAGGCAGGTGACGGCGAGCTGCGGGTGCCGCGAGGCGAGTGCGGTCAGCGCGGGGGCCACGATGCGCGCGACGGTCGACGGCAGCGCGGCGAGGGTGGTAGTCGCGCCGACCGTGCCTCTGACCGCCGCGACGGCGGTCTCGGCCTCTTGGACGGCGCCGAAGATCCGGTCGGCGTGTTCGAGGAGCACCTGCCCCGCCTCGGTCAACGCCACGGTGCGTCCGTCGGGGCGCAGCAGATCGACTCCCACGTCACGCCGCAGCGCGGACAGCTGTTGGGATACGGCCCCGGGAGACAGGCCCAGCGACTGCGCGGCTGCGGCGATGGAACCTCGCGCGACGACGGTCTTGAGCATGTGCAGGCGGCGGAGGTCCATCATGAATCGATAGATTACCTAAAGGGCCACAGGAGAAAACACGCCCTTGTCCTATTGGGTCCTGGTGGGCGACCTTTGGCGCATGGAGATCTTCGACTGCATCGCCGCGGTGGCCCGGCCCATCCATGACTTCGGTGACGAGTTCATGTCCGACGAAGCGACCCGCACGATAGGTCTGCGCGCCGGTTTCCCTCCAGGGCGCAGCTTCTACTGCCGTGGTCGTTTCGGGGTGCTCGGTGAGGTGCCGGTCCCCGTGCTCCAGGCCGTTCAGGGTTTCCTCGGTCCCGGCCTCGTCTGCGCAGGTTGGTCGGAGGGACGGGCCGTGATGTCGGCAGAGGACGCAGCCGCTTGCTACGCCCAGGCCATCTGGCGGTGGGGACGCACTCACATCCCCGCCAGGGCCGACGTAGAGCACTTCAATCGGCTGGCCCAGCAGCTGATCGACGCTGCCGACGCGGACGCACTGCCCTTGTTCGCCGGCTGGCGTGCACGGCCCTACCCCGAGGATGACCCGGTCGGTGCGGCCATGCAGCGCATACACGTGCTACGGGAGCATCGCGGTGCCTGCCACCTGGCTGCGGTGCGCCAGAGCGGTCTGACCGCCCAGGAGGCCATGGTCATCAACCTCGGCATCGAGCAGGCAGCACATTACGGCTGGGAACAACCACACCCCGCGGCCGCAACACTGATCCCTCGATGGGAGCGTGCCGAGCGGCTCACCACAGAGCTGCAGGCACCGCTCTACGCCACGCTGACCGCCCGGCAGCGCACCGAATTCGGTCAGCTCGTCAGCGGATTGACCGCCTCTGGTCATGACCTGACATAGGTATGGTCGCGGCACCGGTACACACCGATGGTGGCTGACTCTCGGCTCGGTATTAATCGGTGTCCTGGCGAGTGCGGCACGGCGATCATGGACCGGACGCCGACACGCAACTCGTAAGGATTCACTCGCCATGCATGTACCTGCCGACCCGACGGTCCTCCATCCGATGCCTGAGCAGCCCCGGGTCGTGCTGCTCAGGTCACTGGTGAAGTCGCCGCTGATCGAGGTGGGGGAGTACTCCTACTACGACGACCCGGACGATGCGACCGCATTCGAGACGCGCAACGTCCTCTACCACTATGGGCCGGAGAAACTGATCATCGGCAGGTTCTGTGCACTGGGGACGGGAGTGCGGTTCATCATGAACGGCGCCAACCACCGCATGGACGGCCCCTCGACCTTCCCCTTCCCCACCATGGGCGGCTCGTGGTCCGAACATTTCGACCTGCTCACCGGCCTGCCGAGCCGAGGGGACACCGTCATCGGCAATGACGTCTGGTTCGGTTACGACACGACAGTGATGCCCGGCGTGCGGATCGGACACGGCGCGATCATCGGCTCCGGCGCCGTGGTCACCGCAGACGTACCCGACTACGGGATCGTCGGCGGCAACCCTGCCCGCCTCATCCGCACCCGGTACAGCGAACGGGACATCGCCCGGCTGCTGGCCGTGGCCTGGTGGGATTGGCCTGCGGAGCACATCACCGAGCACGTGCGGACGATCATGTCGGGCAGCATCGCCGACCTGGAAGCCGCTGCCGCGGACACGGCTGACGTGTAGGCGAGGCACAGGAGTCCCGCGGGTGGACGTCGCGGCGTGCGATGAGCCGGTCGATCGCCGTCTTCATGCGTGCCGAGGTCTTCGGAGCCGGGCGGGGCCGGCCGTGTTGCCCGGGCCGGCCACCGCGGCCCCTCACAACCTCGGTCAGGGCATCAGCCCGCGACCCGTGGCGGTCGCGGCCGGGAGGTCCGGTGCTCACTGCGTCGCCCGCCAGGGTGGGTGGCCTCGCGGGTCGCTTCGATGGGCGGTGGTGGCGACCGCATCCAGCGGATATCCCTTCCCCGTAGGGCACTTCACCGTACGGGGAAGGGGCCGGGCCCTTCAGCACCGAAGTCGTGTGCCTCGTTCGCGCCCGGACTGCGGGCAGTTGACCCGGTTACGCGCGACGCGGTGGTGCGACTGTCGCCTGTCCGGCGGATATTGCGTGGCTGCGCCGTTGCCCGGCTCCATACAGTGGCCTGGCACGACATCGCCACGGGAGGCTCTGGGACCATGCGGACGCACTATCCGCGCACACCGCATCTGCCCTGGTCTCCGGGTGCCACACCGGACGATGTGCGGGCCGGTGACCTGGCGGGGCTCAGGGGCCGGGAGGTCGTGGTCACCGAGAAGCTCGACGGGGAGAACACCACCCTCTACCCGGACGGGCTGCATGCTCGGTCACTGGATTCGGGGCACCATCCGTCCAGGGCCTGGGTCAAGGCTCTCCAGGGGCGGATCGGGCCGGAGATTCCGGCGGGGTGGCGCGTGTGCGGGGAGAACGTCTACGCCCGGCACTCGATCGCGTACGAGGGTCTGGAGAGCTGGTTCTACGGTTTCTCGGTCTGGGACGGCGAGCGGTGCCTGGACTGGGATGGCACCGTGCGCTTTCTGCGGCGGCTCGGGGTACCCGCCCCGCGGGTGCTGTGGCGGGGCACGTTCGACGAGCGGGCGCTGCGGGCGCTGCGGCTGGATGCCGCGCGGCACGAGGGGTATGTCGTAAGGGCCGCGGAGGGTTTCCAGCAGGCGGAGTTCGGGCGGCGGGTCGCCAAGTGGGTGCGCCCGGAGCACGTACGGACGGGTACGCACTGGATGCACGGCCCCGTCGTGGAGAACGGACTGGGCCCGGCCGCGGCGCTGTGGGCCGTGCGTTCCGGCGCAGTCCCCGATGTGCCGTCGCTGCTGGCCGCGGTCGGAGTGCCGGAGTACGGCCCGTTCCCCGCTGCCGGAGCCGTCGCCGTCGAGGCAGCCGCGCGGCTCGATCTGCTGGGGCGGCTGGGGGATGCGCGGCTGGCCGGTGTGCTGGCCGCGCTGCTGCACCGAGCCCCCCGGGCCCGGCTGGCGGCGCGGCTCGTGGCTCCTCTGGGCATGCCGCTGGCCCGTCGCGTCGCCGACCTGGTCGGGCTGCACACCCGGCTGCACCGCCCGTTCCCCGACGAGGAGCGCCGCGGCGGGCTGATACGGATGGCCACCGCGGCCGATCTGGGGGTGTTGCACGCTGTGGCGGGCGCCGTCCTGGCCGGGCGCGGGAGCGAGGAGGCCGCCGATGCACGTGAGCTGGTGGAGTGGTCCGCGCTCCATGCCGAGGAAGCGGGGCTGCTCGGGCCGGAACCGCTGCAGCCGCTGCGCGGCGCTCTGCGCGCCGCGTTGTCCGGCCTGGGCGCGGACGCCGCCGACCGCTGCTGGGCACAGGCACGGGAGACATGCGCCCAAGGGCGGATCGTCACCGTCGAGGAGGCTCTGGCGGCGACCTGGCGGTGGCGGACGGGGTCGTTTCCCCGGCTGATCCACCTCGTCGGGCCCTCCGGCAGTGGCAAGAGCACCTTCGCCGCCGGTCTGCCCGGTGTCGACGCCCGCGTCTGTCTGGACGACCTGCGTCACGCGCGCGGCTCACGGGCGGACCAGAGTGCCAACGCGGACGTCCTGCGGGAGGGCCTGGGCAGGCTGGACGCCGCGCTGGCCGGAGGCGGCACCGTCGTGTGGGACGCCACATCCCTCAGCCGTCAGCAGCGCTCCCTGGTGCTTGCGGTGGCGCGACGCCGGGACGCGCTGGTGACCCACGCGGTCATCCTGGTCGACGAGGACGAGACGGCCCGGCGCAACACGGCACGGGCGCATCCGGTGCCGGCCGGGGTGCTGACCGCACAGCTGCGTCGGTTCGACCCGCCGTACCCGGGTCAGGCGCACCGCACCTGGTACGTGGGCGCGGGCGGATCGGTCGATGACAAGGCCGGCGCTCTGGAGAGCACCCTGGAAGGAGAGGAGGCGTGATGCGCACCAGCGAGGAGATCTTTCACAAGGTCCGCTGGGATGCCCGGTTCGACCCGGCCCGGTTCGTGCTGGGCATCCATCAGCGTGGGGCTGCCGTAAAGCGCGTCCCGCTGCCTTCCTTCACGCCCGGCGGTGACATCCCCTGGCACCGGGTGCTGTTCGTCGAGGCGGACGGCGAGCTGGTGTGGGACCGCGCCACCGGCATGGACCGCCTCGACGACTGCGACGCCGGCCGGGTACGGCGGCCTCGCCGGCTGAGGGCCCCGTTCTTCACAGCCGGAACGCCGTACGCCTGGCAGGAGGCGGCCGGATGGTGCCCCGTGGCCGAGGCTCCCGCCGCGGCCTCGCCGGACACGGCGGGCGCGGTTGGCGCACTGCGCGTACTGACCTGGAACACACTGTGGGACCGCTACGACAGCGACCTCATCGACACGGCCCGCCGCCGCCCGCTGCTGGTCGACGCCCTGGAGAACGCCGACGCCGACGTCATCGCGCTGCAGGAGGTCGAGCCCCAACTGCTCGCCATGCTGCTGAACGCCGACTGGGTCCGTGCCCAGTACACGCTGAACACCGATCCGGCGGGCCACGACGTCGACGACAGCGGGCTGTTGATGCTGAGCCGCCTGCCCGTGCGGGAGGCGGGACGGCACGTCCTCGGCCCGCACAAGGCGGTCACCGCTCTCGTCGTGGACACCGCGTCCGGCCCGCTGGTGGTGGCTGCCACCCACCTCAGCAGCGACCACTCCGACAGCGGACCCGCCCGGCGGAAGGCCGAACTGGCCCGGCTCGCCCACGGACTGGCGGGCGTGGACGGCGACCTGATCGTGCTGGGCGACTTCAACGACGGCGGCGACGGGCCCGACGGACCGGCTTCCGTACTCGGGATGCGCGACGCCTGGACCGAAGTGCACGGGCCCGACGACGGCACCCCCACCTTCGACCCCGTCGTCAATCCGCTGGCCGCCGTCTCCTCACTGTCCGGCCGCGCATCCCGGCTGGACCGGGTACTGGTACGCGCCGGAGCGGTGCGCGTGGCCGCGGCGACCCTGCGAGGAGACTCGCCCACCCAGGAAGGCCTGTATCTGTCGGACCACTACGGAGTGGAGGTCGTCCTGGGTCTGGGCAGTGCCGGCGGGTCGCCCGCCGGTGTGACGCCCGGTGGCAGCGACGTCCTTGAGGTGCCGCCGACCGCCCGTACGGCGGTGGCATGGCTGCCGCCCCGGCAGCTGTGGCCGCCGATCCAGGAACTGCGCCGGGAACACGACCCGCAGATCCACCGCTGGCCGCCCCATGTCAACCTGCTGTTCGGCTTCGTACCGGAGTCGGACTTCGAGCGGGCCGCGGCGCTGCTGGCCGCCGCAGCCGAGGAGATACCGGCCTTCACCGCTCGGCTGGAGGGCGTGCACACCTTCGGGCACCGGGAGGACGCCACCGTCTGGCTCGACCCGGCAGCCGACGGCGAAGCGCCCTGGGCGGCGCTTGCCCGCGCCCTTCGGCGGCGCTTCCCGCGCTGCCGGGGCCGCGCCGAGGGTTTCACCCCGCACCTGACGCTGGGCCGCACCCGGGATCCGCAGCGGGTGGCCGCCCACTGCGCAGCCCGGCTCAAGGGCATGACGGCCGAGGTCGGGGAACTGGTACTGCTGTCGCGCCGGGGCGACGAGCCGATGCGGGAGCGGGCCACGATCTCCCTGGGCACTGGAGAGGTGCGCTGGCTGCCCGAGACCGGCAGCGTGCGCGAGGACGGAACCGGCACCGGGGCAGAGCAGCCGACCGCGGAGGACGCGCAGCGCGACACCGACGCCGCGCGGACGGAGCTCCGTATCGCCCAGGCGCTGGCCGAAGGGGCCGTGCAGGTGGTCGGGTCCCGGCACATGGGCTGCCAACTGCCCGGCGCGGACCTCGATCTGGTGGCGGCCGTGCCCGACAACCTCGGCATGGCGGAGGTGACCGAGCGGGTGACGGCCGCGCTGCCGGACGCCACCCGCGTACGCCTGGTCACCGGCGCCAGGGTGCCGGGGCTGAGGCTCACCGCCGCAGGCTTGGACGTCGACGTGGCGGTCGTCGCCACCGGTCCGGTGCCCTGCGGGGAGGCCGTGGCCCGCCGCACCGAGCTGGGCGAGGCGAGCGCGATCGCCCTGAGCGCGGTCAGCGACGCCGACGCCGTCCGTAGGGCGACCGGCGATGCCCACGCGTCGTTCGCCGGGCTGGCCAGACAGGTGAAGGCATGGGCGAAGGCCCGCGGTCTGGACTCGGCGCCGTTCGGCGGACTGCCCGGACTGGCCTGGACGATTCTGGCGGCGCGCACGGCACGAGAGGCCGGACACCTTCCCGCCCGCGACCTGCTCAGCGAGTTCTTCGGCACTTGGGCCGCCTGGGACTGGCGGGAGCCGATCACCCTGTCACCCTCAGCCCTCCTCGCCCCGACACCGCACGCCCCGGTGACGGTCATGACGCCGACCGCTCCGGTCCGTTCGTGCACCGAACAGGTCACCGCCGGCACTCGGGACCTGCTGACCCAGGAGCTCTACCGTGCCTGGGAGATCCTCGAAAGGGCGGCCAGGACGGGCACCGACCCCAGGCCCGAACTGCTGTCGCACCCGCCGCTGCACCGCCGGCACGCGGCCTGGGCGATCCTCACCGTACGCCCGTACCGCGGCGAGGAGTTCGAGGAGACACTCGGCCGCTTCCGTGGCCGTGTCCGGGGTCTGCTCACCGCCCTCGAAGACGCCGGCACGACCGACGCGCACGCCTGGCCCCACCCCTTCGACAAGGGTCCGCATTCGGCCCGGTACGCGATCGGCCTCGGCCAGAACCCACCCGACGCGGAGCAGATCGCCCGGCTCGCCGACAAGTGGAGCAGGATTCTGCCCGGGGTCGACATCACATGGGCGGAATGCGGCGCCGTGCCGACGCAGAGTCACAACCCCGGACGCAGCGGCGGGCCGGTATGAGCCCCAGCACGGTGTGGTTCTTGCCGATGGGACGGCGCCGTACGAACCCGTTTTCATGGACGTCGACTTGCTGCCGCCACACGAGTAGGTATGGGGTCAGGCACAGCAAGCCGAATGCCAGAGCGATGAACCCGGATTCGGAGCCCGCTCCGCTCCTGTGCAGTCCTGCCACTGCGGCGATCCCAAGGAGCATGCTGACGGAGGCGAGGTAAAATCCCTGCCGCTATCACCGGCGCCACCACCTGCGCCTGTTGCGCTCACTCAGCTGCCTCGCCCGGTCGACCTGTGCCTGCAGGTCGGCGTGATCCACGTCGGCGAAGCGGGCGACGACGTAGTTCCACTGGGCCGCCGCCTCGTCGTCCCGCCGCATGGTCTTCAGGGTGGAGCCGAGGTTGTTCGCGGTCCACGCCACGAATTCCAGGACGCTGGGGCGTGGGTCATTGCCGAAGCAGCTCACCGACTCTCCCCAGACGGCCACCGCCTCCTGGGTACGCCCCAGTTCCTCAAGGGTGCAGCCATAGTTGAGCCTTGCCTTGGCCAGCTCCTCGCTCACCACGGTCTCGTCGTCGGAATGCTCCCACGGCCTGTAATCGATCCAGCGGGCCAAGTCATCGAAGGTCTGCAGCTGTTCAGCGGTACGGCCCAGTTTGCCGAGGTCGATCGCCCTGCCGCCCCACGCGGCCGCCAGAGGCCTGCGGAATATCGCCTCCGGCCGTCCGGAGAACATGTCGATGACCTGCTGATGACGGGCCAGAGCTCGTTCCGTTGAAATATGATAGGTGCAGATGTATGCACCCCAGTTCAAGGCATCGGCGACCCTGCGCCCCACCAGCGGATCCTGAGTGCCGCCGAAACGCGCGATCAAGTCGTCGTAGACGGCCAGCGCCTGTGCCCAAGCAGAATTGCCGTGCCGCAGTTGCAGCGCCTTGCCTTCTTCGAACAGGGCGGTGGCGACGGTGCGGTCCCCATCGACTGCAGACATCAACTTCCTCTTTCCTCATCCTCGTCAGTTACTCATGGCGCAGGCGAGCAGGGTTCGGACCGCATCACATCCCCATGGGCGCTTCGCAGCAGTTTGCCGCCCTGCCCGCAGCGCATGTGCCGGAGGTTTCACCCCCGAAGCAGCCTGCCGCGACCCTGGTCATGGCCTGGCCGAGCAGGCCGGCAGCGACTTTCCGGTATGGACGACTGCCGTAGCCCCGCGCCGACGGACCCACTGCCAGGCGCCCGACACCCGAGACCGAATCCAGCAGCGCGCGGCACCGGGACAGCCGATACTCAGCCCCGGGCCGGCCGGTACCTGTACCACTCCAGGACCCGAACCGTAGAGGGCCCAGACCGAGGTTCAACCGCCAAACCACCCCACACGCAGACAGTGGAGTAGCGAATTGGGTAGTTCCACTCACAGGGGTTGACGTGGTGGTGCCTGCCGTGTCGGGTACGGTCCTCGAAGTGGTCCAGACCCAGGCCGTGTTTGAGAACCCGGGCCGAAAGGCCGGACTGGGGGAGAGAGATGATCGGGCCTGGTGGCCGGCCGCTGGTGACCGTGACTTTTGCTCGCGGCTGGGGGTGGGTTGTGTGGGGCGGCGTATGTTGAACTCGGCGGAACACGGTGGCGTTGAAGGTCCCCACCTCGGGGTTGAGCGTCTCGCCGGTCAGACCGCGGCGGAACCCTTCGTACGCGGAGCGTGCCGTCGTCGACCGTCTCACGTTCGACGGCGCCATCTTTCGGAACCGGCACTGACTCCCACCGCCACCCCGGCACCGGAGCCCGAACTGAGCATCCCAGTCAGCTATTGACGGGCACAAGCACATGACCTTCGCACTGGCGTGAGTCCTACGCTTCAGTCGAGCACGATCCGCAAGGCGAGCCGTGTGCTGGTCTGGGCGACACCGGCCGTGCGCTTCAGGGCACGCACGATGGCGTCCAGCCCCGAGGCGTCGGCCACGCGAGCGCGGATCAGATAGTCATGCTCGCCCGTGACGTGAATCACCTCGGTGATCCCCGGCAGCCGCACGACCGCCTTCTCGAACTCTTCGTCGGTGGTGTCGGACCTCAGCCTGGCATCAATGAAGATCACCAGCCCGTCACGGTCGAGCGCGGAGTGGTCGACAAGGGTGGTGAAGCCCCGGATCACTCCGCTGCGCCGGAGCTTGCGAACGCGGTCGGTGGCCGCGTTCGCGCTGAGGCCGACCCGACGGCCCAGGTCGCGGAAAGATATCCGCGCATCCTCTTGAAGAGCACTGAGTATTTCCCGGTCTATCTGGTCCATACCGCGATTATCTCAGCCCACGCCGGTCGGAATCCGCATCCGCCGACTGGGCCCCACCATGCTGCAGTGGTGATGGAAACAGTCATGAGCAGTGGCATCGCCGGCGCTGGTGCGGGTCTGGGAGTGGCCATGCCGCTCGGCGCGATCGGTGTATTGCTGATCCAGGAGGGAATGCGCGGCTGGCGTCCCGCTGCCGCAGCAGCCTGCGCAGTGGCGGTGGTCGACCTGGCCTACGCGGCGGTGGCCGCGGCCATGGGACCCGCACTCACGGCTGCGCTGTCGGAGCAGGCACAAGCATGGGTGCGGCTCGCTTCCGCCGCCGTCCTGGCGGCGATGGCCTTCCACGGTCTGCTGTCCTTCCACCGGAAACGGTCAAGACAACAGACCCTGGCCTCCCACACTCCGGTCCCGGTCACACCGGTCCGGACGCGGACCGCCTTCACCCGGTTCGCTGCCCTGACGATGATCAACCCCCTGACCGGGCTCTACTTCGCCGCTCTGGCAACGGGACATCCCGGCTATGCCAACACAATGGCTGCACTGGGAGTCTTCCTCGCCTGCGTCTTCCTCGCATCACTGCTCTGGCAACTCCTGCTCGTAACGGTCGGAGCAGTCGCCGGCACACGGATATCCGACACTGCCCGTGCGTGGACCTACAACGTCGGCTATGGGATCGTCGGTCTCTACGCCGTCGTCCTGGCCTGGCCGCTGCCCCGGGTGCATGCCTGACTGACGTCAGAACTGACCCATCAACATGGCCACCCGGTCCGGTCCGAAGTCACCCCTCTCGGTCAGCTTCCTGAGCTGCACTCTCCAGCCGGCTTCGATAGTTTTCCCACCATGCCGAGTCGCCCGGCGCCATGCTGTCATTGCCCTTGTTCATCCCGACGGCACCGTCCATGAGTTCCCGGACGATATCGGCGTGACCGGCATGCCGGTGGGTGTCGGCAATCACGCGCACCACGGCATGATGCAACGTCACCTCGTCCCTGCCGTTGGGCCACCACGGCACCCTGCCGATCGTGTCCAGCGCCAGCGCGTCGATCGTCGCGTCAGCGTGCGCCCAGGCCCGGCGGTAAAGCTCCACGATGTACTCGCGTGACTCGTCGGCGGTGGCCCACATATCCGCGTTGGGCTCGGCACCGCCTTCGAGCCAGGGCAGCGACTCGCCGGACGGCCGTGCGAAGGTGTCGCCGAGGTAGCCCAGTTCCACGCTGGCCACGTGTTTCACCAGCCCCAGGAGGTTGGTGCCGGTCGGTGTCAGCGGGCGGCGGATGTCGTACTCCGAGAGCCCCTCGAGCTTCCACAGCAGGGCATCACGGGCGGACTGCAGGTAAAAGTGAAGGTCGGCCTTGGCATCCGATGTGGTCATGGGGCCAGTCTGCCGCTCGGGTGATCTTTGTCCAGCGCCCTCCCCTCTCTTCACGGCGATGCACATCATTGACGTGACGAGCCTGGTCACTTGAGACAGGGTCAGATCGACGGAGTTGCCTGGCGATCGTGCCCGCGGGCGGCGAGGATACCGACTGCGAGCACGCGCTGGGCCTCGCCCCCAGAGTGGAGATCACGTGGTCGATCCTTGGACGCGGTACCCCTGCCGGTCGTCAGGACCGTCGTCGGGGTCAATGCGCCAGGCACGGGGCAAGCGATTGCTCGCCGACAAGCGTGTTGAGCTGTCCGGCTGCGGCGTCGTGGAGGTAGAAGAGCATCATGACCTGACCGTTGTGCCGCACATAGAACCGCCGGCCGTCGCGTTCCAGGTCGTCCATGAGATAGCTGACCACCATCCCGTCGACCCAGTTGTCCCTGACCTCGATACTCCAGCGGCGTTGCTGGTCCCCGACCGAGTATTCGATCCACGCCTCTCTGGTGTCCATGTCAACGTGGTCCCGCAGATCGGCCAGAGCATCCGGCCGGCCGGCGATCCGGCACAGCTGCTTGGCTATTGCGACGTACGCGCCTGGCCCCTGAACACATGCGGTGTTGAGGTTCCATGCCCGGTCGCAGAACCATCGTCCCCACGGCTCGGCTTCGACTTCGCTGCCGAGCAGGAACAGCACCAGGTCGAACGGCGTGTGTTCGTACGACTCCCGCGACCAGGAATACAGCAAATCGTCCACGGTCCTGCCGGCCGCGAGGGGCAGTCCCAGCTCCGCCAGCGTGGAGAGCTGCGCTTCAAGTTTCATGACCGCGATCGTAGTCCCACCGGGGACGGCGGTTACGGCACTGTCGACGAGCGGCTGCGCAGGCCCCGGCCCCGGTCGGTCGGCAGAGTGGTGTCGGCCGACCGGAGTTGGCGCAGTCATACCGTCTCGCTACGGTCGGAGCCAGCCCGGCCCGGAACGGGTCCCCTGGCACGTACGTGTGGCGTCCGAGCGCGCGCCCGCCGAGCGGTAGCGACCGCGCCCAGCAAGTGAATGGACGGCAATTCCCCGGGGTGCTTGCGTATATTGCGTTTCCGGTCGGCTCCCGACCGACCAGGGCACCGTGGAGCACGGGGCAGGGCAGGCCGCTCGGCTCTTCAGACGTAAAGGAACGCGTTGATCAGATCCGCTTCCCGCGCCGTGACAGCGGACAGGTCGATACGGCCGCCGGGTAGTCGCCGACCCCAGACCGCCAGAAGGCGGTCCGCCGCCGAACTCCGCACGACCGGCAACTCGTTGTCGACTGTGCGCATCTCCATCGACGGCGTCGGTGCCACTCGGACCAGGAGATCGTCACTGCCGGGGCTGCGCATCAGGAACGCGAAGTCTTCTGATGCCTGACGGGGACGAACGGCTCGTCCCGCGGCTGATTCCTGCAGGGACGTCATGCCCGACAGCACCTTGGCCGCGTGTGCGGTGAGAGCCGGCTGGGCGAGCAGCTGCCGGCCGGCCTCGTCATCGCCGACGACGTCCCAGCGGTGTACGGCGAGCTCGGATCTGTTGTGCGTACGAAACTCCTGTCCGGTCAGCCGGAGCCCGGTGAACTCGACCGCGCCGCCGGCGAGAATCAAGGCGTCCACGGCACCGGTCAGACGGCTGCCCTCACGCGCCAGGCCGCCCAGCAGCTCGTCATAGGGCAGTGCACGAAACGTTGCCTCGCGCTCGTCGAACGGCCGCGTAGGCCGGGCAGTTGCACCCTGCAGGTGGGCTTCGATCAGGTCCGCCTCCTCCTGAGCGCCGGCTGCCACGTGTGCTGCGAGGTCTCGCACTCTCCAGCCCTTGCACGCTGTCGGCTGGTCCGGGGGGTGGTTCATCAAGACCGTGAAGAACTCGGTTGCTTCATCCATGGCCCGATGATCAACTGGCGGGCTCCCGTGCGCTGGCGGCAATCGGACATTGAGTTCGGGCCGAAACCTCGGATCCCACCTACAGAGAAGCTCTCGCTGTCCGTGCTGCGGCCGCACGAAACCCGCAGCGCGGGTCGCCCGGGCTCAGCCGGCAACGAGGCGAGCGGTCAACCGCTCCTTCACGGCGGGCCACTGGTCGCTGAACAGCGCATAGTAGACGTTGTCGCGCCAACTGCCGTCGGGGCGGCGCATTTCGCGACGGAAGACGCCTTCGCGGACCGCGCCCAGCCGGGCTATGGCATTCTGGGATCGGATGTTGAGGTGGTCGGTGCGCCAGGACACACGGCCCATGCCCAGGTCCTCGAAAGCGTGAGTGAGCAGCAGCAGTTTGGACTCGGTGTTGACCGCGGTGCGCCAGGCGGCGCGGCCGTACCAGGTCCAGCCGATCTCCAGACGCTCGTCGCGGGCGCTGAAGAATCCGTACGTGGTCCAGCCCACCGCGCGGCCGGTGGACAGCTGGACTACGGCAAAGGCCACACGTGTACCGGCCTGACAGTCCGCGATCAGGCGGTCCAGCAGGGCGGCCATCTCCTCCCGGGTGCGTGGGGTGGAGACCGGCAGCCATCGCCAGACCTCATCGTCCCCACCGCCCGCGGCAAACAGGTCGGGAAGGTGAGCCGAGGTCAGCGGCTCCAGACGGACGTGACAGCCCACCAGAGTGACAGGGACAGGGGTCTTGGCAACAACAAGGTTCAGTGAATCCATGGATGTGATCATCCCGGTCTGAACACATTTGCAACCACCGCCGAAGTCACCAAGAGATCGGCCCGCGGTGTTGCCGGGTTCTCACAGGATCATCCCGTGAATTGGGCGGTCCTGAATTGCGCATTGGCTTCCCTGCTGCAGGAGTTGTGGCTCAGGGGACCCTGTGGCTGGCCGACGCCGTACAGAGCACCGGCTGCCGGAGTCGCCGGATGACCACGGTGGATGTCGACGTCTCGCACCCCGTGATGGCCGATCGCGGCCTGCCGCGCGCCTGCTTGAACCACCTGGTCGAGCTGCGTGTCGAAGACGCCGGCGTGACCCTGCGCCAGTCACCGGACCGGGCAGCCGCCGTAGTCACGAGGGTTGCCGATCACGCCCCTGCGAAGGTGTGCACCGTCCTCATGAACGGAGCGGGGTCCCCGAACTCGCTGCCCAGGTGATTCCCCGCCACCCTTCCCTCTTCGCAGGGCAGGGCCGGCTTCGCGTGGCCGGCGTTCGCGTCTCAGCGGGCGGAGGAGGCCAGGACGCGGAACTGAGAACGTACGGGGACGAGGGCCGCCCGCAGCTGATCCGGGTCGCGGGTGGTCTTGGCCAGCAGGATGCCGCCTTGGATGGCGGCGAGCGTGGCGGTGGCCAGTTGGGTGGTGTCGGTGTCGGGGGGGAGGAGGCCCCTGCGCCCCAAGTTCTCCAGCGCATCACCGATGGCCACGCGCCACTGGCTGAACGCGGCTGACAGGTCCTGCCGTGCCGCCTCGCTCCGGTCGGAGAGTTCGGCGGCGAGGGTGCCGATCGGACAGCCGACGCGGCAACCCTGGGACTCCTGGTGGACGACCAGGTCATCGAACCACGCGTCCAGGGACTGCCACGAGTCCACGTCGCGCAGGCGCTCGGCCACGCTGAGCACAACCTGTGCGGACTGCCACGCGATAACCGCTTGGACCAGGTCCTCCTTGTCGCGGAAGTAGTGGTAGAGCTGGCTCTTGCTGGCCTGTGCGGCGGCCAGGACGTCGTCGAGGCCTGTGCCCTCCACGCCGTCGGTCTGGAACAGGGCTGCGGCGGCCGTCACGATCCGCTCGCGGGTGCGCCTGCCTCGCTCGGTCTTGGGCTCCACGGACATGACATCAGATCCTACTGTGACTGGACCGGACGGTCCACTTCCCTCTAGGGTGGACCGATCAGTCCAATTCTTGAGGAGACTCTTATGCAGCTGACGGGCAGGCGGGCACTGGTCACCGGTGCCACTTCCGGTATCGGCCGAGCCGTTGCGGAGGCGTTCGCCAGGGAAGGCGCGGACGTGATCGTCGCGGGCCGGGACGTGTCCCGGGCGGAAGAGGTCGTCCAGTCCATCGAGGCGTCAGGCGGTACAGCGGCAGCCGCTGTCGCCGATCTGACCGATCGGGCAGGTGTCGAAGCTCTGCTCGCCGCCGCGGGGCGGCGCGGACCGGTCGACATCCTTGTGAACAACGCCGGGATCTACCCCTTCGCCCCGACCGTCAGCCTCGACCAGGCCGCGTTCGACGCGGTGGTGGACACCAATCTCCGCGCTCCGTACCTGCTCACCACGGCACTGGCGCCGCAGATGGCCGCACGGGGCTACGGGAGGGTCATCAACATCTCGACCATCGCCGCCCATGTCAGCGTGCCGGGATCCGGTCTGTACGGCGCCTCAAAGGCCGCACTGGAAATGCTCACCAGATCCTGGTCAGGAGAGTTCGGGCCGATGGGCGTGACAGTGAACGCGATCGCACCCGGCCCCACCCGCACGCCGGGAACAGCACCGCTGGGCGATGCCCTGGACGTGTTGACCAAGACGTTTCCGGCAGGCCGCCCGGCCGAGCCCGAGGAGATCGCCGCGGCCGCTGTCTACCTCGCCGGCGAGACGGCCGGCTATGTACACGGCACCACCCTGGTCGTCGACGGCGGCGGGCTCGCCACCCGGCTGTAACCGACAGGCTGTCTGCCTGTGGTTCCGGAGCGAGGCGCGGATCGCCGCCACAGGCAAGGACGTGGGACCTGATCCGCCCTCTGCTCACCAGGCCTGGCGGGACGGCCGGTTGCGGCCGCGCTGGCTCCAACCCGGCCACCCCAGTACGGTCACGTGGCCGACGCTGGCCGTCTGAGCCGCGGAACTCGGCACTACGCCGGGGCAGCACAGCCGCTTGTCCAGGTCCTCCGCAGGAAGACGGGCCGGACTCGTCTTCCTGCGGAGGGAAACCCCCGCGCCGCCCCACCCCGGCCCGGCGAGTGGACCGGGGGTGGTGGTAGCCGAACAACTGGACGCAAAGGCTGGTGAGGGATGACCCCGTCCGAAACGCCCGGCCGTCCACCACTCCCGTCGCGCCGCATCCACGTCATACAGGACCGAGGTCGGCGGACCCGCTCCGGCTCGCAGGCCGTTGTCAGTGCCTGTCCCTACAGTTGGCCCCTGATCTTGTCCTCCGGGCCGTGGACACCGTTTCCCGTCGTCGCGGCCCCCGCGCAGGAAGCCGTGAACGTGATGTCCAACCTCTCCACCCCCACCACTGGTGACGACTGGGAGTCGTCACTGACGCAGGCCTTCGGCGTCCTGCTCGGCCGCCCGCTCTCGGACTTCGATTCCGGCACGGAATACGCGGTCTACTACGGCGGAAACTGGCTCTACGAGACCGAGTCCAACAGGGATCCCGCATGGCTGGAGCCGGCCGCTCTCACCGGCCGGGAGACGATAACCAGCGAGAACCTGCTGCTGCTCGACGAGGTGGGCTACCCGGAGCTGCGGTTCGACGCGAGCCGGTCGCTGTTCGAGATCGACACCTATGCCGCGGAGTTCCCCGCTGCCTTCAAGGAAGACCTCGCCGGAGTCGATCTGTCCGGTCCCGGCGGCATGCCGCAGGTCCTCGGCGTCGATCTGGCGCGCCTGACGGCACGCCACGGGGTCGACCTCACCTCACCCGACCTGCCTCAGGAGACCTGGTGTCTTACGCAGGCCAGGATCGCCTCGGACGGCACGCTTCTCGATGCCCTGCGGGCCGCCACGGGCATGGGCCAGGGCCCCGAAAGCCTCGTGCCGTTCGAGACGGCGGATGCGGAGACGGAGGCCGCGATCGCGGCCGTGGAACACACCGGGCTCCGTGCGCACCTACGCGCGTTCTGCGACCCCGACTCGCACGACCTCGCCCTCTGTCTTCACGACATGCGCAAGTCCAGGGAGGAGGGCGGTGCGCTGGTGGCCCAGTGGCAAGGCGCCGTTGATCAGTACGAGATCACCGTGCAGCGGGTCAGGGCCTGACCGCCGTCGCCTGCCGCCCGGCCCCGTCCCAGGACCGGGCGACAGGCCGGGCTGCAGCAGGGTCCGGACGGCCGCCGCCTCACCCTGCGACGGGCCCGTCCCGCGAAGACAGCCGCGACAGCGCGCCCGCTGGTGCAAGCGGCTTGAGCACTTCAGCGCGAAGGGACGTCGAGCGCGGCGATTCCTCCGCGGACCGCCATCGCTGTCTCGTCGAGCAGGCGACGCTCTTGCACCCTCCAGTTGGCCGCGGTGCGCGTCCGAGCCGCTGCGCCACCGCCCAGACCCGTACCGACGTCGTCCTGAAGACTGGGCGCTGCAACCGGTGCTTGGAAGTATCGGGGCGTGGCCGCGCCGGGCTACGTCGCCGCGAGTTGACACATCCGCCCTCGGCTCCCTGCCTTGCTTGCACGTGATGGTGCGTCAGAGGTCCCACAGCTGCGCGGTGTTGTCGTCGCTGCCGGTGGCGAGTGTGGTTCCGTCGGGGCTGAAGGCCACTGAGTTCACGCTGTCTGTGTGGGCCTTCAGGGTGGCGGTGTGCTTGCCCGTCGCCGGGTTCCAGAGGCGGGTGGTGTTGTCGTCGCTGCCGGTGGCGAGTGTGGTTCCGTCGGGGCTGAAGGCCACTGAGTTCACGCTGTCTGTGTGGCCCTTCAGGGTCGCGGTGTGCTTGCCCGTCGCCGGGTTCCAGAGGCGGGTGGTGTTGTCGTCGCTGCCGGTGGCGAGTGTGGTTCCGTCGGGGCTGAAGGCCACTGAG
>NZ_JBVIVK010000006.1:373724-408603 GCF_055595715.1 Streptomyces sp. NPDC040410
GTTCACGCTGTCTGTGTGGCCCTTCAGGGTCGCGGTGCGCCTGCCCGTCACCGCGCTCCACAAACGGACCGTCCCATCCTCACAACCGGTGGCCACGATCGTGCCATCAGGGCTGAACGCCAGCGAATTGATGTCGCTGGGAAGCCCGTCGTCAGTGGCGATGCGTTCGCCGGACGCCGAGTCCCACAGCTGGAAGATGTGGGGGGCGCTGCCACTGGCCAGGGTCCTGCCATCGGGGCTGTAGGCCACCGACCGGACTCCGACCTGCCACCCGACGAAGTAGCTGTCCTTTTCCTGGACTTCGGGCGTATTGAAAGCGGCGTTGAGCTTACCGGTCGCGGGATTCCACATCCGGATCTTCCCGTCGGCGCAACCGCCGGCCAGGGTCCCGCCGTCGGGACTGAACGCCACCGCGTACACCCCGACCACGGACCAGTAGGAGTCCGCATTGGGCACTTGGGGCGTGGTGAACGTGGCGCTGCGCTTGCCGGTCCTGGGATTCCACATCCGGATCTTCCCGTCGGCGCAGCCGCACGCCAGGAGTCCGCCATCGGGACTGAACGTCAACTCCTCCACCGGAGAGTCGAGGAGGATCGGTCTGGCGTGCTTCGACGGAGTCGAGGTCGGCTCCGCGGGTCGGTCGGGAGTGGCAGAGGGCTTCCCGGCCCTGGGAGAAGTGATCTCGGTTGTCCGGGCCAGGTAGATGCCGCTGGAGACTCCCACGGTGCCCACACCCGCCGCGGCCAGCAGCAGGACGGTGCGGCGCGTGGGCCTGACCGGCTTGTCCGAATCGGAGCCGGGCACCAGAGCCGACCCGCGTGAGACACCGCGATTCCCCGCCTCCTCCGGCTCGGGGGACGGCGACGCCGGGTTTGAGCTGGGCGGCGTGCGTGCCACGGCTGTCTGGGTGGGGGGCTGACCTGGGTCCGGTGCTGTCGGGTGGTTTCCGGCCAAGGTGGCGGGGTGGGCTGCCGCGGCCGGACGGTCGGATGCACCGGGCCTGGGCGCGTAATCGGACTGGACGGTGGGTGTGGGTCGGCCGGGGCCGCGCCGCGCATGCGGCGTCTCATCCGTGCTCCCGGCAGTCGCCGCCGGAGGTGTGGGTGGAGCCGCTGCGAGGGCTGTGCCGGTGGGCACCGTCGAGGGCGTGGGATGCGCGGTGCGCATGCGCACGGTGTGGGCCAGCGGTTCTGGCAGCCAGGCCGCTCCCGGGGTCGGCGCACCGCTCTGTGGCCCGGCCAGCCCGGCCAGTTCCTCCAGTACCTCAGGCACGGTGGGCCGCTCGTCAGGCTTCTTGGCCAGGCACCGCTCCACGACATCCCGCAGTCCCCCGGAGATGCCCGTCAGGTCCGGTTCCTGGTACACGATGCGGAACAGCAGCCCTTGTACCGATCCGGCGCCGAAAGGCCCCGCTCCTCGTGCGGCGTAGGCGAGCACCGATCCCAGGGAGAACACATCACTCGCCGGCCCGGCCCGCTCGCCGGTCAGCTGTTCCGGAGACATGAACCCCGGCGTGCCCACCACCACACCGGTCCGTGTCAAGGCGGTCGCTTCGCTCGCCACCGAGATCCCGAAATCGATCACCCGAGGCCCGTCCAGGGCAAGCAGCACATTCGACGGCTTCAGATCCCGATGCACGACCCCCACGCCGTGGATCGCCTCCAGGGCCTCGGCAAGCCCCGCGCCCAGCGCAGCGACCGACTCCTGCGGCAACGCCCCGTGCTCGGCCACCGCGTCGGCCAGCGAGACCCCCGGGACGTAGGCCGTGGCCAGCCATGCCGGCGCGCCGTACGGATCGCTGTCGACCACGCCGGCGGTGAACACCCCGTTCACCCGGCGGGCCGCTTCCACCTCACGCCTGAACCGACGCCGGAACTCCGGATCCTCAGCCAGTTCGAGCCGTACGACCTTCACCGCGACGGCGCGCCCACCCCGGGAAAGCCCCAGGTACACCCGCCCCATCCCGCCTTCACCCAAACGCGCCACGATCCTGAACGGCCCCACGTGCGTCGGATCGTCAGCCTCCAAGGCCGTGAACGCTTCCACTCGGCTCCTTTTCTCTTCGGCCGTTCCGACGACCGGACTGCACCTGGCGCAACCATGTTCGCATCCGTGTCCGCACAGCATTGACTCGGCCTGCTGGTACCCCGAATTGCTCAGACCTCCGCGGGACTGCGGACAAGTGCACAAGTGTTGACGTGTCTTCAAAAAGCCATAATCTGCTGGGCTTTGATGACGACATTGCTCGACAAAACCGCCGACACGACGGAACGCACCTGCCGGCCTGGGGCTGAAAGCCCCCTGAAGCGGGCCGAGATTCCGAAATGTTTTGAGTAGTTCTACGCATGCGAGGAGAGCAGTGGACGTGCAGGATGGCTGCCGAAGACCGTCTCCCCAGGGATGATCTTGCGCTGACCTCCTGCAACGGGAGGCCGCGCAGCTCCTTTTCCCGCGCGCGGCAGCCTCCAGAACCCAGCGCACCGCGCGTTTCAAGGCTTCGTATCCCGGGGCTCGCGACTTTCGATCGACTGACGGCAACGACCGCCGCAACCGACGCCGACGGCCGGACATCCCGGAATCCGTCAAAGGTCGAGAGCATGGGTGCCACCTGAAGTGTTGCGGCCCTGGATCGTGGCACGCAACGCAGCCCCCCGCGACCCTGACGGTGAACTTGTAGGCCGTGTTCTCGGACGACGCGTACTCCCCGGAAACTGACCGCATGAAGCCGGAAAGGTCGACTTCCACGTCGCTTTCATAAATGACGCCGTCGGCGAGGCGTACACGCCGTCGTCGTTGTCGCTTTCTGCCCTTCGAGGGAGCGGGGGCGGGTGGATCCTGGCACCTCAGGCTCAACAAGGACCTCCCGCAGTTCGAGTTCTCCTCCATCACCGACATGGTGCTGCAGCTGCGCTACACGGCGCGGAGGGCGGAGCCGTTCTGCGTGACCGGTCGGCCGCCGAACTGCGCCAGACCCTGGGCGAAGCGGCCCTGGCCGAGGGACGGCGCGGCCTGTACCGGGTCTTCGACCTGCGCCGCGAGTACCCTGATGCCTGGTACCGCTTCCTGCATCCCGCAAGCCAGGCCGACGGCCAGGCGATCATCCTCGACGACCTCGCCGAGGGCCTGCCGTACTGCACTCGTGGCTTCGGCTCGCGCAAGGCCCGCCGGGTCGAAGTCGTCGTACGCCCCGGGGATCCGGCCCACACCTTCGAGGCCCAGCTCTCCCCGCTCGGAACCGCCCCCGCCGACCTCCTGCAGATCGGCCCCGAACCCCTACTTTGAGGGCCTGCACCGCGGGGCCAAGGACCTGACCGGCAACGAGATCGACCTGGGCCCCTGGACGCTCAAACTGCGACGTACCGGCGCCCCGGATTTCCGGTCGCTTCCGCCGGACGGGGTGGGGGAGGTGTTCCTGATCGTCAACTACATCGCGGCCTGACGGGGAGCGAGAGCACCATCCGAGACCATCTCAGGTACCCGGCCGGTTGTGGCGAGCGATCCGGTCCCGGAAACCGCTCGCCCGTCGTCTCGCGTTGGCGGTCGACGAGACGGGGGTACAGCTCACGTCAATGCTGATTGCCCATCGGATTGCCGGCCTCCTTCGCTCGCGCGAACCAGGCCTTCGCCTCGGCCTCCCGGCCAGTCATCCGCAACAACACGCCATAGTTGTTCATGCCGTCGGGATCCCCGCCCTCAGCGGCTTGGCTCAGCCACGGTTCGGCGCCGGTCAGGTTGCCCTGCTGGGCGAGAACAATCCCCAGGTTGGTGGCGGCGCCGGTGTGGCCGGCTTCCGCGGCGAAGCGGTACCAGCGCTGTGCTTCGGCAATGTCCGACAGTTCCTGCAGGCAGATGGCCAGGTTGTACGCCGCCGCGGTGTCACCCGCTTCCGCTGCGCGCTGCCACCAGTGCAGTTCGGCATCGGGATCACCGTGGAGAGCATGGTGGGAAGCGAGATTGGACATCGCCCGTCGATCTCCGCCGGCCGCGGCGCGCTCGTACCAGGTGAGCGCCTCCGCGGACTCGCCACGATCGGTATGCAGCACTGCGAGCCCGAACGCCGCCTCTGCGTCTCCCTCCGCGGCGGCCCTCCGGTACCACGGCTCGGCGGTCTGGACGCCGCCTCGGCTGAACGCCATATCGGCCAACGCGACCATGGACCGGACGTGCCCGGCCTCTCCGGCCTGGCGCCACCACAGTTCCGCCCCTGCGTCGTCACCGCGGTCACGGCATCGGAGGAGCCCCAGGTTGTACATCCCGCTCGGAGAGCCGGCCCGGGCGGCGCGCTCGTACCACTCCTCGGCATCATCGGTCATGTCCTGCTTCATGAGCTCGGTGCCGAGGCGGTTCATGGCCTCGACCTGCCCTGCTTCCGCCTGCGCCTTGAGACTGTCATTTATCGTCACAGACGTCATCTTGCCAGCCCATATCACTGAGAGCCTGGTGATGACGGGCACGGTGGTTCGAGTGTGGGTTTCTGGGGCTCATCAGGCCGTTCCCGCCGCCGCGCAGGGTCTTCGACTTCTTCCGCCGCTGGGTGCGCCAGGACGTGTTCACCGCGATCCACGCCGCGCTGGGGAAGGAGGTCCGCCGCCGCGCGGGACGCTCCGAGCAGCCGACGGCCGCGATCATCGACGCGCAGTCGATCAAGGCCGCAGGTCACCAAGGTCTGGGCGGACCACGGTTACGACGGAGAGCTCGTGCCCTGGAGCCGCCGGACCCTCGGCCTCGATCTGGAGATGCCCGACCACCCCGGCCGCCGCAAGGGCCAGGGCTTCAAGGTCATTCCCAAACGCTGGATCGTGGAACGCACCCTGGCGTGGATCACCCGGCGGCGCCGCTGCCTGCGCGACGCCCCGGCCATGGGGGTGCGGTAGACGGGGCGGTCAGTGTTCGAGGTCGGCGCGCATGGCGGCGAAGAGGCGGGCGGCCTCGGCCGGGGTGGTGCGGGGGAAGAGTGCGACGGCGGCGGTGGTGGTGTCGGACCAGCCGCAGATGACGTCGGTGGCGTTGGCGGACTCGGGCAGGCTGAGACACTCGAGGGATCCGCCGAACGGGCCGGGCTGGTACGGCTTGGCGGTGGTGGGGGTGCCGGTGGAGCCGTTCTGCAGCGCGTAGTCGATCAGGCCGCGCCAAAGGTGCTCGCGACGCTTGTTCGTGTCCTCGGGAACGCTGTCGACGCCAACGAAAAGGATGCGGCGGCCGGAGGTCTGCCCGGCACGGTTGTAGTCGGCGACCACCAGGTGCATGCCGTCACGCATCTCGCCCGGGTCGACCGGGACGTCGGAGACCGCGCTGGCACCGGTGGCCCTGGTGAGCCCGCCGGCGGTGGCGGCCTCGGCCAGCGTGTGCTTGCCCGAACCGGCGGGCGAGGTGGAGAAGGCGGACCTTGCGGGCGCGGAGACAGGGGCGGAGGCGGCGGGAGCGGCGGGAGGGGCTTCGGCTTCGGCTGCGGGGTCGCAGGCGGTCAGCGTCAGCGTGGTTGCGAGGGCGATCGTGGCGAGGAGGGTGCGGGGACCAAGGATGGGCATGGCGGAGTCTCCCGGGGTGTGGTGGTCGGCTGGGCTGCCGGGCCCAATGGCCGCACGCTAGTGGCCGACTGGGCGGGCGGGTGCCCCGAGCCCAGTTCCCTTACAGCACCGGGACATGGTGGTGACGTAAGAGCCTGGTGATGACGGGCACGGTGGTTCGAGTGTGGGTTTCTGGGGCTCATCAGGCATGCAGAGGGGGCCCTCTGGAGAGTTTTTCGTTGCCACGAAACACCCTGGAGGACCCCGTGCCGCAGTTGTACCAACCTGCCGTGTCTGCCGACAACTTCACCGCTCACGCCTGCGCGTGTCTGCCCTGCCGGTACGGCAACGTCCCGTCCGGCCCCGTCCACGAGCGGGCCTTCGAGACGGACATGACCGATACCGAGTGGGAGGACGTGCGCGTGGTCATCCCCTCCCCGCCGTGGATGGAGGGACGCGGGGGACGGCCGGAGGAGTACTGCCACCGGCAGATACTGGACGCGCTGCGCTATCTCGCGGACAACGGAGTCAAGTGGCGCTCGCTCCCCGAGCCGTTCCCGCCGCCGCGCAAGGTCTTCGACTTCTTCCGCCGCTGGGTGCACCAGGACGTGTTCACCGCGATCCACGCCGCGCTGGTGAAGGAGGTCCGCCGCCGCGCGGGACGCTCCGAGCAGCCGACGGCCGCGATCATCGACGCGCAGTCGATCAAGGCCGCCGAGACAGCAGGGGCCGCGACGCGGGGTTTCGACGGCGGCAAGCAGATCAACGGCCGCAAAAGACACATCGTCATCGATACCCTCGGCCTGGTCCTGCTGGTGGCCGTCACCGCCGCCGACGTGAACGACCGGACCGCTGCCATGGCACTTTTCCACCGCCTCACCCTGCTGTTCCGGCAGGTCAACAAGGTCTGGGCGGACCACGGTTACGACGGAGAGCTCGTGCCCTGGAGCCGCCGGACCCTCGGCCTCGACCTGGAGATCCCCGACCACCCCGGCCGCCGCAAGGGCCAGGGCTTCAAGGTCATTCCCAAACGCTGGATCGTGGAACGCACCCTGGCGTGGATCACCCGGCGGCGCCGCTGCGTGCGCGACTACGAACGCCGCCTGGACCACCACGCGGCCATCGTCCTGATCGCTCTGGGCATCTCCATGAGCCGCCGCCTCGCCGGCCGCACCGACATCCCCGCCCGAAAGATCAGCCGGGCAGCCTGGTGAACTTCCCGTCGCCCCGCTTCACGATCCACCCCTTCGCCGCGAGCCGGGAACACACATCCCGCGCCCGCTGCTGGCGGGCTGGCGTCATCTCCCAGCCCAGCTTCTCGGCCACCTGCCGGGCCAGCACCGGCCCCCTGGCCTCCCGCACGACCACCAGCGCCGCCCGATACACCTCAGGCAGCACCCCCTCGTCCAGCCCCGGTCCCCACGACGCCACCGGTCCACGCGGCACCGCCACCGCCGACTTCCCGACCCCCGCGGGCCCCTCCACCCGGCGGCCCGGCAAGGACACCCCGACCGCGTCAGCCGCCTCTTCCACCTCCGTCAGCACCTGACTCAAGGAGGCAGCGGCCTCCGTCAGCTCCGAGCGCTCCTCCAGCGCCAGCCGCAGCCGCCGCACCGCGTCCTCCTCCGCCGCGGCCTCCGCCAGCCAGTAATCCACCTCCTCTTGAGCCTCAGCCAGCAAGGCCTGCCACTCCGTCGCCTTCCCCCGCGCCAGCTCGGCTTTCGCCGCCATCAACGACATCACGGACACCATCGAGACCTCCCGCACGCACTCGGAACCCCTCGATCCCTCGCCCCGCAGCCGACGGATACCCCGGCCCAGGAACACGATCACCCGCCAGAGTGGCCCACCTCGCAATGGCAAGCCCTTGATCACCAGGCTCTGAGGCGTGTTTGTCGTGGCTTCGCCCAGTGAGCCGACGGGCCATCAGGTCGGCCACATGGCGAGGTGGATCCTGGCTTCCGAACGGCCAGGCAGGGCTTCGTAGTCGCGGGTCAGACGGTGGTGGAGCCCCACCCCCGTGATGGATCTCAGCCTGTTGCCTGGTTCTGCCTGAACAAGTCACGGGCGGTGGCAAGCGCATTTGCTCGGTCGTCGGGGACCAGTCCGATGCGGGTGCGGCGGTCGAGGAGATCCGCCGTGTCGAGGGCGCCTTCATGGCGTACGGCCCACAGCAGTTCGGCCCGGGTGACGGGGTGGCCTTCCAGGACGGGTTCGGCGAGCCGGGGATCCCGCGCGCTGAGGGCGTGGACGGCCGGTGCTTCGGCGCCGTAGCGATGGATCAGGCGGCGCGGGGCCCGGAGTGTGGTGAGAGTGTGCGGCGGTGCGGCGCCGACCAGGGGGAGTGACGCGGTGGGGGAGGGCTTCGCGGACAGGCCATGGGTGGCGACGGCCGCGTCGACGGCGTCCTCGGCCATCCGCCGGTAGGTGGTGAGCTTGCCGCCGACCACGGTGATCACACCCTCCGGGGAGGTGAGAACCGCGTGCTTGCGGGAGATGTCCGCGGTGCCGGCCGCCGCGCCGGAGCCCGCGACCGGTGTGGTGTCCAGCAGGGGGCGAAGGCCCGCGAAGGCGCCCACCACGTCATGGCGGTGGACGGGGACGTCCAGGGCTGAGCCCAGGACGTCGAGCAGGAAGCCGATGTCCGTCTCGGGTACTTCAGGGATGTCCGGGATGTCGTGGTCGACGGGTTCGTCGGTGAGTCCGACGTAGATCCGGCCGTCACCCTGGGGCAGTACGAGGACGAAGCGGTTGGTCTCGCCGGGGATCGGGATGTGCAGACCGGCCGGGAGGGCGCCGAGGTGGTCCGAGCGCAGGACGAGGTGGGTTCCCCGCGAAGGGCGGATGCGGACGCCGTCGACCAGACCGCCCGCCCACACGCCGCATGCGTTGATCACGGCACGGGCCCTGATCTCACCCTCCTCACCGGTGAGTTCGTCCCGTATCCGGGCGCCGGACCGGGTGAGTTCCAGCGCCCGTACGCGCGTGAGGATCCGTGCGCCGTGGGCCGCGGCCGTGCGGGCGATCGCGGTGACCAGACGGGCGTCGTCGGTGACGCGGCCGTCCCAGGACAGAAGGCCTCCGCGGAGTCCGGCGCCGCGCAGCGCGGGAGCGAGGTGGCGCGTCTTTGCCGCGGAGAGCCTGCGCGGTGCGGGCAGGGTTGCCCGTGCCGTGCGCGCCGCCAGGCGCAGTGCGTCGCCGGCGCGGAAGCCGGCCCAGGCCAGTGCGGCCTGACCGCGGGAGACCAGCGGGGTGAGGGGCAGCACGAACGGCTGGGCGCGCACCAGATGGGGTGCCGTGCGCTCCATGAGGACTCCGCGTTCGCGTGCGCTTTCGTGGGCGACGTCGAGTTGGGCGGAGGCGAGGTAGCGCAGGCCGCCGTGAATGAGCTTGGAACTCCAGCGCGAGGTGCCGAAGGCCAGGTCGTGGGCGTCGATCGCGACGACCGTCAGTCCGCGGGCGGCGGCGTCCAGTGCAGCTCCGGCACCGGTCGCGCCGAGACCGACGACCAGAACGTCCACGGTCGGACCGCCGGCGCTCCCGGCCAGTTCGCGCAGACGGCGGGCGGCGGTCAGGGACGACCCCGGAACCGGGTGGGAGGGCGAGGCCGTGCTGCTGGGGCTCATGGCGTCATGGTCCTCTCGAGGATGGTGCGCAGTTCTGCGTAGAAGGCCTCGGCGGTCAGGTCGGGGTCGTCCTCGTCGGTCATGGTGCGCAGTGACAGGGTGAAGGACTGGGCGACCAGGAGCAGGGACCGGGCTTGTCGTGCGGGGTGGCCGGGCCGCACCGATCCGTCGGCGTGCCCTTCCCGCAGGGCGTCGGCGAGCATTTCGAGCAGGGCTTCCTGGCTTGCGCCGCGCCTGTCCAGTACGTAGGGGAGGAGCAGCTCGGGGTCGACGTCGATGATCTTGCGGAAGAGCGGATGAGCGCGGAAGGCGTCCACTCCCCTCACCAGGCCGTCGACGATCAGGGTGCGTGCGCCGGTCCCCGGTGTCGGTCGGGGCATCGCCCGGGTGGCCGCCTCGATCCACTCCCTGGTCATCAAGTCGCCGACCAGGGAGCGCACATCGGGCCAGCGGCGGTACAGCGTCATCCGGGAGACGCCCGCACGGCGGGCCACGTCGGTGAGTGTGGTGCGCCGGACACCGACGGCCAGGACGCAGTCGCGCACAGCGTCGAGAACCGGATCACTGTCCGAAGCGTTGTGACGAATAGGCGTCATGTGTCACAGTGTAACGCCTGCGTGGCAGTGCAGGAGACGGCACACTTTCGCAACGACCGGTGAGGACAAGCGCATGGACATGCTGTGGAGCGGCTGGGGCGACCCGGCCAGGGCGACGCCGCTGCCCGACACGGTGATCGGGCTGCTGCGCGACCTGCTCGGGGTCAAGCCCCGCAGCGCCGAGCCGGTCGCCCTGGAAGAGATCGCAGCGCCCGAGTCACCGCTGGACCCCGCCGCACGCCGGGCGCTCGTCGACGCCGTGGGCGGCGAGGCCCACGTCCGCACCGACGCCGAAGCCCGCATCCGGCACACCCGCGGCAAGTCCACCCCCGATCTGCTGCGGATCCGCAGCGGCGACGTGGACGGCATCCCGGCCGCCGTGGTCCTCCCGGCGAGCCACGACGAGGTACGTGCCGTGCTGAGGGTGTGTGCCGAACATCACCTGGCCCTGGTGCCGTTCGGCGGCGGCACGTCTGTGGTCGGCGGTCTCTCGCCTGAGCTGCGACGCCCCTTCGTCGCGCTGGACCTGGGCCGCATGGACGCTCTGCTCGCCCTCGACCCGGTCTCCCGTACCGCAACCCTGCAACCCGGACTGAGAGCTCCGCACGCCGAAGTGCTCCTGGCCGAACACGGCTTCACCCTCGGTCACTTCCCCCAGTCCTACGAGTGGGCCACCATCGGCGGATTCGCCGCCGCACGCTCCAGCGGACAGGCGTCCGCCGGGTACGGCCGGTTCGATGAGATGGTGCTCGGCCTCACCCTGGCCACCCCCGCCGGCACCCTCGACGCCGGCCGCGCGCCGCGCTCGGCCGCAGGCCCCGACCTGCGTCAGCTCATCCTGGGCTCCGAGGGAGCATTCGGTGTCATCACATCGGTGACGGTACGGATCCGCCCCCTCCCCAAGACCCGCATCTACGAAGGATGGCGCTTCGCCTCCTTCGAAGATGGCGCCGCCGCCCTGCGGCGTCTGGCCCAGGACGGGCCGCGGCCGACCGTGCTGCGTCTGTCGGACGAGTCCGAGACGCTGATCGGCCTCGCCCAGCCCGATGCCATCGGCTTCTCCGGCCTCCCTCCGGCCGCGGGATGCATGGCGATCGCAGGCTATGAGGGCACCGAGGAGGACACCACGTACCGCCGGGAGCGGGCCGCCGCCGTGCTGGGCGACTGCGGCGGCACCTATCTGGGCGAGGAGCCGGGGGAGAGCTGGGCTCATGGCCGCTACTCGGCGCCCTACCTGCGTGACGCGCTGCTGGATGCGGGGGCGTTCGCCGAGACGCTGGAGACGGCGGCCTTCTGGTCCCGCCTGCCCGAGCTGTACGCCTCCGTCCGTACAGCCCTCACCACCACGCTCACCGCGTCGGGCACTCCACCGCTGGTGACGTGCCACGTTTCTCACGTCTACGAGAACGGCGCCTCGTTGTACTTCACCGTCGTGTCGGCGCAGGGTGACGATCCCGTGGCGCACTGGGCGCCCGCCAAGCACGCCGCGAACGAGGCGATCATGGCCGCCGGCGGCACGATCAGCCACCACCACGGTGTGGGCAGCGACCACCGGGACTGGTATGTACGGGAAGCCGGACCGCTCGGCATCGACGCCCTGCAGGCGGTCAAACGACGGCTGGACCCCACGGGGCTGCTCAACCCGGGCATCCTCCTGCCCGCCGACTGATCCGGCTCCGCCCACCCCACTCCACCCCACCCCACTACAGTCCGTGCACGACCCGTCAGCCGCCTTCGGAGGCACTTCGATGCGACAGTTCACCGCCATCGTCAACCCCACGGCCGGCGGATCCACGGGGGTCGCGGCACTGCTCCGGGTAGCCAGGCTGCTGCGCGAGGCGGGGGCCGAGCTGGAGACCGAGTACAGCCGCAGTCTGGCCCACGCACAGGACCTGGCCCGGCATGCGGGGTCGCGGCAGCGGGTGGTCCTCGCCGTCGGCGGAGACGGGATCGTCGGCGGCATCGGAGGGGCGCTCAGCGGAACGGGCACAGTCCTCGGACTGGTCCCGGCCGGCCGCGGCAACGACTTCGCCCGAGCGCTGGGGCTGCCCACCGACCCGGCCGCGCTTGCCCGGGTCCTGCTCGGCAACGTCCCCCGTCTCGTCGACACCATCGAAGTGGAGTCCGCCCACGGTCGCACCGTCGCACTCGGCAGTGTGTACGCAGGCGTGGACGCACTCGCCAACCGCCATGCCAACCGCGCCAGAGTGCTGCGCGGAGCCGCCTCGTACTACATGGGCGGACTGCGTGCCGCGGCCACCTGGCGCCCGGTCACCTATCAGGTCACCGTCGACGGTGAGGAGCACACACACCGCGGCTACACCGTCGTGGCCGCGAACTCCGCCTACTACGGATCCGGCCGCCTCATCGCCCCCGATGCGCGGGTCGACGACGGGCTCCTCGATGTGGTGATGATCCGTCATGCGCCGCGGCGCCTCTTCTTCACCCTGATGAACGAGCTGAAGTCGGGCGCGCACGTCCACCGCCCCGAAGTGCGGGTCCTGCGGGGCCGGGAGATCCGCATCGAGGCGGACCGGATGATTCCGTACGGCGCCGACGGCGAGGTCGACGCCGTACTCCCCGTCACAGCGAGGGTGCTGCCCGGCTCACTCTCCGTGCTGTGCTGAACGCCCCGCCGTCGGCCGCATGGGCGCGCCTACGGCCGGATCGCCAGAACAGGTCGCTCGCCTGGATCATGCATGCCCGTCGGCATGCGTGGGACTACGAACGACTCGTCCAGCACGCCGAAACGCTGATCACGTGGGCCGTGATCACGTGCATGACCCGCCGCCTCACCCGCAGCAAGAAAGGCCCGGCCCGCATCGGGCTGCCTCTCAACGGCCGCGCTTGCGTAGCTTGCGCTTGGCGCGCGCGACGGCGTACCTGTGCTCAGAATCCTCTTCCTTTCGTCTCTTGGCCTCCTCCGCGGAGCGCGACTTGCGTTGCTCGACTTCCAGCCGAAGCGCTTCTTGGGAAGCAGTGCTGCGTCGCCCCTGAGCAACCCTGGCCGCCTCACGGGTGGCAAGCCTCATCGCACGCTTCGGGTTGGGGCGAGCCAGGCGGCGGGACTCTGCGGGCACCGCAGGATTGGCATGCGCGCGTTCCAACAGGGTCAGGCCATGGCACAACAGGAACTGATACAGCTCGGCATCGGTGGGCTCGCTGCCGAACACGTGCCGCGTCGCGCGCACTTCTCCCGCCTCGGCGATCTCAAGAACGCCGACCCAGAACGGAGTCTCAAAGCAGAGGGTGAACGTCACAGAAGTGGACAATGATCTCTCCAGGGCGAACGAAAACGCCAGCCTGACGAGGCCGGATTCCGGCACACCGGACATCCCTGGAGAGGGCGGATACAGACTGCCGCGTAACGGCAGCGCCCGGGCTACCAACCGGGCCGCGTTGTGTGTGCCGGATCAGACTACCGCAGCGGCACTTTGATGTGTTCGCCGAGCGGGCCTCGGAGCGTGGGCACCCGGGTTCCTGCCTTCTGGTGTCCGGATGCTCGTTGGCCGGTGCAGTTCACGTGGACCGCCTCGCGCCCGTTGTCGTCGATGCCGCGCAGGAGGCCAGCGAGTCCCTCGGCTACCAGCCCGACAAGGTCCTCCCGCCTCCCACGCCCGGCTGAGGCCGTCGCGGGCCCGGGGGCCGGCCACCCCCGAGCAGATCGGCGAACCCTGGCGAGGCCACGAGTGATGGGCGGTCGCCCGGTCGCCGTCACCGGGAGTGAGGACGGGCACGGTGTGGCGGAACGTTCACGGGTTCGCGCAGCACCGGGCCTTCCTCGCCGGCCGAGTGTGGCCGGGTCTCAGCGCCAGTCGTCGATCACGTAGGCGCCGGGGTGGCTGTAGCCGGGTTCGTTGGGCCTGTGCATGGTCACGCCCTGCAACCAGGTGCGGAAACCGCGGTCGACCATTCGCCGGTAGGCATCCTGGCGGGCCAGGTTCATTCCGGCGTCCAGTTGCCCCAGGCCGCGCTCGGCGGCGAGCCGCTCGCACGCGGTGAGCAGTCGTTCGAACCGGTCGGCCGCCTCCGGGCCAGGGCGCACGGCGCCGAATTTGACGAAGCACACGTCCTCTCCGGCCTCCGACCCGGCTCCGCAGTGGCAGACGGCCAGGCCATCGAGCTCGGAGCCGACCCCCTGGAGCAGGATGGTGTCACCGAGTCCCTGCGCGTGCGTGGCCACGATCTCGCGTTCCACGCTCAGGCCCTCGAACACGGCCTCGGTCAGGGTGCGACAGAGGCTCAGGGCGTTGGGCCGCTCGGCGTCGGGAAGCTCGCCGTACAGCACTCGGCCGGGGACCGCGGCACTGCCTGCGACCTGCTTCCTCATGATGGCTGTGAGGAATCGGGGCCAGAAACCGTACCGGCGGTAGAGCTCAAGGTGCTTCGGACTGTGCGAGAAGGTGAACAGGCCCAGGTGTCGGTTCTCCCAGGTCTCGAAGCGGTCCATGACCGGCTCCATGAGGCGCCTGCCGACGCCCTGGTCCCACAGGTCCGGATGTACGGTCAGCGGGCCGAAGTACCCGACGCTGCCCCAGTTGACGGCGAAGTTCGATGCAACGACTTCGCCCTCGACCGTCGCTGCGAAGGCCGCATGTGGATCGGCCGCCCAGCGAGTGCGGACGTAGTCGGCGGTCCCGAAGAACGTCTTCGGCTCGGGAAGCCCGAGGAACGTCCCGAAGGCGACCCTGAAGATCTCGTCGGCCCGGTCCAGGTCCGCCTCACCCAGCGGGCGGACCGACACAGGGCCCGTGCCACTCTTGCGCTCCCCTGCCGGTGGGATCATCGCTCTCTCCTTCCCGACCCCCTGTTTCATCGCACCACGGGCGTGCGCCGCAGGCGAGGCGAAAGGTCCACCGATACCCGCAGACCGAGGACCGGCCGGTCTGCCTTGCCTGTCCGCCGGGAAACTGCAGCAGTCACCAGGCCGAATCCCGACCGGTCGAACAACGGCCACTACGGGTACCGAGGCCCAGGAAGGCCATCCCCTGCCCGGGACGGGGAGTGAGTCGACGGGTGCTGTCCGTTCTCGTGAACATCGACCTCGGCCCCGGGCGGGCGCCACCCAGAGTGCTGAACAATCGCCGTCGTGATCCGTGAACAGAACCAGCCGGCCCTGGCTGCCCGCGACCGGTGAATGCCACGCCATCCGATCAGTCACCCCAACACACCGGCCACCAAGCGTGGACAGGTGGCCACCAGCTCGCCGTCATCCTGCTGTAGTGATGGGCGGGCTCATGGATTCGAAGTGGAAGGCGCTGATGTAACAGTCCCGTGGTTGCCGGATCGCGAAGGTGATGCAGTCGAGCAGGGACTGGGCGGCGAGGGGGTCGTGGGCGCCGCGCGGCGTCGATTCCCACTCCGGCGACAGGGGGTCGCGGGTCTCGAAGTCCGGCGGGAACAGGGAGATGACGCGGACTCCTCGAGGACGCAGTCGACGGGAGAGGGACTCGGTGAAGGCTCGTTGGGCGTGCTTGGCGGCGTAGTACGCCTCGTGTGCCCTCGGGTGCTGGGCCCCGGACACTCCGCAGACCGAGACCATCGTGATGACGTCGGGGCGATCGGAGGCCAGCAGCAGTGGCAGCAGGTTCTTCGTCACCAGGATGGTGCCCGTGCCACCTGAGGCGAGGGTGTCGGCCACGTCCTCATCGGAGGCCGACAACAGGTCCGGGCCTTCCAGCCAGCGGGCTCCGTTGTTGACCAGAACGTCGATGCGGTCGGTGCGTTGACCAACGGCCTGGGCGAACGCACGGATCGAGGCGGGATCGGACAGGTCACAGGCGAACGCGTGTACCCGGTCGTGACCGCGGTCGAGGATCTCGGCCCGGGTGCGTTCAGCTGCTTCCAGGGTGCGTGCGGCGAGGAAGACCTCCGCGTCGAGGCCGGCGAAATGGTGAGCCAGGGCGCGGCCGAAATCCCGGCCGGCGCCGGTGATGACCACACGACGGTCGGCGAGACTCATGCGGCGGCTCCACTCGAAGCCGCCGCTGCCGAGCGCCGGATGACGTCCGGGGTGCTCCGGACGATCTGGAGCGTGCTGACGCGCACGCTCACGCCCTCGATGGCGTCGGTGTCCGGTGCTGCTTCGGCGGCACCATCGAGCCGGTATCGATCAGGCTGCGCTGAGTGGTCCGGGGGTTGGGTGACCTTGATGTGTATCACGGCGGTTCCACTTCTCTGGGCGGTTCGAGAGCGTTCCGCCCTCACCGAACCGCACTACGACAAGATCTATTCCAGGTGGCCGAATGGACAGTGAGCAGACCTTCAACATCCGAAAAGCCCCCTCGCCGCCAAGGACGGTTCGGCTCCGCCGTAGTACGCAGCCCAGCCCAAGCGATAGGGGCAGGTACCGCGGGACAGCGGTGTCCTGCCCCCGAGGCTTCTGCTTCGCGGGCGGATAGGAGCGGACGTTCGGTGAACGGCGGCAGGAGCCGAAACTGCTGGTCGACTTCATCCGCTCCGCCTGACCCGCGGCGGAGCTTGCCTGGACGTACTGCTGTGCCGAGGGACGAGTTGCTGCCCGTTGGTGCCGGTGGAACTACTCAACTTTCTACGGCACTTCAGGGTTGGGAGTATCTGCGGGCGCGGTGGGTCTGAGCGGGAGGCTTACCCTTCCCGTCATGGTTGACGATGTCCATGAGGATGATTCGGGTGCTGGGTCGGTTTCGGCGGGTGAGTGGTGCACCGATCCGGGGTCCCGTGACGGGCGGGGCTTGTCGCGTTCAGTGCCTGGTGACCCGGCGCGGCGGGACGCAGGGGGCGAGCGGATGAGTCCTCGCACGAGGCGCTCCCTGAGCGTGGCCATCATCGGCAATGCCTGGTACCTCTTCGGCTTCCTGTACGAGGAAGTCGTCGACGTGCCGAACGTGATGTTCGGATCGTCCGCGGCGAAGGCCCAGGCACTGTGGGACCCGTATCACTGGGCCACCAACCCCGTCTTCTACTACACGATCGTGGCTCTTCCCACCCTCGCCTCGCTCGTACTGCTCTGGCTCGGGCGCGGCGAACTGTCTCCGGCCAACCGTGCCCGGCTGCGCGCCGCATTGGGCGGCCACATCGCAGTGGCCGTGCTCACGGGAATCGCGGTCACACAGATCAACGGGACGCTCTACTTCGGATCCCCGATCGGCGACTCGGCACGGGTCCACACCCTGGCGTGGACGTGGTTCGTGGTCAATGCCCTGCGTATCGCGGCAACCGCCCTGACCGTGATGAAGCTCATCGCCATCCACTCCGACGTGCTGAGTGCCGCGGCACATTCAGGAGGAACCGTGCGTGGTCTTGCGACCGGCAGGCCGACTGACCCGCTTCGGGACGGACCAGGCTCTACAGGCTGACGTCAGCCACCGGCTGGGACGTGCGGTGACCGACGTTGTCGGTCTCACGTTCGCCGGGCTGATACGGAACCCGCCCCGGCAAGAGTCTCCTCGTCGGTCAGATCAGGCGTCTGAGCACATCCTCCACGGCGTCGATGAGGGGAACACCCTCGGTTCCGGGCCGTCGGACCAACCCGAGTTCGACGTCGGGGAGTTGGGGGAGGCCGCGTGCGGCGGTGCCCGGTTCGGCGGTGGCCGGGATGAGGGCGGCGGCGCCGAGACCGGCGCGGACGGCTGCCCGGACGCCGGGCAGGCTGGTGCTCTCGAAGGCGGTGCGCCAGGTGCGTCCGGCGGCTTCGACGGCGTCGAGCAGCGGCTGGCGCCAGCGGCACGGCTGGGAGAAGAGAACCAGGGGGAGGGGGTCGAGGGTGGTGTCCATGCCTGGGGCGGCGGCCCAGGTGAGGGGGAGGTGTACGGTCCAGCGTGGTGGTTCGGGCAGGTAGGACGGGTCGCACAGGGCAAGGTCGATGCGTCCTTGCTCGTATGCCTCGCGCAGTATCGGGCCGGGCCCGCTGATCAGCTCCAGGGTCGCTTCGGGGTTCATGCGGGTGAAGTCGGCCAGGGCCTGGGGGAGCGGGGCGGCGGTGAGGTCCTCGAGCAGGCCGACACCGCAGTGGCCCTGGACGGCGGGCGCGGCGACGGTGAGCGCCTGGGCGGACAGGGCCAGGATGCGTTCGGCGTACGGCAGCAGTGCCTCGCCGGCCTTGGTGAGGGTGACGCCGGTGGCGGCGCGGTGGAGCAGGGACTGGCCGACGGCGCGCTCCAGCCTGCGCAGCTGCTGGCTCAGCGCGGGCTGGCTGTTCCCCAGGGCGGTGGCTGCGCGGCTGATGCTGCCGGAGCGGGTGCAGGTGACGAAGACCCGCAGCTGTGCCATGTCGAGATCTGAAGCCATAACCAAAGATTATGTGGGTCCTTCGTGATTGGCCAGTTCCTTAGGGCCTGGCGGCCCCGTAGCGTCGGCCGCATGCACTTCCTCCACGTCGACGTCTTCACCGACCGGCCCTACAGCGGCAACAGCCTCGCCGTGTTCCCGGACTCCGCCGGGCTCAGCGGCGCCCAGATGCAGCGGATCACCCAGGAACTGCGTCACTTCGAGTCGATCTTCCTGTCCCCGGACGGGGCACCGGCGGGCCCTGCCTGGCAGGCGCGTGTCTTCGACCTCATCGAGGAACTGGACTTCGCCGGACACCCGGTCATCGGGGCGGCCTGCGTGCTGCACGCCCTGCACGGCGCCGGCGAGCGCGAGACATGGACGCTGCGGCTGAAGGCCCGCACGGTCGAGGTGACCACACAGCGGCGGGGACCCGGACGGTACGCGAGCGTGCTGGACCAGGGCCGGGCGTCGTTCCTCGGCCGCCCGGACCCCGCGGACGCCAAGGACCTGGCCGCGTGGTTCGGCCTCGACGAGGGCGACCTGGATCCGGATCTGCCCCCCGAGGTCGTCTCGACGGGGCTGCGCTATCTGGTGCTCCCGGTCCGCGAGGGCGCCCTGGCCCGCGCCCACATCGGCTCGGACATCACCGAGCAACTGGCGGCTCTCGGCGCCCAGTTCGCGTACGTCCTCGACGCCACCACGCTGGAGGCGCGGCACTGGAACAACGACGGGCTGACCGAGGACGTTGCCACCGGCAGCGGAGCCGGCTGCGCAGCCGCCTACCTGCGTCGCCACGGCCGTACCGGCGACGGCGAAGCCGTGACGTTGCGGCAGGGCCGGTTCACCGGACGCCCCAGCGAGATGACGATCAGCGCCCACGGTGACGGGGAGGACATCCACTCCGTGCGGGTCGGCGGCGATGTCGCCTTCGTCGGTGAAGGACGGCTGGAGGTGCTCCCCCAGTGACCGCGACGTCTGAGACCACACAACCGGACCAGCCGATACCGGCGTACGTCGGGCCGGACACGATCCGCGCGATCGTCGGGTACGAGGACGTCATCGAACCGGTGGCGGCCGCGCTCGCCGACTTCAGCCGCGGGCTGGGTGACTCTCCGGTGGCGGTGTTCGCACCGGCGGGCCGGGACGGCGACGTGCACGTGAAGTCGGCCTGGTTGCCGGGTCGTCCGTTCTTCACGGTGAAGGTGGCCACCTGGTTCCTGGAGCGCTCCCGGCAGGGCGGCACGCCCGGAGCCGGTGTCGTCGCCGTGTTCGACGCCCGGACCGGGGACCTGCGGGCCCTGCTGGAGGACGAGCACCACCTGTCCGACATCCGCACCGCGGCCGCCGGCGCACTGGCCGCCCGTACGATGGCCCGTCCGGACTCCGCCGTACTCGGTGTCCTGGGTACGGGGGTTCAGGCGTACCTGCAGGTCCTGGCCGCCGCGGACGAACTACCGATCAAGGAGGTACGGATCTGGGGGCGTCGCGCGAGCAGAGTCCAGCGACTGGCCGCCGCCCTGGGCGCCCGCCGTCCCGACCTGCGCGTGACTCCGGTGGGCACCGCCCGACAGGCGTGCGAGGGCGCGGAAGTCCTGGTGACGGCCACCGCCAGCACCGAGCCGCTGGTCGATGCGGCCTGGCTGACCCCCGGCCTGCACATCACCGCCGTAGGCGCCGACGACCCGACCAAGGCCGAACTGTCCTCGGCCTGTCTCCACCGCGCCGACCGGATCGTGGTGGACAGCCGCGCGCTGACCGCCGTACACGGGGACCTGGCCCGGGCCGGAACGGCCTTCCAGGACCTCACGGAACTCGGAGAGGTCCTCGCAGGATCGGCGCCGGGCCGCGAGCGAGTCGGCGAGATCACCGTCTGCAAGCTCATCGGCCTGGGCGTGCAGGATCTTGCGGCGGCCCAGGTGACGCTCGGCCGCCTCCGGGGCGCCGGGCAGCACCGGAAGTGGCCACCGGCCTGCGCTACGGACCTGCACATGGACACCGTCCCGGCCCGCCCGACGGCGGGGAGTTGACGTACACCATGTCGTCCCGCCCAGTCCGCGCACGGGTTGCAACGTCCACGGACATCGACGCTGTCGTCGACACCCTGACCACCGCCTTCTTCCACGACCCGCTCTGGGGCCCGGCGTTCCCCGACGCCGAACACCGCACCGTGCAGGCGGCCGCCCTGTGGCGCCTGTACGCGACGTCGGCACTGCGGCACGCGTGGCTGCTGGTGACGCAGAACGTGGAGGCTGCGGCCGTTTGGATTCCGCCCGGCGGAGATGAGCTGACCCCCAAGGAGGCGGCCGGCCTGAAGGATTTCCTGGAGCGGGCGGCGAACCCGGCGGTGGCCCGGACGGTCCTGGCGATGGCCGCCCAGTTCGAATCGGCCCGCCCCCACGAGCCGCACTTCTACCTCACGCTCCTGGGCACCCACGACCGCCACCGGGGCCGCGGGCTCGGCATGGGCCTGCTGGCCGACAGCCTGGCGCGCATCGACGCCGTGGGCGCTCCGGCGTACCTGGAGTCGTCCAACCCGGCGAACCTCGAGCGGTACGCAAGCGTCGGCTTCGCCGCCCGCGACCGGATCACCACCGCGACCGGCCACGTCGTCACCACCATGTGGCGGCCTGCCCGGTGACACGAAACGCCCGAAGCCGCCCGAGCCGGCCGCCGAGCCACAGCGCGCTGCGACCGGCGTGGTCCCAGGCTTCCCACGACGGAGCCCTGCGCTGCGCGACCGTACGCCTGTCGAAGGCGGAGAAGCGGCCGACGCCCTCCAGCGTCCCGGGCCGTGAAGGACGTCAGGCGGCCCGTACGCCTGGCGGAAGGCGGCGATGAGCGAAGCCCGAGGCCGCGACCGTGACGGCCGCCCCCTCACCACCCGCAGAAACAGAGCCAGAACCTGACGAAGCACTGGAAGCACTATTAGAGGCGGGCGACGATCAGGGCGATGTCGTCCTCCCCTCCGCTGCTGACTCCGAGGTGGTACAGCAGGGAATCGGCCAGGTGTTCAGGGCCGAGGCGCGGGCTGGCGGCGAGGCTGTCCGTGAGCCGGTTCAGGCCGACGTCGATGTCCTCGCCACGGCGTTCGATGAGCCCGTCGGTGTAGAGCACGAGGGTGTCGCCGGGGGCGTAGGGCACGGCCGCCTGGGGGCGCGGGACATGCTGGGGGCGGGCGCCCAGCGGGGGGTCGGTGGCCTGGTCGAGCAGGACGAAGGTGCCGTCGGGGCGGATGAGGACCGGTGGGAGGTGACCGGCGCTGCTGTAGGTGATGTGGCGGCGGCGGGTGTCGATGACGGCCTTGACCGCGGTGGTGGCCAGTGCCCCCTCCACCGAGCGGGCGTAAAGGCCCAGGACCTCCATGGCCCTGGCGGGCTCGTGCAGGGCGCGGACGGCGGCGGACAACGCGCTGCGGAGCATGCCCATTTCGGCGGCGGCTTCCAGGCCGTGGCCGACGACGTCGCCGACGGCGACGGAGAAGGCGTCGTCGGACAGGTCCACTACGTCGTACCAGTCTCCGCACAGGTTGAGCCCTTTGGCGGCGGGCAGGTAGCGCACCGCGATGTTCGGGTGCCGGGCCAGGTCCGGGGACTGCAGCATGGCTTCCTGGAGGGTGACGGCGACCTTCCGTTCCCGGGCGTGGGCCTGCCGCAATTGCTCATTCAGCCCCTGGAGTTCCTGCGCCCGCGCATAGAGTTCGGCTTCCATGGCCTGCCGCTCGCTGAGCGCTTGACCCGGCTGCGGGTGGGCGGCATGGGAGAGCACGAACTCGGTCACGTCCTCCACGCGGTGGATGATCCACGCCACGTGTCCGTCGGGTCCCAGCACGGGGGTGTTGATCGGGGACCACCACCTTTCCTCGAACCCCCCGGGGCTGTCGGGCACGAGGATGTCGTACTTCTGCACCGCCATCGTGTCCGCCTGGTTCGAGCGCAGAACCCGGTGCAGGGAAGCACTCAGGTTCCGTACGCCGTCGGCGTCGGGGTCTGCCGGGTTGTCGGGGAACGCGTCGAAGAGATACTTCCCGACCAGGTCGTGCCGAGAACGGAGAGTGGCGCGGCTGTACGCCTCGTTGACGTCGAGGATCACAAGATCCGGGCCCAGCACCAGATACGGACTGGGTGTGGCGTCGAACAAGGCCTGGTAGTCGATCGGCGGTGTGGTCACAGGCGCCTCCCCTTCCCGTGCGGTGGCCCTCTTCCCTCGTTCCACTATGAGCGTTGTCGATCACCACATCTGCATGGCAGGGCCTCGGAGTGTCGGAGAAGCGCTGCGTCAGACGGTTGCTTCAGTGGGGCGGAGAACAACGCACCCGATGCCTTGAGACCGTCGCCGCCGACGGAGTCCAGCGACTTCCCCACGATTGAGACGGGGGAGTGAAGCGGGCGATGGTGTGGTGCCAACCCGCCCGATCGCCGTCCTGGCAAGATAGCGACATGGAACGTGTGCTGGGAATCGGCGGATACTTCATGCGGGCCACCGACCCGCAGGCCCTGAGCGCGTGGTATCGCGATTGCCTGGGCCTGGACGTCGATGAGAACGGCCTGTGGCGTCAGGAGGCCGGGGTGACGGTGTTCGCGACGTTCGAGTCCGAGACCGACTACTTCGGGTCCCGCGCCCAGCAGACCATGCTCAACTTCCGAGTCCGTGACCTGGATGCGATGGTCGCGCAATTGCGCGCCAAGGGAGCGGACGTGGCCCGGGACACGCAGGACATGGAGGGTGTCGGCCGATTCGGCTGGGTTACCGATCCTGAGGGCAATCGGCTCGAGCTGTGGCAGCCCGCCTGACCGTGTCCAGACGCCATATCAAGCACACCATCCCCGAGCCGAAGGACCAGCGGGCCAACCGCAACCGCCGTGGCGGCAAAGGCCAGGGGCAGCCGGACATCTCAGAGTGGAACGATGGCCAGTCGGATGCCGAGCCCGATGAGCGCGGAACCCATGACCCCATCCAGCGCGGCCGCGAGACCTGGTCTCCGGAGCCGGCGGCCTACCCGGGTGAGCAGGTAGCTCATCCCCGGATACCACGTCATGAGCACCGCGGTGTGAGCGAGGAGCAGCGCGGCAGCGGCCGGGACGACCGCATCGTCAGGCCCGATGAACTGGGGGAACACGGTGGTGTAGAAGATCCCCACCTTGGGGTTGAGCAGGTCGCCGATCAGACCGCGGCGGAACCCGCCGTACGCAGAGAGTTCTGGAGCGGCACCGTCGGGCCGTTGGTCCGTCGACCTGCGCCTGGCCGAGCGCAGGGCCTGCACTCCCAGGCAGATCAGGTACACCGCGCCCGCCAGCCGGAGCCCGTCGTATGCCGCGCGCGAGGTCGCCATCAAGCCGGCGAGTCCGAGCACCGAGCCTGTGGCCCAGAGAACCTTGCCGAGCGTCAGGCCGACCGCGGCGGCGACCGCGGCACGTTGACCGCCCTGTCGCGCGCAGCCCAGCACGACCGTGAGGTTGGCGCCGGGAGTTGCCGCAAGGACCAGGCACAGCGCGACGAAGGAACCCAGCTGGGCCCAGCTGAGCCCTAGCACGCCGACTCACCGCCACCGGCTGCCCGTCCGACCGTGGTCACCGGTTCAGGCGACGGCCTGCATGGTGGCGCAGGCCCGTCCTTGAGGACATCCCCGGCAAGCAGGATGCGGAGGCGTCCGCACGGGCAGCGCTGGTAGCGCACCCAGCCCAGGGATGTCGAGTGCTTGGACAGGGTGCGGAAGACGCAGGGAGTCATGCCGAGAGCGTGATGCAATGAGTAAATGCATTTCAACGCTTACGGTGGCAACGCGGCCCTGCTGGCAGCGACCCTGGCCAACCTCGACGACCGGTGCGAGGCCCGCATGGTCGAAACCCTGCTGGCCGAGCACCGGGTGGCGCGCGCCCAGCTGACCGATCAGCAGCTCCAGCTGCTGCTGGCCTGGCGCCTGCGCCTCTGGGAGGCGTTCGCTGCTCCCACCGGGCCGGAGCAGGTCGATGTCGTCAACCGGTTGCTGGCCGATGCGGCGGCCCGGCCCTACGTGTCCACGCACGACGGCCAGCCGCCGCACCTGCACTACGCCGACGAGAACGCCGACGTCGTCACGCGAGTACGGGCCACCACCGCGGCCGGGCTCGCCCTGGTCCTCACCGAGACCGATCCCTGCCGACTCGGGCGGTGCTCCGCCCCAGGCTGCCGCACCGTCTTCGTCGACGTGTCCCGCAACGGCCGCCGCGAATACTGCTCACGCCTGTGTGCCACACGGGTCCACGTGTCCGCGCACCGCGACCGGAAGCGGCGGGGCAAGGCCCTTTGAGCACCGACCGCTGACGCAATCCGAAGGCTGGCCAACACCGGCATCGGGACCGGCCCGGCCGGCGTTGTCACCAGCCTGCTTCCAGCCTGGCGGGCGGCGGCCTGCGGCCCCTGCGCGACCCGGCCACCGCCGACACCGACGAGAGGCGATGAGGGGGCGGGTGTCTCCCGCCGACCGGCGGGCAGGGGCTCAACCTCGGCATCCAGGACGCGTTCAACCTCGGCTGGAAACTGGCCGCCGAGGTGGGTGGCCGGGCAGCGGAGGGGCTGCTGGACAGCTATCACACCGAACGGCATCCGGTGGCCGCCGACGTGCTGGACAACACCCGCGCGCAGATGGAACTGCTGTCCTCCGAGCCGGGCCCCCGAGCGGTGCGCCGGCTGGTGTCGGAGCTGATGGACTTCGAGGAGGTGAACCGGTACCTGGTCGAGAGGATCAGTGGGATCGGGGTCCGCTATGACTTCGGCGAGGGCCACGAACTGCTCGGCCGCCGGTTGCGGGACGTGGGACTGAAGCGTGGTCGCCTCTACGCGCTGATGCGCGGCGGCCGCGGACTGCTGCTTGACCAGACCGGCCGGCTCTCGGTGGCGGGCTGGTCGGATCGGGTCGACCACGTCGTCGACGTCAGCGAGGAGCTGGATGTGCCCGCCGTACTACTGCGGCCGGACGGCCATGTGGCGTGGGTCGGCGAAGATCAGCAGGATCTGCTCAGCCGGCTGCCCAAGTGGTTCGGCGCTGCCGTCAGCTGAGCGCGCTGTGCCAGAACCTGGCCCTCGTCTACGAAGCCAAGCGGGCCCACGTTGGGCGTCGTGCGTGCCTGAGGCTCTGTTACGCACTTTCGGGTGAGGGGGGCGGACCGCTGCCGGTTGGGCGCCGGAACGCAGGGGCGGATTGGTCAGTACCTGCAACGCGATGCAGGCTGACGAGCCATCAACTCGGATCATCTACCGAATAAATGGACATTGCAGGCGAGAGTAATAGAAATGTAGGTGATTCGTAACACAGTGCGCATAGCGTGTTCACCTGCCGCAGTCGCGGCCAGGGTGTGAGCGAGCGGCCGACCGGCCGCCACCCGCACACCGCACGATCACTTCCCCCGCCGACTGGCGGGCTGCGAAGGGATCGGTGCCCGCACCTGCAGGAGGTCTTGTGTCTGCTTCCGTTGTGACCGCCCGCCGTCTGTCCGCCGCCCTCGCGGCCGTCGCCGTCCTGAGCGCCGGAGCGCTGCCGGCGTCGGCCGCCGGTCACCCCCGCCCGGGCCGCGCGGAGGTGGAGATCTCGGCCGTGCAGTACGACTCCCCGGGCCGTGACGACTTCTCCAACCGCTCGCTGAACCGGGAGTGGGTGGAGATCACCAACAACAGCCGCCGTGAGGTCAGCCTGAACGGCTGGACCCTGGAGGACGAGGACGGTCTCACCTACACCTTCGACCGCTACCGCCTGGAGGGCCGCTCAACGGTGCGTATCCACACGGGCTTCGGCCGCGACACCGAGACGGACCTCTACCAGGACAGCCGCGACTACGTATGGGACAACCGTTCCGACACCGCGACCCTGCGCAACAAGCGCGGCCGCTTCGTGGACGACTTCGCGTGGGAGGACGACCGGGGCCGTCACCACCACGGCGGCGCCAACCACCGGCGTTAGGACTGCCGGGCCGCCGACCGACGGCCGTAGATCGGGGCAGGCCGCAAGAGTCGGTCTGCCCCCTCCTCTTTGAGAACGCTGCGGGCGCTGGGCGGCCTGCCCGTCCCCGTCAATGGCGGGCTCGAACGTCTGCGATGTCCAACCGGCTGGGGCTGAACGCCGCCGTGGCGCACGGCCGGTCCGCGGCGTGAGCAGGGTCTCCCTGCGGTTCCCGCGCACCTGTCAGACCTCTGTCCTCGAGATCGAGCCGGAGGCGTTGAGAGCACGCACCTGACGCCGCCGGGCCCGCCCTCCTGGGCGGAGGACGGGATTCGACGACAGGACTCAGGCCTCAAGACCGGTGTGCAGGACGGCGAACAGCCCCTGTGCGGGGGTGCCATCCGCTGTGCGCCAAGAGCCGGCGACGTGGCCTGTCGCTCCCTGTGGAGGGAGAGGCCGGCCGACCGGGGCCGGCTGCAGCACCCGGTGCAGGCGGAGGGTCGTGCCATGCAGGACGGTCAGCTCGGTGCCCTCTTGGTCGTCGATGGCAGTGGTGGCGCAGTCGGCGGGACGGAGGCTGTCACCGGCATAGGAGCGGGTGACCTCCCGGTCGGGGGTGTCGCTGGTGCTCTGGGCCTGGGCCTGGGCCCGGCCCTCGATCAGGGCCAGCAACTGGGCGACCAGCACCGGGTCATGGCAGCCGTCGTAGGCCCAGCGCCGCCCCAGCACGCCATGCTCCATGGTGCCGACGAGGGCGTGCTCTGCCCCCTTGAGCGGGGCGCCGCGATAGGTGAGCGGCACTAGGTAGGTGCCCGGGTGGGAGCCGGAGGTGTCGGCGATCACGATGAACTCGATCCCGACCTCGCCTTGCGGATCGTCCAGCCGGAAGCCGCCTGCCTTGGCCAGCTCGGGTTCGCCCGCGCCGCCTCGGTACCACGGGCGGGAGGGGAGCCAGGAGGTGAGCAGTTCCAGCTTGGTGGGCTTGAGAGTGGTGCGATGGATGGTGGCCATACCCGAAGGGTCTCTTCCGTTGAGCGGATGCGAGCCCTACTACCCTTTCATCGGCGCGGCAGGGGCGGAACGGTTCGCGACTCGACAAGATCTACAGCCGCCCGCTGCCGCGGAGCGGGGCTTCCTGGTCCAGCCCCGACTACTGGGCCAAGGCCGCGTCAACGGCCGCCTCCGCGTGCAGCCGTGCCGTGGGGAAGACCGGCACAGGGCTGTCCCGCGAGCCGATGAGAAGCTCGATTTCGGTGCAGCCCAGGATGACGCCTTCTGCTCCCTCCGCAACGAGATCCTTGATGATCCTCTGGTAGGCCATGCGTGACTGTTCCCTCACCACGCCAAGACAGAGTTCCTCATAGATGACCCGGTGCACGAGCGCGCGCCCCTCGGCGTCCGGGACACGCACTCGCAGTCCGCTCGCTTCCAGGCGACCGCGGTAGAAATCCTGCTCCATGGTGAACGCGGTGCCCAGCAAGCCGACCCGGCGCACGCCCGCAGCCCGCACAGCATCCGCCGTGGCGTCGGCCAGGTGCAGCAGTGGGACCGAGACCGCCGCCTCAACCTGATCAGCAACCTTGTGCATGGTGTTCGTGCAAATCAGCACCATGTCAACGCCGGCCCTTTCCAGCGACTGAGCGGCAGTCACCAAGATCTCTCCGGCCTCAGCCCAACGGCCCCGGACCTGCAACTGCTCGATCTCTGCGAAATCCACCGAGTACAGCACGCACCTTGCCGAGTGCAGCCCGCCAAGCCGGTGGCGCGTGAGCTCGTTGAGCAGCCGGTAGTACTCCGCGGTCGACTCCCAGCTCATCCCCCCGATCAGCCCGATCGTTTTCATTTGCCGCCTCCTCGCCATCCGTCGATGGGGGAATGGTGCCGGAGCGTGAGAGCCAAAGCAATTCAAGAGCCTCTGAGGATAAGTCAAAGTATTGCTTATGGGTCAGTGGTGAAATCGGGGCCGTTCGGAAGCGCGGGGACCACAAAGTGGAGCGCTACCGCACGCCGCTCATCGAGGCACCCGGTTCCACGAGCACGGCCAGCGGCAGCGATCCACGGCGCTGCTGGCTGGGTGCCTTCCTCGGTGCCGAGTTCACCGCCCGCCGCCGGTGGTGAAGGGAGGCCTTCGGCGCAACCGTGCGCCTCGCGGCTTACGCCGGGCTATCGCCCGCGCCCCCTGACTCCCGCCGCGCGCACCTTCACGGCGGCCGGCCACCTCGCCCCCGTTCCTCATCGGTGAAGCCCGTTCCCCGTCCGCCTGATCGCGGCAGACCGCTCGCGCGCACTGCCCGATTCGGAGCGTTGCGTGCAGCCTTCAGTCGTGATTGTCTCGCCCGATGAAGCTTCTGCTGACGTCGAGCGGCCTGCGCAACGAGACCCTGCGGGAGGCACTGCGGGAGCTGTTGGGAAAGCCGTTCGACTCGGCGAACATCGTGTACGTTCCTACGGCGTCCTTCGCCGAGGCCGGAGACCACGGATGGTTCGTCTCCGACCTGAGTCGGCTGCACGGCCTCGGCTGGCGGGAGTTCGACATCCTGGAGCTGAACGGCCTGCCTCGGCAGATGGTCCTCGACCGGCTGCTGAACGCCGACGTCGTCTATGTCGAGGGTGGCAGCCACTACCACCTCGCGCGCAGCATCACCGGCAACGACCTGGCCGACGGCTTCCTGGAAGCGCTGGAGAGCCGGGTCTACGTAGGGGTGAGCGCCGGATCGATGATCTTCAGCCGGCATCTCACTGAACACTCCGCCGACGTCATCGGGGACGCCGCAGACCTGCACATGCTCGGCGCGACGACCGTGAAGCCGCCGTTCGGTGTCCTCGACTGGTATGTGAAGCCCCACCTGTACTCGCCGGATTTCCCCGAGCGGGACGACGCCTGGGCTGATCGCATCGTCGAGCGGGCTGACTTCCCGGTCTATTTCATCGACGACGAGACGGCTATTCGCGTCAATGACGACAAGGTGGACGTCATCTCCGAAGGCCGGTGGCGGTTTCATCCATAAGCTGCCCGTCCCACTCCAGGTGGAGCATGGTCCGCCTGCCGAGCGCCTCGCTGTACGGGCGGGCCCGCTTGGTCAACGACCGTTCTGAGATGAGGCGTTGCGAGCGGCGCATTCTTCGGCCGGCTCCGCACAGCCCTGGAGGGGACGGGAAAGCTGACGGGATGGGGCAACTGAGGTGACGTTAACCCCGGACGGAGAACTGCTCGCCACCGCCGGTGACGAGGCGGCAGGCGGCTGCCGCCGGGGCGTTTCCCCGGCGGGGCGATGACCCTGGCGGCGAGTGGGTGCAGGGCGTCACCAGGGGAGAGGATCAGGGACTGGAGATTTGGGGCGCACAGGGATCTTCGTTGAGTCGCCGCGCCCATGCAAGATCGTCCTCGCTCGGCTCTCTGCGCGCAGAGATGTCGAGCAGGTCGCCGGGATTACGGCTGATCATGGTCGTGATGTCGTCCTGGGAGACGCCCTTTTCGAACAGAGTCTGGGCGAAGACCCGCAGCGCTTCGTGGGGCATCGGATTGTGCCGCTGGCCGGTGTCGCTGACCAGGAGACACCGCGAGGCGCCGACACGTGACACCGCCTCGACGATTTTCTCCGGGGCGGCATACTGCCATGCCGGCGAGATCGTGCAGTAGCCGAACTCCGGCATCGCCCCGAGCCGGACCAGCTCCTCGATCGTCGGGATGTCGAGATTGGGGACCTTGAAGAATGGATGGGTCACGACGATCTTCTCCACCCCGACACTCCGTGCCTCCTTCACGAGGGCCACGATCTCCCGCGGGGAGAGGTGGCAGGTCCCGAGGATCGCACCGTACTGGGCCACCAGTTCAAGAACTTCCTTGACCTTGGCGTGCAGTCGGCCGCGTTCGTCGGTCACCCAGATGCCCTGTCCTCGTACGCCGCCGGCCTGGGAGTCGTAACCGCCCGTCCCCCCGTGGAGTTCGGCGTGGTAACCGGCGTCCACGGTGGGCATCCAGACCTCGACGCCCCCGAGACGCAGGGCTGCCTCGACTGCTGCCGGGTTTATACCCCCTACATAGTTGTTGAGGGTGATGCCACCGAACACCTGGATGTTCGGGACCGCGCGCTGCACAAGATAGGCCCGGGAGACAGTACTTTCGTGGTGGCACTTCAAAACGATCGACCGCAGGCCGGCGTCTCTTGCCGCGCGAGCGATGTCGAAGTCGTCCGCGAGGCGCGGAAACAGGTCCGGGAAGGGATGGCAGTGCATGTCGATCGCACCCTGGACATCGATCAGCGGACCGCCATATGTTCGTCGTGCCATGCTCGCTCTACCTCCAGATTCGTCGGGCAATACAGGGTTTTCACGCCTCTTGCGCTGGCGTGCCGTGAACGATGTCCGCGTAGGCCGCGGGGTCCGTTGCGCCTTCGGTGCACACGAGAAGGACGGAGGCGGAAGAATCGAGCCCGAGTGCGTCCCGACAGGAACGCGCTGCCCCCTGGGTCAGTTCCTTGAGACCGGCGAGCCCCGCAGCTCCTGTCTCTCCCGCCACCACACCGAAACGGGCCAGATCGCGCATCGCCTGGCGGGCAGCGTCGTCATCGACGGCGAGGAAGAGGTCGACACCGCCGGAGACGTCCGGCCAGGCGATGAAAGAGGGCGTGTCGCAGTTCAGCCCCGCCATGATGGAGGCGTGCGGACCGGGAATCGTCACCAGCGTGCCTGCCCGCTTCGACAGGAGGTTGCAGGCGGCCGCCAGAGGTTCCACGGCGACCAGGCGCGGTGCGGCCTCGGCGTCGGATGTCCGCCAGTGCCGGACCGCGGCACTGGCCAGTGCGCCGACGCCCACCTGCACCACCACGACGTCGGGTGTCCTGCCGCCGCACCGGGCGAGTTGCTGCTCGACCTCCTGGAAGATCGTGCTGTAACCACTCACCACGCTGTGAGGTATGTCCTCATAACCAGGCCAGGACGTGTCGGAGATGACCAGGCAGGTGTCGGAAGCCTCGCGTGCTGACCGGCGGACGGCATCTCCGTAGCCGCCGGCGACCACCTCGAGGTGAGCGCCTTCCGACACGATGGCTTCCGTACGCGCCGCTGCTGTATCCGCGGGCACGAAGATCGAGGCCTTGAGCCCGAGCCACCGGGCCACCCGGGCCACGGCGCGACCGTGGTTGCCGTCGGTAGCAGCGGCGAGCCGTTCGACCGTGGTGGTGGCCGCGACGAGTTCGGCGAGATCATGGACCGTTCGCCATGCGTCGTCGGTGAAGCCGCCACGCTCCTGCAGCGCGCGGTATGTGGCCCAGGATGCGCCGAGCACCTTGAAGGAAGGGAGGCCGAGCCGACTGGATTCGTCCTTGATCCACACCTGTCCGGTGCCGAGCTCTTCTGCAAGGCCTCGGGCGTTCACCAGAGGGGTGGGTGCGTAGCCGGGCAGTCGTTCGTGGAAGGGCCGAGACGGCCGGCTCGGTTGGGCGCGGTAGCCACGGGCATCCTGGTAGTGCCACGTCACCTGGGTCGGCGGAGCGGCGATCACAACTTCTCCCATGGCGGGATGGCACGGGCGGCTGCTGTGACCGGCTGCGGACCTGTCGGCCGGCGGGCCGGACGTGGATGAGGTGCTCAAGGAAGCCTCCATTGGTGGAGTCATGCGTGAGTGCGCCATATCGGTGGCAGAGGGGAGAAAAGCAGGGGAGCGACGAGCAGATACCGAAGGCACGTCAACTTGACTGCTGCGGACTGCAATTCGCTCATCTCGTAAGCATTGTCTGCGGTGTTGATGCACGAGGAAAAGCAACAATTCCTTGGGCTGAACCGTCATCACTGCTTACGTTTGCCCAAGAACGGGATCAGCCCGCCGCCGCTGACCGGCACCAGGACGGTGTCCAGGTCCAGCCCCAACGCCTCGGCGTCCTCGGCGATCTCAAAGCCCACGGCTTACGCTCGTCGTCGGAGCACAGGGTGTGGCTCCAGTCCATCGCCTCGCGCAGGGTCCGCTGCCGGGGGAGGGCAGCGCGGCTGCCCCCTGTCAGGAGTGCGAAGCGGTCCTCCAGACGCTCCAGGACCTGCGGCACGTTGAGCGTGCGCATCCTGGCGGCGGCGATCTCGATCGCCAGGGGCAGTCCGGGCGGTGTACCGGTCGTCCGACCGCCTCTGCGTTGTCGGCGGTGAGCGGGCAACCCGGCAGGACAGCGGCAGCCCGCGGTTCGAAGAAGGAGACCGCCGGGTACGCCGTGAGCTTCGTACGGGACCGGTGGCCGTCCGGCAGCGGAGTGGCCAGCGCAGGCACGGGGAAGACGTGCTCGCCGGTGACGCCGATCACCTGCCGACTGGCGGTCAGGAAACGCGGGCCGGGCGCCGGACGCAGCAGGACGTCCAGCGTCTCCGCGCAGGCGTCCACCAGGTGTTCGCACTTGTCCGGGACGATCAGCAGCCGTCTTCGACGGGCGTGTTCGGCACCATGTCGACGTGCCTCCGGCCGTTCTGGTTCTGCAGTCCCAGGTCGGCGGCGACGGTCTGGGCGAGGAGTCCCGGATCACGTACGGCGGCCAGTTCGGCCATGTGCACGCCGTCGGGGAAGGCTTGCGTGACCTGGCGCGCCACGCGCAGCGCCAGACGCGTCTTGCCGACGCCGCCGACCCCTGTCAGGGTCACCAGAGGTGAGACGGCGAGCAGCCGCCGCACCTTGCCTGTCTCGGCGCGTCGGCCGACGAACTGCTGAGATCGGCGCGTGTGCCGGCCTCGTCATGAACCATGCGCTTCCTGAGCCGGAACACCTCGGCCGCGTAGATGTCGACAGGCAGTTCCACAGTCGTGATGACCTCGCCCCAGTGGCGGGCGAGTACTCCCTGCTTGGGGGGAGGCTCGCCCGAAACCGGCGAACAGCCCCGTATCAGGTTGTCCTTCTTGGCAGAACAAGGCGGTTGCGGCTGAACCGGGCCGCGGGCGCGGGTCGCAGGCCGGCCGCGCGGTCGGCCCACGCGGACATGGGCGTGGGCCCCGGTGTGCCAGGCCGGCGATCCGGCGAGGCGGTGCCGTCCGTGCGGGCCGCGAGCACGGCTACGACAGCGGCGAGTTCCTCAGGAGTGGGCTCTCCGTACAGCACGGTGATAACGGACATCGTCTTGCTCCCTACAGGGGGATGTTGCCGTGCTTCTTCGGCGGCGGCGTCTCACGTTTGGTGCGCAGCGCCCGCAGACCGCTGACGAGGTACTCCCGGGTCCGCGACGGTTCGATCACGGCGTCGACATGACCGCGTTCGGCGGCAAGGCGTGGGGTGAGCAAGGCATGTGCGTACTCGACCATCAGCTGTGCACGCCGGGACTCCGCCGCCAGGCCGTCGGACCCGTCTCCCGCCTGCTCAAAGGGGTCCAGAATGCCGATGGCGTCCCGGGCTCCGATGGCCGCGACCTGGGCGGTGGGCCAGGCGACGCAGAGATCGGCTCCAAGCCCCTTGGGGCCCATCGCCTCGTACGCGCCGCCATACGCCTTGCGGGTGATCACGGTGATGAGCGGGACGGTGGCCTCCGCGTAGGCGTAGACCAGCTTGGCGGCGCGCCGGCCGATACCGCCGAGTTCCTGAGCGGTGCCGGGCAGAAAGCCGGGGGCGTCGACGAAGGTGAGCACAGGGATGTTGAAGGCGTCGCACGTGCGGATGAAGCGGGCTGCCTTCTCGGCGGCATTGATGTCCAGGCAGCCGGCGAGATGGAGCGGTTGGTTCGCGACAACACCGACGGGCCGGCCCTCGACCCGGCCGAAACCAGTGATGACATTGGGCGCGAACAGCGCCTGGACGTCGATGAGTTCGCCGTCGTCCAGGACACACTCGAGGAGCCGCCGCATGTCGTACGGCTGGTGCGCAGTCTCGGGGATGATCGTGTCGAGTTCACGCCCCTCGGTGAGGGTGTCCCACTCGGCGGCCTCCTCCTCCGGGTAGGCAGGCGGGTCCTCCAGGTTGTTGGAAGGCAGGTACGACAGCAGGGTCCTGAGGTGATCGAATGCGTCCTCCTCGCTGTCCGCCAGGTAGTGCGCGCTTCCCGAGACGGTGCTGTGGGTGCGTGCTCCGCCCAGTCCCTCCCGGCCGATGTCCTCGCCGGTGACGGCGTTGACGACGTCAGGGCCGGTGGTCAGCAGGTGCGAGTTCTGGTCGACCATCACGACGAAGTCGGTGAGCGCCGGCGAATGTGTCGTGCTGCCTGTGCAGGATCCGGTGACGAGCGATATCTGCGGGATGACGCCCGAGGCCCGGGTGTGGCGGCGGAAGACCTCACCGTACGTGCCCAGGGTTGCGGTGCTGTCCTGCGTGTGCGTACCCGCGGAGTCGTGGATGCCGATGACGGGGCAGCCGGTCTTCAGCGCGAAGTCGATCGCGGTGACGATCTTCAGGGCGCCGGCCTCGCTCAAGGCGCCGCCCAGATCGGGGCGGCCCAACGCGAAGACCGCCACCGGGCGACCGTCGACCGTGCCGTAGCCACAGACGGCGCCTTCGCCTGAGGCACGGCCGGCCCCCGGCACGGAGGTGGCCGGAAAACTCCCCAGGGACTCGTTCAGCTCCACGAACGAGTCCTCGTCGAGCAGTTGCTCCACCCGCTCGCGGGCGGTCACCTTGCTCTCGCCTTCGGTCGCCGGTGTCCCGGCACGGGCGCCGACACCGGCGCCCCGTGCGACCCCGATACGGCCGTGTGCGGCGGTCTCGTCGATGAGCCGTCGCAGTTGCGCCGACTGCTGGGCGGTGACGCGGCCTTCGGTGGCAGCCACCCTCATCGGTGTTCCTCCTGCTCCTGTACGTGTGGTGGGGACCTGAAGTCGTCGTGGGCGCCGCGGCACCTTGTCTCGCCGGCTGCTGTGGGGCCGCTCACAAGCTGATCTTGCAGAGGGCTGCGCCGGAGGTGACGGAAGCACCGACTTCGGCATCGAGGTCTTTGACCGTGCCGGACTTGTGCGCGTTGAGCGGCTGTTCCATCTTCATCGCCTCGAGTACGACGATCAGGTCGCCTTCCTTGACTTCCTGGCCCTCCTCGA
>NZ_JBVIVK010000007.1:0-330328 GCF_055595715.1 Streptomyces sp. NPDC040410
GTGTGGAGGTGACTGGTACTAATAGGCCGAGGGCTTGTCCTCAGTTGCTCGCGTCCACTGTGTTGGTTCTGAAACCACGAACAACCCCGTTGCCACGGTCACGGTAGCGGTGCGGTATTCACAGTTTCATAGTGTTTCGGTGGTCATAGCGTGAGGGAAACGCCCGGTTACATTCCGAACCCGGAAGCTAAGCCTTACAGCGCCGATGGTACTGCAGGGGGGACCCTGTGGGAGAGTAGGACACCGCCGAACAATTATTACGGGAAACCCCCGCACCGAAAAGGTGCGGGGGTTTTCTGCGTTCCCGGGTACCTTGCCCGATGAGCATCCCGAGCAGCGGGGGAGCGGGCTCACCGAGGCGTAGAGGGGCTCGCCGACACCGTGCCTCTGGTGGAGGATTCGGGGGAGTCCGAGTCGGAGTTCGTCCTCGAACGGAAGTGAACGGGCTACACCGGGAGTTCGTCGTGCGGCCAGCGGGCGCGGCCCTGTTCGCGGGAGCGGAGCAGGGCCAGAGTGGGCAGACCCCGGTCCGCTCCGTTTGCCAGCAGCTCCGGGAGCTGGGGAAGCGGAGCCACCGCTGCGATGTCGTCCAGGACGAGTGTCAGTGGTGGGTCGAGCCGACCGGAGGATGACCGTTCGGCCATGCGCCGGCCGCGCTCGACCACGCTTGCGGTGAGGGCCGTCAGCAGGGGCATCGCGCCGGGGTTCGCCCTGGGGTCCTCGATGGATTCACCGATCACATAAAGCGTGCCCCCTTCGTCGACGAAGGAATCCAAGGCGAGCGCATCAGTTCGGTTTGGAGTGCACGCCTCGCGGATGTTGACCGTGAAGAGGGCGGACAGGGCACGGCTCGTCAGCTCCTGCGCCATGTCACGGCGTTCGGGGTGCGCGGTGAGCGCGGCTTCGAGTTCCCCGGCGGCGCCGGGGGCGGCCTTGGGGTTCGTACGGAGGATGCGTACGGCGTCCTGGACCTGGGTGCCCTGGGACCAGCGGTGGACGTGGCGGATGGTGCGGCCGTCGACGGCAGCGGCGTGCAGGTAGCTGCGCAAGAGCGTTTCGGCGGTGTCGGCCGTGGCTTGGTCGAGCTTGGCGGTGGGGCGGACGGGGCTGAGGAGGGCCGCGGCTCTGGTTGCTGCAGTCTGCTTGTTCTCGCAGCCCGCTGAGGGGGACCAGTGGAGGCGGGCCGGGGTGTCGCAGAGGTGGACGGGGTCGTAGAGGTGGACCGGGCCCAGTTTGGCTCTGGCGTCTTTCGTGTCCTGCCAGAGAGACGCGTTCGAGGTGACGACCAGGGCTGGGCCTTCCGCGTCGCGCACGGCCTGGGTTGCGGCTGCCCGGCGGCCTTCCCTCGTGGCCACGAAGACTCTTTCCCACCCACTCGCCTGTTCACCGTCAAACGCGGAAGCGGCGGGCTGCGGCGGCGGCGTCGCGCGGAGTGGTTCCGCCGGGAGCGTCGGCGTCGGCTCCGGGGTCTCGGTCTGCTCCGGCGTCGGTCTCGGCGCCGGTACGTCATGGCGGTCCGGTGTCGGTTCCGGTACCGGTACCGGAACCGACACCGGAACCGGTACCTCCTGGGCGCCCAGTGCCGGTCTCGGTGCCACGGCCGTAGCCCGGCCCAGCGCTTCCGCCCGGCGTCTCGCCCTGACCGCTCTCCAGCGCGCCAGCGTGCCCATCACGAACACGGTCAGGACGAACAGCAGCATCAGCTGGCCGATGAACAGGCCCCAGAAGAGTCCGTATCCCGAGAGCTGGTCCGCCGGGGCGTCCGGCCAGGCGCCGGGGATGTCGTGGGGCCGGCCGATCAGCCGGCGCATGGCCAGGGGGGTGCGGGTGAAGGTGACGCCGTCCGGCCAGGCGCCGTGGGCGAAGAGGGCGGCCAGGCCGGCCGCCGTCCACACCAGCAGGGTCATGCCGAGGAGGAAGGCGAGGATGCCGATCAGCAGCCCGTCGGGGATGCCTCCCTGCCCGTCCTGCCGGCGGTCACGGTGATCGTCCGGTCTCACGCGGCCCCCTTGTGCCTAGGCCACCGTCGACTCGGACGAGCCGTCCAAGTCGCTGAGGTGCTGTTCCATGAAGGCCGCCGCCCTTTCCTCCGCTTCGAGCTCGGCGGCCCGCAGGGCGTCGTCCGTGAGGTCGTGGTCGCTGGAGGACTCGGTCATCGCGCGGTCGGTGAACACCAGCGGCCGTTCGGTCTCCGTGACCAGGTGTTTGACCACCTGGACGTTGCCGTTGACGTCCCAGACAGCGATGCCGGGGGTGAGGGTGGGGATGATCTCCACGGCCCAGCGCGGCAGACCCAGCACCCGGCCCGTCGCCCTCGCCTCGTCCGCCTTCTGGGCGTAGATCGTCCGTGTGGACGCCATCTTCAGGATGGCCGCGGCCTCCTTCGCCGCAGCTCCGTCGACCACGTCGGACAGGTGGTGCACGACCGCCACGAAGGACAGACCCAGCCGGCGCCCGAACTTCAGGAGCCGCTGGAACAGCTGGGCCACGAACGGGCTGTTGATGATGTGCCAGGCCTCCTCGACCAGGAAGATGCGCTTCTTCCGGTCGGGGCGGATCCAGGTGTGCTCCAGCCACACGCCGACGATCGCCATCAGGATCGGCATGGCGATGGAGTTGCGGTCGATGTGGGACAGGTCGAAGACGATCAGCGGGGCGTCCAGGTCGATGCCGACCGTCGTCGGGCCGTCGAACATGCCCCGCAGGTCACCGTCGACCAGGCGGTCGAGGACCAGCGCCACGTCCAGGCCCCACGCCCGGACGTCGTCTATGTCGACGTTCATCGCCTCGGCGGACTCCGGCTCGGGGTGCCGTAGCTGCTCGACGATGTCCGTGAGGACCGGCTGGCGCTCGACGATCGTCTCGTTGACGTAGGCGTGGGCGACCTTCAGGGCGAAGCCCGAGCGTTCGTCGAGGCCGTGCCCCATGGCGACCTCGATGATGGTCCGGAGCAGCGCGAGCTGGCCGGTCGTCGTGATCGACGGGTCCAGGGGATTGAGGCGGATCCCGTGGTCCAGGGCCGCCATCGGGTCCAGCCGGATGGGAGTTATCCCCAGCTCCTGCGCGATCAGGTTCCATTCGCCGACCCCGTCCTCGCCCTGAGCGTCCAGGACGACGACCTGGCGGTCGCGGAAGCGCAGTTGTCGTAGGACGTACGTCTTCTCCAGGGCCGACTTGCCGTTGCCGGACTCGCCGAGGACCAGCCAGTGGGGCGCGGGGAGCTGCTGGCCGTAAAGCTGGAAGGGGTCGTAGATGTAGCCCTTTCCGGAGTAGACCTCGCGGCCGATGATGACGCCCGAGTCGCCGAGGCCGGGGGCGGCTGTCGGGAGGTAGACCGCCTGGGCCTGGCCCGTGGACGTGCGGACCGGGAGGCGGGTCGTCTCGACCTTGCCGAAGAGGAAGGACGTGAAGGCGTCGGTGAGGACGGACAGCGGGTCCCGCATCAGCGCATCAGCCCCTACCTTCGGATTCCGGTGGCGAACGGGAGCGTGTTCACGAAGGCGCGGTGGTGCTCGCGGTCGCACCACTCCAGCTTCAGGTACGACTTTCCGGCCGAGGCCCGGATGGTCCGCTTGTCGCGGGCCAGGGCCTCGGGGGAACGGGCGGAGACGGTGATGTAGCCGACCAGGTTCACGCCCGCCGCGCCGCTCGCGAGGTCTTCTCCGCGCTGGTCGAGCCGGTTGTGGGCGGCGATGTCACGGGGGTCGACGGTGCGGTTCATCTTGGCGGCGCGGGACGCCTCCGCCTCGTCGTTGGTCTTCTCGGTCAGCATGCGCTCGATGGCGACCTCGGTGGGTTCGAGGTCCATCGTGACGGCGACCGTCCGGATGACGTCCGGGGTGTGGACGAGGAGCGGGGCCAGGAAGTTGACGCCCACCGGGGTCATCGGCCACTCCTTCACCCAGGCCGTGGCGTGGCACCAGGGGGCGCGGGTCGACGACTCGCGGGTCTTCGCCTGGAGGTACGTCGGCTCCATGGCGTCCAGCTCGGCCGGCCAGGCGTTGCGCCTCGTCATCGCCTGGATGTGGTCGATGGGGTGGTCCGGGTCGTACATGGAGTGGATGAGCGAGGCGAGGCGGCCCTGCCCGAGGGGCTGCCGTACGCGGATGTCGGCTTCCTGGAGGCGGGAGCAGATGTCGGTGAGCTCGCGCGCCATGACGACGGCGAGACCGGCGTCCCGGTCGAGCTTGCGGCCCGCCTGCGGCCGTGCCGCCCGCGCCATGGCCTGCGCCTCCGCGGCCAGTTCGCGCGTGTAGTGCATGCACGCGACGAGGTAGGCGCGGTGCTGCTCGCTGCTGGTGGACACCATCGACTGCAGCTGGTCGTACGACTGCGTCAGCCACGCGGGCGCCTTGGCGTCCCCGCGTACGGCGACGTCCTTGGCGTGGGCGTCCGGGTCGGCGGGGAGGGTGCGGGCGAGCATCTGGAGGCGGGTGACGAAGCCGTCGCCGTTCGCCACGTGCTTGAGGAGCGTGCCGAAGCGGTCGACGAGGGCTTCCTGGTCCTCGGAGTCGCGCAGACCGACGCCCGGGCCCTCGATCTCGATGGCCGCGGTGACGGTCCTGCGGTCCGCGTGCAGGAGTACGGCGATCTCGTCCGGGCCGAACGGAGCGGCCAGCCAGCTGATACGGCCGATACCGGGCGGCGGGCCGACCTCGATCTCCCGGCCGTCGATGCGGGTGCCGGCCTCCATCGCGGAGGAACGGTACGTCGTGCCCTGGCGCAGGGCCCGCTTGTAGCTGCGGTTGATCTCGAACCACTTGTAGAACGTGCGGCGCTTGTACGGCACGTACACCGCGGCCAGCGCGACCAGCGGGAAGCCCATGAGGAGCACGATGCGCAGGGACAGGACGGGGACGAGAAGACCGCACATCATGCCGAGGAACGCGCCCGCGATGATCAGCGTGATCTCGCCGGTCTCACGGTTGCGGCCGACGATCGCGTTCGGCCGGGCGCGCCCGATCAGATATGTACGGCGGGGCGTGACCGGATGGGACACGTGGGACTCGGTCGTCAACGCCCTTCACCTCCCGTGCGATTGGTACTGCTGTTGCGGGTGTTGCCGGCATGCGGTGAGTTCACCGGGCTGCGGGGCGCCGGTGCGGCGGAGGGGACAGATCCGCCGCCTCCGTTCGAGGCTCGCGAGCTGTGCGCGGCGACGCCGCCGGTCGCCGGGTTGGCGGGGCGGGGACCGGAGGACGGGGTGCCTCCTGAGCCGCCGTTGTTGTCGGCGCGGGTGCTGTGCGTCTTGATGCCCTGGGCGACCAGGGTCGCCGGGGAGCTGATGACCGCGGCGGCCTTGCCCTCGGCGCCCTGCATGATGCGGTTGTTGCGGGAGCCGGCGATCTCGTCGCCGAAGCCCGGGACGAAGCGGTAGATCATCGCGCTGGCGAAGATGGCGAGCAGGATGATGGCGAGGCCGGAGACGACGGCGGAGAAGGCGTCGGGGCCGTCGTCGGCGGACAGGGCACCGGCCAGGCCCAGCACGATGACGATGACCGGCTTGACCAGGATGACCGCGATCATGATGCCCGCCCAGCGGCGGACGTGGCCCCACAGGTTCTTGTCGACCAGGCCGGCGTAGACGACGGTGCCGAGGAGGGCGCCGACGTAGAGCAGGGCGGCGCGGATCACCAGCTCCAGCCACAGCACTCCGGCGGCGAGGATGGACACGAGGGACACCACGATCAGCATGATCGGGCCGCCGCCGATGTCCTCGCCCTTGTTCAGGGCGCCGGAGAAGGTGCCGAAGAAGGTGTCCGTCTGGTCCCCGGTCGTCTTCGCGAGGACCTCCGAGACGCCGTCCGTCGCGGAGACGACCGTGTAGAGGATCAGGGGGGTGAAGGCGGAGGCGAGCACCGTGAGCCAGAGGAAGCCGATCGCTTCGCTGATGGCGGTGGTGAGGGGAACGCCCCGCACGGCTCGCTTGGCAACCGCCAGGAGCCAGAGGAGGAGCGTGAGGATCGTCGACGCGGCGAAGACGACCGCGTACTGCTGCAGGAACTTGGAGTTCGTGAAGTCGACGTTCGCGGTCTCCTTCACGGCGTCACTGAGCTTGTCGACGGTCCAGGAGGCGGCGTCGGCACAGCCCCTTGCCAGGGAGGAGAGGGGGTCGAGGGTGTCGGTGAGGTTGGAGGAACCGGATCCGCCGCCGCCACCTGTGCTGTCGCCTTCGCAGTAGTCCTTGGCGGGGCCGTGGATCAAGTCGCAGGGATCGTTGCTCGGTGAGGGTGTAGGTGTGGGAGCTGCGAGGGCACGGGTGGCCAGCAGCACGGCGGTTGCTTGTACGGCGGCAAGCAGGCCAGTGAGCTTGAGCGCATGGTGACGGCTACCGGGCATACGTGAACCCTCCGTACTCCTCGACGGCCTTCGCCATATCGTCGGCGCTGGAGGCCCTGTCGTCGCCGGGCACGGGCGCCGGGCCTTCCTTCTGAGAGTGCGTCACGATCTTCCAGTCGCTGTTGGTCCACTCGAGCTTCATCGTGATCGTGAACCAGCTGTTCGTGACGGGGTTCGTCGAGTTCTCGCCAGCGAGGCCGAGGAGGCCGCTGCACCAGACCTCAACGGTCGCGCTGCTGTCCGATGCCTCGGTGACCTTGGTGCCGATCGGACTCGTACGGGATACGAAGGTGTAGCCCGCCGGTGTTGAGCCGTCCTCGTTCAAGCCGACGTTCTTGTTGAAGCCGGGGCTGTACGCCTGGTCCAGCTTGGCCTCGAAGTCGGAGACCCGTGAGGGCGTGATGAGAGCCTGCAGGATGGCGTCGCGCTTGGCCTTGTTGAACATTTCGGCTGAACCGAGCGCTACCGCATAATTCGCCGCCGCACTCTGCGCCCCCTGCTCATCACGGGCGAAGCCCGACCGCACCGGCTTCTCCCCCGTCGCCGCCGTGGGTGCCGCCTCCGGCTTGTTCCCCGCCCCGTCCTCCGATGAGGAATCGTCTCCTCCGCGGTTCGCGAAGGCGATCGCGGCGATCAGGAGGACGACCACGCCGACCACCGTGACCAGGCTCCGTGAGGAGGATCTGCCGCCTGTGCGGCGGGTGTCGCCGCCCCGGTCGGGCAGGTGGGTCCGGGTCTGGCCGGTGCCGCCGTAACCGCCGGAGGCCGAGGCCTCGTTTTCGTCCCCGAGACTCATGCCGCGTACGCCCCCTCGACGTCGTGCGGAAACATGTAGGAGTACGACGGTAGCCGTGCTGGTTCCCGCGCGGGCGCGGTGTGGTGACTCGACATCAGGGAAACGCAACCTCAGCCGGTGGGCACGACGGGTGGGTGGGGTAGAGGGGAAACCGGGCGCGCCCGGCCGGACTGACGGTGCGTCGACCGGACGCCCCGGCTACACGGCCATGCCGTACACGATGGTGAAGAGCGTGCCGAGTGAGCCGATGATGAACACGCCCGTCAGGCCCGCGACGATGAGGCCCTTGCCCTGCTCCGCGCTGAATGTGTCGCGCAGCGCGGTCGCGCCGATGCGCTGTTTGGCGGCGCCCCAGATGGCGATGCCGAGGCAGATCAGGATGGCCACCGCCATCACGACCTCGATCATCACCTTCGCCTCGTTGCCCAGGCTGCCGAAGGGGCCCCAGTCCGGAGCGATCCCGCCGATGATGGTGTTGATGTCTCCCTTGTCGGCCGCAAAGAGCATGTAAGTCACCGCCCCTGGTGGGTAGTTCCGCATCCCCTGCAGGTGCGCAGAGGTCAGGCATCATTGTCGCCGACGATGACGCTGTCGTATGTCGACTTGGCGTCATTGATTGGCGGGTTTCGTACGAACACCCTGCCACCGTCGCGCGCCTGGCTCGTGCCGGGAGGCGCGGGGCGGTGCCTGGTGAGTCGCATGGTTACTCTGTGTATCACGGCAGGTCACACCGGGCAATGAGGCCTGAGCGAAACCTGTCGTGTGGTTCCGTCGTTGTCCCCTTTTACGATCCTGACCCCCCGCGGCCCGGCCGTTTCTGACGGTCGGTCGGGGGCGGATCGTCCCGATGTTCTCCGGGTGAAGGTTATCCCCGGCATGTCGAACGGGCTGCGGCCGGGTGCCCCGGCCGGTCGGTCCGTGGTAGCCGGACTGCGCGGTGCAGAACCAACCGGTGGTGCAGGTGCCGTCGTTGCGGTCACGGGCCGCCGGTGCAGACGGTCAGCGCGGCTTGAGGCCGTGCATCAGGTGGTGGATCAGGACGTCGACGCCGTCCAGGGCCGCCTCGGGGGTGAGTATGGCGTTGGCCGTGAAGGTTGCGGTCCCGTGCAGGGCCGCGGCTGCCACGAGGGTGATCTGCGCGGGGTCGCCCGCCACGATCTCGCCGCGCTGCTGGGCGTCCGAGACCAGGCGTTCCAGGGAGCCCACGGTCCGGTCGATGGCGGTGGCCATCTGGTCGGAGGCGTCGGGCTCGTGCTTGCGGGCGTACATGAGCTCCAGCAGCGCGGCGTTGTCGATGGCGAAGCGGAGGTAGGCCCGGCCGAGTGCGGTGAGGCGCGGTTCCAGGGGGAGGGCCGGGTCGTCGGCCGCGTCGAGGGTCTGGGCCAGCCGCTCGTAACCGGTGAGAGCCAGGGCGTTGAGCAGGGCCTGCTTGTCCTTGAAGTGCCGGCCGGGGGCGGCGTGGCTGACGCCGGTCTCGCGGGCCAGTTCGCGCAGGGAGAGTGCGGCGGTCCCCCTCTCACGCAGGGTGCGCTCGGCACTGGCCAGCAGGGCGGCGCGCAGGTCTCCGTGGTGGTAGGGGCGGCTCTCGGGCATGCGCACCATAGTATCCCGATGTTTACGCCGCCATCATTGTTGCCACTGCCATCATTGTTGTCATTGACAGCATTGTAGGCGCCGCCTACATTGAGCGCATGGCTGACAAGGATGACCTGAACAAGTGGAACGCGAGCCGGCTCCCGGACCTCTCGGGCCGTACGGCCGTCGTCACCGGCGCCAACAGCGGCATCGGCCTCGTCGCCGCGGGCGCGCTGGCCGGCGCGGGCGCGCACGTCGTGTTCGCCGTACGGGACCCGGAGCGCGGCCGGGCGGCAGCGGCGACCGTGACCGGCAGCACGGAGGTCCGGCGCCTCGATCTCGCCGATCTCTCCTCCGTACGGGAGTTCGCCGGCTCCTGGGACGGCCCGCTGGACCTGTTGATCAACAACGCGGGCGTGATGATGATCCCGGAGCAGCGGACCAAGGACGGCTTCGAGATGCAGTTCGGCACCAACCACCTGGGCCACTTCGCCCTGACCAACCTGCTCCTGCCCTACGTCACCGACCGGGTCGTCACCGTCTCCTCCGGCGCGCACCGCTGGAGCGACGGAGTGATCCACTTCGACGACCTGAACCTCACGTCGAACTACGGCCCGCAGCGCGCCTACGCCCAGTCCAAGCTGGCGAACCTGCTGTTCACCCTCGAACTCCAGCGCCGCCTCACGGAATCCGGCTCCCCCGTCCGCGCCCTGGCCGCCCACCCCGGCTACGCGGCCACCAACCTCCAGAGCCACGCGGCGAACCCCGTCACCCGCATCGGCATGTGGCTCGGCAACCGGCTCGTGGCCCAGGACGACAAGGCCGGCGCCCTGCCGACCCTCTACGCCGCGACCCAGGACCTCCCCGGCGCGAGCTACGTCGGCCCCGACGGCCTGGGTGAGATGCGCGGCGCCCCGACCCTGGTGGGCCGCACGACCGCAGCCAGCGACCCGGCAGCGGCCCGCCGCCTGTGGACGGCGTCGGAGGAACTGACAGGCACGAGCTTCCCGCTGGCCGCGGCGCATTCGACACCGGTGTGAGGCCGACCGCGTTGCCGGCGGGAGGCCCCACTGCCACCAGGCGACCCGGGGCCGTCCCGACATCCCTGCCGAGCAAAGGCCTCGTGCAGGCGGAGGCGGCGGAGTTGTCCCGGGACGCGGCGGGTGTGCCGTGACCCGCGGGGGGTGCCTCCGCTGAACCGACCCGTATGGCAAGGTCACTTCAGTGGACGCACTGAAGGCTCAGGACCCCGCGCGAATAGGCGCGCACACGCTGCTCGCCCGGCTCGGTGCGGGCGGGATGGGACAGGTCTACCTCGGGCGGTCGCCCGGCGGGCGGCTCGTCGCGATCAAAGTGATCCGGGACGAGATCACCGACCATCCCGAGGCGCTGGCGCGGTTCCGTCGTGAGGTGGAGACGGTTCGGGCGGTGCGGAGTGCGTACACGGCGAACCTGATCGACGCGTCGTTGGACGCGGCGCCGTACTGGCTGGCCACCGAGTATGTGGCAGGGCCGACGTTGAGCAAGGCGGTGGGGGAGCGGGGGCCGTTCCCCGCCGAGACGTGCCGGGGGCTTTTCGCCGCGCTCGCCGAAGGGCTCGCGGCGGTGCACGCCCACGGCGTCACCCACCGGGACCTCAAGCCGCAGAACGTGATCCTCGCGGCCCAGGGGCCGCAGCTCATCGACTTCGGGATCGCGCGCGGCGCCGGGCAGACGGCGCTCACCGAGGCGGGATTCGCGCCGGGCACGCCCGGCTACACCGCGCCTGAGGTGCTGCTGCGCAACGAGGCGGGGCCTGCCGCGGACGTGTTCGCGCTCGGGGCGACACTCGCCTACGCGGCAACTGGGCGGCCTCCCTTCGGGGTTGGCGAGCCTGCCGGCGTCAGCTACCGGGCCGTGCACGAACCCATCGATCTCGCGGGTGTGGAAACAGAGTTGGCCGCTCTGGTCGAAGCATGCGCGGCCAAGGACCCGGCGGCGCGGCCCGGACTCGCCGAGGTGATCGCGCGGTGCGGGGTGCGCGCGGCGCTCGTCGAAGACATGTTCTATCGGGGCCTCGCGGTCTCGGCCGAGCCGGTGCCCCGGACGCCACCTGCCCGGCCGGAGCCCGCGCCCTCGTCGGGTCCGCCGTCACAGCCCGCGGGCCTGCACGATCTGCCGACGACCGCCTCCCCGTACGCCTACGGCCACGGGCACGGCTACACACCCACGCAGGTTGTCCGGCCCGCCTCGGCGGTCCGGCGCCGTACCGCGCCCTGGACGGCCGCGGTGGCGTTGGGGCTCGTGGTGGGGATCGGGGCGGCCACGGCCTTCGTACTGATGCAGCAGGGGAAGGACAAGGGAGGCGACGATTCCGCCGACGGGAGCAGCAAGGCGCCGACCACCTCTTCGAGCCCGAGCGCCTCGGAGGCGGCCACGGGAGCGCCCCCCTACGCGGCGGACAAGATAGACCGCGCGCTGTGGAACTCGGGCACGGACCAGTGCCAACTGCCCGCTGAGGAGCGGGCGAGCGGCGGGTTCCAGATGTCCCTCGCCGACCCCGACGATCCGGAGAACTACACGGCGACGTTCGCCGGCAAGGTGGAGATCGGATTCCGTGACAAGTACGCCTTCAGTTCGAAGGAGCCGTACTACGTGACCGTGAGTGTGAAGCCACCGCACGACATCGACCCCGACACCGGGAAGCCTGTCGACGGGATGCTCATCGACAACGCGAACGTGGGCTACACGAGCAAGCCACTCGATCTGTACGGCGAAGACCCGGCCGCCTGGAAGTCGGTCACTTACCCCGACGACTTCCACACCTGGGTCAAGGGCAAGCCGCTGCCGTCCATCCCGGTGTCCAACGACCCCGGCGACTGGACCGTGGAGTTTCACCACATCCGCACGCCGGACGACTACACGAGCGTCATGTGCACTGGTTTCACGGCGAAATGACGCCACCCTCGCCGGAAATGGCTTTGAACAGCGTCGACATGGGGGAGGGTTGAGCCGTGCGGAAAGTATGGGTGGCTGGCGGCGTCGCGATCGGGCTCGGGCTCAGCTTCGTGATGCTGCTCGTCGTGGGGGTGTACGTCGTCGCGGGGAACCTCGTCAACGGCGTGGGCGGAGGCACCAAGGCGCTGGCGAAGGGATCGGTGCCCGCCGCTTACCAGACCCTCGTGCAGAGGTGGGGCAACCTCTGCCCCGCCATCAACCCGGCACTGCTCGCCGCCCAGCTGTACCAGGAGAGCGGCTGGGATCCGGACATCGTCAGCCCCGCCGACGCACGCGGCATCGCTCAGTTCATCCCCGGCACCTGGGCCACGCACGGCATCGACGGGGACGGCGACGGCGACCGCGACATCTGGGATCCGAATGACGCGATTCCATCGGCCGCGTCGTACGACTGCGAACTCGCCGAGTACGTCAAGGATGTTCCCGGTGACACCACGAACAACATGCTCGCCGCCTACAACGCGGGCGCGTACCGCGTCATAAAGGCGGGCGGGATTCCGGCGATCAGCGAGACCCAGAACTACGTCAGGACCATCAGGACCCTGGAGGAGAGCTTCGCGGCTCCCGTCACCCGGGTCGATCCGTCCAAGCAGGCAGCCGGGGCCATCTACTACGCGCAGAAGAAGCTCGGCACGCCCTACCTCTGGGGCGGCACCGGTACCTCTGAGCAGGGCGGACGCTTCGACTGTTCGGGGCTGACCCAGGCCGCCTACGAGAGTGTCGGCGTCACGCTTCCCCGGGTCGCGAACGACCAGTACAACGCGGGAGCGCATCCCGCGCGGGACGAGCTGCTGCCCGGCGATCTGGTGTTCTTCTCGGACGACCTGACCAATTCACGCGCCATCCGGCATGTGGGGATCTACGTGGGGGGCGGATACATGATCGACGCGCCGCGAACGGGTGCTGTGATCCGGTTCGACCCGATCGACACTCCGGACTACTTCGGGGCCACCCGGGTGACCGAAGATGGCGCGAAAGCGCTGCCCACGACGGTCTGAACCGACCCGAACCGATCACAGCCCACCCCTGATCTGCGGCGATGTATCTCTCTTCGATAACGTCTGCGTGATCATTCGGTGGAGTGTGGAACGTATCAGCAGGGGTCGTGCGTTCCTGATGACGTAGTGAGCGGAAGCGGATCTACACACCACGGGGGTGGACAGCGCGGCGCGCGCAGGAGCGCGCCGGGGACAGACGACGAAGGGGCCGCAGCACCATGGCTGGACTCGCCGCATCCGGGTCGAACCCCGACGTCGACCTGCTGTACGACATCAACGGCCTGGCCAAGGACGCACCGAACTGGTTCGACCGGGTCATGGAGTACGTCGGGGAGTACGGGCTGCTGCTGGCCACGGTGCTGCTCGTGGTGTGGTGCTGGTGGTCCGTGCGGCGGCGGGGCGGCCAGGACGCCGCGTCCTCCGTCGCCGCGCTGGTGTGGGCGCCGCTGGCGGCCGCGATCGCGGTGCTGGTGAACGTACCGATACGCGGGTTCGTGGAGCGGCCCCGGCCCTTCCTCGACCATCAGGGGCTCGACGTCCTGGTGTCCGGGAAGACCGACTACTCCTTCGTGAGCGACCACGCGACGATCACCATGGCGATGGCGGTCGGACTGTTCGTCGCCAACCGGAAGTTCGGGCTCGTCGGGATCGGTCTGGCGTTGCTGGAGGGGTTCTGCCGGGTCTACATGGGGGTGCACTACCCGACCGACGTGGTGGGCGGGTTCGCGCTCGGCACGGCTGTCGCGCTGCTGCTGTCTCCGCTGGCGATGGCCTTGCTGACGCCGGTGATGAAGGCGGTCGAGCGGTCGTCGCGGGGCGGCTGGTTCATCCGTGCCCGGGGGCGGTCGTACGACGGGCAGGACGCGGCGATTCCGGGGGCACGCACGGAGACCCAGGGGGCCGAGGAGCGGGACCTGGCGGCCTAGTGCCCCCTGGCACCCCAGCCCCCTCGTTCAACGACCTCAGAGCGCCTGCCGATACGTGAAGAACCGATTCGGGTCGTACTGCTTCTTCAGGGCGGTCAGCCGCGCCGCCGCATCCCCGTAGTACGCCTTCCGCCAGTCCTTCAGGGTCGGGTCAGAGTAGTTCTGGTAGGCCGCGCCGGAGGCGTACGGCTTCATCGCGTCGTGGGCCGACGTCAGCCAGGACTGGGCCGCCGAGCCCGGGGTGCCCGCGCGCCAGGACGCGATGTACTGGGCCAGCATGCGGGAGCGGCGGTGGACGAAGGCCGTGGCCGTGGGGGAGACGCGGTTGACCGCGCCGCCCAGGGCCGTGAGGGCGATGCTGCCCGAGCCGCCCCGCACCGACCTGATCTGCGCCAGCAGCGTCCGGATGCCCGCCGCGGACAGCGAGCGGTCGAAGAAGTCCGACCTCGCCGCGTACGTCTCGCGGCCCAGCGCGCCCTGCGGGGAGCGGCCGGGGGTCGTGCCGGGCAGGTGGCACTGGGCGTCGTTCGTGTACGACGAGCAGCCGGCGTAGATCTCCATCGCCTCCTCGTAGCCGCGGCGCCTGAGAGACACGTTGCTCGCGGGGGCGCCGACCTTGGCGGCGAGGCGGTCCACGGCGTTCTGGAGTTCGCCGTACGTGCCGAGGGAGAAGGCGGCGACGGACACCGTGGGCGTGACCCCGGCCGCGCTCGCCAGGTGCAGGGACGACCAGATCTCGTCCGGCTGGGTCGGCCCCCACTCCTGCCACGCCTTCACCACCGCGGCCGCCTTCGCCCAAGGCCAGGTCAGGTACGCCGTCACCGCCTGCGGGGCGGGGTGGGTCCTGAACTGCAGCTCGGTCACGACGCCGAAGTTGCCGTTGCCCGCGCCGCGCAGGGCCCAGAAGAGGTCCTTGTTCTGCGTGGCGTTCGCGGTGAGCTGCTTGCCGTCCGCCGTGATCAGGGTCGCCTGGGTGAGGCTGTCGCAGGTCAGGCCGTACGCGCGCGAGACCACGCCGTGGCCGCCGCCCAGCACCAGGCCGGAGACGCCGACCGACGGGCACGAGCCCGCCGGTATCGTCACGCCCTTCGCGGCCAGCACGCGGTAGACGTCGATCAGTTTGGCGCCCGCGCCGACGACGGCCGACCCGCCGCCGGAACGGACCCGGTCGAGCTTCGAGACGTCGACGATCAGGCGGCCGTTGCCCGAGGACCAGCCGCCGTAGGAGTGGCCGCCGTTGCGGATCGCCACGCGGATGCTGTGGGCACGGGCGTACGCGAGGGCCGTACGGATGTCGTCCGGGTGCGCGACGTACGCGACCGCAGCCGGCTTCAGCGCGTCGAAGCGGGTGTTGTAGAGCTGCCGGGCCGCCGCCCACTTCGCGTCGCCGGGGCGGACCAGGGTGCCGTCCAGGCCGCGCGCGAGGGCGGTCCAGTCGGCGGCGGCGCTGACGCCGGTGGAACGCGACGAACGGGACGACAGGCCGGCGGTCTTCTCAGTGGCGGCCGTGCCGGCGGAGCCACCGCCCTTGCACGCGGCCGTCGCCACCGCCGTGATCGCGGCCGCGCCGCCCCCGATGAACGTACGCCGTTGCATGTTCCGTGCCTTCCGTCGGCCACTTGCCGGCTTCCGTGGAACGAGACGGGTCCCCGTGCCGGGGGGTTCCAAGAGCCGCTGCCGGTGGGCCGAAGTCTGAGTGCTGCCCGGCGCTGACGCCAGGGGTGGATCGCGCCGGCCCGGCGCCTGCGGGGTGCGGCAACGGCGGTGTCAGCTCACCCGTGTCCCTCCGCGTCCGCCCGGGCCAGGCTCCTCGCCCTGCGTGCCGGGCCGCGCCAGCCGCAGGTGCAGTGGGCCACGCAGAAGCGGCCCCTTTCGACCGTCGTCGTGAGGTGTTCCGGAGGATCCCCGCCCGGCCCGGTCCCGTGCTGCTGCGCCACGGCGACAACGTTACAGAGGCCAGGTAAAGGCCCGGTATGCGCGTGACGGGCCTCCCTACTCGTCGTTAACCGGAACGACGGGGGGCCCGTGACGGACGTACCGGCTGGGGGTAGGCAGGCGATGGCGGAGCGGCAGCAGCAGCGGCAGCGGCGGCGGCTGGGTGGCACGGTCGTCGTGGCGCTCGTGGTCTGTGTCGGCGCCGGGGCGAGCGGATGCACCGGCAGCGGGGCCGCCGCCGAGGACTCCCGCGCCGCCGATCCGGTCCAGGTGCTGCACCGGGCCGCCGACGCCCTGGTGGACGCCGGGACCTCGAAGGCGCGTACGTCGATGGAGATGGCCACCGGCGGGACGCGGGTGACCATCCGGGGCGAGGGAGTCTATGACTACCGGCGGCAGCTCGGGCGGCTGAAGGTACTGCTGCCGCAGGACCCGGCGGGCACGAGCGAGCATCGGCACATCACCGAACTCCTCGCCCCGGGCGCCCTGTTCATGAAGAACCGGGGCGCCGGGGTGCCCGCCGACAAATGGGTGCGAGTGGACACGGGCACGCTGTCCGACGGGAACCTGGTGACCGGCGGGGCCACGGACCCCTTCGCCGCCGCCGAAGTGCTGCGCGGGGCGCGGACGGCGGCATACGTGGGCAGGACCGAGGTCGGCGGGACCGAGGTGCGGCACTACCGCGGAACCGCCGATCTCGCGGTGGCGGCGAGGGCCGCGTCGAAGGGCGTGGAGAAGTCCTTGGCGGCAGCGGCGAAAGGGTTCGCCACCGTCCGGGTCCCGTTCGACGTCTTCCTCGACGAACAGGGGCGCATCCGCAAGATCCGGCACCGGTTCAGCTTCGTCAACGGGCAGCAGAAGGGCCCGGTCGCGGTCGCCTCGACGACGCTGCTGTACGACTTCGGGGCCCCCGTGGACGTACGGCTGCCGGAGGGCGGGGACATCTACGCCGGCAAGATCGCGGAGTAGCCGGCGGCGAGAACTAGCCCTTCCGTGCCATGCGCGGTATGTAGGCCGCTCCCTACTCTAGGAATTCGGTGACGGCAGAGAAGAGGTGATGCGCGTGGCTCCGGTCGGCGGTACGGCGGTGCAGGACCACGTGGCCCTCGCCGAGATCGAGCTGTGCGGAGAGCTGATCATCGCGGCTTCGGCCGCCGACGAGGACCGGCTCAGCCTGGAGAGCATCGACGAGGTGCTGAGAGTGGCCGAGGAGCGAGACGCCTGCGGCGGTTGAGCCCGGGCCCCCTCCCGCGCCCCCGGCGGGCAGCCGGTTTCACGTGCGCAGCAGCCGGCCGATCGCCTTCGTCGCCTCCTCCACCTTCGCGTCGACCTCGGTGCCGCCCTGGAGGGCCGCGTCGGCGACACAGTGGCGCAGATGTTCCTCCAGGAGCCGCAGGGCGAAGGACTGCAGGGCCTTGGTGGAGGCGGAGACCTGGGTGAGTATGTCGATGCAGTACACGTCCTCGTCGACCATCCGCTGCAGGCCGCGGATCTGGCCCTCGATACGGCGCAGCCGCTTGAGGTGCTCGTCCTTCTGCTTGTGGTAGCCGTGCACACCGCGGTCGTGGTCCGTCACCACGTCCGGACCCGTGCCCTCGACGGCTGCGGAGGGCGCTTCCGCGCCGGCACCGGTGGTCGTCATCGCGTCCTCCAGACATATACCCCTACCGGGTATATCGTACCGAACTTTGGCGGGTATACGGCTGGTGGCCGTTGCCGTATGCAGGGGCTGGACTGGACCACCGGGCTGCCCCCGTGCTCATCACTTCTGTCTGATGGGTGACACTGGTGGACGGCCCGTTAGCCGTGGCTGGATGATGCGCCTAGCATCAGCCTGACCGAAACCAATGCACCCCGAGGACCCCTTGTGCGATTTCGTCTGACCCCCAGGGAGACGAGCTTCTATGACATGTTCGCCGCATCCGCGGACAACATCGTCACGGGCTCCAAGCTCCTGATGGAACTGCTCGGGGCGGACACCGCCGGCCGGGCCGAGATCGCAGAGCGGATGCGGGCGGCGGAACACGCAGGTGACGACGCCACGCACGCGATCTTCCACCAGCTCAACTCCTCGTTCATCACGCCGTTCGACCGTGAGGACATCTACTCCCTCGCGTCCTCCCTCGACGACATCATGGACTTCATGGAGGAGGCCGTCGACCTGGTCGTCCTCTACAACGTCGAGGAGTTGCCCAAGGGCGTCGAGCAGCAGATCGAGGTGCTGGCACGGGCTGCGGAGCTGACGGCCGAGGCCATGCCGAACCTGCGGACCATGGACAACCTCACCGAGTACTGGATCGAGGTCAACCGCCTCGAGAACCAGGCCGACCAGATCCACCGCAAGCTGCTCGCTCAGCTCTTCAACGGCAAGTACGACGCCATCGAGGTGCTCAAGCTCAAGCAGATCGTGGATGTGCTGGAGGAAGCGGCCGACGCGTTCGAGCACGTGGCGAACACGGTGGAGACCATCGCCGTCAAGGAGTCCTGAACTCTCCATGGACAACCTGGCTCTGGTCGTGACCATCGGGGTCGCGCTCTTCTTCACGTACACGAACGGTTTCCACGACTCGGCCAACGCGATCGCCACCTCCGTGTCGACGCGCGCGCTGACGCCGAAGGCGGCGCTGGCGATGGCCGCCGTGATGAACCTCGCGGGTGCGTTCCTGGGCTCCGGGGTCGCCAAGACCGTCAGCGAGGGCCTGATCCAGACACCCGAGGGCTCGAAGGGGATGGGGATCCTCTTCGCCGCGCTGGTCGGTGCGATCACCTGGAATCTGATCACCTGGTACTTCGGCCTGCCCTCGTCCTCCTCGCACGCGTTGTTCGGCGGCATGGTCGGGGCGGCGCTCGCCGGTGGTACGACCGTCTACTGGTCCGGGGTGCTGGAGAAGGTCGTCATCCCGATGTTCGTGTCACCGGTGGTCGGCCTGGTCGTCGGCTACCTGGTCATGACGGCGATCCTGTGGATCTTCCGGCGGTCCAATCCGCACAAGGCCAAGCGCGGCTTCCGGATAGCGCAGACGGTGTCGGCGGCCGGAATGGCGCTCGGGCACGGTCTGCAGGACGCGCAGAAGACGATGGGCATCGTGGTGATGGCGCTGGTCATCGCCGATGTCGAGGACTACGGGGACCCGATCCCGGTCTGGGTGAAGATCGTCTGTGCGGTGATGCTGTCGCTCGGCACGTACGCGGGTGGCTGGCGGATCATGCGGACGCTGGGGCGGAAGATCATCGAGCTGGACCCGCCGCAGGGGTTCGCCGCGGAGACGACGGGGGCGTCGATCATGTTCGCCACGGCGTTTCTCTTCAAGGCTCCGATCTCCACGACCCACGTCATCACCTCCGCGATCATGGGTGTCGGGGCGACGAAGCGCGTGAATGCCGTGCGGTGGGGGGTTGCCAAGAACATCGTGATGGGGTGGTTCATCACGATGCCGGCGGCTGCGATCGTGGCGGCCTGCGCGTTCGGGGTCATTGATCTGGCGTTCCTCTAGGCCCTGTCGTCCCAGGGGGCTCGGCCGCCTGAAGAGGCACCGTAAGAAGCGGGCCCGCCCCCGGTTTCCCGGGGGCGGGCCCGCTTGTTCCTCGCGGTGGCACCGCCATGCAGCACCGCGAGGGGCTCTGTGCGGGCGTCGGCTCAGCCGAACCGGCCGGAGATGTAGTCCTCCGTCGCCTGGACCGCCGGGTTGGAGAAGATGCGCTCCGTGTCGTCGATCTCGATCAGCCTGCCGGGCTGCCCGACCGCCGCCAGGTTGAAGAAGGCCGTGCGGTCGGAGACACGGGCGGCCTGCTGCATGTTGTGCGTCACGATGACGATCGTGAAGCGCTCCTTCAGCTCGCCGATCAGGTCCTCGATGGCTAGGGTGGAGATCGGGTCCAGGGCGGAGCACGGCTCGTCCATGAGCAGGACCTTCGGTTCCACCGCGATGGCACGGGCGATGCACAGCCGCTGCTGCTGACCGCCGGACAGGCCCGAGCCGGGCTTGTTCAGACGGTCCTTGACCTCGTTCCAGAGGTTCGCGCCCTTCAGGGACTTCTCGACGACGTCCGCCAGCTGGTTCTTCTTGTAGCTGCCGTTGAGCCGCAGGCCCGCGGCCACGTTGTCGAAGATCGACATCGTGGGGAACGGGTTGGGGCGCTGGAACACCATGCCGACCTCGCGGCGGACGGACACCGGGTCTATGCCGGCGCCGTAGAGGTCCTCGTCGTCCAGGAGCACCTTGCCCTCGACACGGCCGCCGGGGGTGACCTCGTGCATACGGTTGAGCGTGCGCAGGAACGTCGACTTGCCGCAGCCGGAGGGGCCGATGAACGCCGTCACCGAGCGGGGCTCGACGGTCATCGAGATGTCTTCGATCGCCTTGTGGGAGCCGTAGTAGGCGGTGAGGCCGCTTACGTCGATTCGCTTGGCCATGATTCCGTCACTTCCAGAAATTCAGATCGGTCGCTGATTGGCCGCGCGCTAGCGACCGGTCTTCGGGGCCTTCCAGCGGGCGATGCCTCGGGCCACCAGGTTCAGGATCATCACGAAGGCGATCAGCGTCAGCGACGCCGCCCAGGCCCGGTCGTAGGCCGCGCCCGAGCCCGCGCTGTTCGCGTACTGCTGGTAGATGTACAACGGCAGCGACGCCTGCGCACCCTCGAAGGGGTTGGCGTTGATGAACGGGTTTCCCCACACCAGCAGCAGCACCGGCGCGGTCTCGCCCGCGATACGGGCGATCGCCAGCATGATGCCGGTGGTGATGCCGCCGATGGAGGTCGGCAGGACCACCTTCAGGATGGTGCGCCACTTCGGCACGCCGAGCGCCAGGGAGGCCTCGCGCAGCTCGTTCGGTACGAGCTTGAGCATCTCCTCCGTGGAGCGGACCACGACCGGCATCATCAGGATGGCCAGGGCCAGCGAGCCGGCGAAGCCGAAGGGCTGCATCTCGAAGATCAGCATCAGGCTGAGGATGAACAGACCGGCGACGATCGACGGGATACCGGTCATCACGTCGACGAAGAAGGTGATGGCCCGGGCGAGGCCGCCCCGGCCGTACTCCACCAGGTAGATCGCGGTCAGCACACCGATCGGTGCCGCGATCAGCGTGGCGAGGCCGACCTGCTCGAGGCTGCCGAGGATGGCGGCGTAGATGCCGCCGCCGGGCTCGGAGTCGGCGACCACACCCATCGAGTGGGTCAGGAAGTAGACGTCGAGGACCTTCACACCGCGGGAGACGGTCACCCAGACCAGGGAGACCAGCGGCACCACGGCGAGTACGAAGGCGACCCAGACGAACGAGGTCGCGATGCGGTCCTTGGCCTGGCGGCGGCCTTCGACGCGGGCGGCGATGCCGTACGTGCCGAGGACGAACAGGAGCGCGGCGATCAGGCCCCACTGGATCTTGCTGTGGAGCCCGGCGGCCAGGCCGATGCCGATCGCTGCGGCGACGGAGCCGGCGCCGATGGCGTACGGGGACCACTTGGGGAGGCCGGCGCCGCGCAGCGTGCTGGGGCGCTTGTCGATGACGGCGTGGCTCATGCGTTGGCCCCCGAGTACTCCTTGCGGCGGGCGATGATCGCGCGGGCCGCGCCGTTGACCAGCAGGGTGATGACGAACAGGACCAGACCGGAGGCGATGAGCGCGTCACGGCCCTGCTCCGTCGCCTCACCGAACTTGCTGGCGATGTTCTGGGCGAAGGTGCCGCCGCCCGGGTTGAGCAGGCTGGCCTGGATGTCGAAGGTCGGGGAGAGCACGGTGGCCACGGCCATCGTCTCGCCGAGCGCGCGGCCGAGGCCGAGCATCGAGGCGGAGATCACGCCGGAGCGGCCGAAGGGAAGGACCGCCATGCGGACCACTTCCCAGCGGGTGGCGCCCAGCGCCAGGGCCGCCTCCTCGTGCATCTGCGGGACCTGGCGGAACACCTCGCGGCTCACGTTGGTGATGATCGGCAGGATCATGATCGCGAGCAGGATGCCGACGGTGAGCATCGACCGGGGGGCGCCGCCCTCCCAGGAGAAGACGCCGGTCCAGCCGAGGTACTCGTCCAGCCAGCCGAAGAGGCCGGTCATGTGCGGTACGAGGATCAGCGCGCCCCACAGGCCGTAGACGATGGACGGCACGGCGGCGAGCAGGTCGATCACGTAGGCGATGGGGCCGCTCAGCCTGCGCGGGGCGTAGTGCGTGAGGAACAGGGCGATGGCGACCGCGATCGGGACGGCGATGACCATGGCGATGACCGAGGAGACCACCGTGCCGAAGGCCAGGACGGCGATGCCGAACCTGGGCGGGACGGCGGTGGCGTTCCACTCGAAGGCGGTGAGGAAGTTGGCCTCGTCGTTGCTGATCGCGAGCGACGCGCGATAGGTGAGGAAGACCGCGATCGCGGCCATGATCACCAACAGGAGGATGCCCGACCCGCGGGAGAGACCGAGGAAGATCCGGTCACCGGGTCGGGTGGCGCCGCCGGCCGCACGCTGCTGCGCGGTCACGGCCGGCTGGGGAGCGGGGGGAGAGGCTTGGGTGTTCTTCGTGGTTATGTCCATCGGGTTCTCCGGTCTGCGGAGCCGTACGCGCTGTACGGCCCTGTGGAGCCGTCCGCGGTCTGCGGCGGCTCCTGGCGGCGGTGCACCGGACGGTGCGGCCCGGTCCGCGGGGGACCGGACCGCACTCGGATCAGCTCAGGCCCTCGATGGTGGTGCGGACCTTGGCGATGATGTCGTCGGGGATGGGGGCGTACTTGTTGTCGGCGAGGATCTGCTGGCCGTCCTCGGAGGCGATGTAGCGCAGGAACGCCTTCGTGGCGGCCAGGCTGTCGGACTTGTTGCCCTTGTCGCAGACGATCTCGTAGGTGACCAGGACCATCGGGTAGGCACCCTCGGCCTTGGTCGAGTAGTTCAGCTCCAGCGAGAGGTCCTTGCCGGTGCCGACGACCTTGGCGTCCGCGATGGCCTTGGTGGCGTTGTCGATGGTGGCCTCGACCGGGGCGCTGGCGCCGGTGTCGATGCTGGCGGCCTTGACGTTGTCACCGACGTAGGACAGCTCGAAGTAGCCGATGGCGCCGTTGGTCTCCTTGACCTGCTGGGCCACACCGGAGGAACCCGACGCGGACTGGCCGCCCTTGGCCTGCCAGGCCTTGCCGCCCTCGTACGGGAAGTCGCTCTTGGCGGTGGCGATCAGGTACTTGGTGAAGTTGTCCGTGGTGCCGGACTCGTCCGAGCGGTGGAACGCCTGGATCTTGAGGTCGGGAAGCTTCGCGTCGGGGTTCAGCTTCTTGATCGCCGCGTCGTTCCAGTTGGTGATCTCGTTGTTGAAGATCTTGGCGATGGTCGGCGCGTCCAGGACCAGGTTGTCGACGCCCGAGACGTTGAAGCCGACGGCGATGGGGCCGCCGACCATCGGAAGGTCGATGCCCTGACCGCCGGAGCAGACCTTCTTGGACGCGGTGACCTCTTCGGGCTTCAGCGCGGAGTCGGAGCCGGCGAAGGCGACCTGGCCCTGCGTGAACGCGGTGACGCCGGCGCCGGAGCCGCCGCCCTTGTAGTTGATCTGCACGCCCTGGCAGGCGGCGGTGAACTGCTTGACCCAGGCGTCGATCGCGTTCTTCTGCGCGGAGGAGCCGTCGGCGAGCAGCTGGCCCTTGGCGTCGTCGCACTTGATCGCGCTCGCACCCGTGGTCGCCGAGGCACTGCTGCCGCTGCCGCCGCCGGTGTCGTCGGAGCCGCACGCCGTGAGGGCCAGGGCGCCGGAGACGGCGAGAGCACCGAGGGTGAGGGCCCGCCGGTTCATGCGCTGAAGCTTCACTTGAGGGAGTTCCTTCCAGGAGCCGCCGTCCTGAACCGGCGGCGTGCGAAGACTGGGTGATGCGGGCTCGTTCCCGAGGTGTGTCCCGCACCGCGTAAGGCCGAAATTAGGCAGATCAGGTGAAGGCGCCTATGGACGGAAGTGAACGGCGGGTGAACCCCTGCGGTCGGTGCGGTTAGGTCACGGAACGCTCACGTCGAGGACACGAGGCGATCCCGGAACTATGCCAGGCGCAGTGCCTGCAGCAGGGCGTTCACCAGGGGGCGGTCCCTCGGCTGGGTCAGGCGGTTGCGGGCGGCCCAGGGGGAGAGCCAGAGGATGCGGTCCACCTCGTCGTTCGGGGTGAAACCGCCCGAGACGGCCTCGGCCGCCCAGTAGTGGACATGCTTGGGGCGGCCGTTGGCCAGATAGTGCATGGTCGGCAGCCGGGCGCCCGGCACGGCGGTGTAGCCCGTCTCTTCCGCCACCTCGCGGACCGCGCCCCCGAGCGGGTCCTCACCGCGCTTCAGCTTGCCCTTGGGATGCGACCAGTCGTCGTATTTCGGCCGGTGAACGAGGCAGATCTCCACCTCGCCGTCGGCCGGGGAACGACGCCACAGGACGCAGCCCGCGGCCTGGACGATGGTGCCGTTCGTGGGGGTCACGGGGGTCACCGCCTCCTGGGTCAGAGGTCTCAGAGGGTCATGGAGTACCGACGGTCCGCTTCTGCCACGACTGCTGGAACGCGAACCTGGCCGCTTCCACCTCGTGCCGCTGGTCGGCGTGGAGCACGCCCAGCGCGTACGCCGTCGCCGGCGCGATACGTGGGGTGCGGGCCGCGGACGCCGCCGCGGCCGCGGCCTCCGAGGCGTCCCGGTGCCGGTCGAGAGCCTGGCCCGAGGCCGGCAGCCGTACGTCCACGGGTCCCCTGTCGCCCTCCTGGGCCTCGCATGCGTAGCGATGCAGTCGCAGCAGCAGGCGGACCTGGTGCCAGGGGGCGTCCTGGGGGTGCGGGGCCGGGTCCGGCGACAGGCCGTGGACCAGGGCCTCCGCGTTGTACGGGCTGCCGGCGGTGACCAGGGGGAGGGCGGCGACGGCGTCGGTGAGCCGCTCCGCTGCGGCGGCCGCGAAGGGGTGCAGGTCGGTGGTGGGCGCGTTGGGGGTGAGGGGGACCTCGCTGGCCAGTAAAGCGATCGTGTCGGCGACCGCGTGGAAGCGGGAGGAGCCGAGGGCCTGGAGGGCGGTGGAATGGGCCCGGGTCCGGGCGAGCGTGAGCTGGCGTTCGAGCAGGGCTCCCGCTTTCGCGGCGCCGATGGTGAGGTTGCCGCGTTCGAGCGGGGGCGGTCCGGCCGCCGGACCGGCGTTGTCAGGTGCGGCCTGCACACGCACCGCACCGGCGCCTGCGGTCTGGGCCGGGAACGCCGTGGCCCCTGACAGCCGGTGCAGTGCCAGCAGCAGCCGCTCCAGGCGGGCCCCGTAGGCGTGCTCCATCGACAAGGTCCCCGACAGCCAGGCGAGTTCGGGGCGCAGGGACTCCGACCAGCCGGTGTCCAGCAAGGGGCGGAACGTGTGCAGGCTGCCGCTGATGCGGCGGACCGAGCGGCGCAGGGCGCGGGCCGCGTCGACGGACTCCTCCGAGCCGTTCTCCCCCGCCCTCGACTCCGATCGAGCGAGGGGGCCCCCTTGGCCACCGCCGGTCTCCCGGTGCAGCCGCAGGGCTCGGAGGAACTCCGTCGCCTGGGCCCGCAGGTAGCCCGCGAGGGCGTCCCCGGTCGCGGGCCCGGCCGTGGAGTCCGTCGGGTCAAGGTGTCGCTGTGCCACGCCGGCGCCTCCGGGCGTCTATGAGCATCTCCTGGACGTTGCGCAGGGGCTGGCCGTCCGCGTCGGTCGCGTGCCGGGTCCACTCCCCGTCCGGGCCGAGGCGCCAGGAGGCGGTGGCGTCGGACATACCGGTCTCGAGGAGCCGGTTGAGTGCGGCTCGGTGGGCCGGGTCGGTGACCCTGACCATGGCCTCGATACGGCGGTCGAGGTTGCGGTGCATCATGTCGGCGCTGCCGATCCACACCTCGGGCTCACCGCCGTTGCCGAAGGCGAACACACGGGAGTGTTCGAGGAAGCGGCCGAGGACCGAGCGGACCTGGATGTTCTCCGACAGGCCCGTCACGCCCGGGCGCACCGCACAGATGCCGCGCACCCAGACGTCGACCGGCACGCCCGCCTGGGACGCGCCGTACAGGGCGTCGATGACCGCCTCGTCCACCATCGAGTTGACCTTGATGCGGATGAAGGCGGGCCGGCCGGCACGGTGGTGCTGGGCCTCCTTGTTGATCCGCGAGACCAGACCGTCCCGCAGGGACTTGGGGGCGACGAGGAGACGGCGGTAGGTCTCGCGGCGCGAGTAGCCGGAGAGCCGGTTGAACAGGTCGGAGAGGTCGGCGCCGACCTGCGGGTCCGCCGTCAGCAGGCCGAGGTCCTCGTAGAGGCGGGCCGTCTTCGGGTGGTAGTTGCCCGTGCCGACGTGGCAGTAGCGCCGCAGCGTGTCACCTTCCTGACGCACCACCAGGGACAGCTTGCAGTGGGTCTTCAGGCCCACGAGGCCGTAGACGACATGGCAGCCGGCCTCCTCCAGCTTGCGCGCCCACTTGATGTTGGCGTGTTCGTCGAAGCGGGCCTTGATCTCGACCAGGACCAGGACCTGCTTGCCGGACTCGGCGGCGTCGATGAGCGCGTCGACGATCGGGGAGTCGCCGGAGGTCCGGTAAAGGGTCTGCTTGATCGCCAGCACGTCGGGGTCGGCGGCCGCCTGCTCCAGGAACGCCTGCACGGAGGTGGAGAACGAGTCGTACGGGTGGTGCAGCAGCACGTCACGGCTGCGCAGGGCCGCGAAGATGTCGGGCGCGGAGGCCGACTCGACCTCGGCGAGGTCGCGGTGGGTGCCGGCGATGAACTTCCGGTACTTCAGCTCGGGCCGGTCGAGGCTGTGGATGCGGAAGAGGCCCGTGAGGTCCAGGGGACCCGGCAGCGGGTACACCTCGGCCTCACTGATCTTCAGCTCCCGCACCAGCAGGTCGAGGACCTCGCGGTCGATCGACTCCTCCACCTCCAGGCGCACCGGCGGCCCGAAGCGCCGCCGCATGAGCTCCTTCTCCAGGGCCTGGAGCAGGTTCTCGGCGTCGTCCTCCTCGACCTCGAGGTCCTCGTTGCGGGTGAGCCGGAAGGCGTGGCTCTCCAGCACCTCCATGCCCGGGAACAGCTCCTCGAGGTGGGCGGCGATGACGTCCTCGATGGGGACGTAGCGGCCCGGGGAGCTCTCCAGGAAGCGGGACAGCAGCGGCGGCACCTTGACGCGGGCGAAGTGGCGGTGGCTGGTGACCGGGTTGCGTACGACGACCGCGAGGTTGAGCGAGAGACCCGAGATGTACGGGAAGGGGTGCGCGGGGTCGACCGCCAGCGGGGTCAGCACCGGGAAGATCTGGTGCCGGAAGAGGGTGAACAGGCGGGCCTGCTCCTTCTCCGTCAGCTCGCTCCAGCGGACCAGGTGGATGCCCTCCTCCGCGAGGGCGGGGGCGACGTCCTCGTGGTAGCAGGCGGCGTGCCGGGCCATGAGTTCCCGCGAGCGGGCCCAGATCATCTCCAGCACTTCACGGGGCTGGAGGCCGGACGCGGACCGGGTGGCGACCCCGGTGGCGATCCGGCGCTTCAGACCGGCCACCCGGACCATGAAGAACTCGTCCAGGTTGCTGGCGAAGATCGCGAGGAAGTTGGCCCGTTCGAGCAGGGGGGTGTTCGGGTCCTCGGCGAGTTCCAGGACGCGCTCGTTGAAGGCGAGCCAGCTGCGCTCCCGGTCGAGGAAACGACCCTGCGGCAACTGGGCCCCGTCGACCGGCGACTCCTCGTATGCGTCGAGGTCGGCATCGAGGTCGGGTTCCAGGTCGGAGACCGCGGCGGCCACCGTGTGCGGGCGGTGCGCGGCTATGGAGCCCACGGAGGGCTGTGCGTGCTGGACCTGTGCCTGGACGTTTGACTGGCTCATGTACCCATTCTTCCGCGCCACGAGAGAGATGGGCGCGTCGGAAAGCACGGGAGTGAGCGCTGCGGCGGCGCGGACGTCCGCGTTCCCGGCGGTCTCGTCGATCCCATCGGGCGGCGGCGAAGGCTCTGGCACGGCGGGCTTCATTCGCCGAGCGTCGCAAGCCCGTCTGAACCAACGGTTACGGAGACATGGCGTGCGGGATATCGGGGGGCGGCTCCGGAACGTCTCCGTGCGCCGACCGGAGGTCCTTCTCCCCAGGCGCGCCAGGGGAGTGCGCGGTGGCCGGCAGGGCGAAGTGCTTGTCGAGTACGGCGGCGAAGAGTGCGGCGACGTCGTCCCGGTCCAGCCCGGCCGCGCTCGCCCGGCCCGCCCACGCCTCCAGCTCCCCGTGCAGCGGGGAGTCGGCGGGGGCGGCGCCCAGCGAGCGCCGTACGAAGGTGCCGAGCCCCCGGCGGGCCTCGACCAGGCCCTCCCGCTCCAGCTCGCGGTAGGCCTTGAGGACGGTGTTGGGGTTGACGGCGGTGGCCTCGACCACCTCGCGGGCCGTGGGCAGCCTGTCGCCCGGCGCAAGGCGGCCGAGGCGCAGCGCCTGCTTGGTCTGCTGGACGATCTGCAGGTAGGTGGCCACGCCGCTGTGCCGGTCGATGCGGTAGGCGAGCACGGACAACCACCCTTTCACTAATTGAGTAGTGAAAGGGTGGTCGAGGGGTGCGGGAAAGTCAAGCGGGGTTGCGTGAACCGATCGGCGGGGCCGGTCCGATGAGGAGACGTGAGCGGAACGAGAAGCGACGGGGAACTGCTGCGGGCCATCGCGGCGGACGGGGACCGCCGCGCCTTCGAGGAGCTGTACCGGCGGTTCGCGCCGTGGCTGACCGCACGGCTGCGCGGCCGCTGCGCCGACGCCGGGATCGTCGACGACGTCGTACAGGAGACGTTCCTGGCGGTGTGGCGGGGGACCGCGCGCTACCACCAGGACGGCGATGCCGCCGGATGGCTGTGGCGGATCGGGTCGCGACGGCTGGTCGACGCGCTGCGCGGCGACGGCGCGCGCGGCCGGCTGCGGCAGGCGCTGGCGCGGCTGCGGCACCGGGACGAGGCGTCGGCGGAGGAACGCGTGCTCGCGGGGGTCGAACACGGGGACCTCGCCGGCGCCCTGGTCCGGCTCTCGCCAGAACTGCGGGCGGTCCTGCAGGCCACGGTCATCGACGGGCTGACCACCCGGGAGGCGGCCGTCCTGCTCGGCATACCGGCGGGGACGGTCGAGACGCGGGCGATGCGGGCCCGTAAGCAACTGCGGGAGGCGCTGGCATGACCTGGCACGTATCCGAACAGGACCTGCGGGCCTACGCACAGGGCGAGTTGGCGCCCCCCGTGCTCTGGTCCGCCGACACCCACCTCACCGGCTGCGCGCGGTGCCGGGCCGTCATCGCCGAGGTGGGCGACCCCGTAGCCCTCGACGCCGGCTGGGAGCGCCTGGACGCCGAACTCGACGCGCCCCGTCCGGGGTTCTTCGAGGCACTGCTGGTACGGCTCGGCGTCGCCGACCACACGGCTCGGCTGCTCGCGGCCACGCCGGTGCTGCGCCGCTCCTGGCTGGGCGCGGTCGTCGTGGTGCTCGTGATGAGCGTCGCCGCGGCGTACGCCGGCCGGACCACCGCCTCGCCCACGCTGTTCCTCGCCCTCGCCCCGCTGCTGCCGCTCGCCGGGGTCGCGGCGTCGTACGGGCCCGCGCTCGACCCGACGTACGAGATGGCCGTCGTCTCGCCGATCCACGGCTTCCGGCTGCTGATGATCCGTACGGTCGCCGTGCTCGTCGCCGGGCTCGGACTCGACGGGCTCGCCACCCTCGCCCTGCCCGGGTACGGGCTGCGCGCGCTCGCCTGGCTGCTGCCCGCGCTCGCCCTGACCACGACCGCGCTCGCGCTGACCCCGCGGCTCGGTCCGGTCCTCGCGCCCTCCCTCGTCGGCGGGGGCTGGGCGGTCCTGCTGCTGGCGGCTCAGCAGGCCGCCGGCGGGGGGACGCTCGCACCGTTCACCGCGGCCGGACAGGGCGTGGCCGCGGCCGTCGCCGCGCTCGCCGCCGGACTGCTCTTCTTCGTACGCGACCGCTTCGACCTCTTCAACGGGAGTGCCGCATGAGCCCGACCGTCTCCGCCTCCGGGCTCCGCCTCCGCTACGGAGGCACCCTCGCCCTCGACGACGTGTCGCTGCGGCTGACCCAGGGCGTCACCGGGCTGCTCGGGCCCAACGGGGCCGGAAAGACCACCCTGTTGCGGGTGCTCGCCACGGCCGTGCCCGCCGACCGGGGGGCCTTCACCGTGCTCGGCCACGACCCCGGCACGGCGCGCGGGCGGCAGGAGGTGCGGCGCCGGCTCGGCTATCTGCCGCAGACGCCCGGCTTCCACCCGGACTTCACGGCCTTCGAGTTCGTCGACTACGTGGCGATCCTGAAGGAGCTCACGGACCGGGGCGCCCGGCACCGGGAGGTACGGCGCGTCCTCGACGAGGTCGACCTCTCCGACGTGCGCGGCAAGCGCGTCAAGAAGCTCTCCGGCGGAATGCGGCAGCGGGTCGCGCTGGCCGCCGCCCTCGTCGGCGACCCCGCCTTCCTCGTCCTCGACGAGCCGACCGTCGGACTGGACCCCGAACAGCGCATGCGCTTCCGGGAGCTGATCGCCCGGGCGGGAGAGGGCCGCACGGTCCTGCTGTCCACGCACCAGACCGAGGACGTGGCGATGCTCTGCCACCGGGTCGTGGTCATGGCCGGCGGCACCGTCCGCTTCGACGGCACCCCCGCCGAGCTGACCGCGCGGGCCGCCGGCCGGGTGTGGAGCAGCACCGAACGCGACCCGGGCGCGAAGGCGGGCTGGCGCACCGGCACCGGCTCCTTCCGCAACGTGGGCGACCCGCCCCCCGGCGCCGAACTGCTCGAACCCACCCTGGAGGACGGGTACCTGCTCACCCTCGACGGCGCGGGCACGGAGGTGGCGGCATGAGCGCGGTCATTCAGGCGGCCCCGCCCACCGTGCCGGCGCAGCCCAGGCAGTCGTGGGCAGCCGTGTTCGCGCTCGCCCGCTTCGAGGGGCGCAAACTGCTGCTGCGTGTCCCCGTCCTCCTCTCCCTCGCGGTGTACGCCGCCTGGATCGGGTGGCGCACCCAGGATTCCTGGGACGGCTACCCGGCCCTCCAGGACGCCGACCGCGCCACCCAGGGCAGCCCGCTGCTGGTCGCCCTCGCGGTGATGCTGTGTGTGAACCAGTCGGTGCTGCGCTCCAAGCGGCGCGACACGGAACGGCACTTCGGGGTGCTGGTGCTCCAGCCGGGACGGCGTACGGCGGCACACGCCCTGTCGGTCGTGCCGGCCGCGGTGCTCGTCGCGGCGCTCGTCGCGGTCCAGTTCACCTGGGAGGCGCTCAAGCCCGGCGCGATCGGCCACGGCTCGCCCGGTGAACTGCTCGTGGGACCACTGTCGGTGCTGCTGTTCGGGGCCGTCGGAGTGCTCTTCGCCCGGCTGGTGCCGTCGGGGTTCGCGGTACCCCTCCTGGTCGTCTTCTTCCTCTTCCTGTTCGTCTTCGGCGCGAGCCCGGTCGGCTCCGACGACTGGACGAGGTGGCTGTACCCGGTGGTCGGCGAATCCACGAGCAACACCCTCCCGTCCGACCTGCTGGGCCGGCCCGCCGCCTGGCACGCCGTCTACCTCGCCGGGCTCGCCCTGTCGGCGGCGCTGCTCGCGGTGCTGGTCGGCGGCGGCCGCAAGGGGGCTGGCAGCGCGGTTCTCGCCGGGGCGCTGGCACTGACGGTGCTGGGCGCGGTCGCGCAGGCGGCGGACGTCCCGGCCGCGACCACCGCGGCGCGCGTACGGGCCTCGGCCACCCCGGAGAAGGCGCAGACCTGCGTCCAGCGGGGCCGGTCGACGTACTGCGCCTTCCCCGAGTGGACGCCCCGGGCCGCCACCTGGGCCGGGGTCGTGGACCACGTCCGGTCCCTCGCCGGCGGCGACGCGCACGGGCAGCGACTCCTCGTACGGCAGCGCGTCGAGGCCCGCTACGGCCTCTCCGGCGACGCGGCGATCGACCCGCTGACCAAGCCCCACCAGGTGAGCGTCGGCACCGCGTGGGGCGGCAACCGCGTCCCCGAGTTCTCGGTCGCCGTCGCCGCTGTGCTGGTGGCGGGGAACGAGAAGGCGGGCGGCGCGATGTGCGACGGCCGGATGGTGACCGTCATGTGGCTGGCCCTCGGATGGCAGTCCGACCCGGTGTCCGCCCTGCGTAACGTGCGCCTCGACGACAGCACGACCGGATCGGCGATCGTCCTCGCACCGACGGATCCCCTGTCCATGACGGCCGGTCAGACGGATGTCGTACGGCAGCTGTTGGAGCAGCCTCGGGACGCGGTCGCGGCGAAGGTGAAGGCACACTGGGCCGAACTGACGGCCCCGGACGTGACGACCGGCCGGGCGGCGCGGCTGCTCGGGGTCACCGTGCCGAAGGGTGCGGACAAGTGCGACGGGTGACAAGCGCGTCGGAGATGTGGCGGGCGCTGACGCTCCCGGTCGTGCGCACGGTGCCGTGGCGGGCGCTGGGGGCGGGCGGTGCCCTGGGACTGCTGCTCGCCGGGATGCCCCGCATGGCCGACGGCCTCGACGACTGGTTCGCGCTCAACCTGCTGCGGGCCGCCGCCCTCTCCTTCGCGCTGGGCCTGGCGTTCCTGCTGGACGACCCGGCCCGGCACACCACGGCAGCCGTACCGGCCCGGCGGCCGGCCCGTCAGGCGCTGCGGGTGGCCCTGGTCGCCCCGGTCGCCGTGCTGTGGTGGACGGCCGCGCTGCTGCTGGTCCCGGCGGAGGTGCGGCCCCCGACGGCCGGCATCACCCTGGAAGCGGCCGCGACGCTCGTCCTGGCGCTGGCCGCGTCCGCCGCGGCGATCCGGTTCGCACAGGAGGCGGAGCCGGGGACGGCGGTGGCGGCCGGTCTGCTCCTTATGGCGGTGCTCTCGACCATGCTGGTGCCGGGACGGTGGACGCTGATCGTGTACATGAAGGACCCGAGGTGGGCGGCGGCGCACGACCGGTGGGCGATGGTGCTGGCCGGGGCGCTGGTGGTGTGGGGTATGTGCGGTCCGGAGCCGTTGAAGCGCCGGTCGGGCACTCTCAGCCCGTCCGGCGTTTGAGGACGAGGCCGCTCAGGCCGAAGGGGGGTCCGGGGCGCAGCCCCCAGCGACGTCGGCCCGCGGGAGTCTGCACCGTCGGCGGCAGCGGCCGCGTCGGCGTCACGTCTCGGTCCGGTACATCAGATCCGTCTCGTACGTCACGAACCCCAGCCGCTCGTACACGGCCACCGCCGCCTTGTTGTCGGCATCGACGTACAGCATCGCGGTGGGCAGCCCCTGCCCCGCGAGGTGCCGCAGGCCCACCGTGGTGAGGGCCTTGCCCAGCCCGCCGCCCTGCGCGCCCGGCCGCACCCCGAGGACGTACACCTCGCCCAGCCGTTCCTCGGCGTGGACCTTGGTCCAGTGGAAGCCGACCAGTTCGTCACCCCGGAAGGCGAGGAAGAAGCCCGCCGGATCGAACCAGGGCTCCCCCTTGCGGTCGTCGAGGTCCCGCTGGGTGAGGGACCCCTGCTCGGGATGGTGGGCGAAGGCGGCGGCGTTGACGGCGAGCCAGGCCGCGTCGTCGGCGCCGGGGACGAAGGTGCGCACGGTCACACCCTCGGGGAAGACCGGCTCGGGCAGGTCGAGGTCGGCCAACGACCGCCGCATCTGCCGCAGTTCCCGGAAGAGGGTGAGCCCGAGGACCTGGGACAGGTGCCGCGCGGCGGAGTGGCCGCCGTGCGCCCACACCCGCAGCCGCTTCCCGGACGCGGCGAGCAGGGCCGAACCGAGCGCCCGCCCGTGCCCGTGCCCGCGGTGCGAGGGGTGAACGACCAGTTCGGCGGCCGGCGCCTCGACCGGATCGGTGTCCTCCAGCTGCGCGTAACCGACGAGTTCCCCGCCGGCCGTCAGCAGGAGATGGGACACGCCTTCGCGCTCACCGCCGCGCAACTGCAGCCGTCCCTGTTCGGACACCGCCTGCTGGCCGTCGACCCGCGCGGCCTCCGATAGCAGCCCGAGCACCGCTTCGGTCTGCTCGGCAGAGAGCGCTGACAAGGTCTCGATGGAGCGGGAGATGCCCGGCCGTGCGGTGTCGTCGCTGGTCATGCGTACGAGGGTAAGGGGCGGGCGCCGCAAAGTGGGGGCAAAGGACGAGGCAAAGGGCGGGGCAAAGGGCGGGGCGAAGGGAAACCAGGATGTAACCGCGAACCCCCTGTCGCGCTACGCGCGTTGACTCTAGGCTGCGCCGGACGGGACCACAGACTTTCGGCCGAATCAAAGGGGGGCGTATGCCAGCCATGTCCCAGCCGCACGAGCGCCGCAGACGCCGTACGTACCGACTCCTCGCCGCCGCCGCCGGTCTCGCGACCGTCGGCGCGCTTGCCGCCGCGGTACCGGGGACGGCGTCCGCGAGCGACCGGCACTCCGGCGGCGGTCACCTGCCGGGCCGCTACCAGGACGTCCAACTCCTCTCCTTCAACGACCTGCACGGCAACCTCGAGCCGCCGTCCGGTTCCTCCGGCCGGGTCACCGAGCTCCAGGCGGACGGCACGACGAAGACGATCGACGCGGGTGGTGTCGAGTACCTCGCGACGCATCTGCGCGAGGCCCGCAAGGGCAACCCGTACTCCGTCACCGCGGCCGCCGGAGACATGGTCGGCGCCTCCCCGCTGGTCTCGGGCCTCTTCCACGACGAGCCCACCATCGAGGCGCTCAACGAGCTCGACCTGGACGTCACCTCCGTCGGCAACCACGAGTTCGACGAGGGCGCCAAGGAACTGCGCCGCCTGCAGAACGGCGGCTGCCACCCGACCGCAGGCTGCTACACGGACGAGGAGTTCGAAGGGGCGGACTTCCCCTACCTCGCGGCGAACGTCCTGAACGAGAAGACCGGGAAGCCGATCCTCAAGCCGTACTGGGTGTGGAAGAAGCGGGACGTCAAGATCGGTTTCATCGGCGTCACCCTGGAGGACACGCCGGGCGTCGTCTCCGCGGACGGCGTCAAGGGCCTCAGGTTCAAGGACGAGGTCGAGACGATCAACAAGTACGCCAAGGTGCTGCAGGCGCAGGGCGTGAGGTCCATCGTCGCGCTGATCCACGAGGGCGGACTGCCGGCGTCGTCGGCGTACAACTACGACTGCGACTCCCCGGGCGCAGGCGACGGCATCTCGGGGCCGATCACAGACATCGCCAAGAACATCACGCCGTCGGTGGACGCGCTGGTCACCGGCCACACCCACGCGGCGTACGCGTGCACCATCGCCGACCCGTCCGGCAGGCCGCGCACGGTCACCTCGGCCGCCGCCTTCGGCCGTCTCTACACGGACACCACGCTCACGTACGACCGTTGGACGGGTGACATCGCCCGTACGGCGGTGAAGTCGGCGAACCACGTGGTCACCCGGACCGTCCCCAGGGCGACGGACATGACCGGGCTGATCACGAAGTGGAACACCCTCGCGGCACCCGTCGGCAACCGCCCGATCGGCTACATCTCCGCCGACATCCCGAACACCGGCACCGAGTCCCCGATGGGCGACCTGATCGCCGACGCGCAGCTCGCCCACGGCAAGTCGCTCGACCCGGAGACCGACCTCGCGCTGATGAACCCGGGCGGCGTCCGGGCCGGTCTGGCCTACGCGGCGAAGGGCACCGAGGGCGACGGCGTCGTGACATACGCGGAGGGCTTCACGGTGCAGCCGTTCTCCAACACCGTGAACCTCCAGGACTTCACGGGTGCCCAGCTGATCCAGGTGCTCAAGGAGCAGGTGAGCGGCACGAACGCGAGCGCGCCGAAGATCCTTCAGCCGTCGTCGGGCCTGACGTACACGCTGGACCTGACGAAGACGGGCGCGGACCGGGTGGTCACCGACTCCGTCAAGCTCAACGGCACCGCGATCGACCCGTCCGCCACCTACCGCGTCGCGACCAACAGCTTCCTCGCGGGCGGCGGCGACGGCTTCACCACCCTGGGCCAGGGCACGAACGACCTCGTCGGCACGGACGACCTGGCGGCCCTGGAGCAGTACCTCACGGCCAACTCGTCGGCCACGAGCCCGCTCGCACCGCCGGCGACGGGCCGGATCACGGTCGTTCAGTAGGACTGGAAAGAGACCGTGAGGTGGATCGCACACCTCCGGAAGATGGTTGCGGGTGGGGGCGTACGCATGATCGGATGGATCGATGCGTTCCGTTGCCGAGACCGTAGTCAGGTCTCAGCATCCCGGGACTACGCTCGTCCCCGTCCTTGCGGACGCCCTGCCCCGCTCACCCGGCCCGTCCTCGCCGACCGGCTGTCCCTCGGCTTCCGCCTGCCCGGGCGGGCCACCGACGGGTGCCCGCCCGGGCGTCCCAGCCGGGGGCCGCTGGCGTCGCGGCAGGGTGCCTCACACTGTCCTCAGACGATGGCCGACAGGTATCCGGGGGACGACGTGGGGTTTGCTGAGCAACTGGTCACGGTGGGCGCGGTGCTGGCGGGTGCAGCGGGGTCCTACCTCACCACTCGGCTGACAGAGCGGGATCGGTTCGAGCGTGACCTTCGCATCCGCTGGGACGCGCACCGCCTCGACTCCTACGTCGCCTACGTCGCAGCCGTCAAACATGTCTACAGATGCACGCAGCAGGTGTTCACCCCGCAATGGGACGGCAGCGATCCGGAGGCTCGTGAGTCTCTGCTCACCGAGATGAGGGCGGCCGAGGGTGATCGGTCGCACGCCTTTGAACAGGTGATGTTGCTGGGCGACGCTGCGACCGTACAGGCCGCCCACCAACTCAACGACCGGCTGTGGAAGCTGGAACGGCCGGCCCGGGGCGCTGAAGAGATCACCCAGGACATATGGCACGAGCGCGCCAACGAATGGTTGATCGCCCTCAACAACTTCCACGAGCACGCTCGTCAGAGCCTGGGAATAGCGGGCGAATCCGCCCGACGCGATGTGGTGCCACCGGCGCGCTGAGCCATGGAGCGGGGGGCTCGCGCCACCCGGGAATCGTACGGCGGTCCGTTGTGAGCGTCTGCGTAGTGTCACCGCTGGTTCGCATGTACGCGCGCGCCTCGGCTGACCGCGATGCGCAGGACGTCGGCCAGTGATTCCACGGCCCTCGTGAGCGCGAAGCGCACCGCGCGCTCACCGGCGTCGGCGTCGGCAAGGACGGCTCTGGCCCCGCCGAGTACCTGTTCACCAGAGTGCAGTTGGGCCGCTTCCACGTCGTCGGCGAGCAGCGAGAGCCTGCTGTGATCGCTGTCGGCGCTGAGATAGCAGGGGTTGCCTTCGGCGGTCGTCCACGGCAGGAGGCGAAGCGTGATGTCCGGTTCGGAGGCACTCACGCGGACACCTCCATTCCGTGGATAGGGCGCGGGCCGACGTCGATGCCGTAGGTGGCGAGGCGGAGGGCGCAGCGGTGTCGGCGTTTCCGTTCGCAGCGCTCATGCGGGGTGAGGAGGTACGGGCGCACGAGGTGGGTGTCGTGCTCGAAGGGCCGTACGTCGGCCAGGGTGCCGCCGGGACGACGTACAGGCGCATCGGGAGCCGGGGCCACCAGTGCAGTCACCGGAGGTGGGGGCGGGGCGGCTCGGTGGCGTCCCCGGGCGGGCAGCAGTGCCCGCACCAGTGCGATCAACAGCGATTCGATGAATCCGGCGGTACGTTCACGCATGTCGGCGCTCCTCGGAAGGCGTCGGCCACGCCCCCGGGCCGAGCGGCATCGGCTGCGGGGGTTTGTCGTGTCAGGGGTCGTGACGAGCGGTGATCACCGTTCGTGCCCTGATGGTCACAGGTGCGGCGTACGCTGCGGAAGAGGGTCGGTGTTGCCTGGGGCGCCAGGCAACGGGGAGGGGTGACGTGGGCGAATCGGTTGACACGGAACGGGAGTCGGGGCGTGTCGTGCTTGGGCGGACGCTGAAGTTCCTCCGGGAGAAGGCGGGGAAGTCGCTGGGGCAGCTGGCCGACGAGACCGGGTACGACAAGAGCTACCTGAGCCGCCTGGAGTCGGGCGAGCGGCTGTCCAAGCCGACGGTCATGGACGACCTGGACGGGTACTACGGGTGCGATGATCTGCTGGCCAGCCTCTGGAAGATCGCGCGGTACGACGCCTTCAAGGACAAGTACCAGGAGTACATGCGGTTGGAGGCGACAGCCCGGGTCATGCGCGTGTACACGCCGAACGTGCCCGGGCTGCTGCAGACCGAGGATTTCGCCCGAGAGGTGTTGTCTGGGCCCCAGACAACGGAGGATCGGGACACCGAAGCGACCGAGGAGCAGGTGGCCGCGCGCTTGGGACGGCAGCTTCTGCTGCGCAAGAATCCGGCGCCCAGCGTCCGTTTCGTCATCGACGAGTTCGCCTTCCGCCGCCCTTCCGCAAGCCCGGAGACCTGGAAGGGCCAATTGCTGCATTTCGAGACCGTCGCGCAGTGGCCCCATGTCGTCGTCCAAGTGCTGCCGTTCTCTGCCGGGATCCACGACCTCATGGGAAAGGGATCGCTGACCCTGCTGTGGCAGAAGGACGGAAGTGCCGTCGCCTACACGGAAGGTGACAGCAGCGGCCTGCTGATGGACGATCCGGAGGACGTCCTGCGCCACCGGTTGTCCTACGATCGGCTGCGGGATCTGGCGCTGTCCCCGTCGGACTCGCTGACGTTCATCAGGGACGTACTGGAGGGCCACCGATCATGAAGCACACCCCCGACCTCAGCACCGCAACCTGGCGCAAGGCGAGCTACAGCGACGGGGGAGCCAACAACTGCGTCGAGGTCGCCGACGGCTACGTCGGCGTGGTCCCGGTCCGCGACAGCAAGACCCCGGCGGTCCGCCCGCTGGTCTTCTCCGCTGCTTCCTGGTCCGCGTTCGTGGAGCGGCTCAAGGGCGCTGCGGGTGCGAGCACGCTCGGGTAGTCCGGGCATGGAGTCGTCCGGATCATGCCGTCCAACTTGGGAGCGGCTGCCGCCGTTCAGGAGGTGGTCGAACGCGCGGACCCTTCTGGAGCCGATCCGGCCGAAGCCGTGTACCTGACGTGGGCCAGCCGCCTGGCGTGGTTCGGCCCCTGTGTGAATGGATCTCGCCACATTGAGCTCAACTGCGTGGCGTTCGCAATCTGTTGTGCGAGAGAATGTTCGATGTCATGAGACGTGTGTGACGCACGGGGGTGGATTGATGAAGTTCGACATGGGGTCGACGACTCTGTCGGAGCTCGGGAAGAGCACCGTCGGTTCCAGCGACGACCTGGGCACGCTGATCACGTGGCTTGTCCAGGCGGCGGAGCCGTTGGAGGGGAAGTTCAACGGGGCGGGCAAGGCGGCGTTCGACTCGTTCAAGCTGCATGCCGATGAGATCACGAATGATCTGAACGGCTCGCTGGGCGCGATCCTGGGTGGTCAGTCCGGCATGGACACCGCGTTCGGTTCCGGTGACGTGGAGTTGGAGGGCAACGCGCACCAGAACATGGGGTCGGCCAATTTCGACGCGGCTCGGTTCGGCGCTCGCTGACGCCAAGCAGGACGACACAGGGGGAGCTTGATCATGGGGCAGAACCAGGACCGCCGCTCGTACGACACCGGCGCGTCGGCCGAGGTGCAGACCAGCCTGCAGGGAGTCATCGGCCAGTTGGAGCGCGTGCTGGGGGACCGCGACCGTGCGGTCAAGGCCGCGATGGCCGACTTCACCGCGGACGGCGTCGCCGACGACTACCACGGCAAGGAGATGCGCTGGAACCGTGCCGCCAGTGAGGTGCGCGAGATCATCCGGCTGGTCCGCACGACGATGGAGCAGAACGACGGGACCGCGCAGTCGACCCTGGCCAAGGCGCGGACGGCCGTGGACAACATCGGCTGACATCACGCTCGTACGGGAATCAGACGGCAAGTACGTGACATTCAACGGGGGTTGAGCGTGACGCGGTGGGACATCTCGACGTCAGGCGTGCAGTTCGTGACCTCGCTGGTCGAGGATGCCATGGACGACGTGGCCAAGGACGTCAAGGCCTATGGCAAGGACGTGGAGAGCGCGGCCACTTCAGCCGGCACCATCAGCGGGCTGTACTGCGGGACCAAGCCGACGGGCCCTGTGGGGGCGGCCCTCGCCATCTTCATGAACGAGACAATCGATGACGTGCTGTTCCTCGGAGCGAGGGCGGCGAAGTCCGTGAACGGCGCGCGCGAAGCGACCGGGTACTACGTCCTCGGGGACCTCGACATGGCCGCCAAGACCCAGCACAAGGCGCTCGCCGCTCCGAAGATCGACCTGCCGGGCCAGGACGGCGGTCAGAGCAAGGGGGACGGGAAGAAGTGATCAGCCCGTCCGGCATACCGCAGTTCACCGGCGACTTCGACCAACTGGACAAGGCTGTCTCGGCGTTGCGCAGCGACGCCATCGGCATCCGCAACGGCGGCATGGACGTGCACTCCCGCTTCCAGATGCTGGAGGCCTTCTACACAGCGCCCGAGGCCGCCGAACTGTTCGCGAGCACGCAGCCGGTGATGGACAGGTCCGACGCCTTCGCCACGAAGCTGGAGACGGTTGCTGACGCACTGGACGCGTACTCCTTCGAAGCGCGTCCCCTGGCCAAGCGGCTGGAGGAACTCAAGACGGACGCCTTTGCGTTCGTCGACAGCGTCGAGGGCGACGACGACTGGACCGAGGACAAGGACAAGGTCCACCGCAACGATCGACTCATCGACGACGTCACGGCAACGAGGTGCGCCTTCGAGGACGCGGAGCGCAGGGCCGCCACCAAGATCAGCGCGCTTGTGGGAGGACCGCGGTTCGTCGCGGACGACGGCGACTCCGTCATCCGGGGAAGAGTGTCGGAGGGCACCCTCCCGTCAACCGTGCCGTACGGCTACGAACCAGATGTGCTCAAGGGTGCCAAGGAGCTGCCCTGGGGCACCCCGGATGAGCAGACGTACGAGGCGTGGAGCGTGGACTGGTTCGGGCACGGAGCCAAGAGCTTCTTCTGGGACGGCATCTACAAGGACGGCATCGAGGTCGGCCTCGAGGGACTGTGGACGCTGGCGGGAGGGAACGGCGGGGACGCGATGGGCGACGCCTGGAGCGGCCTGAAGGACGTTGTCACCGGTGTCGGCCTGTACACATTGACCCCGTACGACGCTGTCATGGACTGGGCGGTCGGCCCGGACAAGGAGAGCGCCGACGAGATCCGGGCGAAGAAGGCGGCCAAGGAGTTCGCCAAGGCCGTGGTCGCCTGGGACCAGTGGGAGGAGAACCCGACCCGAGCCGCGGGGACGACCATCTTCAACCTCCTCACCCTGGGCGCCGGCCCGCTGTCCACCCTCTCCAAGACGAGCGAGGCCGGCGCGGTCGCCAAGGGAGCGGGTGTCGCCGCCAAGGTCGGCGAGTTCATCGACCCGCTCACACTGGGGCTCAAGGCGACCGGTAAGGCCGTCAGCACACTGCCGAAACTCTCGGACCTCACCTCCAGGATCACCACCGGCGCGGGCGCAGCGGCAGACGCACAACGCGTCCACAGCGTGATCGAACTCGAAGACGGCTCCAAAGTCGTCATCGAGAACGGCGAGTTCGTCGCCTACGACAAGCAGGGCAACGTCGTCGCCGACCCGCAGAAGCAGGAACGATCCGCCGCTGCGGAGGCCACGCCGGAGCACGCGCCACCGCGGGAGCGGGAACTCGCCGGGGTCGGCGCGACGTCGGGGGCGTCGGAGGCCGTTGCTCGCTCTGGGGACAACCTTCCGCCTCAGCTCAGCCGTGAGGTGCCCGCCGGGGGCGGCCGGGATACAACGCGCAATGCGGGAGAAGCCCGGAGAGTTGGGGGTGCCCACGCTGCTGGCGTCGATACACCCGCGTCGGGTGCTGGCCCGGGGGGCAACGGCCATGGGGGCGCGCCCGTAGTCGGCCGTGGCGGGCAGGCATCAGAGCACGCCAGTGGGTCAGCAGGATCTGACGCCGTCAGTCCACACGAATCGTCCTACGGAGACGACGCGGACCGTGGGGATGCTCAGGAACCGCACGCGGGGCACGAAGGCCCAGACGCCGACGACGACACGGCTTCCTCGTCCGAGACACACGAGCACGGTGGAGGGGACGGCGAGCCCGACTTCACACGCCCCACCCTTCCTCCGGGAGAGGCACAGTTGTCGCTGCGCGAGCTCCGCGCGCTGCGCGCCGGACGCCATCGCTACACCATGGCCGAGGAGATAGGCCGAGAAATGTACGGCGGTGGCCCGGAGCGCCACTTCCGGGTTCCGACCAATGATCATCCCTATTACCCTGTGGAGCGTCCGGGCGGTCGTAAAGTAGACGTACCAGTGGATCTACCGGATGGACGGACCCTGGCTGTAGAAATTAAGCACTACCTGGAATTCCGGACGGTCACGCTTGCAGACGGGACGAAACAAGTCGTCAAGGGGGAGGTGCCGCTGAGTAAGGGTATTATCGAACAGATCAACAAAGATCTGGCGTTGCGGCGACGAGACCCCAACTACGATCCACGTTGGGTATTTATGCATGCGCTGCCGTCTCAATCCCTCAGGAACTATCTGACCCAAGCGCGTATCATATTCGTTGAATATGGGCCTGCCCCCAAAGGTTAAGTCTAGGTCGCAAAGGAAGGTGTAAAGTATGGCGAGGGCGAGTACTCCAGGCCAAGACCTCGAACGATGGATCGAGGAAGGGCGCCGCGTGGTCATTGATATCGCTGATATGCTGGGGGTTGCCCCGGATGCCTATAGTAGTGACCCGTTGAATCTTGTCCCGTCCCTGCAGAATTATGTGTCACGTCTCCCGCTCAGTCAGTTCGAGCGAGCTGACTGGATCACGCTGCAAAGTGACCTGATGTCGTACGTGGCAGATTTTTTGATCCGAAAGCATGGTGCCCACTGGCGGGTAGTGGATGACTCGGCAACGCCTCGCGGCTATCGCTACGTCATCGAGGCAGAGGGGCGTGACGGAGAAATTCGCAGGATCGACCCCGCTGATGTCGTTCGGTCAGAGTTCGATAATCTGCCCATTGAGATCACCAGGATGCTGGCCAGTGCGGAACTGACACTTTGCCTTACATCTCGCATCGCTGAGGGCGAATGACCGGAAAATACATCGGGTCAGGCAAGGCATGACGGACGGCAGGTAACCGTGACAGCCCACGACTACGACAACCAGCTCCTCGAGTCCGTCTCCGTCCGCCGTCGCCGCCTGCGCGACGCTCTCCTCTTCGGTGTCCAGCGTCAGCGGCGTTCCGTCGACGAGCGGATCGGGAAGGCCTTCGCCGGTCTTGTGATCGCGGCCGTTGTATGTGCCGGGTGCGTCGGGTGGTCGTTCGTCTCGCACCGGGTCATCGGCGAGAGCCCGTACGCGACGCCCGCGCAGCCGTCGCCGCAGCCCTCCTCGTCCCTCGTGCCCTCGTCCACCCGGTGATAGGTTCGAACACGTGATTCCCACGGGCCCCTTGAGCCGTTCCGCGACCGCCGGTCGTACGGCCCTCAGCCGGGTCACGCTGGTCGGGGAGCGGCGTCGGGTCGACCTTGTGCTGCCGGCGCGGGAGCCCATCGGGGTTCTGCTGCCGGAAGTCATGCGGTTGCTGGACGACCGCGTGGGTGCGAGGCCGGAGGCGCGGCATCTGGTCACCGCTTACGGCTCGGCGCTGGCACACGACAGTTCGCTGGAGTCGGCGGGTGTGTCCGACGGAGCCGTGCTGCGGCTCGTGCGCGTCGAAGACGCCCCCTCAGCGCCTGTCGTGCACGACGTGAGCGACGAAGTCGCCGACGATCTCGACCTGCGGTCGTGGCGATGGCGGCCCGGGGCGCGGAGGGTTGTCGCGGGGCTCGCGACCGTGTTCTGGGCCGTGACCGCCGGGGTGCTGGCCACGGAGCAGTTCGGGCCGTCGGCGGCCGGCGCAGGGCTGCTTGCCGTCGCGGGCGCGTGTGCGCTCGCCGCCGTGCTGTGCGGGCGGGCGCGGCAGCGGGGGCTCGCCACGACGTTGATTGCGACCGCTGGCGCCATGGCCGCCCTCGGTGCCTGGACCTGCGCCGACGCCTACGACTGGTCCGGCGCGTTGCGGCTCGCGGGCCTCGGTGCAACCGGGGCGGTCGCGCTGCTGCTCGCCGGGTGGTTCACGCCGCTGGGGCGCGGGGCGTTGATCGGTGCGGGTGCGGTCGCCGGGTGCCTCGTGATGTGGGAAGCGGCCATCGGGCTTCACGGCGGGGCGGTGAGCGCGCCGGGACAGGCCAGGGCCGGTGCGCTGCTCGCCGTCGCCTCCGTCGTCGTCCTCGGTGTGCTGCCGCGGCTGGCCCTGATGGCGTCGGGGCTGACGGGGCTGGACGACCGCCGTACGGGCGGGGTGTCGGTGAGCCGGTATCAGGTGGCCACCGCGCTGGCGGCCACCCATCGTGGGCTGGCTCTCGCGACCGTCGTTCTGGCCGGCTCGACGGCAGCCGCCGGAGTGCTCGTGCTGCGCTCGGTGTCGGTGTGGACGGTGCTGTTCGGCATCGTCGTCATGGTGGCGCTCGCGTTGCGGGCCCGCGCCTTTCCGCTCACCGCCGAGGTCGTCGGGCTGCTCCTGGCAGCCGTGGTCCTCGCGGTGCGGCTCGTGGACGTGTGGCTGGAGCACACGAAGGACACCTCGGCGGCCGGCCCCGTCGCCGTACTTGCCCTGCTCGCAGCCGTACCCCTCCTGGTGCTGACCGCCGAGCCCGCCGAGCATGTGCGGGTACGGCTGCGGCGCCTTGGTGACGTCCTGGAGTCCGTGGCCGTGATCGCCCTGTTTCCGCTGGTCATCGGCGTGTTCGGCGTGTACGGGCGACTGCTCGGCACCTTCGCGTAGGCGCAGGACGTGGGGGTGAGCATGGCTGGGGGAGAGGACTGGCAGCACCATGTGCTGCGGGAGCTGACGGACGTCGGCCCGGACGGCGGCCCGCCGGGCGTCCCGTCCTCCCCGGCTGATGCGAAGGGGCCTGCCGCCTCGTCTCCCGAGCCGCCGTCGGCCCCCCGTTCAGCACTCCCTCAGCCGCAGGCACCCCGTAGCCCCGCCCCCGCCCGCACCCCCGAATCCGTACCCACCATCGACCCCCGCCTCGCCCTCGCCCTGGGCGGCCCGCAGCACGGCGACTCGCCCGCCCGTCGGGCCGGCGCCTCGCTGCGCAGGCTCACCGCATCGGCCGGCCAGGAAGTCGCCGAACAGACCGGCTTCGCCGAAGAGTTGCAGCAGCCCGTCACCACCGGCCGGGTCATCGCCGTCACCTCGATCCGCGGTGGCGTCGGCAAGTCCACGGTCTCCGCTCTGCTCGGCCGTACCTTCAACCACTACCGGCACGATCCGGTGCTCACCCTGGAGGCCGACGCGGCTCTCGGCACCCTCCCGGTGCGCATGGGCGCGGACACGGTGCGCTGGTCCTGCGGGGATCTCGCCCGCATTCTGACTCCGTCCATGCAGCTCACCGACATCACCGGCTACCTGGTGCCGGTTGCCGACGGTGGCTGGCTGCTGCCCGCGAGCCTGGGACGGGTCGGTGCCCCGCTGGACGTCCGTGCCTACCGGACGGTGACGCTGGCGCTTCGGCGTTACTTCGCGGTGACCGTGGTGGACTGCGAGACGCTGCCCGGCGAGGTGGCGCGCACGGCGATGGACACCGCCCACGCGCGTGTCGTCGTCGCGCCGATGACCGCCGAGGGGGTGAACGGTACGCGGCAAGTCCTGGACTGGCTCGCCCAGTTGCCGCACTCCGCGCTGGCCACCACGGTGGTGGCCCTCAGCGCCGGCGCCCCCGACACCACCCTCGACCAGAAGGCGGCCGCCGCGCATCTGCGCGAACCCGGCGTGCCAGTGATCCCCCTTCCCTACGACCGTCATCTCGCGCAAGGAGGACCCATCCACACCGCCATGCTGGGCCGCAGCACCCGGGACGCGGCCGTCCGTCTGGCAGCCGAGGTGATGCGGCGGGCGGTGCGCGTCCGGTGACCCAGCGGATCGTCCACCGGCCCGCGCGCTCCACCCGCCCGCTCAGCTCCGCCGAGCCCCGCCCCATCGAGGCACCGCCGAACCTCCCGGAAGGAAAGGTCGGCAACGCGGCCACGGCGCTGCTGCCCATGGCCGGTGTCATCAGCTCCGTCGTGATGATGACGGTCATCCGCAACAGCCAGTTCGCCGCCCTCGGTGCGATCGTGCTGGTCGTCGCGCTGCTCGGGGCGGTGGCGCTGTTCCTTTCGCAGCGCGGCAAGGCCCAGCGCACCCGGCGGGTGCAGCGTGAGCGGTATCTGGAGTACCTGGAGGGACTGCGTGAGGAACTGGGCACCGTCGAGCGGGAGCGGCGGCACGCGGCCCGCGAGCTGAACCCGCCCCCGGCGGCGCTGTACGACCTCATCAGGGACCCTGCGCGGCTGTGGGAGCGCCGTCGCCAGGACGCCGACTTCCTGCAGGTGCGGGCGGGCACCGGGGACGTACCGGCGGTGGAGCTGACCGTCGGACAGAACAGTGCCGGCGGTGTCCTCACCCCTCCGGACCCGTTCATGCTCAACGAGGCCCGCGCGCTGCAGAGCCGGTTCGGCACGGCCACGGACTTCCCGCTCACGGTGCCCCTGGACCGGGCCGGGAACGTCAGCATCGTCGGCGACCGCGACGGAGTCCTCCGGGTGGCCCGGACCCTCCTGCTCCAGACGGCCGTGACGCACGCACCGGACGACGTCGCTGTCGCCATCGGCTCGTCCGACGACGCCGAGTGGTCGTGGGCCAAGTGGCTGCCTCACGTCCTCGACTCCCAGGTCTACGACGGTCCGGTCGCCGCCCGACGTATCGCGCCCGACCTCGCGCGGCTCGCCCGGCTGTGCGCTCCCGACCTGCGGCGGCGAGCCTCGTACGCGGCCGAGGTGCGCCGCGGCCTGTCCGGCAGGGACGCGCTGGGGCTGACCGGCCGGCTGCTCGTGGTCAGCGACACGTACGGCGGCACCGCGGCCGAACTGCAGCGCCCGGACTCGGCGATCGCACTGCCGGAGATGGGCGTCACCGTGGTGCATCTGCTGGAACAGCAGGTGCACGAACCCGACCAGGTGAGCGTGCGGATCAGTGTCGACGGGGACCGGGTCGTCGTAGAGGACCTGCGTACTCCCGGTTTCCCCGGGGCGCGAGGCACGTCCGACGCGGTGACCCGCCCCGGTGCCGAGGGGATCGCCCGCATGCTGGCGCCGCTGCGGCTGTCCGCGGAGTCGGCGGCCGAGGGCACACCCGTGTCCGGCCCCGTGGACTTCCCTGCCTTGCTCGGCATCGACGACGCGGCCGCGCTCGACCTGCACCGGCTGTGGGCTCAGCGCAGCGAGCGGGACTTCCTGCGCGTCCCCGTCGGACTGACCGACCGGCATGAGCCGGTGCTGCTGGATCTGAAGGAGTCCTCGCAGCTCGGCATGGGCCCGCACGGGCTCTGCGTGGGCGCCACCGGCTCCGGCAAGAGCGAGCTGCTGCGCACCCTGGTGCTCGCGCTCGCGGCCACCCACTCTCCCGAGAACCTGGCGCTGGTCCTGGTGGACTACAAGGGCGGCGCCACCTTCGCCCCGTTCGCCGAACTCCCGCACGTCGCCGGGGTGATCACGAACCTGGAGAACCAGGCCGGCCTCGTCGAGCGCGTCCACACCAGCCTGGCCGGCGAGGTCAGGCGCCGTCAGCAGGTGCTCAAGAATGCCGGGAACATCGCTGACATCGGCCACTACGCCGTACTGCGGTCCACCGAGCGCCCCGACCTGGAGCCGCTCCCGCACCTCTTCGTGGTCATCGACGAGTTCGGTGAACTCATCACCGCCAAGCCGGACTTCATCGACCTGTTCCTGTCCATCGGCCGCATCGGCCGTTCGGTCGGCGTCCATCTGCTGCTGTCCAGTCAGCGTATCGAGGGCGGCAAACTCAGGGGGCTGGACACCTACCTGTCGTACCGGCTCGGGCTGCGCACCTTCTCCGCCGACGAGTCCCGCACGGTCCTGGACACCACCGACGCCTTTCACCTGCCGCCGGTGCCCGGCTTCGGCTACCTGAAGGTCGACACCTCCACCTACGAGCGGTTCAAGGCGGGTTACGTCTCCGGCGCCTACCGGGGGCCCGCACTGCGCGAGGAACGCGACGAGGAGTCGCTCGCCCGCCCCTACCCGGCGTACAGCACCCCCAGGGAATCGAAGGCGGTGGACGAACCCGTCGCCACCGAGCGGGATACCGGGCCGACCGTGTTGTCCGTCATGGTCGGCCAACTCGCCACGGCCGCACCGCCGGTACGCCGGATCTGGCTGGCCCCGCTGCCTGACGCCATCACCCTGGACGCGGCCGCCGGACCCCTCCGTGCCGACACGGACGGTCTGCGCCTCACCCACGCGGACGGCCCGATGCGCGTTCCGCTCGGCATCCTCGACGACCCGGCCCGCCAGTGGCAGCAGCCGTGGCTGCTGGACCTCACCGTCGCCGGCGGGCACGCGGCCGTCATCGGCGGCCCGCAGTCCGGCAAGACCACGCTCCTGCGCACCCTCGCCCTCTCTCTGGCCCTCACCCACACGCCGTACGACGTCGCCGTCTACGGTCTCGACCTGGTCGGAGGCGGCCTGTCCGCCCTGTCCGGGCTGCCCCACGTCGGGGGCATCGCGGGACGTGCCGACCACGAGCGGGCCGCCCGTACGGTCGCCGAGGTGCGGGCCATGCTGGCACTGCGCGAGGAAGTGTTCCGCGAGCACGGCATCGACTCCGTGGACCAGCTGCGCCGGCTTCGCGCACAGGGCCGACTGCCCGAGCTGGGCGCCACCGACGTCGTGCTGCTCATCGACGGATTCGGCGCCCTGCGCGAGGAGTTCGCCGGCCTGGACGATGCGGTGGCCGAGCTGCTCAGGCGCGGCGGCGGCTACGGTATCCACGTCGTCGCCGGCATGCTGCGCTGGAACGACGTCCGCATCGCCACCCAGTCGATGTTCGGCACCCGCATCGAGCTGCGCCTCAACGATCCCGCCGACTCCTCCATCGACCGCAGGCTCTCCGAGACCCTCGCCCCCGACGTGCCGGGCCGGGGCCTGACCGACGCCAAGCTGTTCGCCCAGGTCGCGCTGCCCCGTATCGACAACAGGACCGCCGACGAAGACCTGGGCCCCGCGCTCGAACGCACCGCCCGCACCGTCCGCGCCTCCTGGCACGGCGAACCCGCCCCGCCCGTACGGGTGCTGCCCACCCGGCTGCCCGCCGCCAAGCTCCCGTCATCGGCGGCCGAACCGGCGAAGATCCCCGTCGGACTCGACCAGGACGCCCTCGCGCCGGTCCTGCTCGACCTCTTCGGCACCGACCAGCACCTGCTGATCCTCGGCGACAACGAATGCGGCAAGACGAATCTGCTGAAGCTGATCGCCGCCCAGCTCGTCGAGCGGCACGGAGACAAGGAACTCGTCTTCGGCGTCTACGATCCGCGCCGTGGCTTGCGCGGGGCGGTCCCCGAGCCCTACCGGGGCGGATACGCCCACAACGCCAAGCTCGCCGCCGCCCTGTCCACCGGCATCGCGGCCGAACTGGACAAGCGTCTGCCGGAGACGGCCGACCCGGATGCCCTCACCGACGAGCCGGCCTTCACCGGACCGAGGATCGTGATCCTGGTCGACGACTACGACATCCTCACCACGGCCGGACAGCAGCCGCTGGCCCCCTTCCTGCCGTACATCTCCTTCGCCCAGGACATCGGCCTGCACTTCGTCATCGCCCGCCGCAGCGCCGGCGCGTCCCGCGCTCTCTACGAGCCCGTGCTGACCACTCTGCGCGAGGCCGGCACCGCCGCTCTCGTCATGACGGGCGATCGCACCGAAGGCCAGCTGTTCCCAGGCCTGTATCCGTCCCAGCAGCCGCCGGGACGCGGGATGCTCGTCCGGCGGGGGCGGCCGCACCAGCTGGTCCAGACCGGCCTCGCCGCCGGAGAGGCCGATCAAGAGTGACCAAGGACGTCATCGCCCTGACTCCCAGGATGCCGGACCTGCGCACCGTGCTCGCGGGTCTCTACGCCGGGGGACCGGACCTCGGCGTCGGCACCCTGGCCGACGGCGCGGTCGTACAGCTCTGCGCCCCCGACGGCCGCCCTCTGGTCTCGGTGGAGGCGCCCGTCCTCGTCCAGGTTCCCGGTGAGACGGCCCGGCTGCTGGAGCACGCGGTCGAGGAAGGGCCGGTGTGGTGGACCGAGGCCCGCGCAACCACCGCGGTCGCCGAGGCCGGCCGCCTCGCCGGCTCGTTCGCCGGACGACTGGCCACTGTGCTCGGCGGCACGGTCTGGCCGCCGGAGGCCGCGACCACCGATGTGGTGCCCCTCACCACGGGCGTTTCCGCCGTTCCCGTCCAGGCGCCCGCCACCCCCGCGATCGACGTCCTCACCAGCAGGGCGGCCGTGGTCATCCAGGACCGTCCGCTGGTCGCCATGACCAGCTGGCTCTCCGACGCCCTGCGCACCGCGACCGCCACCGACCGCGCCCTGCAGATCGTCACTCCGCCCACCGCACGTCTCACCCTGCCCACCCGCACGGCCCTGCACGGCCTGCCCAACCGCTGGGTCGTCCAGGATCCCGAGCACGGCTACTACGACGGACTGTCGGGCGCCGTCCTCCACTGGAAGAACGGAACCTTCACCCCCGTACGCGACCGCAACGGCACCACCTCGGTGGCCCAGGCGTTCGCCGACGGCGCCGACACCGGTGATCGGCAGCTCATTCTGACCTTGCGCACCCGCCATGACGCCGAGGAGGACCTCGTCCTCGGACGCGCACCGGAAGCTGTCTTCCGGCACCTGACCGGCGCCCCGCCCGCGGGCTGGGGCACCGCCGAGCCGGTCAGCCTCCCATGGTCCACGCGTGAGCTGACCGACCTGGCCCGCGGCCGTGCGCCCCGGCCCACCTGGCTCATCGCCGTCGGACACCCCGACCGTCCGGCCCTCGCCACCGTCCGCGTGCTGCGGACACCGGCCGGCGTCGAGGAGGACATCACCATGGCCTTCGGATACGGCACGGACGAAGCACCGCCTCTGAGCGCGATCCAGCTCCTCGCCGGAGCACTCGCCGCCGACCACGGTCTCGTCACCCTGCTCACCTCCCTGCGCCCGGCGCGCCGCGACCTGACGGTTCCTCCGCACGTCGAAGCCCCACCGGTTCCGGTGGCGTTCACGCTCGGCGGTGACGAGAGCGACGCCGCCGGCCGTAGCCGCGCCGGGTACCCTCCGACCTGCCCCACGTCCGTCCCGCTCGGCCGCGCCCTGCACTACGACCTGGGTGACGGCAGCCGACCCGAGTCGTGGGACCGGTTCCGGGACCTTGTCCGGCATCTTCGCCCGGCCGGGGACGTCAGGACGCCGACGGAGTCCGGTCGCCCGGCCGGTCCGTGACCTCCTGTCCGGCGGCCTGGGCGTCGGTCAGCTGGGGATGGCGGGGCTATGGTGGGACTATGGCAGAGAACACGACCATCCAGGTGTCCCGACGGGCCCGCGACCATCTCGCCCAGGTCGCCAAGGAGCGCGGGATGACCCTGGGACAGCTCGTCGAGCAGCTGGCCTCGGAGCAGCCCACCGCGCAGCAGATCGCCGAGCGGGTGTCGGCCGACCGGCAGGTTGTCCGCGATGTGATCGGCGTCGACATCAGCGACGAGGAGTTCGATCAGGCGCCCGACGTGCTCGGCAACATTTACAAGATCGCGGCCGAGAAGGTCCGGCAAGCGCGGGGTGCGGCTGCGTGATCATTCTCGACACCGGTGCCACCCGTGCCCTCGCGGACGGTCACAAGACGTTGAACCTTCTCGCGGGGAACATGGCACGCACTCCGGGTGACGTCCTCCGGATCCCCGCTCTCTGCCTCATGCAGGCGGAGTCGGAGGACGCGGAGGCAGCGCGGCGGGTGCTCGCGTTCTCTTCAGTCGTCGTCGACGACCTGAACACGGTTGCGTCGGTCACCATCGGCACCATGATCCGGGACGGCTACGGCGGCGCGCACATCTGTCACGCCTTGTACTGCGCGCTGCCGCGCCCAGAGTTCACAGGAATGTCGATCCTGCTCACGGACCGGGAACAGGCCTATCCACCCGGCGTGGTCACCGTCGACATCGACTCCCCGGGCATGCTCGGCTTTCTGTGACTCCGTCCCGCAGGCGGCACCTTCGCCTGGCCACCCGCCCGGGCCTACTGCGTCCCGGGTGGCGGGGTCGGTGCCCCCGGCAGCCGTATCGTCGCGATCGTGCCGCCTCCCTCGGCCTGCCTCAGGAACACCTCGCCGCCGGCCTGCCGGACCGTACGCGCCACGATCGACAGCCCCAGGCCGGAGCCGGGCAGCGCGCGGGCGCCCGGTGAGCGCCAGAAGCGGTCGAAGACGTGGGGGAGTTCCTCGGCGGGGATGCCGGGGCCGTGGTCGCGCACGGTGAGCACACCGCCGGTGAGCCGCACCTCGATCGTGCCGCCGTCCGGGCTGAACTTCACCGCGTTGTCCAGGATGTTGACGACCGCGCGCTCCAGGGCGGAGGGTTCCGCCCGTACGTACCAGGGCTGGACGTCGGCCGTGATCGTCAGCTCCGGCCCACGGAGCCGGGCCCGGCGCAGGGCCGCCTCGACGGTGTCCTCCAGCGAGATCACCTGCACGCGCTCACCCCGCTGCCCCTCCGAACGGGACAGCTCCTGCAGATCGCCGATGAGAGCGGCCAGTTCGGTCATCTGCGCCTTGACCGAGGCGAGCAGCGCCTTGCGGTCGGCGGCGGGGAGGGGACGGCCGGTCTCCTCGCTGCGGGTGAGGAGTTCGATGTTCGTGCGCAACGACGTCAGGGGCGTACGGAGTTCGTGGCCCGCGTCCGCGATGAGCTGCTGTTGCAGCTCGCGGGAGCTGGCCAGGGACGACGTCATCGAGTTGAAGGAGCGGGAGAGGCGGGCGACTTCGTCCTCACTGTCGTCCTCCACGGGGATGCGGATGCCCAGGTCTTCGGTGCGGGCGACGTGCTCGACGGCTTCCGTGAGCTTGTCGACGGGGCGGAGACCGGCACGGGCGACCGCCAGACCGGCTGCGCCGGCGCCGATCACTCCGATGCCGGAGACGAGGAGGAGGATGAGGGCGAGGTCGCTGAGCGTGTTCTGGGTTTCCTTGAGAGACACGCCCACCATCAGCGCGGTGTCGGGGTAGGCCTGCTCGCCGGGTCCGATGCCCTGAGCGACGGCCGAGGTCCGTACCCGTACGTCCTTGCCCTCGGTGTCCGTGCTGTTGTGGAAACTGCGCACACCCAGGGCGGGGTCCGCCGCCGTCTCCTCGTCATGGGCCGTGGCCTTCACGACCCCCGCGGAATCGCTGAAGACGCAGACGGTGCCGTCCGACGTGACTATCTGTACGTAGTAGTCCCTGGGCCGCATGCTGTCGGAGGAGTCGCTCACCTCCTTCGGGCAGGCGGCCAGCAGCGCCGTGACCTGCTCTTCCTTCAGCCGGAAGCCAGCGGTGTCGAGCTGCCTGTCGACCTGGTCGTACAACTTCCCCTGCACGATGAACCAGCAGGTCACCGAAACCGCAGCCACCGCGAACGCCACCGCCGCGGCGACCAGCATCGCCAGCCGGGACCGGATGGGCAGGGAGCGGAACCGGCGTACGAACACGCTCACTCCGTGCCGCCCTGGCGCAGCACGTACCCCACACCCCGCACCGTGTGCACGAGCCGCGGTTCGCCGGCCGCCTCGGTCTTGCGGCGGAGGTACATGACGTACACGTCGAGGGAGTTGGACGAGGGCTCGAAGTCGAAGCCCCACACCGCCTTGAGGATCTGCTCACGGGTGAGGACCTGGCGCGGGTGGGCCATGAACATCTCCAGGAGCGTGAACTCCGTACGGGTCAGTTCCACCGGTCGGCCGCCTCGCGTCACTTCCCGCGTCGCCAGGTCCATCCGCAGGTCGGAGAAGCTCAGTGCCTCGTCCTCCTCGACAGCGTTCGTCACCGCCGCCGCGTAGGAGCTGCGGCGCAGCAGCGCGCGTACGCGGGCGAAGAGTTCGTCGAGCTCGAAGGGCTTGACGAGGTAGTCGTCGGCGCCCGCGTCGAGGCCGGTCACCCGGTCACCGACGGTGTCGCGGGCCGTCAGCATCAGGATCGGGGTCGTCGTGCCCGCGCCGCGCATCCGGCGGGCGGCCGTCAGGCCGTCCATGCGGGGCATCTGGATGTCGAGGACCACCAGGTCGGGCCGGTACGCGGTGGCCTTCTCCAGCGCGTCCGCGCCGTCCGCGGCGACCTCCGTGTCGTACCCCTCGAAGGCGAGGCTGCGCTGGAGTGCTTCGCGCACCGCGGGCTCGTCGTCGACGATCAGGATGCGCTGGGGGTCACGGTCGCCATCGGCGGGGCTCATGGGTTTTCGGGTTCCTCGGGTGCGGTGGGACGGCAGGCGGGCTGAACGCATTCAGCCTCGCATGATTCCCGGCTGGGGCGTAGGAAGAGCCGGGTGAGAGGGGGGAGGGGAGGCGTGGGGAGGGGGAAGGGGGAGGGAGGAGGGGGACGGGCAGGTCAGGCGCGTACTGCGGTACGGCGGCGGGTGCGGGCGGCGGCCGTGCCGCGGCGGCCCGGCGTGCGGGGCACCGCAACCTCCGGCGCCCGCGGCACCGGAGCGTGCAACTCGTACGCCGCCTCAAGGGCCAGGGCGAACCCGGCCGGGTCGGTGCCGGCCACCGTGTGCGAAACCTGCTTGATCATGACGTGCTCCCTACTGGTTCGGTGCTGGTCAGGGGTGGTTCAGCTGTCGGAACCGCCGGCCCGCAGTGTGCTCAGGTCGGACTTGACGGTGTTGATCGGGATGGCGAAGCCCAGGCCGACGCTGCCGGCGCCGGAGGACGAGTCCGAACTGGCGGAGTACATCGCGGAGTTGATGCCGATGATGTTGCCGTTCATGTCGATCAGGGCACCGCCCGAGTTGCCGGGGTTGAGCGAGGCGTCCGTCTGGAGCGCCTTGTACGTGGTGGTCGAGGAACCCGTGTCGCCGTTGAACTGCCGGCCGCCGAACTCGAACGGCCACTGGCCGTTGCCGCCGCCCTGGCCCTGCCCCTGGTTCTCGTCGGTCGAGACGGTCACGTCACGGTTCAGTGCGGAGACGATGCCGCTGGTGACCGTGCCGGTCAGGCCCTCGGGGGAGCCGATCGCCACGACGGTGTCGCCGACCTGCACGCCGTCGGAGTTGCCGAGGGTGGCCGCCTTCAGCCCGGAGGCGTTCTCCAGCTTGATCAGAGCGGCGTCCATCTTGCTGTCGGTGCCGACGACCTTCGCCGTGTACTCCTTGCCGTCGCTGGTCTTCACCTTGATCGACGACGCGCCTGAGACGACGTGGTTGTTGGTGATGATCTCGCCGTCGCCGGTGATGATCACGCCGGAGCCGGTGGACTCACCGGAGTTCGAGGTGGCGTTGATCTCGACGATGCTCGGGCTGACCGCCGTGGCGATCGCGGCGATGTCCCCCTTCTTGCTGGAGGGCACCACGCTGGTGCCGGTGCTGCTGGTGGCGACGGTGTCCTGCCCGGTCAGCTCCTGGACCGCGTAGGCGGTGCCGCCGCCGATGGCCGCGGCGATGATCGCCACGGCGGCGAGCAGGGCGACGGGGCCCCGGGTGCGCTTCTTCCTCGGCGCCGGCTCGGCCGGGACCGCGGTGAGGAGAGCCGTACCGCCGTTGCCGTCACCGCCGTACGCGGCGCCGGCGCCCTCGGCGGGGAAACCGGCCGGAGCGGCGGTGTGGGAGGCCTGCGAGTGCCGGACCGTGGTGCCCGGCTCCACGGTGACCGGCTGCGCGGGCTCGTTCGCCGGCGGAGGCGGCCACTCGGGGTTCACGGGGGAGGAGGCGTGCTGCTGCTGGGGGTACGCGGCTTGCCGCCGGTCGCCCTGGTAGGGGTGTTCGTACTCGCCGCTGCGGCGGAAGCTCTCGGTCATGGAACAGAGCTTGTCCGCCGACGATGAGAGCTCCCTGAGTGCTCCCTGAGAAGCCCGGCAGAACCTCGTATGCCCGTTGTGAAGATGGTTCTCGCGGCTCGGCGAGCTCTCTCAGACAACCCTCAGAAAGGCCCCCGGCGCGGTCACTCGCAGCCGCAGGACCTGCGGGGCACCAGCCGTGACGGGAACACCTTCAGCCGCTCGCGCCGCGATCCGGCCACCCGCAGCCCGTCGTCGAGGACGAGGTCGACCGCGGCCCGGGCCATCGCCGAGCGGTCCGAGGCGATCGTGGTCAGCGGCGGGTCGGCGAGCGCCGCCTCCTTGATGTCGTCGAAGCCGGCCACGGCCAGTTCCCCCGGCACGTCGATGCGCAGTTCGCGGGCCGCGCGCAGCAGGCCGATCGCCTGGTCGTCGGTGGAGCAGAAGACCGCGGGCGGACGCTCGGGCCCGGAGAGGAATTCCAGGGCGACCTGGTAGGCGTCGTAGCGGTTGTAGGGGGCTTCGAAGAGCCGGCCCTCCGTCGGGACCCCGGCTTCCCGCATGGCGCGCCGCCAGCCCTCGACGTGGTCGGAGACGGGGTCGCCGACCGCCGGGGTCTCCGCGGTGCCGCCCATACAGGCGACGTACTCGTAGCCGTGCTCCAGGAGGTGGCGGACGGCGAGGTACGCGCCGCCCAGGTCGTCGGTGACGACGGCGACGTCGTCGATGGCCTCGGGCCGCTCGTGGAGGAGGACGACCCGGGCGTCCCAGGCCTCGATCTCGGCGGCGGCGAGGTCGTTCAGCGCGTGGCTGACGAGGATGAGCCCGGAGACCCGCATGCCCAGGAAGGCCCGCAGATAGTGGACCTCGCGCTCGCCGACATAGTCGGAGTTGCCGACGAGCACCATCTTTCCGCGCTCGGACGCGGCCTGTTCGACCGCGTGCGCCATCTCCCCGAAGAAGGGCTGGCGCGCGTCCGGCACGATCAGGCCTATGAGGTCCGTACGCCGCGAGGCCATGGCCTGGGCGACCCGGTCGGGCCGGTACCCCAGTTCCTTGATCGCGGCGAGGACACGCTCGCGCGTGGCCGGGGCGACCGGCCGGGGTCCGTTGTTGATGACATAGCTGACTACGGCGGTGGAAGTACCCGCCAATCGTGCTACGTCGTCCCGAGTCACCTTGGCCACGCGCGGAGTCTACGCGGATGGACCCGCTCTGGGCAGGGCGTAAAGGTGCGGATCATGGTTCCGGGAGGAGCCGTACCTCACATCCGCGAGACTGCTCAGGCCTCGGCCGGGACCTCGGTCTGGTCCAGGGAGGCCGTCTCGTCCGCGTCCTGCGGCTTCGCACCGGCCTCCGCCCTGGCCTTCGACTCGTCGCCGCCGCGGTCGCCCTTCTCCGGCGTAACGAATCGATAACCGACGTTCCGGACGGTTCCGATCAGCGCCTCGTGCTCGGGTCCGAGCTTGGCGCGCAGGCGTCGTACGTGGACGTCGACCGTCCTGGTGCCACCGAAGTAGTCGTACCCCCAGACCTCCTGCAGCAGCTGCGCGCGCGTGAAGACGCGGCCCGGGTGCTGGGCGAGGTACTTCAGGAGCTCGAACTCCTTGAAGGTGAGGTCGAGGACGCGGCCCTTGAGTTTCGCCGAGTACGTCGCCTCGTCCACCGACAGGTCGCCGTTGCGGATCTCCATGGGGGAGTCGTCGTTGACGATCTGCTGCCTGCCCATGGCCAGACGCAGGCGCGCCTCGACCTCCGCCGGTCCCGCGGTGTCGAGGAGGACGTCGTCGATGCCCCAGTCGGCGGTGACGGCGGCCAGGCCGCCCTCGGTGACGACGAGGATGAGCGGACAGCCGGGGCCCGTGGAGCGCAGCAGCTGACACAGGCTGCGTACCTGCGGGAGGTCACGCCGGCCGTCGATGAGGATGACGTCGGCACCCGGGGTGTCGACGAGCGCGGGTCCCTCCGCCGGGGCCACCCGCACGTTGTGCAGCAGCAGGCCGAGGGCCGGAAGCACCTCCGTCGACGGCTGGAGGGCGTTGGTCAGGAGCAGCAGAGAACTCATACGTCTGGTTCCTCCTCGGTCCCTGCGAGGACGTTTGCGGTATTGCTCTGCGATCCCGGGGCCCCGTACACCTGCGGTTTCCCGCTTCGTATACAACGCTTCCGAAAGCACAAAAGGACCCGGGGGCTACGCTGCCCGAGTCCTCTGTCCAGCAGAATAGCCCACATGAGCACCGGTCCGGCAGGTGATGTGGCACGTTCCACCGTTCGTCCGCACTCTGAGACAAGCAGATATACCCGTTTGCGGACGTTTCTGCACACTGTCGACGGGGTGACGATCGATTCCGTATACGAACCGGGTCGGGTCGTATACGACGCCTCCGCGCCACCTTCCGGTGACCTGGTGTTCGTCGTCGCGCACGGCTTCACCGGCGATGTGGACCGGCCGCACGTCCGGCGGGTGGCGGAGGCGTTCACGCGGTACGGGGCCGTGGTCACCTTCTCCTTCCGGGGGCACGGGGCGTCCGGCGGGCGGTCGACCGTCGGCGACCGGGAGGTGCTGGACCTCGCGGCCGCGGTCGCCTGGGCGCGCGAGCTCGGGCACGCGCGCGTGGTCACCGTCGGCTTCTCGATGGGCGGCTCGGTGGTACTGCGGCACGCCGCGCTGTACGGACCGGGGCGCGAGGAGCGCGCGCGGGCGCACACGGACGCGGTGGTCTCGGTGAGTGCTCCCGCCCGCTGGTACTACCGGGGCACCGCCCCCATGCGGCGGCTGCACTGGCTGGTGACGCGGCCCGCGGGCCGCCTGGTGAGCCGCTTCGGACTCAGGACGCGGATCCACCATGGGCAGTGGGGGAGTGACCCGGTCCCGCTCTCCCCGGTGGAGGCGGTGCCGCGCATCGCGCCCACCCCTCTTCTGATCGTGCACGGCGACCGGGACGGCTACTTCCCGGTGGACCACCCCCGCATGTTGGCCGCGGCCGCCGGTGACCACGGCGAACTGTGGCTGGAGCCCGGCATGGGCCACGCGGAGCACGCCGCGGCCGACGCGCTGCTGGCCCGGATCGGGGACTGGGCCGTCTCACGGGGCGGCTAGCCTGACCGTGTACACCGCCGAATCGACAGAGGAACCTGATGCCAAAGGTCACGGTGCGCTACTGGGCCGCCGCGAAGGCCGCGGCCGGGGTCGCCGAGGAGCCGTACGACGCGGCCACCCTCGCCGATGCGCTCGACGCGGCGCGCGAGCGACACCCCGGCGAACTCGTGCGCGTCCTGCAGCGATGCTCGTTCCTCGTCGACGGCGACCCCGTGGGCACCCGCGGGCATGAGACGGTACGGCTGGCCGACGGCGGCACGGTCGAGGTGCTCCCGCCGTTCGCAGGAGGGTGAGCGATGACCAACCAGCCGTATGAGGGCGGCTACCCCCACGAGGGGTACGACCACACGGGGTACGACCACACGGGGTACGACCCCTTCCAGCAGCAGGCGTGGCCCGGGCAGCAGGGGTACGAGGATCCGCACGCCGCGCAGCAGAACACCCAGCGGTGGCAGGGGCACACCTGGGAAACGCAGACGCAGGCGCCGGTGTCGGCCGCGGACACGGCGTATCTGCCGCCGCAGCCGCAGCAGGCGTACGACCCCGGTCACCCGGAGCCCGGCGCCGCTGGCGTCGCCCAGCAGTCCCACCCCACCGGCACCACCACCCAGGGCGCCGACGAGGCCCCCGAGTACGGTCCGGCCACCCTCTCCGGCAACTCCCGGATCACCGACGCGCAGCGGGCCCGGCTCGAGGGCCGCTCACCGGTCATCGAACCCGGCATGCAGCCCGCCGCGCTCACCGCGGTCCTCGGGCTCCTGCTGTCCGGTACGGCCGCCGTCGGCCCGTACGCCCTGGCCGTCCCGCTCGTCGTCCTCCAGGCGGTCACCGCCGCGGGCTGGTTCCGGCTCAACGGCATGTGGCCCGCCCGGCAGGGCATCGCGCTGGCCTTCGCGGGCGCGCTCACCGCGGACGTGGCGCTCCTCGCGGCGGGCCGCGAGCACGGGCCGGCGGCGATCCTCGGCACCCTCGGCGTCTGGGTCCTGCTGACCCTCGTCCTCCAGCTGCGCTCGCACGCCGACCCGGACGAGCGGATGTACGGCCTGATGGCGACCGTCGCCTCGGCGGCGCTGTCCGTCGTCGCGGCCGGGTACCTCGCGGCCGAGGCGGACGCGGTGACGGCCGGCGCGGCCGCGGTGGCGGTGGCCGTCCTGGCCCGTGCCCTGCCGCTGCCGGCCCCGGCGTCCGTCGTGGTCTCGCTGCTCGCCGCGGCGGGCGCGGGCATCGCGGTCGGGGGGATGACGGGCCTGGGGACGAAGGGAGCGCTGCTCGGCACCGGGGCGGCGGTGTGCGCGCTGATCGGCCACCGGGTGGCGAGCTACGACTACCCGTCCCGCTTCGTGCACTTCACGGCGGGCGTGGCCCTGCCGCTGGCGGCCGCGGCGCCGGCGGTGTGGGTGCTGGGGCGGGCGCTGGGGTAGTGCCCCTGCCCTGTCACAGGTGATCGACAATCCCCCGGCAGCCGCCGTCCGCGGGACTACTGTCGCGCTGGACGGCCACCCGGTCGTCAGGGACCGTCGTCGTGGGGGGAACAACCGGATGCGCGCGCTGCGAATACTTCTGATCGTCGTCGTGATCCTGGGCGGCCTCTTCGTGATCGCGGACCGTGTCGCGGTCGGCTTCGCTGAGGACGAGGCGGCCGACAAGCTGAAGACCACCGAGGGCCTGGCCGCCACTCCGGACGTCTCCATCAACGGCTTCCCCTTCCTCACCCAGGCCGCCGACGGCGAACTGGACGACGTCGAGGTCGGCATCAAGGACTACGAGGCGTCCACCGGCACCGACGGCGACACGATCCGCATCGCCGACCTGAGGGCCGAGATGAAGGGCGTGACGTTCTCCGGCGACTACAGCTCCGCCACCGCCGCCACCGCCACGGGCACCGCGACCATCGGCTACGACGAGCTGCTGAAGGCGGCGAAGTCCGAACCCACCCGGGTCGCGCCGGCGGTCAAGGCCCAGGTCGTGGGCCTGTCCGACGGCGGGAACGGCAAGATCAAGGTGAAGATCGACGCCACGATCCTGGGCATCAAGCTGACCAAGCCCGTCTCCGTCCTCAGCTCGGTCGCGGTCGTCGACGGTGACACCGTGAAGGTGCGCGCCGACTCGCTGCCCGACCTCGGCATCGACCTCGCCGAGACCGCGCTCCGCTCGATCACCGACTTCCAGCAGACCATCGAGGAGCTGCCGGGCGGCGTCCGGCTCGACAAGGTGCAGGCCGCGGAAGAGGGTGTGGAGATCTCGGTGAAGGGTTCCAACGTCAGGCTCGCCGGGTAGGACGACGTTCGGCGCACACCCCCGGTGTCCGAGAGGTGAGACGTGGCTGTCCGCACCGCAGATGTGACGACCCGAACACCGGCCCCGGAGTCGGGCGGCCACGGCCCTGGAGGCCTTCTCGTCCCATATCCCGGACGATCGCATCTCAGAATACGACACGGCGGTGACATGCCCCGCTGTCCGTCCCTACGATCGACAGCATGAAGCGACAGGCGGATCTCACGAAGCGGCGGGCAGTAGACCTGTGCCGCGTCGCCGCCATGCTCTGTCGCACCTTCTGAGCGGAAGCATCGACTTCCGTGTTCCCCGCCGCCCTGCCCAGGGCACCTGTGCGCTGCCTCGACCGCGAGCGCGCGCACACCCTTCTCACTCGCACGCCCCGCCGCAACTGCCCCGGAGGAGAAAGAGCATGAGCCGCAGCGACGTCCTGGTCGACGCCGACTGGGTCCAGGACCACCTGGACGACCCGAGCATCGCCATCGTCGAAGTGGACGAGGACACGTCCGCGTACGAGAAGAACCACATCAAGAACGCCATCCGGATCGACTGGACCAAGGACCTCCAGGACCCGGTCCGCCGTGACTTCATCGACCAGGAGGGCTTCGAGAAGCTCCTGTCGGCGAAGGGCATCGCCAACGACACGCTGGTGGTCCTCTACGGCGGCAACAACAACTGGTTCGCCTCGTACGCCTACTGGTACTTCAAGCTCTACGGCCACGAGAACGTCAAGCTCCTGGACGGCGGCCGCAAGAAGTGGGAGCTCGACGCCCGCGAGCTGGTCGACGGCACCGACGTGCCCGAGCGCCCGGCGACCGAGTACAAGGCACAGCCGCAGGACACGTCCATCCGCGCCTTCCGCGACGACGTGGTCGCCGCGATCGGCAGCCAGAACCTGGTGGACGTCCGTTCCCCCGACGAGTTCTCCGGCAAGCTGCTCGCGCCCGCCCACCTGCCGCAGGAGCAGTCGCAGCGCCCCGGCCACGTCCCGACCGCGCGCAACATCCCGTGGTCGAAGAACGCCAACGACGACGGCACCTTCAAGTCGGACGACGAGCTCAAGGAGCTCTACGCCGAGGAGAACGTCGACCTGGCCACGGACACCATCGCCTACTGCCGTATCGGCGAGCGTTCGGCCCTGACCTGGTTCGTCCTGCACGAGCTGCTCGGTGTCGAGAACGTCAAGAACTACGACGGCTCCTGGACCGAGTACGGCTCCCTCGTGGGCGTGCCGATCGAGCTCGGCGCCAACAAGTAACCGACCCGACCGACCTTTCTAGACCTCTTCAGGAGTACGACATGTGTGGAGCGAAGGCCGGCGGCCCGGACGCCTCTACGATCAAGCCCGGTGAGACCACCATCCAGGGCCAGGTGACCCGCGACGGCGAGCCGGTTGTCGGATACGTCCGACTGCTCGACTCGACCGGCGAGTTCACCGCGGAGGTGCCGACCTCCGCCACCGGGCAGTTCCGCTTCTACGCGGCGGAGGGCACCTGGACCGTCCGCGCCCTCGTCCCCGGCGGCACCGCCGACCGCACCGTCGTCGCCCAGCAGGGCGGCCTCGCGGAGGTCGCGATCGCGGTCTGATCCAGACCTGACGGCCGAAGGGCCGCACCTCCCGGGCCGGACACCTGGGGTGCGGCCCTTCGGCATGCCCGGAGCCGCGGCCTACCCTGGACGTATGTACGCACGGCGACGGCACGTGTACTTCGCCATGATGGGCACCTGTATCGGGCTGTTCGTCCTGGCCTGGGGAGTCGTGCGCCTGTGGTCGACTCCGGCGGCCGTCGGCATGTGCGTGGTCGCCATGGTCATCCCGCCGCTCGCCGCCATGGTCGCCAACCGGCGCGGCCCCGAGGACCGCTGGTGGGACGATCCATCCGGCGACCCGAAGTCCGACGAGTGGTGGGACGAGCTGGACGGGAAGAAGCGGCAGCGGTAGCGAGGGGCGCATGTCGCCCGCGAAGCCGTCCACCGTGGCGCTCGACACGCGCGACGCGCGCGAGCCGGGTTCTACGTGCGTCTGCTCGGGTACGAGGTGCGCCGAGAGGAGCCCGACCGGGTTCTCGTCGGCCCACCGCGCGAACCCGGCGACCAGCAGGTGATGCCGCACCTCGGCATCGAGGCGGACGACCTGGAGGCGGAGACCGCGCGGGCGGAGGCCGAGGGCGTTGCCGTGCTCGCCGACCACCGGCCGCAGTGTGACGTACGCGTCCTGTTCGACCCCTCGGGCACCCGTGCTGCCTGTGGGTTCGGAAATCTCAGTAGACGAGCGCCTGGGTCCCGTCCTCCAGTGCCTCCTGGACGAAGACCTGCGCGCCCGCGATCCGTACGCCCTCGATGACATCCTTCTCCGTGATGTCCCGGCGGGCAGCGCACTGGGTGCACAGGGTGAGACGGCCCCCGGCCAGGATCGAGTCGATCAGGTCCGGCAGCGGCGCGGCATGCGGCAGCTCGAACTCGGCGGCACGGCCCGGCAGGGCGAACCACGCGGACTCCCCGGTCAGCCACAGGGACACATCGACTCCGCTGGCCACGGCCACCGCCGCCACCGTGAACGCCTGCGAGCAGCGCTCGGGGGCATCGGCCCCCGCGGTCACCTTGATCACGAGCTTCTTCGCCATGCCCGAATCGTAGTCAACGCCGGCCCAGCGCTGACGTCCTCGCGCCGGTCGGTCGTCCAGTCCCGGAAGGGCACCGCCCCCGCCGTCCCCATCCAGCAGACGGTGACCCTGCAGAGCCGGCTGCTCGGCTGAATCGGCGTGGGCGTACCTCACAAGGAGCAGCGGGCCCCGGCCGACTAAGCTGGGGCCCGGCTCTTGTGCCACCGCTGTGCCGCCCACCCTCGCTCACCAAGGAGCACCCCGTGCTTGAGGCATTCTTCGAAGCCCTGCTGGTTCTGGTCTGCGTCGGCGTCCTCGCCTTCGCCGGACTGACCGTGAAGAAGCTGTACCAGGGCCAGCGCTGACCCACGTCTAGGAACTGCCACTCATGATCGAGATCCCGTCCGACCTCCACAAGGACCTCGTCCCGCTCGCCTTCCTGCTCGGCAGCTGGACGGGTGCCGGCGTGCACGACTTCCCCGGCTCCGAGAAGTGCAACTTCGGGCAGGAGGTCACCTTCACGCACGACGGCCGGGACTTCCTGGAGTACCACTCCCACACCTGGGTGCTGGACAACGACGGGAACAAGGTCCGGCCACTGGAGTCCGAGTCCGGTTTCTGGCGCGTCGACGCCGACCGCAAGGTCGAGGTCACGATGACCCGTGACGACGGCGTCGTCGAGGTCTGGTACGGCGAGCTGGCCCACCAGAAGCCGCAGATCGACCTGGTCACGGACGCGGTCGCGCGCACCGCCGCCTCCGGCCCGTACAGCGGCGGCAAGCGCCTGTACGGCTATGTGAAGAGCGACCTCATGTGGGTCGGCGAGAAGCAGACCCCCGAGGTCGAGCTGCGACCCTACATGTCCGCGCACCTGAAGAAGGTCGTCACCCCGGAAGACGTCGAGCGCTGGGCCAAGGCCCTCCCGGACGACATGCCGGACGACGGCATCGCCTTTTTCAAGTAGGGCCCCCGTTCGAGTAGTCCTAGACTTCCAGTGTGGTGAGCACCGACTGGAAGAGTGATCTGCGGCAGCGCGGCTACCGGCTGACCCCGCAGCGGCAACTTGTGCTCGAAGCCGTGGACACCCTGGAGCACGCGACCCCCGACGACATCCTCGTGGAAGTGAGGAAGACGGCGTCGGGGGTCAACATTTCCACGGTGTACCGGACACTGGAGCTCCTGGAGGAGCTCGGTCTGGTCTCCCACGCGCACCTCGGGCACGGCGCCCCCACCTACCACCTGGCGGACCGGCACCACCACATCCATCTCGTCTGCCGCGACTGCACCAACGTGATCGAGGCCGACGTCGCGGTCGCCGCCGACTTCACGGCCAAGCTGCGCGAGACCTTCGGTTTCGACACCGACATGAAGCACTTCGCGATCTTCGGCCGGTGCAAGGACTGCCAGCTCAAAAGTTCAACTACCGAGTCGTAGGCTTAGCCGTATGAAGAGCCCACTGCTGTCCCTGCGCGGCGCCGTCCCCGCCGAGGGCGTGGACGAAGGCGTCGCCGCCCACTACGGAGACCTGTTCCGCGAGCAGCGCGCCCTCGCCGACGGCACCGGCTTCGTGGACCTCTCGCACCGCGGGGTCGTCACGGTCACCGGCGACGACCGTCTGAGCTGGCTGCACCTGCTGCTCACCCAGCACGTCAGCGACCTGCCCGTCGGCGAGGCCACCGAGGCGCTGATCCTGTCCGCGCACGGCCACATCGAGCACGCCCTGTACCTCGTCGACGACGGCGAGACGGTCTGGGCGCACGTCGAACCCGGCACCCAGGACGCGCTGATCGAGTACCTCGAGTCGATGAAGTTCTTCTACCGGGTCGAAGTCGCCGACCGGACCGCCGATTTCGCGGTCGTCCACCTGCCGGCGGGTTCCATCGCGGAAGTCCCCGAGGGCGTCGTCGTACGCGAGACGGCGTACGGCCGCGACCTCTTCCTCCCGCGCGCCGACCTGGAGTCGTACGCCGAGACGTCCGGCCCCGCGGCCGGGATCCTGGCGTACGAGGCGCTGCGCGTCGAGCACCACCGGCCCCGCCTCGGCTTCGAGACCGACCACCGCACCATCCCGCACGAGCTGGGCTGGATCGGCACGGCAGTGCACCTGCAGAAGGGCTGCTACCGCGGTCAGGAGACCGTCGCCCGCGTCCAGAACCTGGGCAAACCGCCGCGCCGTCTCGTCTTCCTCCATCTGGACGGCAGCGAGGTTCACCTGCCGACGCCCGGCACGGAGCTCCGGGTCGCGGACGAGGCACCCGACGGCCGCAAGATCGGCTTCATCACCACGTCCGTACGGCATCACGAACTCGGCCCGGTCGCCCTCGCCCTGGTGAAGCGGAACGTCCCGGTGGACGCGCCGCTCGTCGCGGACACGACGGCGGCGGCGCAGGAGGTCGTCGTAGAGCCGTAGCGACTGCGGCGTGCTGGGCCCTGTCGTCACCTTCCGGCAGCCAGGGCCCGGCACGCCGAGAGCACGCACCGGACGCCGCTCCTTGACGGGCGACCCTGGCTGACGCGGCACTAGATCTCGATCAGGACCGTGAACGGGCCGTCGTTCGTCAGCGAGACGCGCATCTTCGCACCGAAACGGCCCGTCGCCACCGTCGCGCCGAGTGAGCGGAGCCGGGCGACCACCTCGTCGACCAGCGGCTCGGCGACGTCGCCCGGTGCGGCGGCGTTCCAGGTGGGGCGGCGGCCCTTGCGGGCGTCGCCGTAGAGGGTGAACTGGCTGATGACGAGGAGCGGGGCGTCGATGTCGCTGCACGACTTCTCCTCCGCCAGCATGCGGATCGACCAGAGCTTGCGGGCCAGTTGGGCCGCCTTCTCCTTGGTGTCCTCATGGGTCACCCCGACCAGGACGCACAGGCCCTCGCCCTCGATCGCCCCGACCGTCTCGCCGTCCACGAGGACGCTCGCACCGTCCACCCTCTGCACCACTGCACGCATGCCGACCATCATGCCGTGCGCCCGGCATTGGCTCGTACGGGGCTTCTTTTTGATCCTTACCCCCCCATCTGGGGCCGATCGGGGGCACTCGGTCACATAGCGGCCACTTGGGGTGGCACGATGCTCCCACACGCCGGTCGAGGGGACGGTAGAGGCACATGAGCACACCGAGTACGGGGCAGCCGCCCCGGGCTGTCTCGTCGACCCGCGAGGGCGAGATCCGCGCGGAGGACTGGGAGACACCCAGGCCGCCCGTGCAGCGCACCGACAGTCCGCCGCTGCCCGCGGATCCGCCCGAGCACGACCTGACCCTGCTGAGCCTGCCCGAGCTGCGCACCCTGCGCAGGGACGCCCAGCGCGACGAGGCCGACCTCAGCTACGTGCGGCGGCTGCTGCAGGGCCGGATCGACATCCTGCGGGCGGAACTGGTGCGACGCGGGCCGAAGCCGGCCGTGGCCACAGGGGTGGCCCCGGAGGCGGACACGGGGGCGGGCTCCGTGGTGGAGCGCCTCCCGCAGATCCTGACCGACGCCCCGGCCCGCCACCGTTCCTCGGCCCGCCATGTGACGGTGGGCACGCCGCACAGCGAGGAGTACCGGCTGCTGGCCGCGGAGATGCTCGCCGAGGTCGAGCTCTCCGACCTGGACGCCCGCACCGACCTGGAGCTGAACACCGCGATGGGGCGGCTCGTGCGGTACGAGCAGCAGGTGTCCCGGCGGCGGCAGCGGCTGCAGCGCACGGCCGACGACTGCAGCGCGGAGATCGCCCGCAGATACCGTGAAGGGGAAGCACAAGTGGACGACCTGCTCGTGTGAGGCGGCGGCCCGGCGATCCCGGTCTCATTCCGGGGCAGGTCTCCTGATCCCCGGACTGTCGATGGCGGGCACGGAGGCGGTCCGGTCGGTGGCCCTGCCGGACGGCCGGGTGCTGGCGTTCAAGGTCGAGGACGGGTCGGGGCGGGCCCCGGTGCCGGTGTCGGTGCGGGCGCGGGCGCTGATGGGGTCGACTCGCCGGTGGTGGACTGGATCGGGCAGTCGCCGCTGCTGGGAGCGGGGCGCGAGGCGGGGGAGATCCGGGCGGAGTTCTGTCGCGACTCCCCGGCACCGGTCGCGACTCCCCGGCGCCGAGGACGAGGCCGGTTCAGTGCCGGATCGTGGGTCTGCGGGCGGCGGCCCCCACGGATGGGACGGGCAGGGGCGGCGGGGGCGAGGAAAATCCCCGCGACACCCACCCGCCGCAGACCTACCGTGACGTTATGACCAGCCGCCCCCACATAGACGTACGCCCGATCACCGAGGCCGAGTTCACCGACTGGCTTCGCGCGGTGAACACCGGCTTCCTCCGCGAGCCCACCCCCTCCGAGACCGAGCTCGAAGCCCGCCGCAGCCGGTTCGTCCCGGGCCGTTTCCTCGGCGCCTTCGACGGCGGCCGCTGCGTGGCGACGTTCAAGTCCTTCGCCCAGGAGCTGACGGCCGTCGGCGGCACCCCCGTCCCGGCCGACGCGATCACCGGCGTCACCGTCACGGCCACGCACCGCCGCCGCGGCCTGCTCACCCGCATGATGGCGCAGGACCTGGCGGCCGCGAAGGAACGCGGGGACGTAGTCGCCACGCTGATCGCCGCCGAGTACCCGATCTACGGCCGCTACGGCTTCGGCCCCGCCACCTGGATGACCGAGTGGACCGTCGACGTCCCGCGCTCCGGCCTCGACCGCCGTCGGCCCGTCCCGGAGGACGGCGGCCGGATCGACCTGGTGGAAGCGGAGGACGTCCGCAAACTCGGCCCCGAACTGCATGAGCGGCTGCGCCGCGCCCAGCCGGGCGCCGTCAGCCGCGACGAGTGGTGGTGGCAGGTCAACACGGGTGCCGTACGGCTCGGCTCGTCGTGGAAGGAGCCCTTCTACGCCGTGTACCGCTCGGCGGACGGTGAGGTCGAGGGCATGGCGTCGTACGAGTCGGACGACAACTGGCACGACAAGCAGCCGCACAACACGGCAGAGGTGAACTGGCTGATCGCCACCAACCCGGCGGCCGAGCGTGCCCTGTGGCACTACCTCTGCTCGATCGACTGGGTGACGAAGGTCAAGAGCGGCTGGCGCGGCCTCGACGACCTGCTCCCGTACTTCCTGCCGGACCCGCGGGCAGCGAGGGTCACCGCGCAGGCGGACTGGCTGTGGGTGCGGATCCTCGACGTCGTACGGGCCCTGGAGGCGCGGACGTACGAGCGGGAGGCGTCTTTGGTGCTGGAGGTCGTCGACCGGGCCGGGCTGACCGGCGGCCGCTACCGGCTGGAGGCGTCGGCGCAGGGCGCGACCTGCACGCCGACCACGCGGAGCGCCGACCTCACGCTGGACGTGGGCGAGCTCGCCACCCTCTGGCTGGGCGGCGAGTCGGTGCTGCGGCTGGCGGCGCTGGGCCGGGTGCGGGAAGAGCGAGCGGGCGCCGCCCGTGAGGCCGACGCCCTGCTGCGTTCGTCCGGGCGACCTTGGTGCCCGGACATGTTCTGAGTTCTCCTTCCTGGCGGTGACAGCGACCGTGATGCTTCATCCGTAGCTGTGGCTGTTCAGTTGTGGCTGTGCGTCTGTCTTGAGTTGTGGCTGTGCCTCGGTGCCTGCGTTGTTCAGTTGTGGCTGTGCGGTGGTGCGGACCGAGCGGGCTCCCGGCTCCCCTCCGGAAGGGAGCCCGATCAGCCGGATTGGGCGAGCAGCATGACGAGGATGACCGCTCCGATCCCGCCGATCGCCACACTCCTGGCCTTGTAGCCGATGGTCAGCGCGATGAAGGCGACGATGCCCATCGCGCCGTACTTCCACTGCACGAGCTGTTCGAAGCCGACGGCGAGCGCGGCGATCGCGATGGCGATGAGTGGCATGGCGGTCCTCCTCTCCCCTTCGGGACGACAGTTTTTGAGCGTCACTCTGATGCTGACTGTCACTCTGATGGCCAACCTTGTGAAGGTTTGACCACGTTGCTCAAGTTGGTGACCAACTCAACAGTACTTATCTCCGCTTGGAAGCGGCTCATAACCACCTTCCCTGGAACTGCCCAAAGATGGCGGGAAGTTGTAGTGTTTGGTCGTGGACCCGAAACGCGCTTCCGTCAATGGACGGAACAGGTCACAGCGGGCACAGAAGTCACACCACGAAGTGGCAGACGAACTGCGTGCCCGGATCCGGTCCGGTGCGTTGCGTCCCGGCCAGCGCATGCCCACGCAGGCCAGACTGGCCGACGAGTTCGGGGTCGAACGCGGGGCCGTCCGCCAGGCACTGCGCATCCTGCAGTCGGAGAACCTGCTGACCAACGTGTCCAAGGGCAGCCCCGCGACCGTCGCCCCCGACCCGGGCCTCGGCAGGGCCCTGACCGGCCCCGAAGCCCCGCCGCTGCCCACCACGGTGGCTCTCGCACCCCGCATAGCGACCGCATTCGCGTCCTCGCACGTCGAGATCGACGCCCTGTGTCTGACCTCGGTCTCCCTCACGCTCGCCGTCGGCGAACCGCTGCGCCGGATCCACTCGGGTGAGCTGAAACCGGCCAAGGTCGACGTCCGCGTGCTGCTGCCGAGCCGTGACATCGACCTCGCCTTCCCGGCGCCGGTCGACCCCTCGGCCGACGGCCGGCTGCAACGCCGCTGGCTGGCCCAGCGCAACGCCCAGGGCCAGGTGCTCCGCCACAACCTGCTGGCTCTGCGGGCCACGCACGGCATCGACGTGCACATCTCCTTCCGTGCCCTGCCCTTCACCCCGCCCGTGAAGCTGTACCTGCTCAACGGCACGGAAGCGCTCTTCGCCTTCTACACGCTGACGCGCCGCGAGGAGGAGATCGACCACGAGCACCTGGAGATGTACGACGCCGAGGGCACCCGGTCGATGCTGTTCGCCTTCGAGCAGGGCGCCGGCCTGCGCGACACGACGTTCGTGGAACAGTCGCACCTGTGGTTCAACGCACTGTGGGAGACGATCAGTTCGGAGCTGGTGCTCACGAGCTGAGCTCTCCCACAGTGGCTGACCAGGGCGTTCCTGACTCACAGGGCGGGCCCTGAGACCAGCAGCGCGAGCACGACGGCCCCCACCGAGCTGAAGGCGGGGCTGTTTGCCTTGATGCCGATGGTGAGCAGGAGCAGGCCGATGATGCCGGTGACGCCGTACTTCCACTGGACGGTCTGCTCGATGCCGACGACGAAAACGGCGGAGAGGAGGGCGAGGGCAGGCACTTTGGTTCCCCCTTCGGGCTTCCGGGGCGGGCGGTCGTGGGGGTGGGGCAATGAGGAGGCAAAACTTCCGCCAACTCAACCAAGTTGGCAACCAAGTCTGATGTAGTTGTCCCCACTTGGCCCCTACTCATAAACAACTCACAAACAACTCCCCATAGATGGATCAGAGTTGTAGCGTTTGGTCGTGACCCAGGAGAACGTGGCAGTGAACGGCAGCAGAAGGCTCTCGCCCCAGGAAATCGCCGAGATCCTGCGGGAACGCATCCGTGCCGGGGACCTCAGGGCCGGCGACCGCCTGCCCACCCAGGCAGAACTCGCCGAGGAGTTCGGCGTGGAGCGCGGTACCGTCCGCCAGGCCCTGCGGGCACTCCAGGAGGACGGCCTCCTCAGCAACGTCAGCAAGGGCAGCCCGCCCCGGATCGCCGAGCCGGCCCCGACGAGGTCCGAGCCACAGCCGACGATGGTGGGGCTGGCACCGCGGCTGGCGGAGGCGTTCTCCGCCCCGCGGGTGAGTGTCGACGCGGCATGCCTGACGGCCGAGACCCTTCTCGTCGCGCTCAGCGAACCCCTCCGCCTCATCCACGACGGCCGTATTCGCCCCGAGTCGATCGACGTCCGCATCCTGCTGCCGTCCCGGGACATCGACCTGGCCTTCCCCGTGCCGGTCGAGGGCCGCGACGGCGACGACCCGGTCCACCGGCGCTGGCTGGAGATGCGCAACGCGCAGGGCCATGTCCTGCGCCACAACCTCCATGCCCTGCGCACCTCGCACGGCATCGACGTCCGTGTCACGTTCCGCGCGCTGCCGTTCACCCCGCCGGTCAAGCTGTACCTCCTCAACGGCAGGGAGGCGCTGATGGCGTACTACATGATCACGCGCCGGGAGGAGCCCTCGGGCAGCGGTACGATCGACATGTACGACGTCCTCGGCACCGAGTCGCTGCTCTTCTCCTTCGAGACACAGGCCGGCCAACGCGACGCCGCGTTCGTGGAGGAGTCCCAGAAGTGGTTCGAGGCACTCTGGGAAACCATCACCACGGACCTCACACTTTTCTGACGGATGTCGCACGCGGCGCTCCGCGGCCGCGGCGACGAGCGGAGCCCGACTGCGAACCCGGAGAACGCGACAGTGAACGTCAGCCGCAAAGCCTCTCCCCAGGAGATCGCCTTCGTGCTTCGCGAGCGCATCCGCAAGGGCGACCTCAAGCCGGGAGACCGCCTGCCCGCCCAGGTCAGACTCGCCGAGCAGTTCGGAGTGGAGCGGGGGGCGGTCCGCCAGGCCCTGCGAGCACTTCAGGCGGACGGTCTGCTGGACAACGTGAGGAAGGGCAGCCCCCCGACAGTGGCGGGCCCCTCGGAAGACACGCAGGGGCCCAAGGGGGCGCTGGTGTCTTTGGTCCCTCATCTGGAGGAGGCCTTCAAGGATCGCGAGGTTCCCCACGTACGGATCGACGCACTGTGCTTCACCGCGGAGACGCTGATGCACGGGCTGAACCATGTGCGCACGGTCATCGAGAGCGGACGGGTGAGCCCTCGCCCGGTCCGGGTGCGGTGCCTGGTGCCGAGTCGGGACAGCGCACTGACGTTTCCGGTCCCGGTGAGTCAGCCCGAGCACCGGGAGGCGGTCCAGCGGGAGGTGATGCTCCAGATCGACCACCAGATCAGCGTCATGCGGAGCGCCGTCCGCTCCTTGCGTGAGGAGCACAACCTGGACGCCAAGGCGGCCTTCCGCCGGATCAGGAACACGCCGCTGACCAAGAGGTACATCCTGAACGGCAAGAAGGTGTTGGAGGGCCTCTACCACATCGACACCTATCCGAAGGAGGTCCACGGCGTCGGGCAGGTCGATGTCCATGACGTGCGGGGACTCAGTTCGCCGCTGTTCGTCCGGCGGGACCCGGAGTTCGTGGCGGAGACCCAGAAATGGTTCGACGCCCTCTGGGATTCGATCGCCGATTCGCCGACACTCGCTGAGTGACTGCTGAGACGGGACAGACCGACGTGGTGGCCAGTGAGTTCGAGAGCCTTCGGGAGTTGGTCGCGCGAACACGGTACGTCCTCTTCGACTTCGACGGTCCCATCTGCCGGCTGTTCCCGGGCCGTTCGGCGGAGGCCATCGCCCGGGATCAGGTGGACTGGCTGACGGAACGGGGGCTGTACGCCGTGCTCACCGAGGAGGAGCGCGTACGTCCGGACCCGCACGGTGTGCTGAGCACGGTCGCTCGTCGCCAGCCGCCGGACAGCGATCTGGTGGCCGAGCTCGAAGAGCAGCTCACCCAGCACGAGTTGAAAGCGGTGCCGGACGCGTTGCCGACGGCCTACGCGGACCCGCTGATCCGGACCTGGGTGGCCGTCGGCGCGCGACTGGCCATAGTCACCAACAACTCGGCGCGCACGGTTCACTCGTACCTGGGCGGGAGGGGGCTCATCTCCTGTTTCGCCCCGCACATATACGGCCGTACGCAGGATCTGAGCCTCCTCAAGCCGCACCCCGAAACCCTCAATCGCGCGCTGCGTGCGATGGGGGCGGCCCCGGAGTCCGCGCTGATGATCGGTGACACCCTGTCGGATCACGGCGCCGCGCAGTCCGCGGGCGTGGGTTTCCTCGGCTACGCGCGTAATCCCCGCAGGGAGAGGCAGTTGAGGGACGCGGGTGTGCCGCAGCGGCGCATCCTGGGTTCGCTGGAGCCGCTGCTGCGTGCGGTGCGTGAGCGTTCCTGATCCTGTGTGGAGCAGGGGCCGGCTGACGGACCAGGACGGCCCTGGGCCCTGTCGTCACATTCCCGCCTGCCCTCCGGGCGGACGACGGGAACTCGGCGACATGACTAGGCCTGGATCATGAGGACCACCAGGAGGACGGCGCCTGTGGCGGCGCATGTGGTGTTGGCCGCCTTCAGTCCAATTGTCAGGAGCAGCAGACCCAGGACGCCGACAACGCCATAGGCGCATTGCAGTGTTGCTTCCACGACGATCAGGGCCACGCCCCCCAGCAGCTCCAGCTCTTCTTTGGCCTTCACGGTGCCCCCCGGGTTCTGTCAACTCGTTGGCCAATTGGAAGAATTGGCCTGCAAGTTGACTGTTCCCTGGATGCTTGATCGGCTAACTAGCCATCCAAAGACGGAGTTTATTGGTCCGCAGCGGTGTCATCTGTGCCGGAAAGCGGTACGTTCGGCGTGTGAGTACTCCAAAGAAGCGCGAGGGCGGCGGGCGGACTTACCGCCGTGTGCACAACGCCCTTTGGCTGCGGCTGACCGACAAGACGTATCGCATCGGCGACGTCCTGCCCGCGCAGCGAGACCTCGCGAACGATCTCCGTGCCTCTCGGGCCGTCGTTCAGGAAGTGCTGAAGGATCTGGCCGCACAGGGCTTCCTCGTCTCCGTACGGGGCAGCGGCACCAGGGTGGTCAAGCTGCCTGCGGCCGACGCCTCGCAGACCGGCGACCCTCAGGTCCGGCCCACGCTGTACGAGTACATCGGCAAGGCCTTCAAGGAGCCCGAGGTCTCACTGGAACTGGTCGCGCTGACCGCCGAGACGTTCATCGGGCACTTCAAGTCGCAGACGGAACTGGTCGAGGCCGGACTGCTCACCCCGCGGCGGGTGAGCGTACGGATGCTGCTGCCCTCCGAGGACGCCGACCTGGAGTACCCCCGGGCGCTGGATCCGCAGGACGACCGCGTCCGCCAGCGCTGGCGCAACAGAGTGCGGCGGCACGCGGCGGAGGTGGGGGACTGCTGCGACCAGCTGAGGGCGAAGGGGGTCGCGACGGAGTTGCAGATCCGCAGAAGGCCGTGGACCCCGCAGTTCAAGCTGATCCTGCTCAACGACACCGACGCCCTGGTGGGCCTCTACTCCCCGGTCGTCGGTCCGATCAGGCTCGACGACGGCACGATGGCCAACCGGGCCATCGACGTCAAGGGCGCCGGAGTCAACCTGCACCACTACAGAAGAGGGGGCGACGGCGCCGAGGACGACTCGCAGTACGGCGACTACCGGGAGTGGTTCGACAGCCGGTGGAATCTGAGCGCCCAGTAGGGGCCGTGGCCGGCCGAGCCCCGAAGGCGCCGACGCCCTCCGTCTTTCCCGCCGGAAAGGTGTCCAAATAGTGGCTATCCGTGAGAAGGATCACTCGACCCGCTACCCTCAGCGCCCATGTCGTCCCCCCTGCCCCGTGGAGCACATCAGGCGCTGGTTCGCCTCTTCGCGGAGGTGCAACGGCGTCGCCCCGGCGGCGAAGTGGTCATCGGCCACCACAACAGAAACCACATCCTGCCCCTGGGGCAACCGCTCGCGTATTTGCTGGGTATGGATTCCGGCCAGGTCCGTGCCAAGTTCCGGGTACCCGTCGAGACAGTGGAGGTCGTACCCCGCCTGTGGCGCGAGTCGGAGGTGCTGCGAGCCGTGAGTTCGCGGGTGGGGGAAGCTCCGCGCTGCCTGGCGGACTTCGGGGGCTGGTCGCTGCAGGCCTACCTCGCGGGACAGGCGCTGGCCGAGGAGACGCCCAAGGGGCCCATCGGTGCCGCGCGGCTCTCGGCGCTGGCCGAGTTCTTCGCCCGCCTGGCCGGCGTGGAGCAGGACCCCCTGCTGCAGCCTCCGGCCGATTGGCCTGGCAATGGTGACAGCTCCGGCTTCCTGCACCGACTGGCGCAGTTCACGGAACAGCGGGTTCACCAGGCCAACCGGCCCCGCTTCGGGCGGCTCTTCGACGCCGTCGGCCTGCCACGCGATGCGGTGGGCCGGTTTCTTCGCTCCGTGCCGGAGCTCACCCCGCGGCCGTTCGGGTTTGTGCACACGGACGTGCATCGCGCCAATGTGGTGGTCATGCCGACGCCGGACGGCGAGCAGCTCTCGGTGATCGACTGGGAACTGACGCTGTACGGGGATCCGCTGCACGACCTGGCTACCCATCTGGTCCGCATGGACTACGACGAGACCGAACGCTCGCTCATGGTCGGGCTGTGGGCCGACGCGATGCGGAAGGCGGGCCGCGAAGAGGTGACCGCGGGCATGGCCCGGGACCTCGACGCCTACCTGGGCTTCGAATACGTCCAGTCCGTGTTCCCCGACGTGATGCGGGCGGCGCTCGCCCTGCCCGGCGATCCCTCCAACGAGGACTTCGCGTGTGCGGCGGAGCGCGTGTGCCGTGCCCTGCGCAGGGCCTGGGGACCGCTGCGACTGCGGGGCGAGCCGGTGGACGAGCCGAGGGCCGCCCAGGCGATGCGCGAGTGGCACGAGCAGGACCGGGCGAACGGAACCGGCAAAACCGGCAGACGGCTCGCCCGGGGCGGCAGCCGGCCGCGTCCCGCCCATGCCGTCGGCGGGTGCTGCCAGGAAGCCGGGCAGCCCGGGGGGACCGCCGCCCCGAGGCTGCGCAGACTGCAGGTACGGGAGACGGCTGTCGAGGCGGGGGAGCTACTGAAGGGCCTGGAGCGGCATGGCTGTTGAAGTCGACACGGTAAGGGGGGGACGGGCGCTGCTCTCGGGGATCCGCGGTGTCCTGTTCGACTTCGACGGGCCGGTCTGCCGGCTCTTTCCGGACGACTCGTCGCTGCCGGTCGCCGACGAACTCAGGGACCTGCTGGCGCGGGCGGGTGCCGGGCAGCTGCTGACGGCACGTGAGGAACGGGACAAGGACCCGCACGCGGTCCTGCAGGCCGTGCACCGCGCACGCCCGGAGCGCGAGGATCTGGTCGACGCCCTGGAGGAGCGGGTGAGCCTGCGGGAGGTGGCCGCCGCTCGCGAGGCGTGGCCCACGCCCGGAGCGGCCGAGCTGATCCGGAGGCTGTCCGGACGCGGCCTTCGGCTCGCCGTGGTCACCAACAACTCGGCCCGGGCGGCCTCCTCCTACCTCGAGTCCCACGGGCTGCAGGGCTACTTCGACGTGGTGCACGGGCGCACCCGCGACATCGACCTCATGAAACCGCACCCCGACGTCATCGTCCGCGCCCTGCGGAGCCTGGGGCTGCGCCGTGAGGAAGCGGTGATGATCGGCGACTCGCCGGACGACGTGAACGCGGCGAGGCGGGCGGGGGTCCGCTTCATCGGATTCGGCCGCAACAGCCGTAAGGAGTCGGGATTGCGCGGCGCGGGGGCCGCCGTGGTGCTCAACTCGTATGCTGTTCTGCTTGATGAGAGGTGACGACGCGGCACCTGATACCGCCGGACGCGCCCGTCGGCGTGCGAGCGAGGTAGCCGGGGACCAGCCCCTGCTCGGTCCCTTGGAGGGCTACCACCATGAGATGTACGCCTTCCCCCTGCCTCCGAGCGGGTCGGACACGAGCCGGTGGAAGGTGCGGGAACGGCGGCCGAACCTGATCTGGTGCGACCGGCGGAGCTTCGTGGACGAGGAGGAGCTCCTGCACGCCCTGGCCGGCCGGGTCAGGGGCGTTCCGGAGGTGGTCCGCGTCGGGCCGGTGGTACTCCAGAGGTACATCGAGGGCGACACGCTCGGCTCCCGGTTCCGGCCGGGGACGCGGATACCGGCCGCTGTCGTGGCACAGCTCATGGAGTTGGTGGCGGAGCTGGCCGCGATACGCCCCGACTCGCTGCCCGTGCGGTCACGTCTGGCCGAGGAGGAGCGGAACGCCGACGGTGACAGCCAGGGCTTCATCGAGCGGCTGGTGCTCTTCGCCGAGGAGCAGGTGTACGCCCGCAACGCGCACAGGTTCGGATCTCTCTTCCGGGATCTCGGCATCGGCGCGGACGCGTTCAAACGGCTGCGGCAGTGTGTGGCAGGGATCTCCGAGCGCCCGTTCCACCTCCTGCACGGGGATCTGCACCGGGAGAACCTGATCATCGATCCGGGTGCGCGGCTGTGGGCCATCGACTGGGAACTGGCCGTCTTCGGAGACCCGTTGTACGACCTGGCGACACACCTGTATCTGATGCGCTACCCGGAGCGGCAGCACGGTCAGGTCGCCGAACGCTGGGCGCACTCGATCGAGTCCACGCTCGTGGGCGCCTCCCGCCGCTGGCAGACCGACCTGCCGCGCATTCTCGCCTTCAAACGGGCGCAGTCCGTCTTCACGGACGTCATCAGAGCAGCGGTCGAACTGGGCAACGGAGCGGCGCTCAGCGCGACGGTTCCACGGCTGCGCACGGTGCTGCGGGCCGGTGCCGAACCGCTCGGCCTGTCCGCGGCACCGACTCCCTCGGAGACGGCGGTCGCCCTGACACGCTGGCGCCGGAGCTACGCTGCGCGGCCGTGAACACGAAGGTGGTGCACGGGCGGCCGTTGCCGCGCTGACCGCTGCGGGCGGGGGCCTCCCCTCTCTCCGGTCCCGGGGAGGCGCCCGCGGCCTCAGGAAAAGCAACCTCCTTGTCCGGTCCGGCCTCTTCCACCGCGGACACCCCAGACCACCTGACTCCGGACCAGCTGACCCGGACTCACCATCGACAAGGACGACGCAGGTTGCACAAGACTCTCGCGGTACGAACCGTCCCGTGCAAGTCACCGGCGACACGGACAACGCCGGTGAGGGCATCCGGCTGCTCAGGGACGCGAAGGCCGCGGGCCACGGCGCGACCAAGATGTTCTCGTTCAGGGGCACGGCCGACACGCCCGCGCCGAAGGAGACCATCGACCAGGTGCTCGCCTCCCGCAAGACCGTCGCGGACAACGCCCTCGCCGCGCGGCGCATCGCCGCCAACCTGGAGATCCTCAAGCGGGAGACCGGCGTCACCGACGCCGAGGTGGTCCGGGTGCCCGCGCTGTTCACGCGCGGCTCCGACGAGGGACGGGGCGACTTCGTCACGCCGCGACTGACCCGGCTCGGCGCCTCCGCCGCCGTGTCGGACGCGGTCCGGGAGTACGGCCAGCAGCGGGACCTGAGGGCGCCCGCCGAGGACACCGTGATGACCAGCGCGTACATACCGGGCGCGGTCAACGGCGTGGTCCTGGGCAAGGACCGCTACCTCGCGCCGAAGCAGTGGGGGCTGGTGATCGGCGGCAAGGACATCTTCACGGAGGCGGTCGGGGCCGTGTACAGGAAGGCGGGGATGCGGGTGTCCTACATCGACGACTACGAGACCTACCACCTGGGGATGGGCGAGGTGCACTGCGGCACGAACACCCTGCGGGACATCGCGGCGCCGTGGTGGAGGCGTTAGCGGCGACCAGCACCGGATCGGCGTCTCCGACCGCTGATCGGCATCGGCCCTCCGGGCCTGTGACCGAGCACGGATGACACGTCAGCCAGTCGTGTGATCTTGCTGCTGGTGTCCTGCGCCGCGAGTTCGTCGGTCTTCAACTGACTTCCGGTGCGACGCACGAGAAGTCGTACGCCGCCCAGTCGGTGAGCGTGCGATAGCCGAGGCGCTGGTAGAGGGCATTGCTCGTGGGGTTGGACAGGTCCGCGAACAGGACGACGTCCCTCGCGCCCGCGGCCAGCGCGGCCCGGCTCACCTCCGCCGTCACGGCGCCCGCGTAGCCGCGACCGCGTAGGCGGGCCGGGGTGTAGACGATGTCCACCTGTGTCTGGCCGCCGATCATCGGGTTCATTCCCGCGATGGAGACGGGAGTGCCGTCCGGGGTCTGCCAGAGCGTGTAGCGCTTGTCGGCGAAGCGCGTGCCGGCCCAGGAGCCGGCGTCCATGGAGACGACCTCCCCGACGGCCTTGGCGAACTCGCCGCACCAGAACATGACTTGCTCAAGGTCCTGCTCGCCCAGGACGCGGCCCCGGCCCGCCGGCAGCGGCTTTGGCGGGGTGAGCGTGCCGAGGCGGTACAGACGGAGCCGCGTGTCGCGGAGTTTCGGCATCGCCCCGGTGCGCCGCTGCCAGGCCTCGGCGAAAGCGGTGGCCGTACTGTGGTCCGCGCTGACGGAAAGAAGGGAGTGCCCGAGGGCGACCAGGTGGGCGGCGAGGGAGTCGGCCTGCTCGGGCGTGAGCGGGGAGAGGCCCAGAGCACGGGGCGGAAGGCGGTAGAAGGTGGCGCGGACCTCGCCCGCTCGCTCCAGCATGCCGAAGACGGGGGCTTCGGTGCCGAACGAGTCCGCCCCGCGCGTTCGCACTCTCTGGGCCCACGTCAGCTGCATGACATGCGGCCCGGGCCACGAGCGCAGGAAGTCTCCGGCTCGGGCGAGGAAGTCGTCGGCGTCTTCGGTGAGGTACCAGTCATCCGGTCGCATGCTTCATGATTCCCCGAGCTGCAGGTGTGCCCCGTGGGTTTCCGCCAGGGTGGGGCAGTAGACAGTGGGCCTCCGAGCCTGGCCGGGCTCAGCCCCGCGCCTCGCTGAGGCAGAAGGCCGAACGACTCGGTTGGGTGTGACACGGCACCGCCGGTCGCGGCCGACTTCGCGGGCGGGTGGCCCGGCGTAGGGCAGCTGCCTGCGCGGATCGTCCGGGATCCGTTCACCTCGCCGGGCAGATCGCCGGCGTAGCGTCGCGACCCGCAAAGGGCACGCACTGAACGGCGGTGCGTGCGAAACCCAGGCTTTATCGCCCTCCCCTTGCGGCGGCTTCGAGCGGGGAACCACCGCATGACTTCAGGGTCTTCCGACGACGCCCGCTTTTCCACATGAGGACGCGAAGGCAGGCGACAAAACAATACGATCGGTCGTGCTAATATCTCCGGACTATCTGACCGATCAAGGGAGACCGGGGCATGGACCTCACTCTCACGCTGCTCCGCACCACCCTGAACAGCGCCTCTCTCCTGGCTCCCGGACTCACCGGACGAGCTGCCTTCGGCGTGTTCGTCCGGCCCAGAGGGCGGAGCCGGCTGCGGCCGACGGAGGCCGGGGCACTCGCCGAGGCCCGGACCGGACACCTGACAGTCAACGCGAACAAGGTCGTCACCTACCGTTGGGGGGACGGCCGCCGGCCGGTGCTGCTGGTGCACGGCTGGGAGTCGCGGGCGTCGCGGCTCGCCGGGTTCGCCACCGCGCTGCGCGACAAGGGGCTCACTCCGCTGGCCTTCGACGCACCCGGCCACGGGGAATCCGCCGGACGCACCACCAACATCCTCGAATACCGCGAGATCATCCGGCAGCTCAGCGCCGAGTACGGCCCCTTCGAGGCCGTCGTCGCCCACTCCTTCGGCCTTGCGGCGGCCTGCCTGGCCCTGCGGGATGCCGAGGTGCGGGCCGGCCGGGTGGTCGGTATCGGCGGCGTCGCCGAACTCGGATATCTGGTCGAGGGGTTCTGCGCCGGACTGGGGCTCCACGACCGGCTCAAGCACGAACTACGGCGCCGGACAGAGGACATGTTCCTGCCGGACGAGCGCGACATCTGGCGCCGTTTCAGCGCCACCCACCGCCCGGAGGAGATCGGCCTGCCGATCCTGCTCGTCCACGACGACAACGACGACACGGTCCCCGTCGCCCAGTCCATGGCCGTCGCGGCAGCGCACGGCGACCGCGCCCGCCTGGTCACCACGCGGGGGCTGGGCCACCGCCGCATCCTCGCCGACCCCGATGTCGTCTCGCTGGTGGCCGACTTCGCCGCAGCCGGCAACGAGCAGGTGGCAGCCTGATGAGCGAACTGCTGGAGGAGCGGCCCCGCACCGCCCCGCACCCCGGCCGCGTTCTGCTGCTGTCCTCCGGAGTGACCTTCCTGGCCTTCCTGGACGCCACCGTCGTCAACGTTGCCTTTCCCGATCTGCACGCCGACTTCCCCCGCGTACCGCTGGCCCGGCTCACCTGGGTGGTCAGCGCCTACGCCGTACTCTTCGCGGCGCTGCTGGCGGCGGCAGGCCGGCTCGCCGACGTGGTCGGCAGGCGGACCCTGTTCATCGCCTCGGTCACCGGCTTCACCCTGACCTCGCTGGCCGCGGCGGCGGCCCCGAATGCCGATCTGCTCGTCGTGGCGCGTGCGGCACAGGGCGCAACCGCAGCCGGGATGATCCCGGCCGCCCTCGGTCTGGTGCTCGCCCACACGCCCGCGGAGCGGCGGGCGGCCGCCCTCGGCACCTGGAGCGCCGCCGGCGGACTCGCCGCGGCGGTCGGCCCGGCTCTGGGAGGGCTGCTGGTCGAGGCATGGGACTGGCGGGCGATCTTCCTGATCAACCTACCGCTGGGCACTGTCGTCGTGTATGCGGCCGTACGCTCCCTCGCGCCTGAGCCCCGCAGTGCACGCGCACTGCCCGACCCGGTGGGTGTCACGGCGCTGGCGTTCGGCATAGGCGGCGTCGTGGCCGGCCTCACGCAGGGCACGGAGTGGGGGTGGGGGGCGCCGTCCGTCGTCGGCCTGCTTGCCGGCGGGGCGCTCTGCGGGGGCGTCGCCCTCGCGCGGTCCCGCAACCATCCGGCCCCTGCGGTGGAGCATGACCTCTGGCGCAGCCGGGTCTTCGCCATGACCAACCTCGGCTCGGCGCTGTTCGGCGGCGCCATGTACGCATACCTGCTGGCCAGTCCGTTCTTCCTGGCCTCGCAGTGGAACTACTCGGTCCTGAAGGCCGGGCTCGCCGTCACCCCGGGTGCCCTCACCGCGATGGTCGGCTCACTCGTCGTGGGCAGGCGCGTGCCGCTCACCCGGCAGTGGGCGGCAGTGGCCGTCGGTTCTGCGCTGTTCGCGGCGGGCTGCGCCCTGCCCTGGCTGTGGCTGGCGGACGGCACGTCGTACGCCCAGATCTTCCTCCCCTCGGGGCTGCTGGGCGGCCTGGGGATCGGTGCCACCGTCACCGGCCTGTCGGCCGTGGCGTCCGCCACGCTGCCTCCCGCCCGGTTCGCCGCGGGTACCGGCCTGCTGATGACCGCTCGCCAGCTCGGCGGAGCCCTCGGTATCGCAGGCATGGCCGCCGTCCTGGCCGCCGATCCGGGCGACTTCCCGAGCGTGTACCTGATGTGCGGCGCGGCGGCGCTGGCCGCGCTCCTCGCCGGGCTCGGCATCGGGGTGGCAAGCCGCGCATGACCTCCGGCCCGGGGGCTCGGACCCGGGGGCTCACACCCGGGCCGGCACCTCACGGGGAAGGGCATCCGGATCGGCGGCGACAGCGCGCAGCCGGTCCAGGATGCCCTTCCCCGCCCTCCGATACGCGTCGGCGTCGTCGTGCAGCAGCGACCGGGCGTTGGCCGAATCCAGCAACCCGATGATCTCGAACGTCACCTGCGGCGCGTCCAGCGCGTCCGTGAAGCCGCCGGCGTCACGGGCCTCCTCCAGGCTCCGCTCCAGGTACGCCCACCAGTCCGCCCATGCCTTGGCGATCGCGTCGCGGATGGGTCCGCGGCGCGCATCGAACTCGGCGGCCACGGCGTAGAAGAAGCAGCCTCCCTCAAAAACCCGCTGCTCCGAGTACGTGATCCAGTTCTCGCACAGCTTCCACACGCGCCGGGGCCCGGCGGGCAGCTCCCGCGCTGGGGTGACGACCCGTTCCACGAACACCGCGGTCGCCGCCCGCAGCGTGGCCAGCTGCAGCTCCTCCTTGGAACCGAAGAGAGCGAACACGCCGCTCTTGCTGAGCCCGAGTTCGGTGGCGATACGGCCCAGCGACAGCCCTTCCAGTCCCTCGACCGACGCCGTGTTCATCGTGTGTGCCAGCACCGTCCGCCGCGTCTGGTTGCCGCGCTCGACCCGCCCGTCCATGCGTGTGCCGCTCATTGCCCCATGATACTGAACGCACGGTCGTGCAGCCGACCTCTCACGCGCCCTGACAGTGGTGGTCGCTGCCCACCCCTGCCGCGCGCCGGTGCGTGACCGGGTCACCGTCGAGCGTGGCAGTGACCTGCTTCGTCGAGTTCGGCGCGGAGCCAGCGCGGTGCGCATCAGAATGCGGCCGAGCACATTCCGCAAACCGGCCTCCGGCCACCGGTGCGTGAGCCGGATGTGTCGAGGACGGCCGGACGGCCAAGCGCGTTGGGGCGCCGCCGCTTGAGCCGGGGTGGAGTCCAGACCCGCTTGTCCCGCTCGTCCTCCCGGAACAGCCACGACGGCTGCGACAACAGCCCGTCACCTGCGGCGTGAAGTCGAGCAGCATCGCGTGATCCCGCTCCAGCCAGGACTCGAACCCCACGTGCCCACCGTAAGGTGTAGGCATGTGGACCCAGCACATCCAGGCTCTGTGATCACGAGGCGTTGAGGGCGATGCCGTAGGGCGTCGCCCTCCTTGGTGTGCCTGCTATGTGATCCATCTTCCTCGCGCCGCCCGCACTGAGGCGGCGGGATGCCGGGCCCCGTTCTGCTCAAGACGGCGGCTTCTGAGAGCGCGTACAGGCACGGTCCCGTCCCTATCACCGTTGCCAGGAGTGCCTCGTGCCTGCGTTGCTTCCCCCTGCCCTCGAACCGTTCCTCGACTCGCTGCGCTGCCCGGTGTGCCGCGCCCGTCTTCGACCCGGCCGTGGCTCACTGCGCTGCCCGTCGGGCCACACCTTCGACATCGCCCGTCAGGGCTACGTCAGCCTCCTGACGGGCATCCGCGCCACCAGCGGTGACGACGCAGCCATGGTTCAGGCCCGAAACCAGTTCTTGTCCACCGGCAGGTACGCCCCTATTCGCCAGACCCTGACCCGTATGACAGCCGACGTCCTGCCTGGTCGAGGCACGGTCGTGGACATCGGATGCGGCACCGGCTACTACCTGGCCGGCGTACTCGATCAACTGCCCGGCATCCGCGGCCTGGGGCTGGACGCGTCAGTACGCGCCCTGCGCTCGGCGGCCCGAGCCCATCCGCGAGCTGCTGCGGCAAGCTGGGACGTTTTCCGCCCGTTCCCCTTGGTTGACCAGGCGGTCGACGTGATGCTGGACGTGTTCGCCCCGCGCAACCCGGCCGAGTTCCACCGAGTGCTCCGTCCGACCGGCCGGTTGATCGTGGTGCGCCCCGTCGAGCGGCACCTGGCCGAGCTACGGGGCCAGGTCCCCGCGATGGTCACGATCGACCCGGACAAGGAACAGCGCCTGCAACAGGCATTGGGCCCCTACTTCCAGGCCGCCGGTACCCAGCACGTCGAATACACCGCACCCCTGACCAGGCGAGAAGCCATCGACCTGGTGGGGATGACACCGAGCGCACGTCACCTGACCCACGCGGACCTGAGCGGTCACGGCCCCCTACCCGACCAGGTCACCGTCTCCGTGCTGGCCACCTCGTACGAGCCTCGGTGATCACGAGCGGGCGGACACGCCTGCTGACCGATGAACGGGGTAGCTTGCTGCGCGGGTTGTCCGGGACTCGCTCACATCTCGCCCAGGCACTGGGCCGGACGAGTGGTGTAGCGCACTTTTGCAAGCAGGTTGCTTGCAAAAGTTAGCGATGGTGCGGCAAGGTGGAGGCATGGCATCGCTCAACGTCGGCAATCTCGGTGATTATCTGCGCGAACAGCGGCGCAACGCGCAGCTGTCGCTCAGGCAGCTCGCCGACGCCGCCGGGGTGTCCAATCCGTATCTGAGCCAGATCGAGCGCGGGCTGCGCAAGCCGAGCGCGGAGGTGCTGCAGCAGGTCGCCAAGGCCCTGCGGATCTCCGCCGAGACGCTGTACGTGCGGGCCGGCATCCTCGACGCCGAGCGGGACCTGGACGAGGTCGAGACGCGGGCCGTCATCCTCGCCGATCCCACGCTGAACGAGCGGCAGAAGCAGGTGCTGCTCCAGATCTACGAGTCCTTCCGCAAGGAGAACGGATTCGAGGTCCCCGGCGAGACCACGGCGGTCGAGGACAGCGACGGTGCGGCGGGTGCCCAGGACAGCGACAGCGCCGTGAGTGAAACCGCCGTACGCGGCACCCGTAAGGGCGGCGCCAAGCCCGCCCGGCGCCGCACCCGCACGGTCGGCGGCACCACCGGCACCACCGACACGGATCCGCAGCAGACGGCCAGTTGAACCGGACCACGGGACCGGCCGCCTGACTGCGGACCTCACAGACCCTCATCCGAAAGAGATCCGGGAGGACCATCACCATGGCCATCACCGACGACCTGCGCAAGACCTTCAGCGACCCGACTCCGCTCTACTTCGCCGCCGGCACCGCCGACCTGGCCCTGCAGCAGGCCAAGAAGGTGCCCGGTCTGGTGGAGCAGCTGCGCGCCGAGGCCCCGGCCCGTATCGAGGCGGTGCGTAACACCGACCCGAAGGCCGTGCAGGAGAAGGCCGCTGCGCGCGCCAAGGAGGCGAGCGCCAGGGCCAAGGAGACGCAGGAGGCGATCCAGGCCAAGGTCGGCGAGTTCATCAGCACCCTCGACGGCGACCTGAAGAAGCTCGGCAGCACGATCGACGCGGACCTGAAGAAGCTGGGCGAGTCCGCCCAGGACCTCGCGCTGCGCGGTGTCGGCGTCGCCGCCGAGTACGCCGTGAAGGCCCGCGAGACCTACGAGAAGGTCGCCGAGCACGGCGAGCAGGCCGTGAAGACCTGGCGCGGCGAGGCAGCCGAGGAGATCGAGGAGCTGGCCGTGGCCGTCGAGCCGAAGGCCGAGCCGGGCGAGATCAAGGTGGCGAAGCCCGTCGCGGCCGAGGCCAAGACGGAGCCCGCTCCGGCCAGGAAGGCCGCTCCGAAGAAGGCCCCGGCGCGCAAGCCCACCGCCAAGAAGACCACGCCGCCGGCGAAGTAGGCGCCGCGGTACAGGCGACACGCACCGCGATCACGTCGCCGTACGCGTTCGGGCCGGGCACTCCTGGAGTGCCCGGCCCGTTGTGCGGGTAGCGGGACTGCGGGAACGGGTACGGTGACCGCGTAAGGACAAGCCGAGTCTGGTGGTGGACGTTGTGCTGATGCAGGGGTTCGAAGGGTTCATGTCGCTGCTGAGCATCGCCCTGATCCTGTTCAGCGGCTTCGCACTGCTCGACGCCGCCACGCGCCGTGAGGACGGCTACCGCGCGGCCGACAAGCAGACCAAGCCGTTCTGGCTGATCATCCTCGGGATCGCGTTCGTGGTGAACCTGATCTTCCCGATCCTGTCGTTCCTGCCGATCATCGGCCTGATCGCGACCATCGTGTACATGGTCGACGTGCGCCCGGCCCTGCGCGGACTTCCGGGCGGTGGCCGCAGCCGTCGCGGCGGCTCCAGCAGCGACGGACCGTACGGGCCGTACAACGGCGGGCGGTGACTCCGGCCGTACCGCCGTACAAAGGGGGGTAAAAGCCCCACCGCACGTAACCCCTCGTACGGCTGCTTACGGCGCCCGGTCCAGCAGCAGCACCGCCACGTCGTCCGTCAGCTCGCCGCCGTTGAGGTCGCGGACCTCGTTGACCGCCGCCCGCAGCAGCTCCTCGCCGCGCAGACCCGCCTCGATCTGACGGCGGACCAGCTCCACCATGCCGTCCTGGCCGAGTCGCTCCCGGCCCTCGCCCACGCGGCCCTCGATCAGGCCGTCGGTGTAGAGCATCAGGCTCCACTCGCGCCCCAGCTCCACCTGCATCCGCGGCCAGCGTGCGCCAGGCAGCAGGCCGAGTGCGGGGCCGTTGTTGTCGTACGGCAGCAGTTGGGCCGGCCGGCCCGGGCGGGCGATCAGCGGGGACGGGTGTCCGGCGAGGCACAGGCCCGCGCGGCGGCCGTCCGGGGCGATGTCCACCGTGCACAGCGTCGCGAAGATCTCGTCGTCCGCGCGCTCGTGTTCAAGGACCTGCTGCAGGGTGCCGAGGAGCTCGTCGCCGCACAGTCCCGCCAGGGTCAGTGCCCGCCAGGCGATCCGCAGCTCCACGCCGAGCGCCGCCTCGTCAGGCCCGTGGCCGCAGACGTCGCCGATCATGGCGTGCACCGTGCCGTCCGGGGTGCGGACGGTGTCGTAGAAGTCGCCGCCGAGCAGGGCGCGCTGCCGGCCGGGGCGGTAGCGGGCGGCGAAGCGCAGCGAGGAGCCCTCGAGTAGGGGGGTGGGCAGCAGGCCGCGCTCCAGGCGGCGGTTCTCCTGCGCGCGCATCCGGCCCTCGGCGAGCCGCCGCTCGGCCGTGTCGGAACGTTTCCTCTCCACGGCGTACAAGATCGCCCGGCTCAGCAGGCGGCTGTCCAGTTCATCCCGGAAAAGGTAGTCCTGGGCGCCCACCCGCACAGCCTCCGCGCCGCGCTCGGCATCGCCGGACGCGGTGAGGGCGAGGACGGCGTGCCGGGGTGCGAGCTCCAGTACGTGCTTGAGTACGGCGAGCTCGCCGTCGTCGCCGGTCCGGCCGGCGGCGGGCAGCGCGAGGTCCAGCAGGATGCAGTGGACGTCGTCGGTGAGCAGCCGCTCGGCCTCGGTGAGGTTGCGGGCCGTGCGGACGCGGATCGGCGTGCCGGACGAGTCGCGCAGTTCGGGCATGATCGTCGAGCCGCCCGGATCGTCCTCGATCAGCAGCAGATTCAGGTTGGCATGAGTGGTGCCGGGCGTGTTTCCGGCTTTCTTCCCGGCCTTCTTTCCGGCCGTGTCTTCAGTGCGCGGGGCCTCTTCCCTGGAGGAGCCGCTCGGTGTCGCGGCCGGCGCCTGACCACTCTCCACGGCCGGGATCGCTCTCTGCCGCGGTACGGGTACGGGCATCGTGTTGGGTTCCTTCCCTCCCCCCGAGGGCACGGGCGGGGCGAGGGAGCTCGACCCACCGACGGGGACCATAGCGGTTGTCGGCGCCGCAGCGGAATGGTGTACGGCACGTCGGTTGGCGGCTGGCCCCCGTCATATGCCGCGATCCGTATCGCAGTTGGACACGTCGGGGGCGGTGCGGGGATGACGAACGTCACGTCCCCGGCAGGTTCGGCGTGGGTCAGGTCACGTGGTACGGGTCACGGCGTCCCAAATGTCCCTGTGTTCCCAGGGCGTTCACGCGTCGGGCCGCACCACCCCGAGGATCGGCATGGAGCCCGCCCCCGCGATGGTCACCGTCCTGCCGGGACGCGGGGCGTGCACGATCGCGCCGTCGCCCACGTACATCGCGACATGGCTGGCGTCGTCGAAGTAGATGACCAGGTCACCGGGCCGCATGTCCTTGATGTCCACGCGTCTCAGCTGCTTCCACTGCTCCTGCGAGGTGCGCGGAATGGGGTGGCCGGCCGTCACCCAGGCCTGTGAGGTCAGGCCGGAGCAGTCGTACGACTTCGGCCCTTCTGCACCCCATTCATACGGTTTGCCGATCTGGGCGGTCGCGAACTCGATCGCCTTCTTGCCCTGCTCGGACGCCTTGCCGTCGATCTCGTCGAGGATGCCGGAGTCGAGCCAGGTGGTCTGCGCCTGGCGGGCGGTCGCCTCCTCCAGCTCGGCGAGGCGCTCCTTCTCCTCCTTCTCCAGCCGGGACTCGAGCTTCTCGGCCGCCGCGATCTGCTGCTCGACCTTCTTGCGGGCCGCCGCCTTGGCCTTGCGGCCCGCCTCCAGCTTCTTCCACTGGGTCGAGGCGTCCTTGGCGTACTGCTCCAAGTCCTGCTGGGTGCGGGTCATTTCCCCGATGAGACCCTTGGCTGCACGGTGGCCCTGGAGCACCCGGCCGGTGCCGTCGAGGAACTCCTGCGGATCGTCGCTCAGCATCAGCTGGGCCTCGTCGGGCAGCCCGCCGCTGCGGTACTGGGCGCGGGCCGCGGCGCCCGCGCGGTCCTTCAGCTCGTCCAGTCTCGCCTGGCCTTTGACGATCTTCTTGGCCAGCTCGACGATCTGGGCGGACTGCTTCTTGGTCTTCTCCTCGGCGGCGTTGTACGCGTCCGTGGCGACGGCCGCCTCGTGGTAGAGCGCGTCGAGCTTCTTGCGGACGGCTTCAAGGTCTTTGTCGGGCGGGGGAGTCGGGGACGCGGACGCGGTGGGGGTCGGTGCGGGGGTCCGTGTCTGGCTCGCGAACGCCGTGCCTGGTGCCGCCAGCACGGTGAACGCGCAGACCACGGTCACGGCCGTCGTGATCAGGCCGCGCTTCCCCGTTTCCATGCCCCTGCCCCCATACCTGATTTACCGTCAGTAACTTATGGCCACTCGGGGGATCGTGCCACGTCGTCGCGGAAAGCGACAGAGGCCGCGCCGAGGCAGTCCTTCCCTCCTTCCCCTCCCCGGCATGGCGATCTCCCCGCCTTTGTGACGAAGGACTCACGGAGATCGTTCCCCGCAGGTCAGGGCGAGGGAGTCAGCCGCGGGGCGCCAATGCCTCCCAGCGCACCGTCACTTCGCCCTGGCGCCACCGTCCCGCCCCGTCCGTCAGCGGCCAGTCGGCGGCCAGCTCCCGCACCGCCCGGATCCAGCGCTGGCGTGCGCCGTACGAGGCGTAGGGCGCGGCGGCCGCCCAGGCGCGGTCGAAGTCGCGCAGGAAGGCGTGCACGGGTTCGCCGGGCACATTGCGGTGGATGAGCGCCTTCGGTAGCCGCTCGGCCAGGTCCGACGGGCGGTCCAGGGAGCCGAGCCGGGCCGCGAACGTGACCGTGCGCGGACCCTCCGGGCCGAGCGCGACCCACACGTGCCGGCGCCCGATCTCGTCGCAGGTCCCCTCGACCAGCAGGCCGCCCCGCGATCCGGTGGCCGGGTCGGCCGCCGCGAGCCGCCCGCACAGCCTCCGCCAGACGGCGGCGACCTCGGTCTCGTCGTACTGGCGCAGCACGTTCGCCGCGCGGATGAGCAACGGCGGCCGGGAGAGAGGGATCTCGAAGCCGCCGTGCCGGAAGTGGAGCCCGTCGCGCTCGTACGGTTTCGCCGCCGCCACCCGTGCCGGTTCGATCTCGACGCCGACCACGCGCGCGTGTGGGGCGACGCCACGCAGGCGGGCGAGCAGTTCGACGGCGGTCCAGGGTGCGGCGCCGTAGCCGAGGTCGACGGCGACGGGGTCGGCGGCGCGGCGCAGTTCGGCGCCGTACGCGGCCGCGATCCAGCGGTCCATACGGCGCAGCCGGTTGGGGTTGGTCGTCCCGCGCGTCACCGTTCCCACGGGGCGGGTCGCTGCGCGGGCTGTCATGCGTACGAGGGTATGCGGGCGTCCCGAGTCGCCCGCACGCCATGCGCCCGCACGGCGGTCCCGGCTGTCATGAACCGCACGTCACGCATCGAGTCGTCGAACGGTTGAGCGAGTGCCGGTAATGATTCGGCAAAGACCGGCAGGCCGGAAATGGAGCAGCCCCCGCCGGCGTTGCAAGGCCTTGGAGGGTCCCCGACGCCCTCCGGCAGGCATGCCCGCAGCAAGGAGGAACGCCACGTGAGCCAGTACGTCAGCAGGCTCGGGCGTCGCTCTTCGGCCACGCCCTCGCGACTGCGACTTCACCGTCGCCCCCGCCGCGTCGCCATGCTCTCCGTGCACACCTCACCGCTCCACCAGCCGGGCACCGGCGACGCCGGCGGCATGAACGTCTACATCGTGGAACTCGCGCAGCGCCTCGCGGCGATCAACATCGAGGTCGAGATCTTCACCCGCGCGACCACCGGCAGCCTCCCGCCCGCCGTCGAGCTCGCGCCGGGCGTCCTGGTCCGCCACGTCGACGCGGGCCCCTACGAGGGCCTTGCCAAGGAGGACCTCCCGGCCCAGCTGTGCGCCTTCACCCACGGCGTGATGCAGGCCTGGGCCGGCCACCGCCCCGGCTACTACGACCTCGTGCACTCCCACTACTGGCTCTCCGGTCACGTCGGCTGGCTCGCCGCCCAGCGCTGGGGCGTCCCCCTCGTCCACGCCATGCACACCATGGCGAAGGTCAAGAACGCCAACCTCGCCGACGGCGACACCCCCGAGCCCGCCGCCCGTGTCATCGGCGAGACGCAGATCGTCGCCGCCGCCGACCGCCTCATCGCCAACACCGCCGAAGAGGCCGACGAACTCGTACGGCACTACGCGGCCGACCCCGGCAAGCTCGCCGTCGTCCACCCGGGCGTCAACCTCGACCGCTTCCGCCCCGGCGACGGCCGCGCCGCCGCCCGCGCCCGCCTCGGCCTCCCGCAGGACGCCCTCATCCCGCTCTTCGCGGGCCGCATCCAGCCCCTCAAGGCCCCTGACGTGCTACTTCGCGCGGTGGCCGTCCTCCTCGACGAACGCCCGGACCTGCGCGCGAAGCTCGTCGTCCCCGTGGTCGGCGGCCTCAGCGGCAGCGGCCTCGCCAAGCCAGAGGGCCTGCAGAAGCTCGCCGCGCGCCTCGGCATCGCCGACGTCGTACGGTTCCACCGGCCTGTCGGCCAGGACCGGCTCGCGGACTGGTTCCGGGCGGCCTCCGTGCTCGTCATGCCCTCCTACAGCGAGTCCTTCGGCCTGGTCGCCATAGAGGCACAGGCGGCCGGCACACCGGTGCTGGCGGCGTCGGTCGGCGGACTCCCGGTGGCCGTGCGCGACGGAAAGACGGGCTTCCTCGTCCAGGGCCACAACCCGGCCCACTACGCGCGCGTGCTGCGCGACTTCGCCGACGACCCCGCCCTCGCGCCCCGGCTGGGTGAAGCCGCCGCCCGGCACGCCCAGTCCTTCGGCTGGGACACCGCGGCCGCCGCCACGGCCGACGTCTACACGGCCGCGACCCAGTCCCACCGGCGTCGCGTACGCTCCCACCATGGCTGATGCAGAGAAGGCGGCGCAGGTCATCGAGAGTGTCCTGAAGGACGCCGAGCTGGAGTGGGAGAGCCCCGCACCCGGCAACTACGTCGTGAAACTCCCCGGCACCGCAAAGCTGTCGACCACGGTCTCGCTCCTCGTCGGCCGCCACTCCCTGTCGCTGAACGCCTTCGTGATCCGCCACCCCGACGAGAACGAGTCCGGCGTCCACCGCTGGCTCCTGGAACGCAACCTCAAGCTGTACGGCGTCGGTTACGCCGTCGACCGGCTCGGCGACGTCTACGTCACCGGCAAGCTGTCCCTGGCCGCCGTCACCGCGGACGAGATCGACCGCCTGCTCGGCCAGGTGCTGGAGGCGGCCGACGGCAGCTTCAACACCCTCCTGGAGCTGGGCTTCGCGTCCGCGATCCGCAAGGAGTACGCGTGGCGCGTCTCGCGCGGCGAGCCGACACGGAACCTGGACGCGTTCGCGCACCTGACGCAGCGGCCCGCCGACTGACGGCGCGGGCATCAGCCCCTACGACCTGTCGAGCGCGTCGGCGAAGGCGCGCAGGGCGTCGGCCGGCTCCCTCTTCGTGGGCAACTGGTCGGCCTTCTCATCGAGTTCCGTGATACGCCGGTTGAGCTCGCCCGGGTCGGCTGGCGGAGCGGAGGGGGCCGGGGCCGGGCGAGGCCCGTCCGTGACGGGTGGCTCGGACGGCGGCTGGGCCGGACTCGGGTCGGCGCCAGAGGTGCTGCCACCGTCGGTCGTGCCGCAGGTGCCGCCGCCGTCGTCCGCAGGGGTGGTGGACGCCGAGATCGGCAGGCGACGCCAACCTTGCCCGTCTCCCGGACGGAGGTCTTCCGTCGATCTCGCGGAGGCGTACCGTCCCGGCGTCACTCCCACCAACTTCCGGAAGTGCCGGGTGAGATGGGACTGGTCGAAGAAGCCGGTCACCGACGCCACCTCGCCCGGCGGGCGGCCGTCGAGCAGCAGGCGGCGGGCGCGGTCGACGCGGCGGGACATCAGGTACTGGTGCGGGGCGATGCCGTAAGCGGTACTGAACGCCCGTACGAGATGGGCGGGATGGGCATGCACGAGACCGGCGGCCTCCTCGAGGCCGATCCCGTCGACGACGCGCTCGTCGAGAAGCTCGCGCAGCCGGCGGGCGAGGGCCGGATCGCGGCGCGGTGCGGGCGACGCGCCCGCCGGCCGCAGCTGCCCGCGCAGCCGCTCGGCGATAAGCGTCAGCCGGCTCTCCGCCTCCAGCTCGTCGCCGGGGCGGGCCAGCGCGGTGTGCAACTGCCCGACGCGCAGCCGCAGTACGGGATCCCGCAGATCCGGCCCGTCGACGGCGGGTCCGATGAGGTCGTCCCCGAGCCGGCTTCCGTCGAGATACAGGACGCGCTTGCGGAAGCCGTGCGGGGTGGCGGGGGACCCGTTGTGCGGGACGTGGGGCGGCAGCAGGGACACCGTGTCGTGGGGGGTGCCGTGCTCGTGCCGGTCCAGGTCGTACCGTACGGCGCCGTCGTCCACGATGAGCAGCGTCCACGCGTCGTGTACGTGCATCGGGTAGGCGTACTCGGTGAAGTGGGCGTGGAAGACCTCCACGACACCCGGGACACGAGGGCGCCAAGCGGTCACCTCGCGCAGGGCGGACATGCAAAGAACGTACAAGACGGTGTCGTACGGCGGTCGGCAGTCTCGGCGTATGAACGCTGAACCGACCCGCTTCGACACCAAGATCGCCGTCCTGCTGCGGGAGAACCTGGAGCCCTGGCAGCGGCTGAACGTCACGGCGTTCCTCGTCAGCGGCCTCGGCACGCAGGTCCCCGAGGTGATCGGGGAGCCGTACGAGGACGCCGACGGGGTGCCGTACCTGCCGATGTTCCGTCAGCCGGTCCTGGTCTTCGAGGGCACCAAGGAGACACTGGCGTCGGCGCACACCCGCGCGCTGTCCAGGGCCCTGCCGCGGGCGCTCTTCACGGGCGACCTGTTCACCACCGGCAACGACCGCGACAACCGGGCCGCCGTACGGGCCGCGGCGACGCCGGACCTGGACCTGGTGGGGCTGGCGGTGTACGGGCCCCGCAACGCCGTGGACAAGGTGGTGAAGGGGGCGCGGATGCATCCGTGAGGCCGACCACCGGCCGCACCCCGGCGACTCACGCGGCGCTGACCTCGGGCTTCGTGGGGGCCGGGGCCTCCACGGCGGCCGCCTGCTCCGCCGGGAGCCGCCGCATCAGAGCGCTGCACCCCATCGCCGCCCCGTCCCGACCACCGCGCACTGAGTCCGGAGACGGTCTCGCGGGCGGCACGTCTCAGGGCGGCGACGGGTATGGCGGATCCCCCACAGATGTAAGTGGCTCACGCGGTGAGCACAACTTACGATGGGGCGTCTGCCCGGGCCACTCGGCGGGCCACTCGATTGACAGGTCCCGTCAACCGTCCGTGCGGCTGTCCGCCTTTCGGGCGGACGCTTCCCCTCTCAAAGCCTTCGATTACGCTCATACGCATGGCCGACGCACCGTACAAGCTGATCCTCCTCCGCCACGGCGAGAGCGAATGGAACGCGAAGAACCTGTTCACCGGTTGGGTGGACGTCAACCTCAACGAGAAGGGCGAGAAGGAGGCAGTCCGCGGCGGTGAGCTGCTGAAGGACGCCGGCCTGCTGCCCGACGTGGTCCACACCTCTCTCCAGAAGCGCGCGATCCGCACCGCCCAGCTCGCCCTGGAGTCCGCGGACCGCCACTGGATCCCGGTCCACCGCAGCTGGCGCCTGAACGAGCGGCACTACGGCGCCCTCCAGGGCAAGGACAAGGCCCAGACCCTCGCCGAGTTCGGCGAGGAGCAGTTCATGCTGTGGCGCCGCTCGTACGACACCCCGCCCCCGCCGCTGAACGACGACTCGGAGTTCTCCCAGGCGAACGACGCGCGCTACGCGACGATCCCGCCGGAGCTGCGCCCGCGCACGGAGTGCCTGAAGGACGTCGTCAACCGCATGCTCCCGTACTGGTACGACGGCATCGTCCCGGACCTGCTCGCCGGCCGTACGGTCCTGGTCGCGGCCCACGGCAACAGCCTCCGCGCCCTCGTCAAGCACCTCGACGGCATCTCCGACGCCGACATCGCGGGCCTGAACATCCCGACGGGCATCCCGCTCTCCTACGAACTCGACGCCGACTTCAAGCCCCTCACCCCGGGCGGCACGTACCTCGACCCCGAGGCGGCCGCGGCGGCGATCGAGGCGGTCAAGAACCAGGGCAAGAAGAAGTAACACGACGCCTGTAAGCCCCCGACCTGCGGTTTCTTGGCAGGCCGGGGGCTTTTTGGTGGGGCTGGGCCGTCTCTGGGCTGTCGCGCTTAGATGCGGCGCAGCCTTACGCGGACCGATACCAGGAAGGCCAGCGGGACGACCGCGATGGTCTCGGCACCGACCTGCATGGCAAGGGCCGCGCCGCAGACGCCGATGAGGACGAGTGGCAGCTCGCGGGGGATGAGGTCGATACGCAGACCGTGTCGTGGGACCATAGCCTTCTCCGTAGGACGCATGAGTTCTCCTGTAGCAGTGGTGAATAACGTGTGCCGACGGGTGAGGGGCCGCTCATGACTGTGAGCGGCCCCTCTTGTTCTCTCAGCGGCACAATGGACTTTAGCGGCCTTGCGGGTGGCGCTACAAACCCGCAGCTAAGGCCGTCTGAATGCACCCTTCGCTTCTAGTTTTCTAACGCCTGAGGTCGATGCCGGTGTGTTGATCATGGGCGGGTGGTCGACCACCTACGGAAAACCGCAGAAGCGGAAAACCGTCAAACCGTTGAAGCGGACTTCAGTGGGAGTCTGGCCGTCTGTACATCGCTACCTGCCCGGCCGAGCGGGCGGCCGGGCAGGCGCTCAGCAGCCAGATCGCGAAGCGGTTTGGTCGGAGATTCATGTTCGGCGTCGTCTTTCACGGATGGTGATTTCACTTTTGGTCGTCCGCGGAGATTCATGTTCGGCGTCGTCTTTCACGGATGGTGATTTCATTTTTGGTCGTCCGCGGTTTGGTGGGAGATTCATGTTCGGCGTCGTCTTTCACGGATGGTGATTTCACACGGCACTGCGGTATCGACGTGACGCGTGTACCTCGCAAGACCTGGCCCCGGTCAGATGGCCCGGCCCTTCGCTGGCAGCAGCGCCAGTACCGCAACGACGGCCCGATGGTCCGTACCCGGCAGGGTGCGCTCGCCGACGGAGATCCCCACCAAGCCGGAGCCGTGCAGGACGTGGTCCAGTTGGATCATAGGTGGGACGAGGGGATGGCCGACGGGCCATGTGCGGGCCCATCCGTGGCCGAGTTCGGCGTGGGTGTCCGTGAGGCCGGCCGCCAGCAGCCTTCGCATCGGGGTGTGGTCGAGGGAAGCGTTGAAGTCGCCCAAAAATACGGCGTCCGGGCCGCTGCGCCGGGCCATGGAGGTAAGGGCAGTCATGTCTCGCGTCCAGCGCTTCGCGTCTCCGAGTGGGTAGAAGGTGTGAACCGCCACGAGCTGTACCCTGCGCCCGCCGACTGCGACCTCGGCGGTGGTCTGGGGCCAGGCGGTATCGACCTGCGTCGTGCCGGCGTGAGACAGCGGGTGCCGTGAGTAGATCGAGGAGTCGTATTCGGGGTGGAGTTCTTGGTACGGCATCAGCGCACCCAGGCCCGCCTTGTCGAGCGCGTCCACACCGTCCGACGGCATTTGCTCGACAGCCAGCACATCGATCCGCTCGGTGCGGACCAGTTCCACCAATGCACGGGGATCGGCGCCGCCGACATTGGTGTTGATGGTGGCGACACGCAGCTCAACTGAGTCCGACGGCACATGTCGGCTCGCAGGTACGAACCGTGGTATCAGCAGCGCCACGTGGGCGACCACCAGAGCCGCGACGACGGCCAAAGCCCATCGCGACCGTAGGGCAGAAACGGCGACCATCACGCCCAGCACCAGCACACCGAGAACGGCCGAATAGGGAAAGAGGACCATGGGCATCGCGAGCGGCGTTCCCGCGTCGAGTCCCGTCAGCCGAACAACGAGCAGCGCGGCGGGTGCGGCAAGCACGATGCCACAACCCAGCAGCCCCCAAGCTCGCCCGCGCCGGCCGCGTGTCCGCCGCCGGTCCGCGGTACGCGGGGCGTCAGTAATAGTGCCCGTCATTCGTCCCCACCCTGGAATCGTGCCCGGCGAGATGATCGTGATCACCGGTTCCCGGTACGGGGACGTCGGCACGGGCGCGCACGGTTCCGGGTGCCGACGGCTGCCAGGCACTATCGCCAGATCATCCCGATGCCGCCCTGGCAAGTACCCCGGTGCTGTCAAAACTCGTGAACACCACCCGACCGTGGCTCGGGGCGCCTCCCAAACCCGTGAACAGCTGACGTCACGACTCGTGAATAGAGCCAATCAAAGTACTGCGCCTGTTCCGCGATTGGGCCACGTCAGTGAGCCAGGAGCCCTAGCCGCCAGGCAGGCGCGAACGGGCTGGACCGTCTCAGTTTCCGTCTCGTTCAGCCCCGTTCACGACCGTTCAAAGGGGACCACTGCCGAGGCCATCTCCGTGATCAGCCGTCCATGAACGCAGGTGAACGCCCCTGCACACAACCCGCCACCCCACCAACACAGTTGGAAAGCGTGTGGGTAAGCGAGAGCAGCGTGATTAGCGGAGCCGCTACCCCTGGACGGGAAGGTCCGGGCGGGTGGCCAGAAAGATCATGTAGGCGATCGCCGCTGTTCCTCCCAGGAGGGACAGCACACCACCCACTACAGCTCGCGACCTGCTCGCTCGGCCATGCGCTGACGCCTGGTACTCGAGGTAGGCCCGCACAAGGCCGACGAGGGCCATGGGCAGCGTGATGAAGCAGACGAGTATCCAGAAGGGGCAGCAAAACCAGCACGCCACGGACGCCCCGCCGAACCAGACCGCGAGCTCCTTTGTCTCTTGTGTCTCGCCCGGCGCCCCAACGGAAGTCATGGGCCGATTCAAGCAGAACCCTTGTGGGAGCTCCGCAGCAGGAGAAGCCACCTCGGAGACAGAGGTCAGCACGCCAACACGGCCAGGGCGCCACAGCAGACGCGCACCACAAGCGCACCAGATCGAGCGGGGAACCACGGGGAAAGCAGCCGAGCCCGACGAGGCCACGCCGTAGCCGTTCGCCCAGGTCAACCACCGAACCCGTCCCGAAAGACCGCAGCTTCCCAAGCTGAGGGCTCAGGCAGCGTCGTTGCGGGTCGGCCGTCGTGGCTTGCTCTGGTCGACGGCACCGGCAGCGTGGCGGAGGCCGGTGGGGGTGCAGCGAGGCATACGCGCGTGTGATCGGTCGGCGCCCTCTCCGTCGTGGCCGACTGTCGTCGGCTGAGGCACAGACGAACTCGTGTTCACCTTGAGCAGACGTCATCGTCACCCGCCCGCGGCCGGCGCGACAGGGCTGTGCATCCTGGGCACCATGACGAACCCCGAGGGCCAGTACGTGAAGGTGCACTTCCGACTCGAGATCAAGGACGACTGGCCCCCAGCATCGGTGGAGAGTCTGTGGGCGGTCGACCAAGGCGACGGCACCGCACGGCTCGACAACATCCCCTGGTTCGTCCGAGGCATCGCCTGCGGGGACATCGTGGCCACCGAGCCCGATGACGAAGGCGTGCGATGGGCTGGCGAGGTAGTTCGTCGTTCGGAGAACAGCACCATCCGCCTGATCGTGTTGCGCGACGGCGGCTCGGAAGCCGCACGGCAGAGCGTGCTCAACGCCTTTCACGAACTCGGTGTATGCGGCGAGGGCATAGAACGGTTCCGCATGGTTGCCCTGGACGTCCCACCCACCGCCGATCTCACCAAGGTGCAGAGGCTGCTCAACCACGGTGTGGCAAAGGAGTGGTGGAACATGGAAGAGGGGTGCATCACCGCGCAATGGCGGGCCGCCTCCGTCGGCTGACGCCGTCCACGCGACCCATGGCTGGGCCGTCCGACGTCGCTCAACAGTGGCCAATGACGACCAACGACGACCACCAGGCGCGCGAGCCCACAGCCCCTGACCAGCAAAAACACAGCTCATCAAGATCCCCGGCAAGACGCCCAGGGCAAGAAGAGGTAAGACGCATTGATCAAGCCCCCTGCCGGCGGATTCTCCGCCGGCAGGGGGCTTGTTGACGTGCTGGGGCCGTCGATGAGCCGTCAGCGAGGTCAGTCACTCCGTGTGGTCGTCGGGGACTCGGTGGGGGAAGCGGGTCCGTCCGTGGTGCCCGGTGTCCGGGGGAGGAGCGCCGCCGCGGCCAGGCCGGCGAGGCCGATGGCGGCCAGGGTGATCATCGCGGCGGCGTAGGCGCCTTTGGTGAGGCCGGAGACGAGGATGGTTCCGGCGATCGCCGTGCCGAAGGACGAGCCGAGGTTCGACATGCTGCGGGACAGGCCGGAGATTTCGCCCTGCCGCTCCTCCGGGAAGCTCGACTGCACCACGTTGACCGACGGGGTCAGCATCACGCCCAGGCCCAGGCCTATCAGCAGGAGGCCGGGGGCGAAGGCCCAGGGGTTGGTGAATCCGCCGGCCAGGGCGACCAGCACGCCCACGCCGACGATGGTCACGACGAAGCCGGTCATGATGAGGGTCCGCTGAGGGCGCCGTTTGACGAGGCGTTCGGCGCCCAGCGACGCGACGAGAAGCCCCAGGGTGGCCGCGGTGAAGATGACTCCGGTCTCGATGGCGTCGTAGTGCCGGACGACCTGGAGGTACGCGGCGACGGTGAACGACGAGCCCATGAGCAGCAGCCATTGGACGTTCTGCGTGACGAGTCCGAGGTTGGACGTGCGGTTGCGGAACAGGCTGAGCGAGAGGAGCGGTTCCCTGCCGGACTGCTCCTTGGCGCGGACGGAACGGAAGAACCACAGGAGCACGAGGGCGCCGAGGACGAGCAGGCCGATCGTCAGCCAGAGATTGTTGTCCGCCGCGAGGATGCCCATGACGACCAGGACCAGGCCGACCGCGGAGAGGATCGCCCCGCCGGTGTCGAAGGAGCGGGTGGGATCGGGGGGCAGGGGGTCGTCGAGGTGACGGCTGAGGGCGACGATCACCACGATGACCAGGGCCTGGAAGACGAAGGCCGCGCGCCAGCTGATTCCGGTGGTGATGAGTCCGCCGATCAGCGGCCCCGCGGCGGCACCGATGCCGCCCAGCGCCATGATGACCCCGAAGGCCCGCGCGCGGGAGGCCACGCCCGTGAAGATGAGTGTGGTCAGGATGTAGACGGGTGGGATGAGCAGGGCCGTGCCGATGCCTTCGAGGACGGAGTTGCCGAGGATCAGCACGCCGAGTCCCGGAGAGGCCGCGCTCAGCAGGGCGCCGACCGCGTAGACGACGAGGCCGGTCAGGAAGCAGCGTTTGCGGCCGTAGCGGTCGGTCAGCTTGCCGCCGGGGATCATCAGGGCCGCCATCACCAGCAGGAAGACCGTGATCGCCACCTGCACGCCCTGGACCGTGGTGTCCAGATCCTCGCTGATGTCGTTGATCATCACGTTCATGTTGGAGCCGGCGAAGCTGCAGATGAACTGGGCGAGGGCGAGGGCGGCGAGGACGCGTCCCTGGCCTGCCTGCCGCGCCTTCGGTGTCACTTTCTCAGTCACCCGGGTCGCCTCCGTCCCCGGCCGTGGGACGGCCGGGTTCGGTGAGGCCGTGCGTCGCCGAGGGCGGCGGTCTGAAGATCGCCGACCATGCCGTGGTCCGCGAGGCGCGGGTACCGGTCCACGAGATCTCCTGTGACGAGCCGATGCGCATCGGTGGCCGGCGCGTCACCGACTTGCACACGTCAGGCTTTCGGCAGCCGCCCGGCACCGGCATCACCCACGGAGGGTGAACGGGATGCCGCAGCCGTCGCCGGACGGGTCGCGCACCCGCCGGGGGTCGGCCGTGACCGGTCGTCGTCCGCGGCCGTACGGGGGATACGCGGCCCGCCTCCGGCGCGTTTCTCCTCCCGCGGGGCATCCCTTGTCGGAAGGAAAGGGAGACACGATGCCGCTCTACCTGTCGAGGTTCAGCTACACGCCGGAGACTTGGGCAAGACTGACCACCCGGCCCGAGGACCGCGCCCAGGCCGCTCGGGCGTACATCGAGTCCGTGGGCGGGAAGCTCCATGGCTTCTGGTACGCGTTCGGTACGCACGACGGCTACAACCTGTGGGAGGCCCCCGACAACGTGTCCATGGCCGCGGTCGCGCTGGCGATCAGTGGAGGCGGCGCGCTCAGTTCGTTTGAGACGACCGTCCTGCTGACCGTCGAGGAAACCATGGACGCGCTGGGCAGAGCCGAGCGAGTCAAGTACCGCGCTCCTGGCGCGTAGCGGTCCGGATCGGGCCGCCAGGCCGCGGCGGCGTGGTGCCGCGCGGCAGGTGCGGCACCGGTGCGCGGAGAAGCGTGGAGGCCGTCGGCGGCATCGCCTGCCCCCGCGAACGTGAACGCATGCCCCCCGCGCCGAGCCCCCGCGGGCCGCGGGCTCGTACCGGGTCACTGGACCGACAGCGGCACCTTGTGGATCTCGTCGGCCTTGTGACCGGCGCGTTCGTGGACCCGCTGGACCGCCTCGGCCGACGGGCCCTCGGAGAGGCAGTAGACGACTCCGGCCTCCGGGTCCGCCCAGGCCCGCTCGAAGTGCACGCCCTCGTCCTTCTCCACGGCGAGGTCGGCCTGGTGGGCCTTCTTGAGCTCGTCCTGCGTGATGCCCTTCATCCCGTGGTGTACGTCCATGAACCGTGCCATGGCCTGGCACCTCCTTCTGATGCGCACCTCTGCTCCCTGCACCCTCCTCTCCATGCTGCGCTCGGCCGGGTTCGTCCACAACACGATCGGCGCCGGCGGCCGCCCCGAGCATCGACAAGAGCCCCGGCGTCCGCGCCGGGGCCCTTCACCGTCGTACGACGTTCACCGCCGTGCGACGGGAGCGATCTCGTTCCTCGGCCGCACTGGCACGGACTCGTTCCTCAGCCGCACTGGCACGGATTGCCCGACTGGCACCCGCAGCCGCACCCCGAGCCGCAGCCGCACGCGCCGAAGAGGGGGAGGCTTCTGATCTCGGCGGGCTGTTCGGTCGGGCGTTCCTGTGTGGGGTCGGGGGCGGGGGTGCTGGGGGATTCGGCCATGGGTCCCTCCTCGAGGCTGGTGCCTGTGCCCATTGCATGCCCGTTCCACTGGGCGCATCAACGGCGCACGGAGGCTTCCCGCACGCCCCGAACAGGCCCCCAGCACCTGCCACCCGCCGCGCGGGCACCCGGAGGGGTCAGGCCCCCTCCACTCCCGTGACCGGCTGGATGTCCTGCTGGAGTTCGTCCGCGTGCTCGCCGGTCACCAGGTACACGACCCGCTTGGCGACCGAGACCGCGTGGTCCGCGAAGCGCTCGTAGTAGCGGCCGAGCAGCGTCACGTCGACGGCCGTCTCGATGCCGTGCTTCCACTTGTCGTCCAGCAGGTGCTGGAAGAGCGTGCGGTGCAGGAGGTCCATCTCGTCGTCGTCCTGCTCCAGCTGGAGGGCCAGGTCGACGTCCTTCGTGATGATCACCTCGGCGGCCTTCGCCATCAGGCGCTGCGCGAGCTGGCCCATCTCCAGGATGGTCGCGTGCAGGTCGTGCGGGATGGCCCGCTCCGGGAAGCGCAGCCGGGCCAGCTTCGCCACGTGCTGGGCCAGGTCGCCCGAGCGCTCCAGGTCGGCCGACATGCGCAGGGAGGTGACGACGATCCGGAGGTCCGTCGCCACGGGCTGCTGGCGGGCCAGCAGTGCTATGGCCCGGGCCTCCAGGTCGTGCTGGAGGTCGTCGACCTTCTGGTCTGCCTCGATCACGCTTTCGGCCAGCTTCAGGTCGGAGTCGAGGATCGCCGTCGTGGCGCGCCCGATCGCCGACCCGACCAGCCGGGCCATCTCCACCAGACCGTCGCCGATCGAATCCAGTTCCTCGTGGTACGCGTCCCGCATCAGGGTTCCCTCTCGTACGTGTTCTTCGGGGATTCCGGGGCCCGGGGCCCCGGCTGTGTCTGTCTTCGAACCGGCGGTGCGAACCCCACGCTCCCACGTTCCGCCCCGTACGCGTCGGTTTCCGTCACCCCAAATGAACCGTCACTGGCTCCTGGGTGAACTCTGGGCGACGAGTGTTCGAGCTCGCACTCGGATGGCTGTGGCCGGGACCGATCGCGTGCCTAACCTGGACGCATGGACGTGAACGCGGCGGTCGCCGCAGCGGCAGCGATCGCCGGGGTACTCACCGGCGTCATCGCCATGCTGGCGTTCCGCTGGAGCGAACGCGACCTGAAGCGACCGACCAGGACCTCCCTGCACACCGACCCGGTCCTGCCTCCCGGTGTGGACACTGTCCTGTCCGTACTGCGCTCCTCGGCCGTCGTCCTCGACGAGGCGGACGCCGTGGTCAAGGCCAGCTCGGCGGCGTACGCCCTCGGGCTCGTCCGCGGCGGCACGCTCTCCGTCGAGCCGATGCTCCAGATGGCCCGGGACACCAGGCGTGACGGGGAGATACGGCAGGTGGAGCTGGACCTCCCGAGGCGGGGGACCGGGCGGGGGGAAGCCCTCGCCGTGTCCGCCAGAGTCGCCCCGCTGGGTTCCCGGCTCGTCCTTCTCCTCGTCGAGGACCTCACCGAGGCCCGGCGCATCGAGGCGGTGCGCCGGGACTTCGTCGCCAACGTCAGCCACGAGCTCAAGACCCCCGTCGGTGCGCTCTCCCTCCTGTCCGAGGCGGTCATGGACGCCTCCGACGATCCGGAGGCCGTGGAGCGCTTCGCCGGCCGCATGCAGATCGAGGCGACCCGCCTCACCAACCTGGTCCAGGAGCTCATCGACCTCTCGCGGGTGCAGAACGACGACCCGCTGGAGGACGCCGAACCGGTCCGCGTGGACGAGCTCGTCGCCGAGGCCATCGACCGCTGCCGGCACCAGGCCGGCGCCAAGCAGATCACGATGGCCTCAGGCGGCACCGCCGACCTGCACGTCTGGGGCAACAGGGGGCAGCTCGCCGCCGCCCTCGGCAACCTCGTCGAGAACGCCGTCAACTACTCGCCGGCCCGCACCCGCGTCGGCATCGCAGCCCGCAAGGTGACAGCGCCGGGCGGCGACTCGATCGAGGTCGCCGTGACCGACCAGGGCATCGGCATCTCGGACAAGGACAAGGAGCGCATCTTCGAGCGCTTCTACCGCGTGGACCCGGCCCGCTCCCGTGCCACGGGTGGTACGGGCCTGGGGCTCGCGATCGTCAAGCACGTGGCCGCCTCGCACGGCGGGGAGGTCACGGTGTGGAGCTCGGAGGGACAGGGCTCCACCTTCACGCTGCGGCTGCCGGAGGCGGGCGCGGCCCGTGACCGCGCGCAGCAGCACCCCGCCCACGAAGGACTCGACGACGAGTCCGGGCGGTCCAACTCCTCATCCCCTCACACTCCCCCGTACGAACCGCTTCCCTCCCCGGAGGTCCTTCCGTGACCCGAGTGCTCGTCGTCGAGGACGAGGAGTCCTTCTCCGACGCCCTGTCGTACATGCTCCGCAAGGAGGGCTTCGAGGTCGCCGTCGCGACCACCGGGCCCGACGGACTCGACGAGTTCGAGCGCAACGGAGCCGACCTCGTCCTCCTCGACCTGATGCTGCCGGGGCTGCCCGGCACGGAGGTGTGCCGCCAGCTGCGCGGCCGCTCCAACGTCCCGGTGATCATGGTCACTGCCAAGGACAGTGAGATCGACAAGGTCGTCGGCCTGGAAATAGGAGCCGACGACTACGTGACCAAGCCGTTCTCCTCGCGCGAGCTGGTCGCCCGCATCCGGGCCGTCCTGCGCCGCCGCGGCGAGCCGGAGGAGGTCACTCCGGCCGCGCTGGAGGCCGGCCCGGTCCGCATGGACGTGGACCGGCATGTGGTCACCGTCTCCGGCTCGAAGGTGGACCTCCCCCTCAAGGAGTTCGACCTGCTGGAGATGCTGCTGCGCAACGCCGGCCGCGTGCTGACCCGCATGCAGCTCATCGACCGCGTCTGGGGTGCCGACTACGTCGGTGACACCAAGACCCTGGACGTCCACGTCAAGCGCCTGCGCGCCAAGATCGAGCCGGACCCGGGCGCCCCGCGGTACCTGGTGACGGTCCGCGGCCTCGGCTACAAGTTCGAGCCGTAAACCGCCTAGCAGGCCTTGCGCAACGAAGGAAGGGCGGGACCTCGTCACGAGGTCCCGCCCTTCCTTTCTTTCGTACGACTGCTCAGTGGCCGGCGGCCGACTCGGTCGCGGACGCCGACTCGGAAGCCGTGGCGTCGCCCGAAGGCTCCTCGGAGGAGGCCGTGGTCGGCGAGGAGCCGGCACCCGGCGTCTCGGGGACCTCGGTCGGACCCCACGTGGAGAAGTAGCTCTCGGCGGGGACCACGAAGGCGCGCAGGCTCACGTCACCGGTCCTGCTGAAGGTGAAGGTGACCTTCTGCGCGTTGCCGTTCGCGACGGCCGCACCGGGGTTGGCGAGAGCGGCGGAGGCGTTGCCCTTGCCGCCGAGGACGACGGAGCCGCCGGCGGGGACGGTCAGCTTGCCCTTGCCCCCGGCGGGCGTGATCTTCGCGGTGCCGTCGCCCTCGACGCTGATCGCGTCCAGGGTCTGGTCGGTGCTGCCGTTGTTGAAGAGGGTGGCGGAGACCACGGCCGGGCCGGTGGACTCGGCGTCGGGCTGGGTGATGACGACGGCGTTCTGGATCTTGATGTCGCCGACCGAGGTCGCCGCGTTGTCCGGCTTGACCTCCAGGGTCTGGGCGTTGTTGCCGGCCGCGCATGCGGAGAGCGAGGCGATCGAGAACGTGATGGCGGCGGCGGCGAGGGCGCCGCGTCGAAGGCTGCTGCTCACGGCGGCGGCAACTCCTTGACTCGAGCGAAGCGGCCCGTAAAGCCGCGCTAAGTGTCTGTCAGCGGCCTTAGGTTACCGAGCCGTTCCCGGGCCGCCGCACCCGACCCTCCCCCGAAGGGGCGGCTTCGCTCCCCAGGGCGTAGTGCCGGCGCTCAGAAGGGACCCCGGAGTCGCATTGGAGGTGCGCTCGTCCGGCATTCACATAAGTGCTCCGGCATACCGCGGGCATCGCCCCCGAAATTTCCGTGAAGGAATGCGCGACCGCCCTGGGAATTGATCAACGACCGCAAGGCCGGACGTTCCGCGGACTGTCGTGATCAATTCCGGATTCGTCTCGTACCCGACCGCACACACCGAACGGAGTAGCGGAAGTCGCACGCTTGCAACCGGACATATGTGGACGTTCGTCCTCTTGGAGGGGCCTCCGGGTGTGTGTAACGTACGGGTTTCACCTCGCCCGGAGAGCGGCTCCGACCTGCGAATACCTTCTTCCGCTCGGGCCGCGAAGCACGTTCCTGTTGCTGTTGTCAAGCCCCGAGATATGCCCTGACCTGCGAAAACGCCATTCAGAACCCGCAGTTTCCGTGTTACCCTGGATAGCCACGGAAGGGGTACCTGTCACATGACGTTCAAGGTTGGCGACACCGTGGTCTATCCCCATCACGGGGCCGCGCTGATCGAGGCCATCGAAACTCGCCAGATCAAAGGCGTGGACAAGACCTACTTGGTGCTGAAGGTCGCCCAGGGTGATCTGACGGTGCGTGTGCCGGCGGACAACGCGGAGTTCGTGGGCGTGCGTGACGTGGTCGGTCAGGACGGGCTGGACCGGGTCTTCGAGGTGCTGCGCGCGCCGTACGCCGAGGAGCCCACGAACTGGTCGCGTCGCTACAAGGCAAACCTGGAGAAGCTCGCCTCCGGCGATGTCATCAAGGTCGCGGAAGTCGTGCGCGACCTGTGGCGTCGTGAGCGCGAGCGCGGACTCTCCGCAGGTGAGAAGCGCATGCTCGCCAAGGCTCGCCAGATCCTGGTGAGCGAGCTCGCGCTCGCGGAGAACACCAACGAGGACAAGGCCGAGGCTCTGCTCGACGAGGTTCTCGCGTCCTGAACTGACGCCGGCAGCCGGCCCGCTCAGCCCAGTGCACAGTGAAATGCCGCGGTGCCCGATGACGTATTTTCCGTCGCCGGGCGCTGCGGCATGTTCGCGCCCGCACGCCGTACGACGAGGTGGTCCCCGATACTTGGCGTGCCGGGCCCGGGCTGCTTGCCCCGACCGGTGTCACGGAAGGGTCCGGTCAAGGCGTGCGCCCGGCACTCCCCCAACTCTCGGCTTCGCTCGAGCCGGGGGTACCCCCAGGCCATACCCACGTAGGCCGAGCACACAAACCTGACAGGAACCGATGTCTGACGTTTCGCGTCCCTCGCCCGCCGGGGTCCGCCCCCACTCTCGGCCGCGCTCGAGCGGGGGGACCCCCATCGCCGCGGTGATCCCGGCCGCCGGCCGGGGCGTGCGCCTCGGTCCGGGCGCCCCCAAAGCGCTCCGCGCGCTGAACGGCACCCCGATGCTCATCCACGCGGTGCGCGCCATGGCCGCGTCCCGTGCCGTCTCCCTGGTCGTCGTCGTGGCCCCGCCCGACGGGGCCGCCGAGGTCAAGTCCCTGCTGGACGCGCACGCGCTGCCCGAGCGGACCGACTTCCTGGTCGTCCCCGGCGGCGACTCCCGCCAGGAGTCCGTGAGGCTCGGCCTGGACGCGCTGCCCCCCGACTACGACATCGTGCTGGTGCACGACGCGGCCCGGCCGCTGGTCCCGGTGGACACCGTGGACGCGGTCATCGAGACGGTACGGGGCGGAGCCGTCGCCGTGGTCCCGGCGCTGCCCCTCGCCGACACCGTCAAGCAGGTCGAGCCGGCGGCGGCGCCGGGGGAGCCGGAGCCGGTGGTCGCCACGCCGGAGCGGGCGCTGCTGCGTGCCGTACAGACGCCGCAGGGCTTCGACCGGACGACGCTGATGCGCGCGCACGAGACCGTCACGGAGAACGTGACCGACGACGCGAGCATGGTCGAACAGCTGGGGCTGACGGTCGTGGTCGTGCCCGGGCACGAGGAGGCCTTCAAGGTCACGCGCCCGCTCGACCTGGTGCTGGCGGAGGCCGTCCTGGCCCGCAGGAGGCTGAACGATGGCTTCTGAGGCGTTTCCCGTGCTGCCCCGGGTGGGCATCGGCACCGACGTCCACGCCTTCGAGGAGGGCCGGGAACTGTGGTGCGCCGGGCTGAAGTGGGAGGGCGAGGGGACCGGGCTCGCCGGGCACTCCGACGCGGACGTCGTCGCGCACGCCGCGTGCAACGCGCTGTTCTCGGCCGCCGGACTCGGTGACCTCGGGCAGCACTTCGGCACCGGACGGCCCGAGTGGTCGGGTGCGTCGGGGGTGACGCTGCTGACGGAGGCCGCACGCATCGTGCGCGAGGCCGGCTTCCGGATCGGCAACATCGCGGTACAGGTCGTCGGGCCCCGCCCGAAGATCGGCAAGCGCCGGGACGAGGCCCAGAAGATCCTCTCGGAGGCGGCGGGAGCACCGGTCTCCGTGTCGGGGGCGACGACGGACGGGCTCGGATTCCCCGGCCGGGGAGAAGGACTGATGGCGGTGGCCACGGCGCTGGTGGTCCGGGTCGGCTGAGTGAAAGCCGACGCATGTCACGAAAGTGTGCCTTTGGCCGCACGGGGCACCGGGCATCGCCCCGCGCCCACTACCCTGGAGGGGTGACTGTTCGCCTGTACGACACCAGCGCCCGGCAGATCCGTGACTTCACCCCGCTCAGGCCGGGTTGCGTCTCGATCTACCTCTGTGGCGCCACCGTGCAGGCGGCCCCGCACATCGGGCACATCCGCTCCGGCCTCAACTTCGACATCATGCGCCGCTGGTTCGAGTACCGCGGCTATGACGTGACGTTCATCAGGAACGTCACGGACATCGACGACAAGATCATCGCCAAGTCGGCCGAACAGAACCGCCCCTGGTGGTCGATCGGCTACGAGAACGAGCGCGCGTTCAACGACGGGTACACGGCGCTCGGCTGCCTGCCGCCCACCTACGAGCCCCGCGCCACCGGCCATGTGACCGAGATGGTCGAGATGATGCAGGGCCTCATCGAGCGGGGCCACGCCTACGAGGCCGACGGCAACGTCTACTTCGACGTGCGCTCCTTCCCCGGCTACCTGGAGCTGTCCCGGCAGGAGCTGGACAACCTCCTCCAGCCGTCCGGCGACGGGGAGACCGGCAAGCGGGACCCGCGTGACTTCGCCATGTGGAAGTCCGCCAAGCCGGGCGAGCCGACCTGGGCGACCCCGTGGGGGCGCGGGCGGCCCGGCTGGCACCTGGAGTGCTCCGCGATGGCGCACAAGTACCTGGGCAGCGCCTTCGACATCCACGGCGGCGGGCTCGACCTGATCTTCCCGCACCACGAGAACGAGATCGCCCAGGCCAAGGCCTTCGGCGACGACTTCGCCAAGTACTGGGTGCACAACGCCTGGGTCACCATGGCCGGCGACAAGATGTCCAAGTCGCTCGGCAACTCCGTCCTCGTGAGCGAGATGGTCACACAGTGGCGGCCCATCGTGCTGCGCTACTACCTCGGCACCCCGCACTACCGCTCGATGATCGAGTACAGCGAGGATTCGCTGCGCGAGGCCGAGTCGGCGTTCGCGCGCATCGAGGGCTTCGTGCAGCGCGTCGTGGAGAAGGCCGGGGGTGCCGTCGAACCCGCGGCCGAGGTGCCGCCCGCCTTCGCCGAGGCGATGGACGACGACCTGAGCGTGCCGCAGGCCCTCGCCATCGTGCACACCACCGTCCGACAGGGCAACAGCGCGCTGGCCGCCGACGACAAGGAGGCCGCCGTCGCCCGCCTCGCCGAGGTCCGGGCCATGCTCGGCGTCCTCGGTCTCGACCCGCTCGACCCGCACTGGGCGGGCGAGGGCGACCGCGGCGACGATCTGCACGGCGTCGTCGACAGCCTCGTACGCCTCGTCCTGGACCAGCGCCAGGCCGCCCGCTCCCGCAAGGACTGGGCCACCGCGGACGCCATCCGCGACCAGCTCAACCAGTCGGGACTCGTCATCGAGGACGGTCCGCAGGGGCCGCGCTGGAGCCTCGGCCCACGCTGAGACCGCCGTAGTCCGATGATCGATTGTGCCGTCCGGGCCTCCGGGCGGCACACTTCATAGACGTACGTACCCCGCACAGCGTCAGCACGCTTCACACAGACAGGTAGGTCATGGCCGCAAACAACCGCCGCATGTCCGGCAAGAAGGGCGCGCAGGTCGGCAGTGGCGGCCAGCGGCGCAAGGGCCTTGAGGGCAAGGGCCCGACCCCGCCCGCCGAGATGCGCAAGGGACACAAGAAGAACCGCGTCGCCAACGCCAAGGCGAAGCAGACCGTGCGCCGCCCCGCGCCCCGGGGCCGCGGCGGCAAGTCGACGTCCGAGCTCGTCGTCGGGCGCAACCCCGTCGTCGAGGCGCTGCGCGAGGGCGTGCCCGCCTCCACGCTGTACGTCCAGCAGTTCATCGACAACGACGAGCGGGTCCGCGAGGCGCTGCAGCTCGCGGCCGAGCGCGGCGGCATCAACCTCATGGAGGCGCCGCGTCCCGAGCTCGACCGGATGACCAACGGCCTCAACCACCAGGGGCTGGTCCTCCAGGTCCCGCCGTACGAGTACGCGCACCCCGAGGACCTCGCCGACGCCGCCTACGACGAGGGCCAGGACCCGCTGATCGTCGCCCTCGACGGGGTGACCGACCCGCGCAACCTCGGTGCCGTCGTGCGGTCCGTCTCCGCGTTCGGCGGGCACGGCGTCGTCGTGCCCGAGCGGCGCGCGGCCGGCATGACCGCCGGCGCCTGGAAGACGTCCGCGGGCACCGCCGCCCGTACGCCCGTCGCCCGCGCCACCAACCTGACGCGCGCCCTGGAGGCGTACAAGAAGGCGGGCATCGCGGTCGTCGGCCTCGCCGCCGACGGCGAGGCCGAGCTCGGCGAACTGGCGGCCCTGGACGGGCCGGTCGTCATCGTCGTCGGCAGCGAGGGCAAGGGACTGTCCCGGCTGGTGGGGGAGACCTGCGACTTCCGGGTGCGGATTCCGATGCCGGGCGGGGCCGAGTCGCTCAACGCCGGTGTGGCGGCGGGGATCGTCCTGTACGAGGCGGCGCGCCGACGCGCCTGAACAGACGTCCGCCGGGTCACCCGTACGGTTCAATCCCGGCGTACGGGGCAACCTTGACGCGGTCCGGACACATCCGGCGAGTCAAGGCAGTGTCCTAACCACACATCACTCGGTTAGATGAGTGTGGACACCAGAACACCCCGCACACCCACGGGGGACCGCTCGTCGGGATACGACGACGCTCCCGCGCTGAGCATGGTGAAGGTGCCGAGCGATCCGGCGCAGATCATCGTCAATCACGCGAGTTTCCGCGTGCAGCTGGGCGCGTCGACGCGGCGCACCCAATCCCCGCGGATCGCACGGCACTTGAGCGGCGCCGACGGCAGCGCCCGAATCCCCGTCGCGGGCACCGCGGCGGGCAGAGCGGGCGCGCCCGCCGGCGCCCGCCGCCGGCCCGTCGTCTGGAGCGGCAGGTCCGCCCCCGACGACACCGGCGCCCACCGGCTGCTCCAGGCGGCGCGGGGCGGCAGCGTCCGCCACGGCGAGGACCCCGCACCCGACGCGGGAGCCACCCGGGTCATCCCGCGCGTCGACATCGGCGGCGGGTACCACGGCCAGGGCTACGGCGACCTGGACCAGACCGTCGAGAACCCCGTCGTCGGAGCCCAGCGCACCCCGGACCCGACCGGCACCCGGCTCCTGCCGCACATGCGCACCGTCGGCAGCGCCTACGACGAACCCGCCTACGGGGGCGAGCGGTTCGAGGACTACGGGGGCTACGGCGGCTACGGGGGCTACCAGGGCTACCAGGGCTACCAGGGCTCCGAGGACTACACGGACCACCGGGACCATCGGGACCGCCCGGACCACCCCGACCACCCGGACTACACGGACTACTCGGGGTACGCGGACTACACGGACCACTCGGAGACCGGTGAGGCCGCGGCCGAAGACCGGCCCGCCAGGCGCCACGCAGACGACCCGGCCCGGCACGCCTACTACCCGAGCCGCCGGATGAACCTCGGCGTCGTCCTGCTCCCGCTGCGCATCTTCCTCGGCTTCATCTCCATCTACGCCGGCATGGGCAAACTCTGCGACCCGCTCTACTTCGACGGCGGCAAACGCGGGTCGATGGTCAAGTGGCTCAACACCCTGCACCCCTGGGAAGTCGCCGAGCCCCTGCGCCAGTTCGCCCTGCAGCACCCCGTGGGCTCCGGCCTGGTCATCGCCTTCCTCCAGGTCATCGTGGGCGTTCTGACGGTCCTGGGCTGCTGGCAGCGGATCGCCGCCGTGTGCGGCGCGATGCTGTCGGCCGCGTTCATCGTCACCGTCAGCTGGAAGACCGTCCCGGCCTACGACGCCCCCGACATCATCTACCTCGCCGCCTGGTCCCCGCTGATCATCGCCGGCGCCCCCGTCTACTCCGTCGACGGGCGCCTCGCGAGCAGCGCCTGGCGCCGCCTCGGACCCCATTCCGACATCTGGGATCTGCGCCGCTACGTCCTGCGCCGCGGTGCCCTCGTCACCGCCGTCGCCATCGGACTCACCCTGCTCGTCGGCTCGCTGCTCGGCGGCGCCGTCCGCGACGCCGACCGTGTGGTGGTCCCCGGCCCCGGCGAGGCCCCGCGCAACGAACTGCCCGGCTCGCCCCTCCCCGCGAAGCCCGGCAAGCGGAACGAGAAGACCCCGTCGGCCTCCGGCTCACCCACCCAGGGCGCCACCTCGGGAGCGGCCAGTCCGTCGGCCGGCGCGACGACCCCGGCCGCCACCAGCGGCGCCGGGACCGTCACCGGCGGCTCGCCCAGCCAGACCCAGGGCACGGCCGGCCAGGCGCCTCCGCAGCAGTCCTCCCCGGCCGGTCAGGCGCCGAGCACCAGCTCAGGCCCGACCTCCGGCGGTACCGCCACTGGCGGCAGCGGCTCCAGCGGCGGCTCGGGCGGCAACTCCGGCGGCGGAGGCTCGTCCTCGGGCCAGCCGGGCCTGGTGGGCGGCCTGCTGGGGTAGGACAGAGGGCTCTCACGACGAAGGGTCCCGCACCACGAGGTGCGGGACCCTTCGTCGTGAGAGACTGCGGCGCCCCCACAGGGGCACGGGCACCTATTCAGGCGGTTCCGCCGCGCGGGCGCGACAAGCCGCAGACGGCCCGCGCTGTGAACACGGCCGAACCGTCAGCGGCCCAGTGCCGCCAGTTCCTTCGCCGCCTCGGTCAGATCCTTGGCCGTGTCGATGGCACGCCAGTACGAACCCTGCGGAATCGGGAACCCGGCCAGCCGGCGCTCACGCGCCAGGTGCGGGAACGTGGTGCGCTCGTGGTCGCCCCGCTCGGGGAGCAGCCCGGAGAACTCGGGGGAGAAGACGTACACGCCCGCATTGACCTCGTACGTCGTAGGCGGCGCCTCGATGAAGTCCGTGATGTGTCCAAAACCGTCTGTCTTCACCGCGCCCCAGGGAATGCGCGGACGCGCCAGGGCGAGGGTCGCGACGGCGTCGCGCTCGGTGTGGAAGTCCGCCATGTCGCGCAGCGAGAAGCGGGTCCAGATGTCGCCGTTGGTGGCGTACCAGGGCCGGTCCGGGTGGGGGAGGTGCGCGGCGGCGTACTTGAGGCCGCCGCCGCGGCCCAGCGGCTCCGTCTCGACGACGGTCTTGACGCTGAGGGCCAGGTCGGCCGTTTCCAGCCATTTCTGCAGGACGTCGGCGAGGTGGCCGCAGCTGACCACGACGTCCGTCACGCCCTCCTCGGCGAGCCAGGCGAGCTGATGGCCGATGATCGGCGTCCCCGTGCCGGGGATCTCGACCATCGGCTTGGGCCGGTCGTCGGTGTAGGGACGCAGCCGGGAGCCCTGGCCACCGGCCAGGACCACGGCTTGAACGGGGCGGGACGCGGCGTTCGGATCGGTCATGACCGAACTGTACGCGGCGCCCCGCTCGCGGCTTCTTCCGGCAACCGTTCCTTAATCAGGCGTTCTCCGTCCCGAGTGTCGGGGCCCGGGCCGGTCAGCTGCGCGTGGCCGCGACGCCCGCGGCGAAGGACGTGTCGCAGACGGGGCGGGCGTACGACTGGGCGCGCGAGGGGCCGTACACCCGCACCGCGGCGCGGCCGAGGGCGCGGGCGATGGAGACGCAGTGCTCGGCCAGCGACGGGCTGCCGTTGACGGCCTGCTGGAGGTGCGTCAGCGCGACGCCCGGGTTCTTCTCCTGGAGCTCGGTCAGAAGCTGGTCGCGCAGCACGTCCTCCGGCGCGCGGGAGGACGTGCGGGAGGAGGTACCGGCCGCCGAGACGTCGGATGCCGTGAGGACCGAGGTGGAGGGGCTGCCCGACCAGCTGACTCGGGTGACCGCGAGGGTCCCGGAAAGCACCAGGACGACGGGCAGGACGAGGGCGAGCGTGCGGCCGATCCGGCGGGCGGGGCCCCGGCCGCGTTGCGTCTGTTGGTTAGTGGAGTGCTTCACGCGTGTGAGGGTAGCGCGGGGTAATGATTTGGCGACATTTAGTCACCGGTTCGGGGGATGTAGTAGTGCTGCTTTTTGGGTAGGGCGTTGACGCACATGCTCGAAATGACCGGTCTGCCGGGGTATTTGTCGACATCGGTCCACGAGGGTCCACGAGGGCCTGTGTCGCACTACGACGGTCGACAACGAGAAGTGCCCCGCACAGGCTGCGGGGCACTTCTTCGCGTCAGTCGGCGTCAGCGGGCGTCAGTCGGAGAGACGCTCGCCCGTGGAGGTCGAGAACACGTGGATCTCGCCCGGCCGCGGCACGACGTGCAGCCGGGAGCCCTTCTCCGGCACCTGGCGGCCGTTCACGCGGACGACGAGGTCCTTGGTGTCGCCGCCGACCTCGGCGGTGCCGTAGACGTAACCGTCGGCGCCGAGCTCCTCGACGACGTTCACGGAGACCGCGAGACCGGCCGGCGCGTTCTCGGTGTTCTTCGACAGGGCGGAGGCGGCGGCGCCGTTGTGCTCGACCACGTCGAAGTGCTCGGGACGGACGCCGACGGTGACGCTGCGGTCGCCCCTGTCGGCGGCGGCCTTCAGCGCGTCACGGCTGACCGGCACCACGCTGTTGCCGAACGTCACACCGCCGTCGGTGATCGGGACCTCGACCAGGTTCATCGCCGGGGAGCCGATGAAGCCGGCCACGAAGAGGTTCGCCGGGCGGTCGTACATGTTGCGCGGCGAGTCCACCTGCTGCAGCAGACCGTCCTTCAGCACGGCCACGCGGTCGCCCATCGTCATGGCCTCGACCTGGTCGTGGGTGACGTAGACGGTGGTGATGCCGAGGCGGCGCTGGAGCGAGGCGATCTGCGTACGCGTGGACACACGGAGCTTGGCGTCCAGGTTGGACAGCGGCTCGTCCATGAGGAACACCTGCGGCTCACGCACGATGGCGCGGCCCATGGCGACACGCTGGCGCTGACCGCCGGAGAGCGCCTTCGGCTTGCGGTCGAGGTACTCGGTGAGGTCGAGGATCTTCGCGGCCTCCTCGACCTTCTGCCGGATCTCCGCCTTGTTGACGCCGGCGATCTTGAGCGCGAAGCCCATGTTGTCGGCGACCGTCATGTGCGGGTAGAGCGCGTAGTTCTGGAACACCATGGCGATGTCCCGGTCCTTGGGCGGCAGGTGGGTGACGTCGCGGTCGCCGATGCGGATGGCTCCGCCGTTCACGTCCTCGAGCCCCGCGAGCATCCGGAGCGAGGTGGACTTGCCGCAGCCGGACGGGCCGACCAGGACGAGGAACTCCCCGTCCTCGATCTCGATGTCGAGAGCGTCAACGGCGGGCTTGGTGGAACCCGGGTAAAGGCGGGTCGCCTTGTCGAACGAGACAGTGGCCATGATGAATGGACCCCTTCTACCGGCAGGAACGTGCCGGACGATCCGTTGTGGAAGGTGGCGGGCCACGACGGGCGAACCCGGCGTGGCGTAGTCCACGAGAGTGAACTGGATCAGGACGGTACCTGGCGTTCACCTCGTCTGTCAGTACCCCCCGCCCTGTGAACTTCGCGGAAACTTTCGACCGGGGCCCCTGGGACCTGGGTACACTGCACGGGCACACCACGTGCAGGCCTCCTTAGCTCAGCTGGTCAGAGCGCCGCTCTTGTAAAGCGAAGGTCGTCGGTTCGAATCCGACAGGGGGCTCTGTGATCTACCTCTCCATGTGACCCATCTCCCGTCGCGTGTCGTCGCTCACATGGGCCTGGACGTTCATCGTCACCGATCGACGAGATCGGGGGCCCGCTCGGCCTGCCCGCCGGGGATCGTGGTGATGACGCGCTTGCCGCGCACCGCGCCCTGGATGCCGAGCTCGCGCATGAGTAGGCGCTCGACGGTGCAGCGGGCATTTTCGTGGCCCTGCCGCTTCAGCTCGCGCCAGATCTTCGTCCAGCGAACCATCCGACGGCCCCGCCGTCAGCGCCCGGACAGCATCACCAACAGAGTCCCAGCATTGCGTTTAGAGCGCCTGGATCCGTTCTTTGAGCTCCTCGTCGCGCACGGAACGGGCGGAGGGAGTTTCGAGGCGTTTCTTGTGGGCGTAGTACGTGGATGGGGCGATCTTGCAGTCGTGCTCGGTGAGCGTCCTGCAGATCGGCTCGACGCCGCCGAACAGGTGCGGTGCTCGTCGATGAAGCTACGAGCGTGTGCGCGGCCGGTCGAGCTCGGCCGCAAAGAAGATCGCCGCGGCCTTCAGGATCTCGTTGGCCCGCTTGAGTTCGGCGTCCTCCTTCTTCAGTGCCTTGATCTGGGCGGACTCCTCCGTCGTCGTCCCCGGCTGCTGGCCCGCGTCGATGTCGTTCTGCTTCACCCAGTTCCGCAGCGTCTCGCGGAACCGATGTCGAGCTTGTCCGCGACCGCCTGCAAGGCGGCTGTCTCGTTCGGGTAGTCGCCGCGGACCTCGGCGACCATGTGCACCGCGCGACGGCGCAGCCCAAGCGGGTAAAGGGAGGGTCGTGCCATGACTCAATCCCTACTCCTTACGCATGTTGCGTCTCCTCCGACTCCAGGCAGACCTCTGCGGCAGGCCAGTCTCTCGCGATTGGCCATGGTGTGCGGCCTCACCGGGTGCAAAGACTTCTCTCACCTGCCCTGGCCCTGTGCCAGTTGCCACTGACAGGCCGCAAAGTGAGCGGTCTGCTCGACCGTGGTTTCACGTTTCCGTCCGTCATAAGGGAAGGTCAACATGACCCCAGCGACCGGTGTAGATGTTCTGCGTTACGCCGCTTTCACCACCGATCCGGCCGGGGGCAACCCTGCCGGTGTCGTACTCGACGCTACCGGGCTCGATGATGTCGACATGCTCCGTATCGCGGCCGACGTCGGCTATTCGGAGACCGCGTTCCTGACCGGCGGGGTCGGCCGGACCTATGACGTGCGGTACTTCAGTCCGTTGACCGAGATCCCCTTCTGCGGTCACGCGACCGTGGCCGCCGCCGTGGCACTGACCGAGCAGGCGGGCCCCGGCGAGCTGCACTTCGTCACCAAGTCCGGAACCGTGCCGGTCATCACCACCGTGGACGCGACAGGTGCGGCGCGGGCGACGCTGACCAGCGTCGAACCGAGCGTGGACCCGGTGACGGACGTGGACCTCGGCGAAGCGCTTGCCGCACTCGGCTGGGAGGCCGGCGAGCTGGACCCGGCGCTGCCGCCGAGGATCGCCTACGCCGGTGCACGCCACCTGGTGCTCGCGGCGGCCCGCCGTACCCGGCTCGCCGACCTCGCCTACGACTTCGATCGGCTGGGTGCCCTGAGCCGCTCCCTGAACCTGGCTACAGTGCACCTGGTGTGGCGTGAGCCGGGGACCCACACCTTCCATGTACGGGACCCGTTCCCGATCGGCGGTGTCATCGAGGACCCCGCCACAGGCGCCGCGGCTGCCGCCTTCGGCGCATACCTCCGCGACCTTGGACAGGTCGGCCCTTCGGCCGAACTGGTGCTCCTCCAGGGGGAAGACATGGGCCGCCCCAGCATCATCGAGGTGCGGTTCACCGAGGGTGATGCGCGCATCCGGGTCAGTGGAGCCGCTGTACGCTGTGCCCCGATGGCTTAGCTTGACTCTGTCGGGGATCTTGGAGTTTCGGGGTGCGGCAGCATGGTCAACAGGCATGCTCGGGTAGTTCCGACACCAATGCAGTCGTCGAGGTGCCCGTTGTCCCTGCGCCCGCGTTCCGGTGAGCACGTCCCGCCTCTGACCGTGGTCGCGCGGGCGAGTAACCCGGGTGGCACGACGGCGATATGAGTGCGCGACCAGCCGGACGGACTGTGGCGTGACGAGGACTTCGCCGACTGGTACCCGCGTGACAGGGATCCGGGTCTCTCGCCTGCTCAACTGGCTGCCGTCCGTGTCCTGCAGTTCCTGCTCGGCCTGTCGGAGCGGCAGGCCGCCGAGGCGGTCCGCTGCCGCATCGACTTCAAGTACGCCACGGCCATGGAGCTGGACGACCCCGGCTTCCACCACCCAGCGTGCCGGCCGACTACCGAGACCGTCTCGCCGAAGGCGACCGCGCCGACCGCTGCCTCGACCTCGCACTGGCCCGCCTCAAGGAGGCCGGCCTCGTGCGGGAACGCCCCACGCAGCGCACCGACTCCACCCGAGATGCGGCGCCGGAGCGTCCCCGCAACGGCTTCATCACCGGCACCGGGCGGATCCCGGCCCCGGCGTGACGTCACCGCTGACGGCAACCTCAGTGGTCGGCTCGTTCGGCGAGCGCCTTGAAGCCGCGCAGGGTGGCTTCCATGTTGGTGCCTAGCTCCGCAAGCCGGGAGGTCAGAATTGCCTCCTCGCGCTCCGGCATGCGCTCGATTGCCTGGCTGAGACCGGAGCGCCCCGGCCCGATCCGGGCGAACTGCCGCAGCCTGGTTCCGGTCCCCTCCGGCTCGAGCTCGAAGCGCCATGTGGCCATCGGCGTCGCAGGGTTCGGGGTCGGGTCGCCGAACCGGCCGTCCGGATCAACCACCGCCCAACCGAACACGCGCTGCTCCTCCAGGTCGACGACATTCCGGCGTGTTCCTTGAGATCCTGGGCGACGCAGAAGTGCTTGCCGCGCCCCGTGATCAGGGCTGCCCGTACCCCACCGCGTGCGGTGTCCGTGGTGAGGCGTCGCGCCGCCATGAGGAGTGCGCTGCGCATGTGCGCGTCGAGCGCATTGCCTGGGGCGGGTCCTCGCAGCTCGATGACGGCCACGGCATCGGTGACGTCGTACGCCACCCCGTAGGGGCAGGGTGCCCCGGTCCGTTCTCCTCAGCCGGGAGGGCCGGGCTGTCGTTCATTGCCATCGGTGGAACACCTCCTCACCGGCCTGACCACTCACACCCGCACCGACGCAACTGACCCACGGCAGGCGCAGGCCGACCAGCAGTGACGGTCAGCAGTGCCTTGCTCGCGGGGCCTGATTACGGAGAAGGTCGGGGATGCACGCCGACGAGCCGACTCGTGGCCGACGAGACCGAACGGCGCGGTTACTCGCCGGATTGCACTCCAGCACGGTCTGCCATGCGATCCATAATGCGCATATGGGTATTCCTGGATCATTTCCGCGGACAGGGGGGCGGCTGCGCTCATCGTTGAATCCGCGAACCGTTGCAGGCCAGGTCTTCCTGCTGCAGCTGGTGCTCGTGGTGCTGCTGGTCGCGGGGGCGCTGGTGACACTCCTGCTGCAGGACCGGCGTCAGGCGACCGCCGAGGCGCGTGGCCGGTCACTCTCTGTCGCTGAGGCGTGGGCCAACTCCCCGGGCATCGTGAACGCGATGACGAGCCCGAATCCGACGGCGGCGCTGCAGCCACCCGCTGAGCGGGCCCGGAAGCGGTCAGGGGTGGACTACATCGTCGCGCTGAGCCCCTACGGCTTCCGATGGACACACCCCGACCCGAGATTCATCGGGAAGCACGTCAGCGCCTCTTTCGACAAGGCGCTGACCGGCGAGCCCTACCAGACGACCTTCGACAGCAGCCTGGGGCGAGCCGTTGACTCCACCGTTGCTGTCTTCGACGGCAAGGGCTCGGTGGCCGGCCTGGTCACCGTGGGGGTCACGGTGAAGCGGGTGAGCAGCACGGTGAACCACCAGCTGCCGGTGCTCTTCGGCTCGTCCGGCATCGCCCTCCTCCTGGCCGCCGGGGGATCCGCGCTGGTGAGCGGGCGGCTACGGCGCCAGACCCACGGCCTGGGCCCGGTGGAGATGACCCGCATGTACGAGCACCATGACGCGGTGCTCCATTCGGTCCGCGAGGGTGTACTGATCGTTGACGGGAACGGGCGGCTGCTGCTCGCCAACGACGAGGCGCGGTGGCTGCTGGATCTGCCCGAGGACGTCGAGGGGCACCGGGCCACCGACCTCGGCCTGAGCCCGACCATGGCCTCGCTGCTGGTGTCGGGGCGAACGGCAACCGATGAGGTGTGTCAGGCCGGGGATCGGTTGCTGGCCGTCAACCTGCGGACGGTGGGTCGCAAGGGAGGTTCGCAGGGCAGCGTGGCGACCTTGCGGGACACCACCGAGCTGCGCGCGCTTGCCGACCGGGCCGACTTGGCGCGCGGACGTCTGCAACTTCTCTACGAGGCCAGCATCAGGATCGGCACCACACTCGACGTGGCCCGCACGGCCCAGGAACTGGCTGAGGTGGCCGTGCCGGGGTTCGCCGACTTCGTCACCGTCGAGCTGTTGGAACCGGTCCTCAGCGGTGGAGAGCCGAACGCGGCGAGCACCGAGATGCGCCGGACCGCGGCCGCTGGTATCCGGGACGACCAGCCCCTCTACCCGGTCGGGAAGCTGATCCGTTTCGTTGCCGACAACCCCGTGGTGTCCACCGTGGCCAGCGGCCAGCCGGTTCTGGTGCCGGACCTCGCCGCCTCCGACGGCTGGCGCTCCCAAGACCCGGCAAGCTCCCGGAGAGTGCTGGACTACGGCATCCACTCCCTGCTCTCGGTGCCCCTGCAGGCCCGCGGCGTGGTGCTGGGCATGGCCGAGTTCTGGCGCTCCGAGCATGGCCCGTTCGAACAGGACGACCTGACGTCCGCCGAGGAACTGGCCGCACGGGCGGCAGTCTGCATCGACAACGCGCGCCGCTACACCCGGGAGCACACCACGGCCGTCACCCTCCAGCGCAGCCTGCTGCCCGGCAGACTGCCTGAGCCGTCCGCCCTGGATGTGGGCCACCGCTACCTGCCCGCGGAGGCCGGCGTGGGAGGGGACTGGTTCGACGTCATCCCACTGCCCGGAGCCCGGGTGGCCCTGGTGGTCGGCGACGTCGTCGGCCACGGCTTGCACGCCGCCGCCACCATGGGTCGCCTGCGCACCGCGGTGCACAACTTCTCCGCGCTCGACCTGCCTGCCGATGAAATCCTCGGACTCCTCGACGATCTCGTCACCCGTGTCGACCAGGACGCGGCCGCCGAGGGTGAGTCCGAGGCCATTACGGGTGCCACCTGCCTGTACGCCATCTACGACCCGGTCTCCGGGTCCTGCGTGGTGGCCAGGGCGGGCCATCCGGGGCCGGTTCTCGTGTCCGCCGACGGCTCCGTGACCTTCCCCGAGGTCCCTGTCTCCCCGCCCCTCGGTGTAGGCGGCGCCATGCCCGTCGAATCCGCCGAACTGCAACTTCCCGAGGGCAGCCGACTGGTCCTGTACACCGACGGCCTCGTCGAGAACCGCACCCGTGACATCGACGCAGGCCTCGACCTGCTGCGGGACACCCTGGCGGCCGCCCACCCGGACGACAGTCCGGAGGACACCTGCCAGCGGGTGATCGATGCCATGCTCCCTGCCCGGCCCGTCGACGACGTCGCCCTGCTGGTCGCCCGAACCCGCCGACTGAACCAGGAACAGGTCGAGAACTGGGAGGTCCCGGATGACCCCGCCGCAGTCCCCGGCATCCGCGCGGAGGTGACCCGCAAGCTGGACACCTGGGGCCTCGGTGACATCTCGTTCTCAACGGAACTGATCGTCAGCGAGCTGGTCACCAATGCCATCCGCTACGGCGCCGCTCCCATCCGGCTGAGACTGCTGCGTGATCGTAAGAACCTGGTCTGCGAGGTCACCGACAGCAGCAGCACCTCGCCTCACCTGCGTCGGGCGACTCTGACCGACGAGGGAGGCCGCGGTCTTTTCCTGGTGGCTCAGTTCTCCAGGCGGTGGGGTACGCGATACACGGATCGAGGCAAGATCATCTGGACCGAGCAAGCCATCGACGAGACGGGAGACGATGCCGCAGGGAAATCTCAGGAAAGCCTGCTGGATCTGTGGAGCGACATGGAACCGTGACCGCTGTTGTCACCTTTTCCGTTTCCGTTGTCCACCAGCGCGATTCGGCGTACATCAAACGCCGGAGCGCAGCAGGACCGTCGGACTCGGTCATCCAAGTGCTGGATCGACCGGAAAGTACGGAATCTCGGCCGGATCACGGCCATAGGCCTTTCCCAGATAGGTGGCCGAGAGCTTGGCGAGGGTCCCGTCATTGATCAGTTGCCGGATGATCCGATCCATCGGCGCTTTGTTCGGGGATCCCTTCGGATAGAGGGCACCATAGTGCTCGCCGGTCCGGTACTGGCCGACGACCTTCATTGTGCCCCTCGACTCCTGGGCAAACGCCAGCAAGATCGTCGTGTCGTGCACGACCGCGTCCACGCGCCCGTGAGCCAGCGCCGAGAGCATGTCAGGGGGAGTGCGAAACGCCGTCACCGGTCCGTCCGGCTTCAACCGGCTCTCGACGAACTCCTCACCCGTTGTTCCAGCGCGGACTCCGATGCGAATGTGATGCATACTGCGGGCGTTGACGGTCGCACCGCTCTTCGTAAGCACCCCCTGGTTGGCAGAAAGGTAGGGCGGGGAAAAGTCGGCCACCTTCTCGCGCTGACGGTTGATCGTGATTTCCGACAGCGCCAGGTCGAAGTCTTTCGTCTTACCGGACACGATCTCGGCGAAAGGCGCGTCCTTCACCTCGACCCGGTCGAGCCCGGCACGGTAGGCGATATTGGCTGCCATGCAGTACTCGTATCCGTCCCGGATCGAGTCAGGCGATGAGCCATTCCACCAGCCGGGCGCCGGCAGGCTCACTTTGACCGTCAGCGCACCGGCCGACGCAGGAGTGAGCTTGAACTGTCCGTAGTTGCCGGTCACCTCGCAGTCACCGTATGCCGGGCGGGCTCCACGGTCCCCTCCATCATCGACGCACGCCGCCAATGTGATGGCAATGGTGAAAGCTCCGATGGCGGCCCGGGTGACGATCACTGCGGTGGTGGGCATGGCACCTCCAGATGAGCACCAACCCCATTGTTCCCAGTAAACATCCTGGAGCCTCCCAGCGCGTGGCCGCAGGACAGGCCCACCGAGCCCGCTCTTCATCTCGAAGCCTCCTCGGCCTCGCCGTCCGCCTGAGCACCCACCGCCCCGTAGCTGCCGAAACGGGGGGCTCCGACAGCAGAGGGTGACGTTCCTCTGCCGTGCCCCGCTCCGCGGCCTTAGGCTGGTCGGCACCATCAGGGATCCGCGCCGGCTTGTCTGGAGGTAACGGGGTTGAGAGGGCGTAGTCCGGAACGGGTCCGCAACGAGCTGGTCGTCTCCATCGTGGACGCCCTCCAGGGCTCGGCCACGGTGAACCATCCGAGCAGCCGGGAGCTGTGGCGGCAGATGCTCGCCGACGAGCTCGGGTTACCCGTGGAACCGTTCGGGGGAGACCGGCTGCGGCCCTGGCTGCTGCAGGTGGTCAAGGAGTGCATCGCGGTCGGCGACGGCCTGGCCTGCCTGGTGCGGACGCTGGAGTACGTGGAACAGCAGTCCGCGAGCGTGGCCGAGCTGTGGCCGCTCGTGGACGAGTGGGAGGCCGTCGACTTCTTCGCCAACGCCGACCTGCGCGACCTGCGGCCCGTCCTGCTCTCCATGAGGCACTCGGAGCTGTCGGCCATGGCGCGCCGGGCGAGCCGCTCCCGGGTGCAGGAACTGCCCCCGTGGTGCCAGACGGCGTGGCAGGTCTTCCTCCGTCTGGCGGGCCAGAACGCCCAGCCCGGCGACCTGCCGCCCAGCATGGCCTTCCTCGCGCTGTCGGCCGACCGGCTGGTGGAGGACGGCCGGGCGGACGCCGCCGAACAGCTGCGCCGCTTCAACCGCGTCCAGGCCGGTGCCCTGCACCTGGAGAGCCCGCTGGCGGACTGGCAGCACTCGGAGTTCCCGCAGCCCGCACCGTCCCTCGTGCCCGCGTATCTGATGATCCAGTTCGAGCCGGACCGGATCGAGACCGGCCGCTACTACCTGTCGCACTGGCGCCAGTCCGACTCCGAGGGCTGGCACCCCGTGCGGGGCGAGACCGAGCACCTGCACCGCGACGAACTGCCGGGCGCGGTGGAGCAGCTGATCGAGGAGGCCGAGGAGCGGTGGGCCGACCTGCGCCAGCCGGTGATCCTGGAGTTCGTCCTGCCGTGGGAGCTGCTCAACGAGCCCGTCGAGTGGTGGTCGAAGGAGTCCGATTCCGAGGCCCCGACCCCGCTGGCCCTGGACTATCCGGTGGTGGTGCGCAGCCTCGAGCGCTTACAGCGGGCCGCATGGCACCGGCCCTGGCACACCAAGTGGCGGCAGCTGCGGGAGCGCCCGGCGGACAGCCACTCGCACTGGAGCACTCCGGCGCAGGACGGAGCGGACGGCGCGTACTTCTTCCATCTGGAACGTGAGCTGAAGGAGGACCGGCACGCGGTGTGCCTGGTGCTCAGCCGGCCTCCCGGCGACGACTCGGGCATCGGCCGCCGCGAGATCCTCGCCGGGCTGCGGGCCGGTGTGCCCGCGATGATCTGGCACCGCAGCGACTGTTCGGACCCTGTGTTCCGGGACGCCATCGGCGAGATACTGCAGGACCGGGGGCTCGGCAGTCTGGCGGAACGCGTGGGGAAGTGGCGCAAGGAGGCGCTGGCTCTCGGCCCCGACGGCTGGGAGCAGCACGTGGGCCGCCACATGGCGATCCTGCTGGACGATCCGGAGCACAAGCCGAGCCCGCCGGGACCGGTGTAGTCCGCCATGGCCCCGCAGACGGGGGCGCGCCCCGGGACGGGCCCGTGGCCGCCCCGCGCAGGCAGGAACTGGACGGTCTTGCACACGACTTCCCGGAGTGCCACGCTGGTGCCGAGACAGGCCCACCGGCCGTCAGGCGTGCTCGACACCACAGGGGGGCGCGTACCACCCGCCGTTCGACTGTCCTACCTCTCCACCCGTCCCCTGTGGCCTGCCGTCTTGCACCGCACGCAGACCACTGCCAGGCTTGGCACGTGGATGTCACGCATGCCCGCGGACTGCGGGACTCCTCGGTACTTCCTTCGTCCTCGGGCACTACCGGACGCTCTGAGAGCGCTTATGCAGTGTGACGACGGCCCACGAACAGCACCGGCAACGGCACTTGACGACACGTCGATCGACTCGCTGCCGCACGCCCTGAACGGGCTTGCGCCCGCGGACTCCGCGGACCGGCCGGCGGTCCTGCTCATCGTCGACGACCATGTGACGATGCGCGTCTGGGACGAGACGGTCGGCCGTCTGGCCGACGACCTCGCCCGCCAGGAGCGGCTGGGCCCCGTCTCCCGGGTACGGCTGCTCAGTTCGGACGACACCGAGCCGGCCCGTATCCGGCTGGAGCACCTGCCGCCCGCCGAGACCGGCCATCGGGTGGTGCTGGTGCTGACCGACGGTCTGGCCGCGGGCTGGCGCTCGGACGCGGTCTTACCGCTGCTGCGTGAGCTCGGCCGGGCCGAGCCGCTCGCGGTGCTGCACATGCTGCCGCAGCGCCTCTGGTTCCGGACCGGCCTGGACCCGCACCGCATGCGGCTGCGCGCCGCCCGCCCCTGGGCCCCGAACCACTCCCTGAAGTGGCAGCTGCGCACCTCCCCCCTCGAACCGGTCGCGGACGACGCGGCCGCGCGGGCCGGCGTGGTGCCCGTGCCCGTCCTGGAACCGACCGAGCGTTCCCTCAGTGCCTGGGTCGACCTGGTGTCCGGGCGCCCCGGCGACTGGGTCGAGACCTCCGGAGTCCGGGCCCGCGACTGGAAACGGCGCGCGGACGCGGCGCGTGCCGTGCCGTGGGTCGACGACGTGCCCGACCCCTTCAGCGCCGTGCCGCCGTGGGAGCGCGTCTCGGAGTTCCGGGCCGCCGCCTCGCCCACCGCGTTCGCGCTGGCCACCCGTCTGGCGGCGGCCCCGCTGACGCTGCCCGTGATGAGTGCGCTGACCGCCTCGGTGCCCGGCGCCGGACCCGCCCATCTCACCGAGCTGCTGATGAGCGGCCTGGTGCGGCCCGCGGGCGGGGAGGCGGAGCGCGCGGCCGAAGTGGCCTTCGCCTTCGGCCCGAACATCCGCCAGGAGTTATTGGCGCTGTCCCGCCGCCGGGACACCGCACGCGTGCTGCACGACGTGAGGGCGCTGCTCGCGGCCCCGTCCGCCGGCGCCGAGCCGGTGCTCCCGTCCGCCGACGAACTGTCCGAGACGGCCGCGGTGCCGCCCGTGACCCGGCGCAACGTGGCGTTCCTGCGCGTCGAACTGACCGCGCTGCGCGCCCTGTCGGGGCGTTTCCTGGCCCGCGCCGAGCGGCTCGCGCGGGCGCTCGGCGAGTACGACCGGCGTAACACCCTCAGCCTGCGCAAGCGCGCGGGCGCCCGCACCGGGCGCCGGGACCCCGCCCCCCGAGCCCCCAGGGGGCCCGAGACAACTTCAGAAGGAGCCACTGCCATGGCCACCACGCAGCAGCAGCCCGCGGTGGAGAGCGGGCGCTCGACGCAGCCGCGTATCTGGGGCAACATCCCCCCGCGCAACCCGAACTTCACCGGCCGCGTGGACCTTCTGGAACGACTGAGCGAACGCCTTCAGGAAGGCACGACCACCGTGCTGCCCGAGGCCATCCACGGCATGGGCGGCGTCGGCAAGACCCAGCTGGCCATCGAGTACGCCTACCGGCACCAGGCCGAGTACGACATCGTCTGGTGGATTCCCGCCGAGCGCCCCGGCCAGATCGGCCAGGCCCTCGTGGAGCTCGCCCAGCGGCTCGGCCTCGGCACCAGCGCCGAGGCCAACATCGCCGGTCCCGCGGTGCGCGAAGCACTGCGCGAGGGGCGGCCGTACTCCCGCTGGCTGCTGATCTTCGACAACGCAGACAGTCCGGAACGCGTCCGCGACTACTTCCCCACCGGCGGCAGCGGCACCATCCTCGTGACCTCCCGCAACCGCCGCTGGAGCGTGGTGGGCCACTCCCTCGAGGTCGACGTCTTCACCCGGGCGGAGAGCAAGGAACTGCTGCGCCGCTCCGGCCCCGCCGGGGACGACCTCGACGACGCCGAGGCGGACCGCCTCGCCGACGCCCTCGGCGACCTCCCGCTCGCCCTGGAACAGGCCGCCGCCTGGCGCGCGGAGACCGGGATGCCCGTCTCGGAATACCTGCGCCTGTTCGAGCACAAGCGCAACGAACTCCTCGAGGTCTCCCCGCCGCCGGACTACCAGCTTCCGGTCGCGGCCGCGTGGAACGTCTCCCTCGACCACCTGGAGACGCGCAGCCTCACCGCACTGCGCCTGCTCCAGCTGTGCTCCTACTTCGCGCCCGACCCCATCTCCCGCTCCATCTTCTCCGGCCTCGGCGGCTCCAGCATCGACCCGGAACTCGACCGTGCCCTCAACGACCCGATGCGCCTCGCCCGGGCCATACGGGAGATCAACCGCTACTCGCTGGCACGCATCGACCACCGGACCAACTCGATCGAGATGCACCGCCTCGTCCAGGCAGTGCTGATCAACCGCATGACCCCCGAGGAACAGAACCGCATGCGCAGTGGGGCCCACACTCTCCTGGCCGCCTCCGACCCGAAGGGGCCGAACCAGGCCGCCAACTGGCCTCGCTACGCCGAGCTGTACGGCCATGTCATCGCGTCGGACGCCATCGAGTCCGACCAGCCGTGGGTGCGGGAGCTCGTGCGGAACGTCGCCAGGTACCTCTGGTACTGGGGTGACCACACGGTCGCCGTCGAGTTCTCCGAGCAGGCCTGGCAGACCTGGCAGCGGCTGCACGGCGAGGATGACCAGCAGACGCGCCTGATGGGCTGGTGGCTGTGCTTCCTCTACCTGAAGGTGGGCCGCCATGCCGAGGCCTCACGGCTCGTGGCCCAGCTCAAGGACGTCTACGCCCGCACGGCGCCCTCCGGCCGCGAGGACACCCGGGAGGACGCCCTGGAGACGATCAACCTCGAAGCGGCGGTGCGGCGCGTCGAGGGCGACTTCGCCGCTGGGGCCGAGCTGGACGAGGTGGCGTACGAGCGGGCCCGCCGGGCCTTCGGCGAGGACGATCCGACCACCCTGGTCACCGCTCACAACCTCGGAGTGAGCCTGCGTATGGTCGGCAACTTCCAGCGCGCGCTGGAACTCGACCGGCACACGCACGCGATGAAGGCGCGGCTGTACGGCCGCGACCACACGCAGTCGCTGATGACCGAGGCGAGCATCTCCATCGACGTGCGCGAAACCGGTGACTACGTCGGCGCGCGGTCCCTGCAACAGGCCGTCGTCGACGGCTACCAGGCCGTCCTGGGAGCCGGCAACCCGTCGACTCTGCAAGCCGTCCGGCAGCTGAGCGAGGCCTGCCGCAAGGAGGGCGACCCCGCCACCGCGCTGGAGCTGGCGCGCGACGCGTTCAGCCAGTTCACCCGCCGCTACGGGGACACGCACCCGGAGGCCCTGATGGCCGCGCTCGCCCTGTCGGTGGCGCTGCGGCACAACGGCGAGCTGGAAGCGGCCCGTGATCGCGGCGAGAAGGCGTGCGACCGGTTCCGGAAGATCTTCCTGCCCGACCATCCGCACGTGCTGGCGGCCGACATCGACCTGGCGGTCACGCTCCGACTGCTGGGCCGGGTGGAGGAGGCCAGGCAGCAGGACGAGGCCGCGCTCCGGTCGCTGACCGACCGCCTCGGGGAGAGCCATCCGACCGTGCTGGCCTGTGCCATCAACCTGGCGAGCGACCTGAGCGCGCTGGGGCGGACCGCCGAGGCCCGCGAACAGGGCGAGAAGGCGCTGGCACTGTGCCGGGCGAGCCTGGGCGAGGACCACCCCACCACACTGGTGTGCGCGGCCAACCTCGCCCTCGACCTCGTCGCCGTCGGTGAGGAGACGCGGGGCGAGGCACTGCACGCGGACACCCTGGAGCGCATGGAGCGGGTCCTGGACGCCCCACGCCAGCGTGCCTCCCAGGCCACCCCGCACCCCGCGACCGAGCAGACCCGTTCCCGGGTACGGGCCAACTGCGACATCGACCCGCTGCAGCTGTGATCTGAGCGCCCGCGTCGGGAGCCGAGCCCCCGGTCACTCCGGGGGCCGAGCCCCCGTGCTCACGCCGGGCCGGGCAGGGACGCGCCGAGCCAGGTGGCGAGCCGGACCGGGTCCGGGGGCGTGCCCGTGGCCCGGAACAGGGCGGCCCGGACGGCCGTCGCTCGTTCGGGGTGGCGGCGCAGCAGCCGTGCCGCTGCCAGGTCCGTGCCCCCGAGTTCCAGCGCCAGTCCCAAGCCGGCCCAGGCCGCCGCGGCCGGTCCGGGTTCCTCGGTCAGCCGCGCCACGTAGGCGTGCCGGGCGGCCGTGGCGTCGCCCGCGGCCAGCAGGGCGTCGCCGGTCAGGGCGCCGGTGACCCGGGCCGCGGTCTTCTCGGGTTCTTCGGGGGACTGCCGGCCGTCGTCCGGGCCGCCGAGGCGGTGGCGGACGAGCATCGCAAGGCTGTCCAGCCAGCGTGCGGAGGGGTCGGGCACGACGTGGGGCTCGGCGGCCAGGGAGGCGGGCGGCACGCTCGCCCCGTCCAGCCATGCGCGGACGGTCTCGTCCACCGCCCGTGCGGCGGGCCGCAGATGGTGGGCCCGCCAGCGGGCGGCGTGGTCGGCTGCGCACAGCCGGGCCAGGGCGAGCGGCTCCTCGGGGACCGGCGCGTCCAGCCACTGCGCGCAGCGGTCGCGCAGCGTGTCCAGCAGCGCCGCGCCGAGCGGGGTGAAGTGGGGGTGGCCGTGGATCTGGTCCATCGCGGTCGTCACATGGGCCCGCCACAACGCGAACTCGAAGTGGGCCATGGCGTCGTGGGCGCCAGCGCCCTGACGGCGGCCGTGCCAGAAGCGGGTGATCCCCATGAACGCGTAGATCCCCTGGAGCAGTCCCTGGAGCGGCCTGGGGTCGTCCCGCCAGGGCGCGTACCACCGCTCCCTGCCGATGTCCGGTCCGCGCTCCAGGAGCGGCGTCAGATGCAGCAGGCCGCCGAGTTTGGTGTGCTGGAACTCGTGCACGAGCGTCACGGCCAGTTGAACGGCGTCGTCCGGTTCCGAGACCTCGATGCCGCCGAACGCGTCCCCCGTCGTCACGCTGCGCGGGCGAAACCTTTCCCTTGCGGGGGTGGGGCTGAGGGAGAACACGCCCCGCCGCATGGCCTCAGCCGTCGCGGGCTGCTCGCGCAGCAGCACGGTCCACGCCCGCTCCAGCACTCGCCGCCACTGCGCCGCGGCCTCGTCGGACAGCGGACGGGGCTCGGTGGGCTGCGGATAAGTCCGGTACGGGTCCACGTCGTCCAGCACCACGTCGAGCCGCTGCCCGGCCGGCCCGACCGCGAGCCGGCGCACCGCGTGCCACCCCGGTCCCGGCGTGCCCGGCGGGAGCGGTACGGCGACCGTGGCCCCGGCCGTCTGGACCACGGCGCGTCCGGACTCGGCCCGCACCGTGGCCGTCGTCCACGCCCCGGCCGCGGGAACCGTCGCACAGCCCAGGGTCGGCAGCGGTACCCGGCCGTGCCGCACGGGTACGTCGATGGTGAAGTCCAGGCCCGCGAGCAGCGCGGCCGCGGCGGCGAGGGCGGAGACGTGGCCGATATCCACCCACAGCGGCGGCCCGTCCGGCGGTGTCGCGTTGCGCAGCCGACGCAGTGTCCCGGCGAGCCACATGCCCGTCTGCGGGTACATCAGCACGTCGTCGACGACGGAGGGGGAGCGCCGCTGAGCCTCGCTGAGGAGGTCCCAGGCGGGGCCGAGGGGGGTCGCGTCGTCGAGGATCCGTAACAGCAGCAGACGGCGGCTTCGTTCGGCCGCGAGGAGGCGCTCCACGGTGGCCGGTCCGCCGTCGCCGCAGGCCAGTTCGGTCAGGCTGTCATGGGGCAGGAAATGATGGGGCAGGGAGGGCTCAGCGCGCATGGGCGAACCCGGCGTCGTCAGTCGAAACGCTCCGCGTCTCCGCCGCCGAAACCATTGACGCTGGCCAAGGGCTGATCGATCCTTTGCAGCAGCTCCTCCAGAGATGCGGCGAGATCCTGACCGTCCATGGAGCGCAGCGTTTCAAGGGACACCCCCGCGAGATCGACAAGGTTGGACTCGACGGCGGCCACAGACGGCTCCATGACGGCCAAACCCCTTTCCCCCGGCTATATGTTGGATGTGGGCTGCCTACATCCTCCTGATAATGGCCCGCGGCACGGAGGATGAAACCCCGCACCCCCGCGGCCGTGCCATATCAGGTCAGCGCCCTTCATCGGCTTCGCGGTGGCGCCGGGCCAACTCCACCGCCTCCTGGTCCATGCGGGCCACCCCGGCGGAGTCGCCCTCCAACAACCGTATCGCTTCCAGTAATTGGTCGATGGTCCCGGGATATCGCAAGCAGGTCCCGAGGATGCCGAACACATCCGGCCGCAGGGCCGGTGACCGGGGGCTCATCGCCGAGACCATGGGGTCGATGCTGTTCAGCAGCAGCGCCAGGGTGGTGGGATCACGCACGGTGGGGAGCGCGGTCAACGCGTCGACCAGTCCGCTCAGTTCGCGCAGGGGCAGGCGGTCCGGGAGGCGGGCCGGGGCGACCGGCCGCGACGCGGCCGTCTCCGGGGAGTCGAAGCGGACCAGTTGGGAGGCCGAGCCGGGCAGTCCGGCGCACCGGCGCAGCAGAGCCAGTTCGGGCCCGGTCAGCAGTTCGTACCAGCGGTCCACTCGGACGGCGGCGAGGCGGCCCAGCCCGTCCGTGCGGTGGTGCGCGGCGACGAGCCCGATGAACGTGCCGTCGTGCCAGACGGCCGCACCGGACATGCCTTCCCAGGGCGAGCGGTGCGGCTCGGTGTCCGACTCGGGCGGAGTGACCGCGAGTTCGAGGGTTCCCTCGCGGCGGTTGGACAGTACGGAGGTCATCCCGGTCGCATGGCACGAGTCGCGGTACTGGGAGGGCGAACCGTCGTCGAGCAGCCGCATCCGGTCCTCGCGCAGCTTGAACCGGGGAAAGCCCACGGCGCTGCACGGCAGCACGACGTCCGCGTCGGGTACGGCCCCGTACACGGGCGGCTCGGTGACGGCGGCGTGGACGCCCTCGGACGGCGTCGGCCCCGCGATCTCCAGGAGTGCCACATCGGCCTTCTCCGCGGCGAGGACGACCTGGGCGGGCACCGTCCACTCGTCGGCCCGGTCGGCCTCGAACCGTACCCGTACGGCGTCCGGCTCGGCGTGCCGCACGACGTGCGCGGCGGTGACCACCCACCGCGGCCCGACCCGGTATCCGGAACCGCGCCGTCCTGGACCCCCGCCGCCGGGTGAGCCCGCCATGACCTCGGCCACCCGCTGCGGATCCAGTCCGCGCCCTCCGCCTGCCGCCGGCACTCTGCCTGGCCCACCCTTCTGTGCAGCCTTCTGCGCAACTCCTCGTTCGGTCCGGGGAGTTCGACAACCGGGCTTCTACCCGGTCCGGTCGGCCGTCACTCGATTCGGGGGGATTCAGCGGTGTGGTCCTGTGTGACGCCTGTGGTGCGCTACGGTTCACTCAAGTGGCCCGAAAACCGCACAAAGTGGTTTGTCAAGCCGCAATCACGGCATTATGTGCATCACCACCTTCACTGTCACGGGGACGGCGCCATGGAGAAGTCCGGAGTCGAGTCGGAACTGATCGACCTCAGCGACATCCCGTTGGACGCCTGGCCCTCCCTGGACCTCCGGTCCGCCGGCGACTCGATGCGGCGTCTGCTCGCCCGTATCGACGACCCCGCGAGCAGCCTCGGGGGCTACCAGCCCCAGCGTGACGCATACGGCGAGTAGGTCCCACCTTGTTCCAGACGCCCCGCACCCACGTCCTGTCCCCGGAGTCCTTCGACGAACTGCTGGGTGGTGGAGGGGGCCCGGCCACGGTGGGCGCCCTGCGCGCGAGCGAGCGCAGCTGGCGGCTGCTCGTCGTACGGGCCCTGCTCGACTCGGCCGCGACGGCACCGGCCGGCCCCCTGCCCGCGCCGGCCGACGGCTGGCGGCTGCTGATCCGGGCCTGGGCGGAGTCGCGGGAGGCGGTGGAAGCCCTGCTCGCCTATCCGGCCGTCGGCGTGTGGGCGGCGCACACGCTGCGCCGGCTGCGCGGGAGCGCCGAGGACGCCGCGCCCCTGTGGGCCGACACCGGCCACCTCCACGCGCTCGCGGCCGCGGCGGCCGTCCGGGCAGGCCTTGGGTTCCGCACCCACGTCCCCGTCCGGCACGGGTGGGCGGTGCTGCCCTCGCTCGGGGCGATGCGGCTGGCCGGGCAGGGGAAGTGGGGCGTGGCCGAGGTCTCCGCGGACGCCGGACGCGTGCGGATCGCCGGGCGCCCGCTGGAGGGGCCGGACTGGCACCCGCTGACGGAGCTGCGGGCCGACGGATGCACCCTGCTGCTGGACGCCGTCGACCCCTACCGTGCCCTGCGGAAACCGGTCGCGGCCGAGCCCCTCGACGCGGCCGCCGGATGGCAGGAGCTGTTCGGCGAGGCCTGGGAGATCCTGCGCGGCACCGACCCCGAGGCGGCCCGGGCCCTCGCCGACGGGCTGGTGTCGCTGGTGCCCCGCCCGCGGAGCGAGCGGTTCCGGCCGCACAGCGCCTCCTCGGGCGACGCCTTCGGCACGGCGCTGGCGTCCTTCCCGGACGACGCCGAGCAGTTCGCGTCGACGCTGGTGCACGAGTTCCAGCACAACAAACTCAGCGCGTTCATGCACCTGTTCACGCTGTACGACGACCGGGACACGGCCGGGCCGCACTACGCCCCGTGGCGCGACGATCCCCGGCCGCTCGGCGGACTGCTCCAGGGTGTGTACGCCTTCTTCGGAGTCACCGCGTTCTGGCGGCGCCGCCCGCACGCGCTCGGGCAGTTCGAGTTCGCGCTGTGGCGTTCCCAGACGGCGTACGCGCTGCGCGCGATCGGCCCGTCGGACGGGCTCACCGACCTGGGCCGACGGCTGGTGGCCGAGCTGTCCGGGCGACTGGAACCCTGGCTGGCGGAACCCGTGGACGCCCGGGTCCGGGCAGCGGCCGACCTCGCGGCCGCTGACCACCGCGCGACCTGGCGCGCCCACCATCTGCGGCCCGACCCACAGGAGGTCCGCGCCCGCGCGACGGCCGTGCCCGAACCCGGCCCCGCACCCGCCGGGCCGACGCTCGTCCCGGGCACTCCGGCGCGCGGCTTCGACACGCGTGCGGTGCTCCTGCGCTGGCTGCTGGCCGACCCGGTGGGCTTCGAGGGCCTGCGCGACGAGCCGGGCGCCACGGTGGAGGGGGCGCGGCCCGAGGACGTCGACCTGGTCACGGGCCGGACGGCCGAGGCGCTCGCCGCCTGCCGCGCCCGCATCGTCCGGGGCGACGGCGACCCCGACACCTGGGTCGGACTCGGCCTCGCGGCGCGGGCCGAAGGGGACCCGGCAGGGGAGGGGCTGCTCGCCCGCCCGGAGCTGGCGATGGCCCTGTACGCCGAACCAGGCGGCCGGGCCGATCCCCTGGAGCTGGGCCGCCGGCTGGCCCCGCGGGACTGATCAGCCCTTGCCCAGCCGTTCCAGCGCCTCGTCCGTCAGCCGGTACACCGTCCACTCGTCCTGCGGGCGTGCGCCGAGGGACTCGTAGAAGCCGATGGCCGGGGTGTTCCAGTTCAGGACGGACCACTCCAGGCGCTGGTAGCCGCGGGTCACGCAGACGCGGGCGAGTTCGCCGAGGAGGGCCCTGCCGTGGCCGCCGCCGCGAGCGGTGGGGCGGACGTAGAGGTCCTCGAGGTAGATGCCGTGGACGCCGCGCCAGCTGGAGAAGTTGAGGAACCAGAGGGCGAAGCCGACCGCCTCGCCGGTCGTGTCGTCGGCCGCGATGTGGGCGTACGCGGCGGGCCGCTCGCCGAAGAGGGCCTCGTGGAGTTGTTCCCGGGTCGCCCTGGCCTCGTGCGGGGCCTTCTCGTACTCGGCGAGTTCGCGGATCAGGGCGTGGATGACGGGGATGTCGGCGGGAGTCGCGGCACGGATCACGGGGGAAGGCTAACCCCGGCCGCGCGCCGCTTCCCAGCGAGGGCCAGCTTGCCACCGCCGGCTGTTGCGGGATGTCGATCACGTGGCGGACCCCACCGGCGTGCGTGAATCGGCTCATGCGAATTCGCCGGGGCCTGAACAGGGTGTGGACGTACGTCCGCGGCGCCCCCGGAACGTATGTCTGGCTGGCGGTCCTGTTCGTCACCACCGTGGCCATGCACCACATGTCGCCGCGGTTCGAGGACGAGTTCCTGCGGCAGCGGTCCACCAACCTCCACGAGCTGTCCCAGCACCCCGTGCGCGTCCTGGTGACCAGCGCGATGTGGATCGACGGCGGGATCTGGCTGCCGTACGCCGCCCTCTACAGCCTTTTCCACGCGCAGGCGGAACGCTGGCTCGGCACCCTGCGCTGGCTGCTGGTGTGCGTGGCCGCGCACGTGCTGGCCACGCTCGTCAGCCAGGGCGCGCTGGGGCTGGCGATCCGCGACGGCCGGGCTCCGGACTCGGCGGCGAACACACTCGACTTCGGGGTGAGTTACGCGCTGGCGGGCGTGATGGCGGTCCTCACGTACCGGATCGCGGCGCCCTGGCGGTACGGGTACCTGGCGGCCCTGCTCCTGCTGTACGGGTGGCCGCTCGTGGCCGGTCCGACCTTCACGGACTTCGGGCACTTCGTCTCGGTGGTGACCGGGCTGGCCTGTCATCCGCTGGTCGGAGGCCGTGGAAAAGCATGGAATCCGACGGAGACACCGGCCGCGCACAGGGGTTGACGTCCCGGCCATGAGCGGCTCGGCTTCGTCCACCGGAACGAACAGCAGTTGTTCACCACTTCGGGCGGCACCCCACGGAGCGTGGAAAAACGAACCCCCAGCAGAAGTGACGGCTGGCAGCCCGGTCTGATCAGTCGCCGGTGGGGAGAGGCTCGTGCTGGGTGTCGTCCAACGCGGCTACAAGGCCGTCCAGGATCTCCACGAACTCCGGTACCGGGACTTCCACGACGAAGACGTGCCCGGCGTGCGCGGGATGCGTGAGCAGGTGCTCCTCGCGCCAGAACTGAAAGGTGAGTGTCAGGCTGTCCCGGTTGCGGAACAGCGAGCCGATCAGGTTGTCCGTGGTGGGACCCCATTCCAGTCCCCGGTAGCGGTTGCCGGGATCGGCGTCGGAGTCGTCCGGCGTCTCGGAACCCAGGAGACGCAGGTGGTTGACCTCGGGGGGCAAGTCGGACCACGGCAGTGGCGAACCCTTGCCGGAGCGCAGACCGTCAGCGGTCGCCAGCACCGTGTGCCGGAACTGCGCAACGAAGGCCATGTTGTCGTCGCAGGTCAGCCACTGCCCGGCAGCCCACAGGTCCACTCGACGCAACCCGTGATCCTTTTCGCCGAGCTCGACGGCGAACCTGTCCCTGTCTCCCAGGAGTACGGTCACGCACGGACCGTTTCAGGCTCCCGCACCCCTACGCAAGCCTGTTTTCGGGACTGTGGACCGCGTATCCGGCGGGAGCCGGCGACGCACAGCGCCGAGTCGTCGCGGCTGGCACGGTGGGCGGACCGGGTGGCGGGCAGGCGCTGAGACCGTTCGGGGGGCGGGGAGGGGCTCCGCGGTCCGCTGAGGCCCCTCCCCGCGTTCTCAGGCCACCGACTCCGGCACCGGCGTGCCCGCCGGGGCGCCGTGTTTCGGGGGCTTCGCCGTCACCATCAGGCCCGCGATCAGGCCGGCCAGCAGCATGATGCCGGCAGCCCACCAGATGGCGACCGTGTAGCCGTGGACGATGCCCTCCCGGGTGACCTGTGCCTGCTGTGCGGGGTCGCCGAGGTGGGCGGCGATGTAGGCGGTGCTGCTGGTCGTGGCGATCGTGTTGAGCAGGGCCGTGCCGATGGAACCTCCCACCTGCTGCGAGGTGTTGACGGTCGCGGACGTCACGCCGGAGTCCTGCGGGGCGACGCCCGCGGTCGCGGTGGCGAACACCGGCATGAAGGTCAGGCCCATGCCCAGGCCCATCAGGAGCAGCGCGGGAAGGATCTCCGTCGCGTACGCGCTGTCCACGGTCATCTGCGTGAGGATCACCATGCCGCCGGCGGCCAGGATCATGCCGGGGACCATCAGCGTGCGCGGCGGCACGCGGCTCATCAGCCGGGCCGAGATCTGGGTGGAGCCGATGATGATCGCCGCGGTGAGGGGGAGGAAGGCGAGCCCGGTCTTCAGCGGCGAGTACTCGAGGATGACCTGCAGGTAGTAGGTCATGAACAGGAACAGGCCGAACATGCCGATGATGGCGAGCCCCATGGTCAGGAAGCAGCCGGCCCGGTTGCGGTCCTTGACGATGTGGAGCGGCAGCAGCGGCATCGGCGCCCTGGACTGCCACCACACGAACACCACGAGAAGGACGACCCCGGCCGCGAACAGGGCCAGCACCAGCGGGTCCGTCCAGCCGCGTGGCTGGGCCTCGCTGAAGCCGTAGACGATCGCGACGAGGCCGCCGCAGCCCAGCACGGCGCCGGGCACGTCGAGGCGGGCGCCCGGGTGGCCGGGCTGGTCGTGGACCAGGGCGAGGGCGCCGAAGAAGGCGATGGCCGCGATGGGCACGTTGACGTACAGGCACCAGCGCCAGTTCAGGTACTCGGTGAGCAGCCCTCCGACGATGAAGCCGATCGCCGATCCGCTGCCCGCGAGGGCGCCGTAGATGCCGAACGCCTTGCCGCGTTCCTTGGGGTCGGTGAAGGTGGTGGTCAGCAGCGACAGGGCGGACGGGGCCAGTACGGCGGCGAAGGCGCCCTGGAGGGCGCGCGCCCCGAAGAGCATGCCCGAGCCGGTGGCCGCGCCGCCGAGCGCGGAGGCGGCGGCGAAGCCGACGAGGCCGATGACGAAGGTGCGCTTGCGGCCCACCAGGTCGGCTATCCGGCCGCCGAGCAGGAGCAGGCCGCCGAAGGCCAGGGTGTACGCGGTGATCACCCACTGGCGGTTGCCGTCCGAGATCCCGAGGTCCTGCTGGGCGGAGGGCAGCGCGATGTTCACGATGGTCGCGTCGAGGACCACCATCAGCTGCGCGAGGGCGATGATCACCAGGCCCCACCAGCGGCGGGGGTCGGCGTTCTCGGGAGCGGGTTCACCTGTTCGGGTGACACTCACCCGGCCAGAAGACCACGGATCGGGATGCCCCGCATCCCCTGCCGCCCTGTGCCTGGTCATGGCTCCAGTACCACCTTTCCGGTCGTTCCGCGTGTTTCGAGCGCTCGGTGCGCGGCCGCCGCCTCGGCGAGCGGGAAGCGCTGCACGGCCGGTGTCAGCCGGCCCGCGGCAGCCTCGGAGAGGGCGCGCAGCTCGAGGGTGCGTAGCGGGTTGGGCCCGCCGGTCTTCCGCAGCATCACCGGGCCGAGGACGGACTCCGACACGCCCTCGACGAAGTAGCCGCTGCCGGCCCGGATCCCCTCGGCCGACCAGCCGAAGACGATGTGCCTGCCGTCGGGTCCCAGCAGCGCGACGGCCTCGCGGGCCACGGCGCCGCCGACGCCGTCGAAGACGACGGTGGCGGGCCGCCCGCCGAGGTGCGCGCGGACCTTGTCCGGCCAGGCGGGGTCCTTGTAGTCGACGGCGAGGTCGGCGCCGCCCGCTTCGACGCGGGCCGTCTTCTCCGGTCCGCCCGCCAGGCCGACGACCGTGGCGCCGGCGTTCTTGGCGTACTGCACGAGCAGCGTGCCGATGCCGCCGGCCGCCGCCGGGATCACGGCGACCGAGCCGGGGCCGAGATCGGCGAACTGCACGATCCCCATCGCCGTACGGCCCGTGCCGATCATGGCGACGGCCTGTCCGGCGTCGAGGTTCCGCGGTGTCTCGTGGACGCGGTCGACGTCGGTGACGGCCAGCTCGGCGTAGCCGCCCGGGGCCAGGCCGAGGTGTGCCACCACCCTTTTGCCGAGCCACAGCCCGGCCACGCCCTCGCCGAGCGACTCGACCGTGCCGGCGACCTCACGGCCCGGGACGGTGGGCAGGGCCGGCGGCTCGGGCAGCGGGCCCTGCTCGCCCTCGCGCAGGGCCGTGTCCAGGAGATGTACGCCCGCGGCCTCGACGGCGATACGGACCTGGCCCGGGCCCGGGAGGGGAGCCTCGACCTCCTCGTAGGTCAGGTTCTCGGCCGGGCCGAAGGCGTGCAGGCGGATGGCGTGCATGGCGGGCTCCCTTGGTGACGTCCGGTAGGGGCCCACTCTTCAACCTCAAGCGTGCTTGAGGTCAAGGGAGTGGCGGCCCAGCGCCAGCGACACCGCGGTGAGGGCGCTGTTGAAGGAGACCTCGGACAGCACACCCGGGGCGGCGACCTGGTCGCCCGCGAGGTAGACGCCGTCGCCGCGGTCGACGGCGGGCCGGTCGCGCCAGCTGGTGCCGGGCAGGTCGACGGCGCCGGTCCGGCCGTTCGCGACGGCCTCGCGCCGCCAGGTGACGCGGGAGCGCCAGCCGTCGAAGGCGAGGTCGAGGAGCTCTTCGGCGCGGGCGGTCCCGTCGGCCTTCGACTCGTGCGGGGCGATGGGGATCTGCCCCTGGACGAGCTGCTCGCCGGCGGGGGCGAGGGTGCGGTCCTGTGCCGTGAACCGCTCGATCCAGCCGGGAGAGTCGAGATCGGAGACGGCGAACGCGTCACCGCGCCGGGTGCGCACGGCCAGGTCGACGAGGACCGTACGGCCGCTGGTCCAGGTCAGCGAGTCGTCCTTGAGGAGGCGGCGGGCGGCGTCGAGGGAGGTGGCGACGACGACGGGGGCGTCGGCCGGGAGCGTGTCGACGCGGGAGAGGGTCTCGATCCGCACGCCCAGATTCCATGCCCTGGCGGCCATCCGGTCGATGACGGTGCCCCAGCCGCCGCGCGGGTAGTGGGCCTCGGGCGGGAGCCTGGTGGCGCGGCGCAGACGCTCCTGGACGAACGCGGCGGACAGCGCGCCCGGGTCGTGGTGGAAGAGGGCGACGGCGGAGTAGTGGGCGGCGGCGCGGGCGCCTTCCCCTCCCGCCTGCTGGGTGGCCCAGGTCAGGAAGTCGACGTCTTCGGGCGCCTGGCGGGCGCTGCGGCGCAGCAGCTTGAGCATCGCGAAGGGCGGGGTGCGGCGCAGTACGCCCTGGTGGCGCAGATGCAGCCGGGCCGCTTCCAGGGGCGGGACGGGGGCGAGCGGTCCGAGGAGGTCGCGCTGCCGGAGCCAGGCCCAGTGCGGGCCGCCGTTGTAGAGGGCGTGCGGTCCCTCGTTCGTCCGGTACGGGCCCTCGGCGGTCCGTGCGCGCCCGCCGAGGGTGTGGTGGGCTTCGAACACGGTGACCTTGGCGCCCGCCTCGGCGGCGGTGACGGCCGCGGTGAGTCCGGTGAGGCCGCCGCCGATGACGGTGATGCGGTGCATGGCTGGGGATCTCCCTCGCGTTGGGGTCGCCTTTCGGTGAGTACGACTGGTCGAGGGGCCCGGAATGTGACATGGGGCGGGTTTTCGCAGGTCAGGTGGATTGTCAGTGGCGGGGTGCAGGATGGGCGCATGGCGAGGAGAGCGACGGGTGGGACCGACGGAGCCGGTGTGAAGGGCGCGCGGCGGCCGGAGCTGCGGCTGCCGCCACTGGAGCCGTACGGCGGAGGGGAGTTGGAGCCCGACGGGGACTATGACGGGCTGGAGTTCCGGGAGGCGGATCTCGCCGGGCAGAACGGCGGGGGCGCCCGGTTCATGGACTGCGCGCTGACGGAGTGCGCGCTGGACGAGACGTCGCTGCACCACGCACGGCTGCTCGACTCGGTCCTCACCGGCATACGGGGTGTCGGCACCGACCTTGCCGAGGCGACCCTGCGCGACGTCGAACTGGTCGACGCACGCCTCGGCGGGGTGCAGCTGCACGGCGCCGTGCTGGAACGGGTGTGGATCCGCGGCGGCAAGATCGACTACCTGAACCTGCGCGCGGCCCGTCTCAGAGACGTCGTGTTCGAGAACTGCGTCCTGGTCGAGCCGGACTTCGGGGGCGCCCGTCTGGAGCGCGTCGAGTTCGTCGACTGCGCACTCACGGGCGCGGACCTGGGCGGCGCGACCCTGACGGACGTCGACCTGCGCGGAGCCGCTTCGCTGGAGATCACCAGGGGTGTGGACCGGCTGGCGGGAGCGGTGATCAGTACCGGGCAACTGCTGGATCTGGCACCGGTCCTGGCGGCGGAGATGGGGATTCGGGTGGAGGCGTAGGAGGGGGAGGCCCGCGCGGGCTCAGCTCACCTCACCCGGGGAAACCGGGCCTGCAGTGTCCATATCGCCGGGTTCTCGCCCAGGTCGTCGTGCAGGTCGGTCAGGTCGGCCAGCAGGTCGTGCAGGAAGTCGCGGGCCTCGCGGCGGAGTTCGGTGTGGGAGAAGGTCAGGGGTGGTTCCTCGGCCGGCATCCAGTCGGCCTCGATGTCCACCCAGCCGAAGCGGCGCTCGAAGAGCATGCGGTCGGTGGACTCGGTGAAGTCGAGTTCCGCGTGCTGGGGGCGGGCGGCGCGGGAGCCCGCCGGGTCGCGGTCCAGGCGTTCCACGATGTCGCACAGGGCCCACGCGAAGTCGAGCACCGGTACCCATCCCCAGGCTGTGGACAGTTCCCGGTCCGCCTTGGTGTCGGCGAGGTAGACGTCACCGCAGAACAGGTCGTGCCGCAGCGCGTGGACGTCCGCGCGACGGTAGTCCGTCTGCGGAGGGTCCGGGAAGCGGGTGGAGAGGGCGTAGCCGATGTCGAGCACGTGGGTGATGGTGTCACGCCCGCCCGGCGCCGCGTCGGCCAAGGTTCGCCCCGTCGCGACGCCCGGCACGTTCCCCCACTGCCCCAAGGGCGTGGGAGGTGCCCCCACTCGCCGCACCGGCCGAAAGCCCGAGTACGTCCAGCCCGAGTACGTCCAGCCCGAGTACGTCCGGTACGAGGACCTCCGGCCGGCACGCCGAGAGCACGCCCCGGACGCTGCTGCTTGGCGGGCAAGCCTCGGCTGACGCGGCACTAGGATCACTGATGTGTCCCGATCCGCGCCAGTTGTCCCAGCCTCGGCCGCCTCCGCCGCGTCGCTGCTCCTGGCGCTCGCCCTGACCGCGTGCGGCGGGGCCGCCGGAGCGAGCGGCACCCCGGGCGGCTCCGGCGTGCGCGACCCGTACTTCCCGAAGGCGGGCAACGGCGGCTACGACGTCACGCACTACGACCTGAAACTCGCCTACGCCCCCGGCCGGAACCACCTCACCGGCACTGCGGCGCTCACCGCCCGCGCCACCCGGGACCTCACCGCCTTCGACCTCGACCTCGAAGGCCTGGACGTCGAGCAGGTCACCGTCGAGGGCAGACGGGCCCGGTGGAACCGCAGCGGGCAGGAGCTGACCGTCCGCCCGCACGGCAACCTCGGCGAGGACGAGACGTTCCGCGTCACCGTCCGCTACTCCGGCACCCCCGGGACGATCACCGACCCGGACGGTTCCCGGGAGGGCTGGCTGCGCACGGAGGACGGCGCGCTGGCCCTCGGCGAGCCCACCGGATCCATGACCTGGTTCCCCGGCAACCACCACCCCTCCGACAAGGCGTCGTACGACATCGCCGTCACCGTGCCCGAGGGTCTGCAGGCCGTGTCCAACGGGGAGCCGACCGGACAGTCGGCCTCCCGCGGCCGTACGACCTTCACCTGGCACACCGCCGAGCCCATGGCGAGCTACGCCGCCACGGTCGCCGTCGGCAGGTTCGAGATCAGCCGGGCCGGCACGGGCGACGGGGGCCTGCCCGTGTACGTCGCGGTGGACCCGGCCCTGGCGAAGGAGAGCCGGGGCGTGCTCGCCAGGATCCCCGAGGTCATGGAGTGGGCGGAGGACAACTTCGGCCCGTACCCCTTCAGCTCCACCGGCGCGATCGTCGACCGGGCGGACGGCCTCGGCTACGCCCTGGAGACCCAGAACCGGCCGGTCTTCCCGGGCACCCCCGACACCGGGACCCTCGTCCACGAACTCGCCCACCAGTGGTACGGCGACTCGGTCACACCGAAGACCTGGCGGGACATGTGGCTGAACGAGGGCTTCGCCACGTACGCGGAATGGCTGTGGCAGGAGGACCACGGCGGCGACACGGCCGACGAGATCTTCAAGTCCCTCTACAAGGGCGACCATTACGACGACGCCGAGGCGAACGAGGCCCTCTGGGCCTTCCCGCCCGCCAGGCCGGCCGGCGCAGCGCACATCTCCGACAGCTCCGTCTACGACCGCGGCGCGATGGTGCTCCACAAGATCCGGCAGACGGTCGGCGATGACACCTTCTACGACATCCTCCAGGGCTGGGCCGCCGCCCACCGCCACGGCAACGCGTCCACCGCCGACTTCACCGCGTACGTGGAGAAGAAGGTGCCGGACAAGGAATTCGGCCGGATCTGGAAGGACTGGCTGTACGGGGCCGGAAAGCCGGCGAGTGGGTGAGCCACAGGCGTGAGCCGCCGTGTACGCGTCACGGACGCCGTTCGAGATCGTCCCGCAGCGCGTCGCGGGCCACGCCGCGAGCGTGCGTGCCGGGCGGCGGGCGCCCGGCCGGGGATGTGACACAGGCTCTGGCGCGCCCGGTCCGCCGAATCCGGCGACGGCGCGTACGGCCGGCGAGCTGGGTCGCACCGACAGCGACCGCCGCACCGGCGCCCGTACCGGCCAGGGTCATCCACTCCACGTCGGGCCGTTCCGGTCCGACTCGTCCAGCAGTCGGGCCAGTTCCGGCGGCCACACCGGTTCCGGTTCCTCGGCGAGTTCCTCCCGGGTCCACCAGCGCCAGGTGAGGATGCCGTCCTCGGCGTGCACGGCGGCCAGGTTCGGGCCGGTGGGTTCGCGGCGGGGGCCGCGGGTGACGTAGATGTACTCGTGCTGCCGGACGGGGATGCCGATGGGGGTCCCCCCGCTCGCGCGAAGCCGAGAGTGGGGGAGGGTGAAGTCGTGCTCCCACGTGCACAGCAGGGGGCCCGGGGACAGGTCCGTCCAGCCGGTCTCCTCGCGCAGTTCGCGCAGGGCGCCCTCGCGCGGGCCCTCGTTCTCTTCGAGGCCGCCGCCGGGCAAGGCCCAGTGCACGCCGGCCTCGGCGTTGTCGTAGCGGAAGAGGAAGACCGAGCCGTCGGGGTCGACCACGGCGACACGGGCCGCGCGCCGCGGGGTGCGCAGCCCCTTGCGCAGGACCGTGCAGGGGCGGCCGAGGCGGCGGTCCGGGCGGCGTGCGACCACCTCGTAGCCGAGGGCGGTCCAGAAGGCGAGGCCCTTGCGGTTGGTGTCGAGGACGGCGAGGCGTACGGCTGTGCGGCCCGCCGCACGGAAGCGGTCCTCCACAAGGGATGCCAACTGCGTTCCGTAGCCCTGGCGTTGGACCTCCGCGTCCACCAACAGCAGGCCGATCCACGGGTCCGGGTCCGCCGGGTCGGGGTGGTGCGCGAGGGTGATCGCGGTCCCGACCAGCCGTCCTCCACTGCGGGCGAGCAGCACCTCAGCGTCCGGGTGGGACAGCTCGTCGGCCAGCGCGGCCGCCACCTGCTCCGGGCGGATGTCGTCCGGGTCGGGGAAGTCGCCGCTGAGGGCGTGGAACTCGCGGTGGGAGGCGTAGAGCGCGGTGAGTTCGGTGAGCAGGGCGGCCGGGATGTCGTGGTCGGGGGTGAGGCGCAGCGTCTCGATGATCACGCGGGGCAACCTATCGCGGGGCACGGCGAAGCCCCCGGCCCTCTGGTGGCTGGGGGCTTCGCCGAGGTGCCGGGCTGGTCCGTCAGACGTTGACGCCGAAGTCCTGGGCGATGCCCACCAGGCCCGAGGCGTAGCCCTGGCCGACCGCGCGGAACTTCCACTCGGCGCCGTTGCGGTACAGCTCGCCGAAGACCATCGCCGTCTCCGTGGCCGCGTCCTCCGACAGGTCGTAGCGGGCGATCTCCGCGCCGCCGGCCTGGTTGAGGATGCGGATGTAGGCGTTGCGGACCTGGCCGAAGTTCTGCGAGCGGTTCTCGGCGTCGTAGATGGAGACCGGGAAGACGATCTTGTCGATGTCGGCCGGGAGGGCCGCCAGGTTGACGTTGATCGCCTCGTCGTCGCCCGCGCCCTCACCGGTGCGGTTGTCACCGGTGTGGACGATCGTGTTGTCCGGGGTCTGCTTGTTGTTGAAGAAGACGAAGTGGGCGTCGGAGTAGACCTTGCCCTGTCCGTTGACCGCGATCGCGGACGCGTCGAGGTCGAAGTCCGTGCCGGTGGTGGTGCGGACGTCCCAGCCGAGACCCACGGTGACGGCGGTCAGGCCCGGAGCCTCCTTGGTGAGCGAGACGTTGCCACCCTTGGACAGGCTTACAGCCATTGTTGGGAGTCCCTTCCTTCGTTTACGTACGGCAAGAAGCTACAGCTACCCCTATGAACGCCGAGAGGGGTATGTGAGGTTCCAGGTGTCTTTACTTTCTTTACCCGGACGCACCCGTACGGCGGTGCGGCCGGGAAAAACCGGGTGACGTGAACCGGACAGTGCCGCGAACATGGACGTCATGTCCGGTCCCTACATCGTCCGCGGCTCCGTCTCGCTCCCCGAGGCCGAGCTCATGTGGCGTTTCTCGCGGTCGTCCGGGCCCGGCGGGCAGCACGTCAACACCAGCGACTCGCAGGTGGAACTGCGCTTCGACCTCGCGAAGACCGACGCGCTGCCCGAGGTGTGGAAGCAGCGGGCGCTGGAGCGGCTCGCCGGGCGTCTGGCCGACGGGGTCGTCACCGTCCGCGCCTCCGAGCACCGCTCCCAGTGGCGCAACCGTGAGACCGCCGCCGTGCGCCTGGCCGCCCTGCTCGCCGAGGCGACCGCCCCGCCGCCCAAGCCGCGCAAGCCGACGCGGATCCCCCGCGGCATCAACGAGCGCCGGCTGCGGGAGAAGAAGCAGCGCTCGGACACCAAGCGGGGACGGTCCGGGCGGGACTGGGGATAACCCGTTTCATCGTCTTCTGTCACGTCCAGGGCTCGTCTTCTGTCACACCCCCGGCGCGGGAGCCGTCAGGCGGTCGCCGACCGGCCGCGACGACGGGTGACGGCCGAGGCTGCCGCGGGAGCCGCGCCGAGGAGCCCCTGGGCGCCAAGCCACCCGCGCCGTCCGCGGCCGCCGGCCCCGAGCTGGACGCGCTGCCCGCCGACTCGGTGGGCGTCGCGCTGCTGGTCGCCCTGGAGACGCTGAGCCCCGCGGAGCGGCCGGCGGTGCTGCACGACCTGTTCGCCGTGCCGTACGAGGAGATCGCGACGACCCTCGGGCGGGTCGCCGGAGGCAGCGCGGCCGCCGGCCGGCCGGGCCCGGCACCGGAAGCGGGGCACCGAGGCGCGGGATGCCGGGCCGGGCCGGCAGCGGGCGGTCGTCGACGCCTTCGTGGCCGCCGCGCGGGCCATGAGGAAGCCGACGGGCCGTTCGCCGTCGACGATCAGACGGGGCCGGGCGACGTACGCCTCGGCGAGAGACGTCACGACCGGCTCGACCGCGTGTTCCTGGTCGGGGCGGATCCTGATGCCGACGGCCGTTTCCAGATTTGCGGGGGTGATTACTTCGAGGCGGGGGTCGGTTTCGTCACGCCGGCAACACCAGGCGGACGGATCACCGGTGGGCCACGGAATTCCCGGTCACCCCAACTGCCGGTAACGGCCCCGGAAATACGTCAGCGGCCCGCCGTCCGCGCTCGGCACCCGAGCCGTCATCACGCGGCCGATCACCAGCGTGTGGTCACCGGCCGGGACCCGCTGTTCCGTGTGGCACTCCAGGGTGGCCAGGGCCCCGCCCACCAGAGGAGCGCCGGACACCTCGCCCCGTACGTAGGGGATGTCCTCGAACAGCAGCCGGTCGCTGATGCGGCCCTTCATCGCGAAGCGGCCGGCGATGTGCCGCTGGCCGTCGGAGAGGACGGAGACGGCCCACACGGGCTGCTCGTCGAGCAGGTCGTCCATGCGGGAGCCCTCACGCAGGCTGACCAGCACCAAAGGCGGGTCGAGGGAGACCGACATGAACGCCGTGGCCGTCATGCCGACGTCCTCTCCGCCCGGAGCCCCGGGGTCGTCGGGGTCGAGCGGCGGCTCGTGCGCGGTCACCAGGACCACCCCCGCGGCCAGCCGGGACATGGCGGCGCGGAACTCGTCGTTGCTCACCCCCTCAGCATGCCCGGCGGCGGCGGGCGGGGCGGCGGGGAGCGCGGCAGAGGGAGTCTTCAGCACGCCGGAAACGCTAGTGTCCGGGCCGCGCGCGCCGCATCGGGCCTCGGGCCGAGACCGGACCTAGGACCGCCGATGTAGCCTGCGACGCACGTTCTGCGGCCATCTCCCGGCATCTCCTCATCGGCTCCTCACAGTCCAAAATTTGCGTTCAGAAAACGCACAGGAAAAATCGCAGAAACCCCGTTCAATTGTTCATGTTTCGCTGTGACTTGAGTCACAAGGGGCATTAATTGTTGACCCTGTGTACCGAGTGGGCAGCGCGCTGTGATTCAGTGGCGGGGAAGATGCAAGAGCACCACCGATAAGAAGCGCCGAAGAGAACCCTTGATTCGCTGCGAGGTCTCGGGGGGAGGGCGAGCATGGAGACCGAGTCGGAACCCTACGTCCGTCTTGCGTCCCTGCGACAGCTGCACCAGGTCATGGCGGACATGAACACCGCCCGCAGCCTCGCGGACACACTGCAGACAGTCGCGGACGGCGTGATCACCGCCCTCGGGTACGAGCTGGCGTGCGTCAACCTCGTACGCGCGGACGGCGATCTCGTGGTCGCCGCCTTCTCCGGCAACCAGGCCGCCGAGGCCCTCATCACCGGCCGGGTCGGCTCCCGCGAGTCCTGGGAGCGCCGGCTGAGCATGGGTGAGCACTGGGGCGACCTGATCTTCATTCCGCACACCGAGGGCTGGGTCCTCGACGACGACGACGTACCGCAGTGGTACACCGACGGCCCCGCGCCCCGCTTCCAGGACGAGTGGCACCCCTCCGACCGGCTCTTCGCGCCCATGTACACACCCGTCTCGCCGGGCGGCTCCGGCGGCGAGCTGATCGGCGTGCTGTCCGTGGACCGGCCGCGCAACGGCCGCCGGCCGGGCGCATGGGGGCGCGAAGCGCTCCAGATGTACGCGTTCCAGGCCGCCATCGCGATCAGCAACGCACGTCTACGCGCGAATATGCAGCGGGCGCTGCTCAGGCTCGAAAGGGAGCAGCAGGCCCTGCGCGCCAGTGAGGAAAGCTTCAGGCAGGCCTTCGAGTACGCCCCCTCCGGCATGGCCATCGCCGAGATGGGCGGCGAGGAGCACGGCCGGATCCTGCGCACCAACGACGCCCTGTGCCGGCTGCTGGGCCGACCCGCCTCCGCGATGCGCCGCTACTCCTTCTCCGACCTCGTCCACCCCGAGGACATAGGCACGCTTCTGCGGACCTCCGCCGAGGGCGGGCGCGCGGAACTCAGGCTCGGCCGCCGGGACGGCACGTACGTCTGGGTGAGCCTGCGCAACTCCGTCGTCGCGGACGCCGCAGACGGTCCCCGCTTCCTGCTCACCCACGTCGAGGACATCGAGGAGCGCAAGCGCCGCGAGCTGCAGCTCGCCCACCGCGCCTCCCACGACTCGCTCACCGGCCTGCCGAACTCCGCCGAGCTGCGCTCCCGTCTGTCCTCCCGCCTGTGTACGCGCCCCAGTCACCCGGGCGTCCTGGAGACCCTGGACTCCGCCTACGGGCACCCCGTCCACGAGGCGGGCGGCCACGGCTTCGACTTCGGGACGCGTGTCGAGGCGTTCGACGCCTACGACCACCATGTGCACACCGTCGCCCCCGAGGGCGAGCGCGACGACGGCACCAAGGGGCTCGCGGTCCTCTTCTGCGACCTCGACGGCTTCAAGTCGATCAATGACCGGTTCGGGCACAACGCCGGTGACGCGGTCCTCGTCGAGGTCGCCCGGCGGCTGTCGAACCAGGTGCGCGACGGCGACACCGTGGCCCGGCTCGGCGGCGACGAGTTCGTGATCCTCGCCGACGGGCTCGGCAAGGCCGACGCCCAGGATCTCGCCGTACGCCTGCGCAACGAGATCATCCAGCCGATCCGGGCCGAGGGACGGGCCGTGCGGGTGGGGGCCAGCTTCGGCATCGGCTGGGCGCATTGCGGGATGACTGCGGACGAAGTGCTGAAGTCAGCCGACGAACGGATGTACGTAGAGAAACGATCTCGTCCCAAACAACACAGACGCGCCGGATGATCCCCAGGTCAGCGAGCTGATGCGGTCCGAGTCACCCGTTTGGGCCATCCGGAGCGGGTAGGCTCGCCATTCTGACCACACGCATCGCATCCGACCCGCACCTGTTCGAGGAGTACCAAGGGATGACGTCCGGCAACAACGGCGCGAGCTCGCCCGAGGACGACGACCCGTTCGGCTACCTCTACGCCGACGGGCAGGCCAACGGGGCCCAGCCGCCGTCCGGAGGCTACGGCTACCCGAACTCCGTCAACCGGGTGCGCGCGGTCGGCCAGCGGCAGTACGGGCAGACGGCACCGACCGCGCAGTACGGCCAGTCGGCCGTGCCGCAGCAGCAGGGCGCCCCGGGTCAGCCGAACGCCCACTACGCCGCGCCCGAGACCTTCCCGGGCGGCGCCCCGACCACCCAGCAGCCGATGCCCGGCGGCGGAGGCGGCCGCGGCCGCGGCCCCAACACCAAGGGTCTGCTGATCGGCGCGATCGCGGTGGTCGCGGCGGTCGTCATCGGCATCGGCGTGGCGATGATGAACGGCAACTCGGACGACGACGCGGGCGGCGGCAACCAGGCGTCCACCAAGCCGACCACCTCGCAGAGCACGCAGCCGAGCCCGTCGAACAGCAACAGCGCGGCGGCCGAGGAGGACCTGCCGACGATCGACGCGAAGGCCCTGCTGCTCGGCGGCGGCGCCGCCACCGCGTCCGACGTCAAGGGCGCCAAGGCCGACGGCGGCGTCTACGTCACCGGCTTCAACCAGACCGGCGCCTCGGTCACCTGGAACGTCAGCGGGATCCCGAAAGCCGGCAAGTACACCGTGTACGTCGGGTACAGCGTCCCCGGCAAGGACGCCAACGCCACCCTCACGGTCAACGGCACGGCCTCCGACACGGGCGTCGAGCTGAAGAACTGGGCGAACGCCGGCGAGGGCGACTACGAGAAGGGCTGGACGCAGACCTACAACTACGTCCAGCTCAACAAGGGCACGAACACGATCAAGGTCTCGTGCGAGCAGGGCAACCAGTGCGACGCTCTCCTCGACCAGATGTGGATCGTCAAGGGCTGGGTCGACTCCAAGTCCTAGGCCCTGTCGTCAAATTCCCGCCTGCCCCGCGGCACTAGGGCGTGTTTCGAAAGTAGCGTCGTCCGCCCGAAGGGCGGGGCCCGCGGCGTCTGGTGCGGTGCATCGCAAGGCGGAGGGTCGCCCGCGTACTGGGCGTACGCGGGCGATGCCGACAACGCGGCGAGGCGCCGTGCCAGGCGTCGCGGGCCAGACGGGACTTTCGAAACACGCCCTAGGCCGCGTCACGCCGCGCTGACCTCCCCCGTCACGGCGACCCGGCCCAGCAGGTCCTCGTACGCGCTGTGGCTGAACTCGCCCGCCACCGGCGTCAGGACGCTCGCCGTGGACAGGGCGACCGCGCGGGCCAGGCGGTCCGGCCAGGGCAGGCCGTCGGACAGGCCCGACAGGAGGCCCGCGACCGCCGAGTCGCCGGCGCCCGTGGGGTTTCCCTGGACGCGGGCGGGCGGGGTGGCGCGCCAGCGGCCGTCGGGGGTCACCGCCAGGAGGCCCTCGGCGCCCAGTGAGGCCACGACTGCCTGGGCGCCACGGCGTCGGGCGTCCTGGGTGGCGCGCAACGGCTCGTGGGAGCCGGTGAGTTCGGCCAGTTCGTCGGCGTTCGGCTTCACGAAGTCGGGACGGGCGGCCACGCCTCGCCGCAGCGGCTCCCCGCTGGTGTCGAGCAGGACCGGGACTCCGGCGGTCCGTGCGGCCCGTACCAGCCCGGCGTACGCCCCGACCGGCACCCCCGGCGGCAGGCTGCCGCACAGCGCCACCGCGGACACGGACGCGAGCAGATCCTCGTACGCCTCCCGGAAGGCGGCCCACTCCGCCGAAGTGACCGTCGGCCCCGGCTCGTTGAGCTGGGTGGTGTCGCCGGTCCGATGGTCCACGACGGCGACCGTGCGCCGGGTCGCGCCCGCGATCGGGACCAGCGCGTCCACCACCCCCGGCACGGCTGTGAGCTGCTCCTGCACGACGCGCCCGGTGGCGCCGCCCGTGAAGCCGGTGACCGTCACCCCGTGGCCGAGGGCCGCGAGGACCCGGGCCACGTTCAGGCCCTTGCCGCCCGGGCGTTCGGTGACCTGGGAGACCCGGTGGGATGCGTGCGGCCGCAGGGCGGGCACGCGATAGGTGATGTCGAGAGCGGTGTTCAGCGTGACCGTGAGGATCACCTGTGCCGACCTCCCCCGATGTACGCCTGCCGTCTTGTCCGGAGGCCTGATCATGCCAAAGAGACGGCGGTCCGCCCAGTGCGCGGATCGGCCACCGTCCCTGTGGAGCCGGACAGATCAGGCCAGTTGGGGATCGACCACCCACTCGCCCCGGCGCATCACGCCCTTGAGCTCGAACTCCGCGTCCAGGAGCACCAGGTCGGCGTCCTTGCCCGGTTCCAGGGAGCCCACCCTGTCGTACATCCCGAGGAGCTCGGCCGGATGGGCGGACAGGGCGGTCACCGTGTCCTCGACCGACAGCCCGTCGATCGTCACCGCCCGCTTGAAGGCGCGGTCCAGGGTGAGGGTGGAGCCCGCGATCGAACCGCCCTCCACCAGGCGCGCCACACCCTCGCTGACCTCGACCTCCAGCGGGCCGAGCATGTAACGGCCGTCGCCGATGCCGGCCGCGTCCATCGCGTCCGTGATGAACGCGACCCGGCCCGCACCCGCGTGATGGAACGCCAGCTTGAGGGAGGCCGGATGCAGGTGCGTGCCGTCGTTGATGAGCTCGACCGTGACGCGCTCGTCCTCCAGGAGGGCCGCGATCGGGCCGGGGGCGCGGTGGCCGAGGACGGGCATCGCGTTGAAGAGGTGGGTCGCGACGGTCGCGCCCGCGTCGATCGCCGCCACGGTCCGCTCGTACGTCGCGTCCGTGTGCCCGACCGCCGCGATCACGCCGTGCTCCGCGAGCAGCCGTACGGAGTCGATGCCGCCCTGGAGTTCGGGGGCGAGCGTGACCATCTTGGCCCGGCCGCGCGCCGCCTCGATCAGCTTGCGGACCTCCGCCGGGTCCGGGTCGCGCAGCAGTTCCTCGGAGTGCGCGCCCTTGCGGCACGGCGAGATGAACGGGCCCTCGAAGTGGATTCCGGCGAGGTCGCCCTGCTCGGCCAGTTCGGACAGGAGCCCGGCCTGTCTCACCAGGAAGTCCATGTCGTCGGTGACGGTGGAGGCGACCAGGGTGGTGGTGCCGTGCAGCCGGTGCGCGCGGATGGCCGTCAGGGCGTCGTCGGCCGAGCCGGAGAAGGACGCGCCGCCGCCCCCGTGGTTGTGGATGTCGACGAAGCCGGGCACCACCCAGTGGCCCCGGAGGTCGATCACCTGGGCGCCGGGTGGGGCTGAGCCGGCGATTCTCGTGCCGTCGACGACTACCTGGCCGTTGGGGACGGTTCCCGTCGGGAGGACCACCCGGGCGCCGGTGAGGACCTTCGGCCGCGGGCCGTTCGTGGCCGGTCGCGCCCCGCGGCGGAGCCGCGTCTCGTCACAGCCCCGGGCCCGTGGGTCGGTTGCCATCAGGGGGTTACCTCCGTACGGTCCGTGTTGTCCAGGAGATCCCAGGCCATGAGCCCCGCGCCCAGGCATCCAGCCGTGTCGCCCAGCGCCGCGGGGACGATGGACGGCAGCTTCTGGAAGGTGACGCGCTGTTGGACGGCGTCCCGCAGCGGTGTGAACAAGGTTTCCCCCGCCTCGGCCAGTCCGCCACCGATGATGAGCGTGCCGGGGTCCAGCAGGGTGAGCGCGGTGACCAGGCCGTCGGCGAGCGCGTCGACCGCCTCCTGCCACACGCGTAGGGCGTCCGGGTCACCGGACGCGACGGCCTTGGCGCAGTCCTCCGCGTCCGCACCCGGATCCCCGGCAGCCTCGGCCCACGCCTTGCTCACCGCCGCCGCGGACGCGTACCGCTCCAGGCAGCCGCGCTGCCCGCACGGACACGGGGTGCCTCCGGGCCGTACGACGACGTGGCCGATCTCGCCCGCGAAGCCGTGGGCGCCCGCCTCCACCCGGCCGCCGATGCCGATGGCACCCGCGATGCCGGTACCGAGCGGCACGAACAGGAAGCGGTCGGTGCCCCGTCCGGCGCCGATCCGGCCCTCGGCGAGGCCGCCGGTGCGCACGTCGTGGCCGAGGGCGACCGGGATGCCGCCGAGCCGTTCGGCGAGCAGGTCGCGCAGCGGTACGTCCAGCCAGCCCAGGTTGGCCGCGTAGGTGGCGATGCCCCGCTCGGCGTCGACGATGCCGGGGACGGCGACGCCGGCGGCGGCCGCGGGCGCGCCGAAGTGCTCGGCGCCGTACGCGCCGAGCTCGGCGGCGAAGTCCAGGACGGCCCTGACGACCGCGTCGGGTCCGCGCTCGCGCCCGGTGGCGCGGCGGGCCTGGTGCAGCAGCTCGCCGCCGGGCCCCGCCAGGGCGGCCTTCATCCCGGTGCCGCCCACATCGAGGGCGATGACATGTCTCACGGGAGACAGTGTGACCCTTTTACCCGCAAGAGGTCTAGTCCACTAGGTGGTGTAGACCTTATGGTTCGGCCTGTCGAAGGATTCCGGCAGGGTTGGGGGCGAGCGAAGTGCAGCGTCGCAGCAAAGGAACGGTCGCGGCGGTGGCCGCCCTCGGCATCACGGCGGTCCTCGGCGGATGCGGGCTCGCCGGCGGCATCGGCGGCTCCGGCGAGGTCACCCTCAGGCTGGTCGCCGCCGACTACGGCGACACCGCGGCGAACAGCTCCGAGAGGTACTGGGACGCACTCGTCGAGGAGTACGAGGCCGAGCATCCCGATGTGAAGATCGACGTCACCGTCCACTCCTGGAACGACGTCGACCGCAAGGTCAAGGAGATGGTCGACGCCGGGCACGCCCCCGACCTGGCGCAGATAGGAGCGTACGCCGACTACGCGGCGAAGGGCCTGCTCTACTCCGCCGACGACCTGCTCTCCATCACCACACAGGCCGACTTCGTCCACCAGCTCGCCGGCGCGGGCGAGGTGAAGAACGTGCAGTACGGCATGCCGTTCGCGTCCTCCACGCGCCTGCTCTTCTACAACAAGGCCCTCTTCGCCGAGGCCGGGCTCACCCCGCCGAAGACCTGGGAGGACCTCGCCGCAGCCGCCGGGACGCTCAAGGCGCAGGGCGTGAAGTACCCGTACGCACTGCCGCTCGGCCCGGAGGAGGCGCAGGCCGAGACGATGCAGTGGCTGCTCAGCGGCGGGGGCGGCTACACCGACCAGCTCGGTACGTACGAGATCGACTCCACCCGGAACGTCGACACCTTCACCTGGCTCAAGAACGACCTGGTCGGCAAGGGGCTGACCGGACCGGTCGAGCCCGGCAGGCTCGACCGGGCCGCCGCGTTCGCCGCGTTCGCGGACGGGGACGTCGGGATGCTCAACGGCCACCCCTCCCTGATGAAGATCGCCGCCAAGAAGGGCGTGCGGGTCGGCATGGTGCCGATGCCCGGCGTGGACGGACAGAGCAAGGTGGCCATGGGCGTCGCCGACTGGATGATGGCCTTCAGGAAGAACGGTCACGCCAAGCAGTCCGGGGACTTCCTGGACTTCGTGTACGCCGAGAAGAACGTGCTCGCCTTCTCCCGCGAGTACGACCTGCTGCCGGTCACCAACTCGGCCTCGGAAGTCATGAGCACGGCGAAACAGGACGGGGACCTCAGGCCGTTCCTGAAGGAACTCCCGCTCTCCGAGCTCTACCCGGTCGGCAAGACCTCCTGGGCCGACGTCAGCGCGGACGTCAAGCAGGAGATAGGCGGGGCCGTCGCTCCGGGCGGCAGCCCCTCGTCCGTCCTGAGCCGGCTCCAGGCGACGGCGTCCTCGGCCCAGAGCGCGGAGTAGGCGTACCGCGCTGTCGGTGGCGGGGACTACGGTGCGGGACATGGACCAGGCACAGCTCGGCCGCAGGGAACAGGACATCCTCGCGCTGGAACGCCGCGGCTTTCCGGGCCCCGGCGCGAAGGAACGAGCGATACGGGAAGAACTGGGCCTGGCCCCGGTCCGCTACTACCAGCTGCTCAACGCGCTGCTGGACGACCCTCGGGCCCTGGCACACGATCCGGTGACGGTGAACAGGCTGAGACGGGTACGGGAGGCGCGTCGGTCCGAACGGTGAGGCCGTCGCAGGGTGGGACTGCCGCCCCGGACCCCGGCTTTCGGCCTGAACCGTCTCGTCCTCGAACTCCACCACTCTCGGCTTCGCGCGAGCGGGGGACCCCCACGACGGGCTGGGATGTCGCCTCCCTCGTGGATAGGGTCCCCCTATGGGCAGCCACACGGACTCCACCGACCCGCACCCCACGACACAGCCCGGCCGCGACGGCCTCGCCGCCCTGCTGGCGCAGCCGGACCGCGCGGTCGTCGCCCTCGACTTCGACGGCACTCTCGCCCCCATCGTCCCCGACCCCGAGCAGGCCCGCGCCCACCCCGACGCCGTGCCCGCGCTCGCCGCGCTCGCGCCGAAGGTCGCCTCCGTGGCCGTGATCACCGGCCGCCCGGCCGCCGTCGCCGTCGAGCACGGAGGCTTCGCCGGCGTCCCCGGTCTGGAGCACCTCGTCGTCCTCGGCCACTACGGCGCCGAACGCTGGGACGCCGTCACGGGTACCGTCACCGCCCCCGCACCGCACCCCGGCGTCGCCGCCGTCCGCGCCGAGCTGCCGGGGCTCCTGGACGGGACCGGCGCCGGGCAGGGCACGTGGATCGAGGAGAAGGGCCGGGCCGTGGCCGTGCACACCCGCCGCGCCGCCGACCCCGAGGCCGCCTTCGAGGCCCTGCGCGAGCCCCTCACCGACCTGGCCGCCCGCCACGGCCTCATCGTCGAACCCGGCCGCATGGTCCTCGAACTCCGCCCGCCCGGCATGGACAAGGGCGTGGCCCTGCTCAAGCACGTCCGTGAGACCGACGCGGCCTCGGTCCTCTACGCCGGCGACGACCTCGGTGACCTGCCCGCCTTCGCCGCCGTCGACACGCTCCGCTCCGACGGCACCCCCGGCGTCCTGGTGTGCAGCGGCAGCGACGAGGTGACCGAGCTCAGGGAGCGGTCGGACCTGGTGGTCGACGGCCCGGAGGAGGTCGTACGGCTGCTGGCGCGACTGGCGGCTCAGCTGGGCTGATCGCCGAGCGCGTGCAGCTGCTCCAGGAACCACTGCGCCGGAGGCAGCGCGGTGGCCGCCGCGGCGAGCCGCTTCGCGCGCTCGGCCCGCTCACCTTCCGGCATGGTCAGCGCGCTGTGCAGCGCCCGTGCGGTCTCCATCACGTCGTACGGGTTGACGACGATCGCGTCCTCCCGCAGCTCCTCGTACGCCCCCGCCTCCCGTGACAGGACCAGCGCGCACCCCTCTTCGGAGACGACCGGTACCTCTTTCGCCACCAGGTTCATGCCGTCCCGGATCGGGTTCACCAGGGCCACGTCCGCCAGCCGGTAGGCACCCAGCGACCGCGCGAAGTCGTCCTGCACATGGAGGACGACGGGAGTCCAGCCCGGTGTGCCGTACCGGGAGTTGATCTCCTCGGCCACCCGCTGCACCTCGGCCGTGTAGTCCCGGTAGACGGCGAGGTCCTGCCGGGAGGGGTAGGCGAAGGCGAGGTGCACCACGCGTTCGCGCCACTCGGGGTGGTCGTCGAGGAGCTGCCGGTACGCCAGCAGCCCGCGCACGATGTTCTTCGACAGCTCGGTCCGGTCCACCCGCACGACGGTCCTGCGGGGACGCCCGTCCGGCCCCGCGCCGATCTCGGCCCGCAGCGCCTTCATCCGTTCCCCGACGTCGGCCTCGTGCGCCCGCTGCCGCAGGAAGTCGGCGTCCGCCCCCAGCCCGTGCACGCCGACCCGGGTCTCGCCGAGCCCTCCGGCGAACTCCGTGGCGCAGGCGGTGAACGCGTCCGCCCAGCGGTGGGTGAGGAAGCCGAGCCGGTCGGCGCCCAGCATCCCGCGCAGCACCTGTCCGGCGACGTCGTCGGGCAGCATCCGGAAGTACTCCGGCGGGGCCCACGGCGTATGGGAGAAGTGGCCGATCCGGAGGTCGGGGCGCAGCTCGCGCAGCATCCCCGGCACCAGGGTGAGGTGGTAGTCCTGGACGACCACCGCCGCCCCTTCGGCCGCCTCCTCGGCCAGCGCCTCGGCGAACGCGCGGTTGTACGCCTCGTACGACGCCCACTGCCGCCGGAACTCCGCGTCGAAGACCGGCTGCAGCGGCGTCTGGTACAGCATGTGGTGGACGAACCACAGCACGGAGTTGGCGATGCCGTTGTACGCGTCGGAGTGCACGTCGGCCGGGATGTCCAGCATCCTCACCCCTGCCTCACCGACCCCGCGCCGTACCGCCTCGCGGTCGCCGTCACCGAGAGCGGAGCACACCCACAGCGCGCCCGCGTCCGGCCCGATCGCCGAGAGGCCGGAGACCAGCCCGCCGCCGCCGCGCTTGGCGTGCAGCGAGCCGTCCTCCCGCACCTCGTACGACACCGGGCCGCGGTTGGACGCGACGAGAACCGGGGCACCCTGAGCAGCCTGCGTAGAAGCCATACGCCTCAACCTAGCCCGGCCCGGAAACGCTCAAACGTACGGTCGGTCCCGCGGCCGTATACGGCCCGCCATATGCCGAAACCCGCACGGTCAGGCTACTCTTCGCGCCGCGTACTCCGCGATCTCCACCATCGGCGGACGCTCCTCGGTGTCCACGGAGTAGGTGCGCGGCTCGAAGCCGTCCTCACCCCGTTCGAACTGGGTCAGGGAGGGGCGGATGAGATGGCCGCGGGCCAGCCGGAGCTGGGCCGTGCGGTAGATCGCCGCGGCCATCCGGCCCAGCGCCTGGCCGTCCTGGTGGCGGTGCTTGCGCACGCCGACGTCGACCTGCGCCAGGGCGTCGAGCCCGACCAGGTGCAGGGCGTCCACCAGCATGCCCAGCTCCACCCCGTATCCGACCGGGAAGGGGAGCTGTTCCAGGAGCGAGCGGCGGGCCGCGTACTCGCCGCCGAGCGGCTGCACGAAGCCGGCCAGCTGCGGCCAGTGCATGTTCAGCAGCGGGCGGGCCATCAGTTCCGTGACCCGGCCGCCCTGGCCCGCCGCGCCGCCGAGCGGGCGGTCGTACATCGCCTTGACGAGGTCGACACCGGGGTCGGTGAGCAGCGGGCCCACGATCCCCGAGACGAAGTCGGAGGAGAAATCCTTCAGGTCCGCGTCGATGAAGCAGACGATGTCCCCGCTGGTGACCAGGAGCGAGCGCCACAGCACCTCGCCCTTGCCGGGGACGGGCGGGATGTGCGGCAGGATCTCGTCGCGGTGGACGACCCGGGCGCCCGCCGCGGCGGCCACCTCGGAGGTGTGGTCGGTCGACCCCGAGTCGACGACGACCAGCTCGTCGACCAGGGGGACCTGATGCATCAGGTCGTGGCGGATCACGGCGACTATGTCACCGACCGTCTCCTCCTCGTTGAGTGCGGGCAGCACGACGGAGACCGACTGGCCCGTACGCTGCTTGGCAGCGAGAATCTTGTGAAGCGGGCGATCGGTCAGGGACCAGGAGCGGGTGCTCAGCCAGCGCTCGACTTCTTCCAGCACAGTGCGCGGCTCCTCTGCGTTCTCTCGGCGAGCATGTGATCAGCGTGTGATCCGTCTCGCGGTTCGGACGACTATCTCAACTGTCCTGGCCTTCGGTTACAGTCTTGAACAACGCTGATGACCATCGCATGTCGGTGGCCGCCCGCGCCTACAACCGAATACCGCTCATCCAGAGGGGCAGAGGGATACGGCCCGATGAAGCCCCGGCAACCCTCCAGCCGGTCTCGTAGATCAGTGTTGATCGTTCCGCGAGGCTCCCGGCTAGGGAAGGTGCCAAATCCGTCTCACGGCGAGATGCGTCGTGAGGAAGATGAGGAGAAAGGGCCTCGCCTCACATGGCTGTGCAGACTGTTGCAAGCACCACCGACTCCGTCGATCTCGGTTCCGCCGCGGCGCTCTCCTGCCGCGAGTGCGGTCACCGGGTACCCCTCGGACCGGTCTTCGCGTGCGAGGAGTGTTTCGGCCCGCTCGAGATCGCGTACGACTTCTCCGCCTACGACACGGAGGAGCTCCGCAAGCAGATCGAGGCGGGACCCGCGAACATCTGGCGCTACGCGCCGCTGCTGCCCGTCCCCGCGGACGTGGCCGACAAGCCCAACATCAACCCCGGCTGGACCCAGCTCGTCAAGGCCGACAACCTCGCGCGCGAACTCGGCGTGACCGGCGGGCTGTACGTGAAGGACGACTCCGGCAACCCGACGCACTCCTTCAAGGACCGGGTCGTCGCCCAGGCCCTGGAAGCCGCCCGCGCCTTCGGCTTCACCACGCTCTCCTGCTCCTCGACGGGCAACCTCGCCGGTGCCGTGGGTGCCGCGGCCGCCCGTGCCGGCTTCCGCTCCTGCGTGTTCATCCCGCACGACCTGGAGCAGGGCAAGGTCGTCATGGCCGCGGTGTACGGCGGCGAGCTCGTCGGCATCGACGGCAACTACGACGACGTGAACCGCTTCTGCTCCGAGCTGATCGGCGACCCGGCCGGCGAGGGCTGGGGCTTCGTCAACGTCAACCTGCGGCCGTACTACGCCGAGGGTTCCAAGACCCTGGCGTACGAGATCTGCGAGCAGCTCGGCTGGCGGCTCCCGGACCAGCTCGTCGTGCCGATCGCCTCCGGCTCCCAGCTCACGAAGATCGACAAGGGGCTGCAGGAGCTGATCAAGCTCGGGCTCGTCGAGGACAAGCCGTACAAGATCTTCGGTGCGCAGGCCGAGGGCTGCTCCCCGGTGTCCGTCGCCTACAAGGCGGGCCAGGACGTCGTGCGGCCGCAGAAGCCGAACACCATCGCCAAGTCACTGGCCATCGGCAACCCGGCCGACGGGCCGTACGTCCTCGACATCGCGCGCCGCACGGGCGGGGCGGTGGAGGACGTGACCGACGAGCAGATCGTCGACGCGATCAAGCTGCTCGCCCGGACCGAGGGCATCTTCGCCGAGACGGCGGGTGGCGTGACCGTGGGTGTCACGAAGAAGCTGATCGAGAGCGGCGTGCTCGACCCGACCCTGACGACGGTCGTCCTGAACACCGGAGACGGCCTCAAGACGTTGGACGCGGTGGCAGGCACCGGCCTGACCGCGACCATCCGCCCGAACCTGGACTCCTTCCGAGAGGCTGGCCTCGCATCATGAGCGTCAACGTCCGCATCCCCACCATCCTGCGCACCTACACCGGTGGCCAGGCAGAGGTGACCGCCGAGGGAGCCACCCTCGCCGAGGTCATCGCCGACCTGGAGAAGAACCACACCGGTATCGCCGCCCGGGTCCTGGACGACCAGGGCAAGCTGCGCCGCTTCGTCAATGTGTACGTGAACGACGACGACGTGCGGTTCGAGCAGGGTCTGGAGACGGCGACTCCGGACGGTGCGGGCGTGTCCATCATTCCGGCCGTCGCCGGAGGCTGACCGAGGCCGATTATTACCCTCGGTAATGCCGATTACCAAGAGTTCATGCGATTGCCCCCTCCGTGAGAGAAGCGGAGGGGGCAATTCTGTATGGTTGAGCACGGTACAGTTGGGGAACGCACCGTCTCCGGCATGCCGGACGCATATGAGTTCCGGCTCCGCGTGCGGCGAGAAGTAGCCAAACTGTGTGCGTCTTTTGCGCCATTCGCGCCTTTTATGGGGCCCGACTTGCCCTGAATTCAGGTAAATTCTCCGTACATTCCCGACCGGTCATGCCTGGATTTCTCGTCCGATTGACCTGTTGCACACGGCAGTTGGACAGATACATTCAGCCGCGGTCGACGCGTTCCGGCGCACGCCCCCGACCAAATGGGGGGTGAGGTATGACCCGGATCCGCGAAGTGTGGATCTGTGCAAGGGCCAGTAATAGGGGAGTTAGGCATGGCTCAGGGCACCGTCAAGTGGTTCAACGCGGAGAAGGGGTACGGCTTCATCGCGGTCGACGGTGGTGCGGATGTTTTCGTCCACTACAGTGCGATTCAGATGGACGGCTACCGCACCCTGGAAGAGGGCCAGCGGGTCGATTTCGAGATCTCGCAGGGCCAGAAGGGGCCGCAGGCGGACATGGTTCGTCTGGCGACCGGCTGAAGCACGCGCCGGGTTACTGCAGCGACGTTCTTCTGTTTCTTCGAAGGGCTCGCACCTCCTGGGGTGCGAGCCCTTCGGCATGCCCGGAACCGGCCCGGGCCCCTCGCGCGGCCCGGGGCCCGACCTACGAGAGGCGCTTGCACTCGGCATGGGCGAGTGCTAATCATTGGCGTTAGCACTCTGAAGGTGAGAGTGACAACGAGGACCGGGTCGGTGAGGCCCGCAGGCCATGTGGGGCAAGGAACCACAGGCCGGCGAGCCGTCCGTCGCGGGCGCCAGCGCGGTCCGGAGCAATCCACCCCAGTCCGGGAGGACCACTTCACATGGCCAAGATCATCGCGTTCGACGAGGAGGCGCGGCGCGGCCTCGAGCGCGGCATGAACCAGCTCGCGGACGCCGTCAAGGTGACGCTCGGCCCCAAGGGCCGCAACGTCGTCCTCGAGAAGAAGTGGGGCGCCCCCACGATCACCAACGATGGTGTCTCCATCGCCAAGGAGATCGAGCTCGAGGACCCGTACGAGAAGATCGGCGCCGAGCTGGTCAAGGAAGTCGCCAAGAAGACGGACGACGTCGCCGGTGACGGTACGACCACGGCCACCGTCCTCGCCCAGGCTCTCGTCCGCGAGGGTCTGCGCAACGTAGCCGCCGGCGCCAACCCGATGGCCCTCAAGCGCGGTATCGAGAAGGCCGTCGAGGCCGTCTCCGGTGCCCTGCTCGAGCAGGCGAAGGATGTCGAGACCAAGGAGCAGATCGCCTCCACGGCCTCCATCTCCGCCGCCGACACCCAGATCGGCGAGCTCATCGCCGAGGCCATGGACAAGGTCGGCAAGGAAGGCGTCATCACCGTCGAGGAGTCCCAGACCTTCGGTCTGGAGCTGGAGCTCACCGAGGGTATGCGCTTCGACAAGGGCTACATCTCGGCGTACTTCGCCACCGACATGGAGCGTATGGAGGCCGTCCTCGACGACCCGTACATCCTGATCGCCAACTCCAAGATCTCCTCGGTCAAGGACCTGCTCCCGCTCCTGGAGAAGGTCATGCAGTCGGGCAAGCCGCTGCTGATCATCGCCGAGGACGTCGAGGGCGAGGCCCTGTCGACCCTGGTCGTCAACAAGATCCGCGGCACCTTCAAGTCCGTCGCCGTCAAGGCCCCGGGCTTCGGCGACCGCCGCAAGGCGATGCTGAACGACATCGCCATCCTCACGGGCGGCGAGGTCATCTCCGAGGAGGTCGGTCTCAAGCTGGAGAACACCTCCGTCGACCTGCTGGGCCGCGCCCGCAAGGTGGTCATCACCAAGGACGAGACCACCATCGTCGACGGTGCCGGCTCCACGGAGCAGGTGCAGGGCCGGGTCAACCAGATCCGCGCCGAGATCGAGAACAGCGACTCCGACTACGACCGCGAGAAGCTGCAGGAGCGCCTGGCGAAGCTCGCCGGCGGTGTCGCGGTCATCAAGGCCGGTGCCGCCACCGAGGTGGAGCTCAAGGAGCGCAAGCACCGCATCGAGGACGCCGTGCGCAACGCCAAGGCGGCCGTCGAGGAGGGCATCGTCGCCGGTGGTGGCGTGGCGCTCATCCAGGCGTCCACCGTCTTCGAGAAGCTGGACCTGGAGGGTGACGAGGCGACCGGCGCCGCCGCCGTCAAGCTCGCCCTTGAGGCCCCGCTGAAGCAGATCGCCGTCAACGCCGGCCTTGAGGGCGGTGTCGTGGTGGAGAAGGTGCGCAACCTGACCCCGGGCCACGGCCTGAACGCCGCGACCGGCGAGTACGTCGACCTGGTCAAGGAAGGCATCATCGACCCGGCGAAGGTGACCCGTTCTGCCCTGCAGAACGCCGCCTCCATCGCCGCGCTCTTCCTCACCACCGAGGCCGTCATCGCCGACAAGCCGGAGAAGGCCGCGGCCCCGGCCGGCGGCGGCATGCCGGGCGGTGACATGGACTTCTGATCCTTCCGAGGATCGGTTTTCCCCCCGAGGGCGGCACTCCCTGGACACAGGGGGTGCCGCCCTCGGGCGTGTCCGGGATCACACCCCGGCGCGGCGGGGGGCGGAATGTGGGCCCCGTGCAGGGTGTTACTTAAGTAGGTGTAACAATGCGCGCACACATACCACCTGGTTAACAGAGCCACTTCCGAGGAGCCCCGCGTGACCGTCACAGAGTCCCCCGCCCCCGCCTCCCGTGCGGCCCAGATCCTGTCCCGGCCGACCACGATCAACGGCCTCACCGTCCCCAACCGCATCGTGATGGCGCCGATGACGCGCCAGTTCTCCCCGGGCGGCGTCCCGGGCGCGGACGTGGCGTCGTACTACTCCCGCCGCGCCGCCGCGGGCGTCGGCCTGATCGTCACCGAGGGAACGTACGTCGGCCACGAGTCGGCCGGCCAGAGCAACCGCGTCCCTCGTTTCCACGGCGAGGAGCAGCTGGCGGGCTGGGCGAAGGTCGCCGAGGCGGTGCACGCGGCGGGCGGGACGATCGTGCCGCAGCTGTGGCACATCGGCATGGTGCGCAAGCAGGGCGAGCCGCCGGTCGCGGACGCCCCCGCCGTCGGCCCGTCCGGCATCGCCACGGAGGGCGCCGAGCCCACCGGCAAGGCCATGACCCAGGCAGACCTCGACGACGTGATCGGCGCCTTCGCCGCGGCCGCGGCCGACGCCGAGCGCATCGGCTTCGACGGCGTCGAACTGCACGGCGCCCACGGCTACCTGCTCGACCAGTTCCTGTGGGCGGGCACCAACCGCCGTGGCGACGCGTACGGCGGAGACCCGGTGGCCCGTACGAAGTTCGCGGCGGAGATCGTGGCGGCCGTCCGCAAGGCGGTCTCCCCGGCCTTCCCGGTCCTCTTCCGCTACTCCCAGTGGAAGCAGCAGGCGTACGACGCCCGCCTCGCCGAGACCCCGGAGGAGCTGGAGGCGATCCTGACGCCGCTGGCCGAGGCCGGAGTGGACGCCTTCCACGCCTCCACGCGCCGCTACTGGGTGCCCGAGTTCGACGGCTCCGACCTCAACCTCGCCGGCTGGACGAAGAAGATCACCGGTCGGCCCGCCATCACGGTCGGCTCCGTCGGCCTGGACGGTGAGTTCCTCAAGGCCTTCCAGGGCGAGGGTTCCTCGGTCAAGGGCATCGACGACCTCCTCGACCGTCTGGAGGCGGAGGAGTTCGACCTGGTCGCCGTGGGCCGCGCCCTGCTGCAGGACCCGGAGTGGGCGGCGAAGGTCCTGGACGGCCGCGTCGGCGAACTGGCGGCGTACGAGGCAGGGGCGCTGAAGACGCTGAGCTGAGTCGCGGCCACGGAGGCGGGTCAGCGGGGGCGGCGTCAGGGAGGTGGGGGTTCTTCATCTCTCTCAGCAAGGACTGACGCGGCACCAGGCCCTGTCGTCAGACCTAGAGGTTGCCGAGTGGCTCGATGTCGACGCGTACCGGTGTGCCCCAGATCCGCAGGACCTCGTAGTCGGTGAACTCGTGGACGAGCCGGTAGGCCATGGCGGGACGCGGGCCGCGACGCTGTGCGGCGAGGTACAGCTCGGCCTCGTGCCGGTCGCGGCGCGGGGTGCCGCACAGCTGCCATGCCTGTCCGTTCCACTGCTCGGGCAGCCAGCGCTGCTGCGGCTGGGGCCGGTCCTCGCGGACGCCGTAGCGGGAGGGGGCGGGGTCGGCGGGCCGGGCGTGCGCGGCGGGACCGTTGATCTCGGCGCGGCGGGCGGCACGGCGCCGGGTCTCGCACAGCAGGCACAGGTCGGGGGCGTTCTCGTCGACGGGGCCGCCCGGGTGCTCGGGGCAGCGGGTGGAGGGGGCGGCCGTGGTGACGCTCTCCTCCAGCAGATCCAGGGCACGCCGCAGATCGGCCTTGACCTCGTGCAGCCGGGCGTCCGGGGTGTCACCGGTCAGTGCCTCCCCGTGCTCGCCGAGGAGCCGCAGGGCGCGGCCGAGGGCGGTGAGCTGGGCGTGGTTCATGGGAGTGCGGCTCCGATCGATCGGCTCAGTCGGCGAACTCCTTCAGCTCCTCGCCCGCGGCAGCGTAGCCGACGGGTTTGTCGACACGGTCTCGGCGGTCGGTATCGCGGTCGTGGGAGGTGATCTCCACGGTCATAAGGATGCCGTCGGAGTCGGACCACTCGCCATGCCCCTTGAAGTGGCCGCGCCGGGCGAGGGCCCCGTCCGTGCGACGGCCCTGGCGGTAGGCCTCTGCCTTGACACAGGACTCAGGATAGAGGCGGAGGTCGGGGCGGTGCTGCATGCACCGCTCCTGCAACCAGACGAAGATCTCGCGGTGATTGCTGTCCGTACGGCAGCGCCTTGGCCAGCGTCTTTACGGAGATGTCGGCGAGGCGGTCGATGTAGGCGGCGATGGCGGCTTCGCGGGGTGGGAGGTGGGCGAAGTCGTGGGGGAGTGACGGAGTTGGCCGGGGGCGGAGCGCTTGCCGTAACCCGGGTTGGCCATGGGGTGGGGGAAGGCGTGCGCGGACGGGAAGGCAGGACTAAGGTTGGCGTCAGCCACGGGATCATCGCCTCTGATCTCGGTGGTTAAGCCCCCGCAGGTGTTGCTAGCACCTGACGGGGGCTGTTCGTTATGCGGGATCGTGACTGTGCGTGGCAGGCCGAACGCGTCAAGTCAACACGCCGGGTGGGAGGGTGGGTTGGAGTCCTCCACCCGTTCCTTGAAAAGAGGGCTCGGAGCTGGGGGCTTGAGCTTCGAGGCGGTCCTCACGTGGCCGTGCGGGCCCGCGTCAGCGGGCCTTCACCGCTTCGACGAACGCGGACCAGGCCTCCGGCCGGAACACGAGCTTCGGGCCGTGGGGGGCCGCCTTGGAGTCGCGGACGGGGATGAGGGCGGGGTGGCCGTCGGCGACTTCCAGGCAGTTGCCGCCGCTGCCGCCGCTGTAGGTTGACTTGCGCCAGCGGGCGACTTCGAGGCAGTTGTCGCCGCTGCCGCCGCTGTAGCTGGACTTGTACCAAGTGGCCGCGTCCAGGTCGTACTCAGGGATGCTCCTCATGGGCATAATCCTGCGCTACCGCTTCGATCACGGCCAGAGACTTCTCCGGTGAGAGTGCCGAAGCCGTGAGGAGTTCGTAGTAGAGCCGGTAGCGCGTGACGATGGCGGAGTCGTCCTCCAGCCGACCGGTGTCGATGCCTTCGAGATACACGAGCGGAGGGGCATCGTCGAAGTCCATCAGCTTGACGCAACCCTGCATCCCCGGGTGGGCTCCTGCGTCGAACGGCAGGAGCTGCACAACGACGCGATTCCTACGGGCCAGGCCGACGATGTGAAGCAATGCCTCCGCCATCACCTCTCGCCCACCTGTCACTCGACGCAACGTTGCCTCGTCAATCACCACCCGCAACATCGGCTTTGTTGGATGGTCGAGGATGCGAGCCCGCTCCGTCCGACCCGCCACCAGCTCATCGATTGCCTCCCCCGTCGCCGTCGGCTGGTAGGCCCTGCACACTGCACGTGCGTACGCGGGCGTCTGCAGCAGCCCAGGGATCAGCATCGACGCGTACTCCCTGATCGCCGTAGCTCTCGCCTCCGCCTCCGCCGCCTCCGCAAAGTGATCCGGATACCTCGACCTGGCCGCCGCCCCGCAGTTCCGCCGGAAGAAATCCTCCGCCCCCAGCACCTCGTCCAGCATCCGGGCGTACTCAGGCTGCATCCGCCGCGTGCCCGCCTCCAGCTGGCCGATGAACGAGCCGCTCACGAAGAGCCGTTGCCCCAGCTCCTCCTGGCTCAGGCCCGCTTTTTCGCGGGCGTGGCGCAACTCCGCGCCCAGGAGCGCGCGTGGGGATGACGACGGGTCGAGGTCCTTCGGTCCGGCCATTTCGAGTCCCTGACATCGGAGGTTGTTGGGATGTCCCGTCTGGCCAGGTTAGGCGTGCTTCGGACACGCTGTGTCGCGAATGGCGAACTCAGCGTGGAGGTAGGAACGGTGCGGTCGACCGAAGAAGTGGTGCAGTCGTTGCGGGAGGCGCTCGGGGGCGTGGGTGTCGTGCTGCCGTCCCTTGCCGTCGATCCCGTGACCGGCGCGAGTGAGGAGCGGTTCCCTCTGGTCGACCTGGGGCGCTGCAACGTCCGTACGGCGGAGCGGCTGGCGTCCGTGCTGCGGGGCGAGGTGCCGGCGATCGGGTCGCATGTCGTGGACGTACGGGACGGGCGGATCGGTGAGGTCATGGGGCACCTGGGCGGCAGGGTGCAGTTGCGGCCCGTCGCCGGGGGCCGGGAGTGGGACTGTCCGCCTGAGTCGACGGGGCCCGCGCCGTCGGGCGAGGTGCTGCGGGCGCGGGTGCGGAGGGTCAACGAGGAAGGGCGGCTTCCCTGTTGACGGGAGGCAGATGAGATCGCGCGCCGCCGGTGAAGCCGAAGGCGTACGTCATCAGGAAGCCCACCAGGTAGCCCGTCAGCAGGCCGCCCGCGTACACCGCCGCCGTCACTCCCAGCCCCCTGTTCCCCGCCAGCAGCGGGAACAGGGCCCAGCCCGACGGGCCGATCGCCGTCGCCCCCACCTTGTCGCCGAGCATCGCGAAGAAGCCCACGAAGGCGCCGCCGGCCGCGCCGCCCGCGCAGGCGGTGAGGAAGGGGCGGCCGAGCGGGAGTGAGACGCCGTAGATCAGGGGTTCGCCCACGCCCAGCAGTCCGGCCGGGAGCGCCGATTTGATCGTCGTACGGAGAGAAGCGTCGTGGCGCAGGCGGACGTACACCGCCATCGCGGCGCCCACCTGGCCCGCGCCCGCCATGGCGAGGACGGGGAGCAGGACCGTGTAGCCCTGTTGTTCGATGAGGGTGGTGTGGATGGGGATCAGGGCCTGGTGCAGGCCCAGCATCACCAGGGGGAGGAAGAGGCCGCCGAGGACCAGGCCCGCGAACGCTCCCGTGGTAGTCAGCAGCCAGTTCGCCGCCGAGCCGATCGCCGACGAGACCTCGCCGGCCGCGTACATGAGGCCGTACAGCGTCACCAGGCCCGACACGAGGACCGTGAGCGTGGGGGTGAGGAGGACGTCCAGGGTCGCCGGAACCCAGGTGCGGCACCACTTCTCCACGTACGTGCCCAGCAGCGCGGCGGTCAGCGCGCCGAGCACTCCGCCCTGGCCGGGGGCGAGCGTCACCCCGAACGCCGTCACCTTCGCCACGCCCGGGTACACGACCACGGCGGCGACCGCACCGCCGAGCACCGGGGTCCCCCCGAACTCCTTGGCCGTGTTGTGGCCGACGAACACCGCGATCAGCGCCATGAAGGCGGAGGCGATGGAGGCGAGGGCCGGGGTCAGGCCGGGCAGCCGGCCGAGGTTGATCAGCAGGCCGTTGACTCCCGCCAGGACGCCGCAGCCGATCAGCGCCGGGATCAGCGGGACGAAGATGTTCGCGAGGCGGCGGAGCGCCCGCTTCAGCGGGGTCGCGTTGCGCTGCCGCTGCGCCTGCTTCAACGCGGCGCCGCGTGCGGCCAGTTCGTCCGCCCGCGAGCGCGCCACCAGCGCCTCGAACTCCGGCGTCACCTTCGCCACCACGCCCGGCCCCAGCACGATCTGGTACGTGTCGTCGTCGACGAGACCGAGCACGCCCGGCAGTGCCCGCAGCGCCTCCTCGCACACCAGCGAGCGGTCGGCCAGGTCCAGGCGGAGACGGGTCATGCAGTGGGCGACGGAGATGACGTTCGCGGGGCCGCCCACCAGGGGGAGGATCGCGGCGGCGGTGTCGTGGGAGGTGTGCACCCCCCGAGCGTGCTGGTCAGCGGCCCGTCGCCGCCAGCGCGGCACGCAGATGGCCGTCGGACTCCTCCAGAAGGCGGCCCGCCGTCGGGCCGTCGACGCCCGCGAGGATCGTCAGGATCGCGTTCTTCACCTCGCCGTCCGTCGCCGCGAGCGCCCGTTCGATCTCCTCGTCCTTTGCGCCGGTGGCGAGCGCGACGATGCGGCGGGAGCGTGCGCGCAGCTTCTCGTTGGAGGCGCGTACGTCGACCATCAGGTTCCCGTACGTCTTGCCCAGCCGGATCATCGTGATCGTCGAGAGCATGTTGAGCACCAGCTTCTGTGCCGTGCCCGCCTTCAGACGGGTGGAGCCGGTGAGGAGTTCGGGTCCCACGACGATCTCGATGCCGTGCTCGGCGGCCGCGGCGAGGGCGCTGTCCGCGTTGCAGGCCAGGCCGATGGTCAGCGCCCCGCGCGTTCGGGCGTGCTCGACCGCGCCGACGGCGTACGGAGTGCGGCCGGAAGCCGAGATCCCGACCACCGTGTCGGCGGCGGTCAGAGCGAGCGCGTCGAGGTCGGCCCGTGCCAGCTCCGCGGAGTCCTCCGCCCCTTCGACAGAGGTGACCATGGCCCCCGGGCCGCCCGCGATGAGCCCCATGACCTGGGAGGGGTCCGTGTCGAAGGTGGGCGGGCACTCGGAGGCGTCCAGCACGCCCAGCCGGCCGGCCGTGCCGGCACCGGCGTACACCAGCCGCCCGCCCCGTCCCATCCGCTCGGCCACGGCGTCGATCGCCGCGGCGATCTGGGGAAGACTCGCCGCGACCGCCGCGGGGACGGTGGCGTCCTCACTGTTCATCAGCCGCGCGATGTCGAGGGTGGGCAACCGGTCGATACCGGCGAGCTCGGGCCGGAAGGCCTCGGTGGTCAGGGATTCCAACTCGGCGCGGAGATCACGGGGGTTGGAGGCGGAAGTCATGAGGGAGCGGCTCTTTCTGAGTACGTCGAGGTGTCTTGACTGAAGGGGGCGGGGGGCTGTGCCGATGTGCGGCTCCGCCGCGCGGGCGCGACCGGCCCTCACGGGCCCGCAGCCGCCCGCAGCGGCCGGACCTGCGGATCTACCGCCGATGCCGGTGCGCCAATGCCTCGTACGAAGCGGCCAGCGCCCCCGCCGCGGCGTCATACGTCCGCTGCGCCACCCCCACGAACAGACAGTCCACGACCAGCAGCTGACTCGTCCGGGAGGACATCGCCGCCGGCCGCAGCTCGCTCTCCCGGGCCGTGGACGTCGTCAGCACATGGTCGGCGTACTGAGTCACCGCCCCGCCCGGCCGCCCGGTGATCGCGACGGTCGTCGCCCCGTGCTCGAACGCCACCCGCAACGGCTCGATGACGTCCCCCGTCGACCCGGAGTGCGTGATCGCGATCGCCACGTCGCCCGCGCGCAGTTGCACCGCGTTGGTGACGGCGAGGTGGGGATCGCTGTGGGCGTGGGCTATGAGCCCTATGCGCAGCAGCTTCTGGGTGAGGTCCTGGGCGACCAGCCCCGACGCCCCGACGCCGTACACGTCGATCCGCCGTGCGGCGGCCGCCGCGGTGACGGCCGCGCCGAGTTGCGCGGTGTCGAGGCCGGCCGCGGTGTCGGCGAGGGTCTGCTGTTCGTCGTGGGCGAGTTTCGCCACCACGTCGGCGATGGGGTCGTCCACCGCGATGTCCGTCGTGATCGCGGGAGCGCGGCCGGACTGCTGCTGGGCGGCGAGCCCGGCGAGGGCGAGGCGCAGGTCGCGGTAGCCGGGGTAGCCGAGCAGGCGGGCGGTGCGCACGACGGTGGCCTCGCTGGTGCCGGTGAGTCCGGCGAGGCCGGTGACCGTGAGGGCCGCGCAGCCGGCCGGGTCGTTCGCGACGGCCTCGGCGACCCGCTGCATGGACCGGGTCATGGAGGGGGCGAGCGTACGCACCTTGGCGGCGAGGGCGGCGGGCGCGGGCGGCGTGCTCCCCGAAGAGCTCCCGAAAATTTCCTTCACCTTCTGGGTCACAGCTGAAAGATATTTTCGGCTCGGTGCTGCGGTCAAGAGTGCGCACAATGGGGGCATGGACCCCATCAGCCCCCTGGAACAGGCGTTGCATGCGGCGCGCGCCCGCGTGCTCGCCGATCTGGCCGCCGGCGAGGTCGCCGCGGCGGACGTGGTGTCCATGGTCGAGGAGTCCGTCGTACAGCGGCGCTGGTGGGTCGAGCAGTGGCCGGACGGCGTCGCGTACGTGGCCGGGCTGGTCGCGCAGGACGTGCAGGACGCGCTCCTGGAGCGGTACGGCCGCTGGCCTCTGTGCCCCGTGTGCGGCTCCGGCGACCCGCACGCGCTGGACGTCGAGCCGGAGCTCGGCCCCGACCCGCACTGGGTGTGCCACAAGGCGGGTGTGAAGGTCGCGGCGGTGGGGGCACTGTGGTCGGCGGCGGGCGGGGGGGCGTCCTCGTGACCGTGTACATCGATCCGCCGGACTGGCCGGGACACGGCCGGATGTGGTCGCACCTCGTCAGCGACCTCTCGTTCGACGAACTGCACAAGTTCGCAGACGAGTTGGGCGTCCCCCGGCGCGCCTTCGAACGGGACCACTACGACATTCCCTCCCACCGGTACGCGGACGCGGTGCGCGCGGGCGCGGTGGAGGTCAGCAGCCGCGAGGTGGTGCGGCTGCTGACCGCGGCCGGACTGCGGCGGCCGAAGGGGCGGACTCAGCCGCGCAGTTCGTAGGCCAGCAGCCCCTCGTCGCCGTGGTCCTCGCTCACCTTCACGAATCCGGCGCGGGAGATCACGGCCTGCGACGGGAGGTTGTCCTTCTCTATGGTCGCGAACAGGGTCCGTACGTCGTCCCGCGCGAGCGCCCACGCGGACAGCGCGCGCAGGGCCTCGGTCGCGTAGCCGTTGCCGCGGGCGGCCTCGGCCAGGTCGTAGCCGATCTCGGCGCGGCCGTCATCGTCAGGGGCGCCGTGGAAGCCCAGGCCGCCGACCGCGTGCCCGTCCTCCCGGCGCACGAGGACGAAAAGGCCGAACTCCGGCCGGTGGACGCCCGCTTCGTACGCCTTGACCGCCATCCCGGCGGCCTCCCGCGTGCCCTCGCAGGGGCGGCCCTCGAGCCACTCGAACCCGCCGTCACCGCCCGCGCTCAGGTCGGCTGCGGCGGCGGGCGTGACGCCCTGCAGCGTGAGCCGCTCGGCCTGGACGACCAGGTTGTTGTTCCAGCGCCACTCGGTGACCGGGGCGCGGCCGGGCAGTTCGCCGCGGCCGGTGGCCCACAGCAGGGTGCGCCAGTGGTCGGGGCCGGGCTGGACGTGCGGGAAGATCCGGGTCAGGACGAACTCGGGGAGATGGGCCGGGGGTTCGTACGGCAGATCCAGGCCCTCGGCGATGTCGTGGGTGTGCAGCAGGACTTCGGCGATGCCCATCGTGGCGAAGCCTTCGCGGTTCGCGCTGCGGAAGGGGTACGGGTGGAAGGCGCGGACCTCGCGCGGGGTGGCGCGGAGGGTGGCGGCGAACAGCGCGCCGGTCGTCTCGATGACGTGGACGACGCCCGCGTTGTCGGCGCGGTCCACGCCGTCGTCGGTGCCGTCGAGGGTGATGTCGAAGGGTACGTACGCGTCCTGCGCGCGCCCGGCGAGCTGTCCCGCGTACGCGAGGAGATCGCTCGCGACGTGCGCGGCCGTCTCCCGGCAACTCCACTCCAGGCGGCCGGCCTTCACGTCCTCCCAGTTCCGGTCCAGCGCCGCCCGCAGCACCTCCGCGCAGCCCGCGACGGCTTCCTCCACCCGTTCCCCGCCCATGAATCGCATGCGGGCAGGGTAAGCGGCCACGTCCCTCAGAGCGACAGCATTTCCAGCTCGGAGCGGAGGTTGTAGCGCGCCGTCGCCTCCCACTCCGCCTCCCCGTACGGTGTCCTGAACAGCCTTGGCAGGCCGAGGAGTTGGCGCAGGATCGCGGCGCGGCCCGCGCGGAAGGCGGTGTTCGGGACGAAGTGGTACTCCTCGCGGACGGCGGCGGTGTAGGCGGCGTACGCGGAGGGGGGCGAGGCGAGGATCGCCAGGTCGGCGTCGCACAGGACCTGCCCGTCGCGGTCGTCGTCGGCGGGGGCGTGGGTGACGGTGAGCCGGACGAGGCGGGCGACCTCGGCCGTCTTGTCCTGAGGCACCCCGGCCTCGGGAAGGGCGCGCTCGGCGAGGCGGGCCGAGCGCTCCTCGTTCTCGGAGCGGTCGGGCTGGTAGACCGCGTCGTGGAACCAGGCGGCCAGGCGCACCACGTCCGGGTCCGCGGCGTACTTCTCGAGTACGTCGATGTGGTCGAGGACCGCCGTGAGGTGCGCGAGCGTGTGGTACCGGCGCTGCGGTTCCTGCCAGCGGGCGAGCAGGCTGTCGGCGTACGGGGCCGGGTCCGGGCCGGCGCCGGGGGTGCGGGCGCCTTCCAGGGCGCGGGCGAATCGGGTGCGCAGGGCGTCTGGATCGACCATGCCCTCATTCTCCCGCGGTGCGCCCCGCGGCCCCTAGTTTGGACCGTATGACTTCCGACGTTCACGAGGCACGTGACCCAGAACTCCCCGGACGGCTGCTGGCCGCCGCGCGCGACGCCCTGATCCCGCTGCTGCGGGCCCGGCCGGGCGCGGACTTCGCGCTGCCGGCCGAGGCGTGTCCGGGATGGACCGTGCGGGACGTGCTCGCGCATTGTTCGGCCGCGCTGACGCGGGTGGTGGAGAGCCGCTACGAGAAGGGGGTGTTCTCGCCCGAGTCCAACGACCGGGACGTCGCCGAGCGGGCCGAATGGACGAACGCGCAGGTCGTGGACGAGCTGGAGCGCGGGATGACCGAGGCCGGGCCCGTGATCGCCAAGGCGGGCGGGGTGCTGGACCTGATCGCGCTGGGCGAGTGGGTGCACGCGGGAGACGTCCGTGAGGCCTTCGGGGAGCCGGGGGCCTATGCGGGGGCGGGGCTGCCGGACGCGCTGGCGCTGCTTGCCCGGATCACCCGGGAGAAGGGGCACGTGCCGCTGCACGCCGACCTCGACGACGAGGACGAGCCGCTGCGGCTGGGGGACGTGGGCGGGCAGCGGCCTCCGGCACGGTTCATCGGGGACGCCGCGACCCTCGTACGGCTGTACTCGGGGCGGCCGGTGCGGGGCGCGTCGTACGAACTGGCCGGGGCGGAGGCGGAGCAGCTGAACATCTTCGGGTGAGCGGGGCGCCGTTACGGTGCGGCGGGGCATGGTCTAAATTGGACTAGACCTCTCGTTACACCGTCAGCCGCCGAGGATTGGGGCCCCATGAGCAAGCGTGCAGTCCTGGAGGTGATCGCCCTCGGCGTCGAGGACGCGGTCGCGGCCCAGGCCGGAGGCGCGGACCGCCTCGAACTCGTCACCGACATCGCGGCCGACGGACTCACCCCGTCGGCCCGCACCTTCGCCGGGATCCGCGGTGCCGTCGACATCTCGCTGCGCGTGATGCTGCGGCTGGAGGACGGGTTCGCGGCGGGGGACGTGGACCGGCTCGTGGGCGCCGCCCGGGAGATGCGAGCCACCGGGGCCGACGAGTTCGTGCTCGGGTTCCTCGACACGGACGGGGGTGTCGATCTGGCGGCCGTGGAACGGGTGGTCCCCGAGCTGAACGGCTGCCGCTGGACCTTCCACCGGGCGATCGACCGGGCCGCCGACCGGGACGCCCTCCGCAAGCAGCTGGACGGGCTCCCGGGCCTGGACACGTATCTGACGGCTGGTTCGGCCACCGGTGTCGACGAGGGACTCCCCACGCTCGTCGCCGAAGCGGCGAGACGCGGAGAGCCGGCGTACGAGCAGCAGATCCTCGTGGGCGGCGGCCTGCGGCTCGACCACGTACCGACCCTGCTGGCCGCCGGGATCGACGGGTTCCACATCGGCGGGGCGGCCAGGCCGGACGGCTGGGCAGGGCCGGTCTCGGCCGACGCGGTGGCGCAGTGGCGGAGGGTGCTGGACGCCAGGTGGCACTAGTGCCGCGTCAGCCAAGGTCCGCCCCGTCGCGACGCCCGGCACGCTCCCCCACTGCCTCAAGGGCGGGGGAGGTGCCCCCACTCGCCGCACCGGCCGAAAGCCCACGTACATCCAGTACGAGGACTTCCGGCCGGCACGCCGAGAGCACGCACCGGACGCCGCTCCTTGACGGGCAAACCTTGGCTGACGAGGCACTAGGACAGCTGCGGCGGCAGCGGCGCCGCGTGGGTCACGATCAGGCCCGAGACCGCTCGGGTCAGGGCCACGTACAGGCGGCGCAGGCCCGTGCGTTCGTCGGGCTCGCCGTCGACCACCGCCTGCGGCTCGTCGAGGACCACATAGTCGTACTCCAGGCCCTTCGCGAGCGAGGCCGGGACCAGGGTCAGGCGGGTGTCGTACGTCGTCTCCTCGCCGGGGCCGAGGTAGCCGATGCCCGCCGCCGTGAGCGCCTCGGCCAGGGCCGGGACGCGGGCGTCGGCGGCGATCAGGCCGGTGGAGCCCTCGTTGCGCAGCAACTCCTCGCAGGCGGCGACGACCTCGGCCGGGTCCTCGATCGCGCGGAGGTCGAAGAACCCCGGGTTCTCCCGGACCGAGGCGACCGGGGTCAGGCCCGGGGCGATGTGCGGGAGCAGGCGTGAGGCATACGTGATGACGTCGGTCGGTACGCGGAAACCGGCCGTCAGCTCCTCGATCACGCCGTCCGCCTTCCCCAGATGGGCCAGGGCCTGGTCCCAGCTCCGGGTCGCCCAAGGCGTGGTGCCCTGCGCCAGGTCGCCGAGCACGGTCGCGGAACCGGTGGTGCAGCGCCGGCCCACCGCCCGGTACTGCATCGGGGAGAGGTCCTGTGCCTCGTCCAGCACCACATGACCGAGCGAGTGCGTGCGCTGGACCAGGTCCCGCGCCTCGTCGATCAGCACCGCGTCCGCGGGCGACCACTTGGCGGACTTCACCGACCGCACCGGCTTCGCCCACAGAATCGTCTTCTGCTCATCCCCGGTGAGGACGCCTTCCGCGTGCACGGCGAGAAAGTCCGCGTCCGTCAGCAGGCGCAGCACCAGCTTGGCCGGGTCGACCGGCGGCCAGATCTGCTTGACGGCCGCCTTCACCGCCGAGTTGCGGGCGACGGCGTCCTGCACACGGTCGTCCGGGGCCTCACCCGACCGCTCCATCTGCACCAGCACGGCGTGCGCGATGCGCTGCGGCAGGGCCTCACGGGCGGCGCCGTAGCGGATACCGCGACCCAGCAACTCGCGGACGATGTCCTCGAGTTCGTACGCCGCCACCCGCCAGCGGCGCGAACCGCGCACCACCACGACCGGCTCGGTGGGCATGGTCACGTGCGAGTGGACGGCCTTCTTCAGTACCTCCGCCATCCTGGCGTCGCCCTTGACGATCGCGGCCGCCGCGTCGTCCGTGCCGCGCACCTCGACGTGCGCGACCAGGTCGTCCACGGTGGCCTGCCTGACCGTCAACTCGCCCAGCGCGGGCAGCACCTGCTCGATGTAGTGCAGGAAGGACTTGTTCGGCCCGATGACGAGGGTGCCGGTACGGGCGAGCCGCTCGCGGTGGGCGTAGAGGAGGTAGGCGACCCGGTGGAGGCCGACGGCTGTCTTCCCGGTGCCCGGGCCTCCCTGCACGCAGACGGTCCCGCCGAGCCCGCTCCGTACGATCTCGTCCTGCTCGGGCTGGATCGTGGCCACGATGTCGCGCATCGGGCCGACGCGCGGCCGCTCGATCTCCTGCTGGAGCAGCTTGCTGGTGGCGGCGGCCTCTGCCGGATCGGACAGGTGCTCGTCCTCGTACGCCGTGAGGTCTCCGCCCGTGTAACCGAAGCGGCGGCGCAGCGCGACGTCCAGCGGGTCCTTCTTGGAGGCCCGGTAGAACGGCTGCGAGACCGGCGCACGCCAGTCGATCACCATCGGGTCGCCGTCGCCGTCGTGCACATGCCGGCGCCCGATGTACAGAGTGTGACGAGCGGCCTCCGGCTGTGGGCGCTCCCCCTGCGCGTCCTCGGCCCGGTCCGCGCCCGGAGCGTGCAGGTAGTCGAGCCGGCCGAAGAACAGCGGGGTGTCGCTGAGGTCGGCGAGGGCCTTGATGCGCTCCCCGATCTGGCGCTCCAGGATCTGTGCGTTGACCCAGTTCGCGGTGACGTCGCTGATGTCGAGCGACTCGACGTCCTCACGCATGGCGCGCAGGGCGGCGCGGGACGAGGCGAGGTGCGAGCGTTCGCGGGCGAGGGGGTCGTCGTCGACGGGCGTGGACAAGGGGGTGCCTCCGAAGGACCTGCGGTGTGGACGGCGCGGGACTGCGGGATGCCGGCCGGTTTCCGTCCGGGCGGCGGCGCTCCGTGGGGGAGGCGGGCAAGAGCGGAGATTCTAGGCGAGCGGGAGGAGCGGCCGCCAACGCGTTTTCCGTCCCTTAGGGGACGTCCCCGCCACCCTGGGGGTCGTGGGTCAGCCCGGAGTACTACGCGGTGACGACGGAGGTTCGCACCGAAGACCGATGCCGTTCCTGTCCCCGGAGAGCCACCATGGAGACATGAGCGCAGCAACCATCACCCCAGCTCCGCGCCCGCCCCGCCCGGCCGGCGCCACTCCCGTCCTGGGCAGCCACCGTCACGTCCTCGGCGAGGCCCTGCGAGCCGTGAAGGTGTTCGTGGGCGCCGCCTTCGATGTGATCATCCTCGGTGAGTACGGCGAGGAGGCGGGCGTCCGCCGCAAGTAGGGCCACCTCGTGACCTGACCACCCTCCGCGACTCGCAGGACCTGCCAGGCCCTCCACGCGCTCCCGCTCACCCCTCCGCCAGCAACTCGTCCGCGTCCATGATCCGGTACGCGTACCCCTGCTCCGCCAGGAACCGCTGCCGATGGGCGGCGAAGTCCTGGTCGATCGTGTCGCGGGCGACGACCGAATAGAAGTGCGCCTGGTGACCGTCGGCCTTGGGGCGCAGGACCCGTCCCAGCCGCTGGGCCTCCTCCTGCCGGGAGCCGAAGGTGCCCGACACCTGGACGGCGACCGTCGCCTCCGGCAGGTCGATCGAGAAGTTCGCGACCTTCGACACGACCAGCACGCTGATCTCGCCCTCCCGGAAGGCGCCGAAGAGCTTCTCGCGCTGGGCGTTGCTGGTCTCGCCCTTGATGACGGGCGCGTTCAGATGCTCGCCCAGCTCGTCGAGCTGGTCGATGTACTGCCCGATGACGAGGATCTGCTGCCCGGCGAACCGCCGCACGATCGCCTCCGTCACCTTCCGCTTGGTCGCGGTGGTGGCACAGAAGCGGTACTTCTCCTCGGTCTCGGCGGTGGCGTAGGCGAGCCGCTCGGAGTCGGTGAGGTTCACCCGCACCTCCACACAGTCCGCGGGCGCGATGTACCCCTGCGCCTCGATCTCCTTCCACGGCGCGTCGAACCGCTTCGGCCCGATGAGCGAGAAGACGTCCGACTCGCGGCCGTCCTCCCGCACCAGGGTCGCGGTCAGCCCCAGCCGCCGCCGCGCCTGGAGGTCCGCCGTGAACTTGAAGACGGGCGCGGGCAGCAGATGCACCTCGTCGTAGACGATGAGCCCCCAGTCCCGGGAGTCGAACAGCTCCAGGTGCGGGTAGATGCCCTTCCGCTTCGTCGTCAGGACCTGGTACGTGGCGATCGTGACGGGCCGGATCTCCTTCTTCGTCCCGCTGTACTCGCCGATCTCGTCCTCGGTGAGACTCGTGCGCCTGACCAGCTCGTGCTTCCACTGCCGGGCGGAGACGGTGTTCGTGACGAGGATCAGCGTGGTCGACTTGGCCTGCGCCATGGACCCGGCACCCACGAGCGTCTTGCCCGCACCGCAGGGGAGTACGACGACTCCCGAACCGCCGTGCCAGAAGTTCTCCACGGCCTGCTTCTGGTAGGGCCGGAGCGCCCACCCTTCCTCGGCCAGCTCGATCGGGTGCGCCTCGCCGTCGACGTAGCCGGCGAGGTCCTCGGCGGGCCAGCCCAGTCTCAGCAGGGTCTGCTTGATCTGCCCGCGCTCGGAGGGGTGCACGACGACGGTGTCGGGGTCGATCCGGGCCCCGACGAGCGGGATGATCCGCTTGGAACGCAGGATCTCTTCGAGGACGGGCCGGTCCGTGGTCGTCAGGACGAGGCCGTGCGCCGGATGCTTGCTGAGGGTCAGCCGCCCGTACCGGTCCATCGTGTCGGCGATGTCGACGAGCAGCGCGTGCGGCACGGGATACCGGCTGTACTGCACCAGCGCGTCCACGACCTGCTCGGCGTCGTGCCCGGCCGCCCGGGCGTTCCACAGCCCCAGCGGGGTCACCCGGTAGGTGTGGATGTGCTCGGGCGCCCGCTCCAGCTCGGCGAACGGCGCGATCGCCCGACGGCACTCGCCGGCCTGCTCGTGGTCGACTTCCAGGAGCAGAGTCTTGTCGGACTGGACGATCAGCGGACCATTCACGCGCGGCACCCTTTCCGTTAGGCCGGACGTCGCGGCCAAACGTCCAGTGTGCCCTACTCGCCGACGATCACAGCTGGTCGTCCGCCAGCTCCGCCACCCCGGTCACCCGGTGCAGCGGGTACGTCCGCACCTCGTCCGCCGTGTGGTCGTACGCCGTGACGAAGCCGCCCTCGACGCGGATCGGGGCGATGACACGCTGGCTGGCGGCGCCCTCGGCGTTGACGTAGCCGATCCACAGGGCCTCGCCGGTCAGGACGGCGGCCTGCATGGTGGCGAGGGTCTCCGCGGAGCCGGTGCGCGGGAGTTCGCCGGCCGTCGCCGGGGTGGTGGTGGGCTTGCGCGGGGCCGTGGAGGCCAGGTCGCCGGCCCGGACGGCGCGGATCGCGGCCGACAGGAGCGTCGCGTCCGGGACCGGCGGGCCCTCCGGGACCGGCTCGGGGGCGCTGCGCGGCGGGGTGCGGTGGGCGTGCACGCGGGTGATCAGCACATCGCCCTCGGCGGACTCCGCGGCCGGCGCGAAGCCCATCGCCCGCAGCCCCTCCAGGAGCGCGGCCGGGTCGGCCTGGGCGGCCAGGACCGTGCCGGCGAGCCGGCGCAGACCGAGACCCGCGGCGCGCTTGTCGGCGAGGATCTCGCTGAGCAGCGCGTCGTCGTCGCAGCGCACATATGCCGAGGCCGCGCCGACGCGCAGATGCCCGTGCTTGCGGGCGACATCGTCGATCAGGTACGCGAGCGGCTGCGGGACCGGCGTACGGGAGTGCGCGCCGAGGAAGGCGTGCAGGTCGGAAGCGGACCGGCCGGCGTCCAGGGCACGGCGAACCGAGCCGGGTGTGAAGCGGTAGACCGTCGCCCCGCCCTTCGACTCGACGTCCGCGAGCACGCCCAGCATGTCGGCCAGCGGGCGCTTCAGCGGGCCCGGCGCCACCGCCGTCAGGTCGGCCTGGAGCAGGACGTGGTCCAGGGGCTCGGGCAGCAGCGGGGCGAGGAGGCGGGCAGCCGCGGCCGACGCGGTGGCCTGTTCGCTGGGGGAGAGGGGCTCCACGGGGACCGGCACATGGTGCACGGGCAGCTTGTCTCCGGGGCCCTGCGGCTCCTCGTCCGGGGGCTTCGGCGCGGGTGCGCCGAACAGCGCCCGCCCGTGTGCGGACAGCGCGCCCCGGCCGGTGACGCCCAGCAGTTCCGCCTCGGCCAGCGTCCACCGGGCGAGCCGGCTGCGCAGGTCGTCGCCCTGCTGCGGGCCGCGCAGCGGGCGCTCCCAGCGCAGCCGGGCAAGGACGGACTCGGCGGACGGAGACGTCCCCTGCGCCAGCCGGGCCAGCAAAGTCAGCACCCGGTGCCGTACCTCGGGCGCGGCGGAGCGGTCGAGGCCCGGCCCCAGCGCCGACAGCGTGCGCTCCTTCGCGTCCCGCCCGCCGACCACACCCGCCGTTCGCGTGGCGTGCAGCCACGTCTCGGCGAGCCGCGCCCAGCGCTGTGCCGCGGGCTGCTCCAGCCACTCGTCGTACGCGGGGGTCGCCGCGTACCGCTCGTCCGCCTCCCCGTCGGAAGCCAGCAGCCCTGCCGCGTAGGCGAGCTCGACCCAGAACGCGGCGACGGGTTCGGACACGTCGAGGGCGACGGCCGTACGCTTCAGATCGCGGACGCTGAGCCCTCCGGCCCGCAGCACCGCGGGGCCGCCCTCGTCCCAGTCCTTCAGCAGCTCCTCGACGGTCGCCAGCGCCGTGTACGCCTGCCCGGCCGCCGTCGCGTCCACAACCTGTGGACGGTGCGCCGCGGTCGCCTCCACTGCGGGCGGCAACGGCTCGGCGGTGCGGTGCGCGCGACCGCCGCGCAGATGAAGCGCCACCTCCCGCGGCAGGACGACCGTCCCGGGCGCCGTCGGCAGCAGCAGCCCGCGGTCGAGGAGCCGGCGCAGGTGCGGCGCCGGATCGGGGGTGACCTGGCCGTACGGCGGCCCCCAGACGAGCCGGGACAGGACCTCCCGCGACTCCTCGGACGCCTCGGCGAGCAGCTCCGCCATCCGCGCGCGGTCCCTGAACAGAGCGGTGAGCGCCCCCGCGGCCGAGACCGGGTCATGGGTCGAGGGGAGTCCCACGGTCGTGACGATCTTCTGGATACGTCCCGGGGACATGCCCGCGGTGGCCTCCGCGACCGTGGGCCCGAGCCCCGTCGGCGACGGGTGCTGCGGCGACGGCGCGAGCAGTTCGCGGGCCGTGCGGACCAGACGCAGCCGGTCGTCGTCGCCCCACACCAGGGCCTGCTCCCGCAGGGTCGCCACGGCCCGCGGCAGCGCGGCGGCGACGACCGGGTCGCCCTCGTCACCGGCCATCAGAGCGAGCAGCTCGTCGTACGACGCCGGGTCCGCCGCCACGGCCAGGGCCTCGGCCGTCTGCAGCGCGAAACGGTCCAGCCGCTCCAGTGCCCGCACGACCGAGGCGCGGGTGCCGGCGCGCGTGGCGAGCTGGGTGAGGTCGGTGGGGACGGGGGTGATGAGGTCGGGGCGGGCGCGCAGGAGGGCGGCCAGCGAGGCGTCGTCCCTCGCGCGGAGCGCTTCCGCGAGGGAGCGGGGCGGGGGTGCCGGGCTGCTCATCCTGCCCACGGTAGCGGGTTGCCTCCGGCGGTTGAGCCGAGCGCGGGCCGGTGAGGGCCGCCGCCCTCGGCACTGTGCCCCCAGACCCCCCTTCGGCCTGAACGGCCTCGTCCTCGAACGCCGGACGGGCCGGGTTGTGCCCGGCCGGTGCTGACAGCGGTAACGTCTGTCACCACGGGGTATTCAACGCACCAGCCCCCGAGGGGACTTCGTGGGTATCGAGAGCGACCAGGTCGTCTACGAGTACTTGAGCCGCGTCGGCGACGTGGCACAGCAGCGGCAGCTGCCGTCGGCCACCCGGATGCGGCTCGTCGCGGAACTGCGCAACGAGATCGACCGGCGGCGCGCCAAGGCCACCGTGGACAGTCCCGCCGCCGTCCGCCGCATCCTCGACCGGCTCGGCAGCCCCGACGACGTCGTCGCGGCCGCGGGCGGCACCGGCCGCGCACCGCAGGCACCGGCCGCCGCCGTGCCCGTACAGCGGGACCGTGAGCCGGAGGAGGAGCAGCGCCCGAAGGGGCTGCGCCGGATCATCCCGCGGCCGCGCCCGGCCCGGCCGCCCGGCCCCGCCCGGTCCGACGCGCCCTCCCCGCCGCACCTCGCGGGCACGCACGAACTCGGGGACAGCGCGACGCAGCCGGACTGGTGGCGGGTGGACAGCAGTCCGTTCGGGGTCGGGGACAGCGTGCCGGGGTTCGTCGGCGGTGTGGAGATCCCGGAACTGCTCAAACCCCCGCCCCCCAAGGAGACTGCCGAGGAGGAGCCGGCCGCCGTGGAGCGGGCGGAGCCGGTGGTGGAGGCCGGGGCCGTCGTGGACGGCCCCGCCCCGCGCCGCCTCCGTCTCCTGCCCCGGCGCACCGGCGCGACCGGTTCCGACGGCCCGGGCGGCTGGAGCAACCCGCTCCTGCTGCTCGCCGCGGGCCTCCTCGTCGCGGGCGCCGTCCTCGGGAACCTGGTCGTCCTGCTGGTGGGCTGGCTCATCGCCTACGCCTCACGGCGGCTGACCGAGACCGAGACCAAGTGGGCGGTCATGTTCCTGCCCGGGCTCGCGGTCGCGGCCGGTGTGGTGTGGCTGTGGGGCAGGACCGACGGCCGCTGGGGCGACCCCATCGCCGAGGGGCACATGAACGACGCGGTCGCCCAGACCTGGCCGTGGGTGGTCCGCGGGGCGGCGGTGGCGTCGGCGCTGTTCCTGGTGTGGCGGTCGCAGCGGCAGCGGTGACGCAGCGGCGAGAAGCCGAAAGCCTGTGCGTCACACCGACTCGGCACAATGGCCCGTATGGCCTCCAAGACCTCCACGAGCTCTTCCGCGCTGACCGTCGGCTTCGACCTGGACATGACCCTCATCGACTCCCGCCCCGGCATCCGCGCCTGCTACCTGGCGCTCGCCGAGCGGACGGGCACGTACATCGACGCCGACCTGGCGGTCACGCGGCTCGGTCCGCCGCTCGCGGAGGAGCTGGTCAACTGGTTCCCGGCGGACCAGGTGAAGGTCATGGGCGACCTGTACCGCTCGATGTACCCCGCGATCGCCATCGTGCCCACACCCGCGATGCCGGGCGCCCGCGAGGCGATCGCGGCCGTGCGGGCGGCCGGCGGGCGGGCGATCGTGGTCACGGCCAAGCACGAGCCCAACGCCAAGCTGCACCTGGAGCATCTGGGCATCGAGCCCGACGCGGTGATCGGCGACCTGTGGGCCGAGCAGAAGGCGCTGGCGCTGCGCGAGCACGACGCGGGGGTCTACGTCGGCGACCACGTCGGCGACGTGCGCGGCGCCCGTACGGCCGGTGCCGTCGCGGTCACCGTGGCCACCGGCCCGTGCGACGCCCAGGAGCTGCGGACGGCGGGCGCGGACGTCGTCCTCGGCGACCTCACCGAGTTCCCGGCCTGGCTGTCGGACTACCGCCCGGCCCGCGCCTGACGGCGTCCCGCCGCGGCCGACCGCAGAACGCCCGCACCGGCCAGCAGGAAGCCGACGCCCATGAGCATGCTCAGTCCGAACATGTATGCCGGAAAAGGCGTCGTCCCGAGGAACAGCGGGGCCACGGTGACGAGTGTGGCCACCGCACCGATGAAGAACACGACGGCACCGGCACGGATCAGTCGGTCACCGGGCGAGGCGGAATTCGTTTGGGTTTTGTCACGCACCCGACCAGGGTAGTTCCCTGCGCGAAGGAACAACCCGGCGACGTCTTGTCACCGGCCTGAAGACCATTAGCCTTGGTACCGGCGGGTCCCGACGACCCGCCCAAGTGCTATCAAGAGCCGTTTCAGAAGCAGTTTTCCGACGAGTACGAGGACGAGGACAGACGTGCCTACCGGCAAGGTCAAGTGGTTCAACAGCGAGAAGGGCTTCGGCTTTCTCTCCCGCGACGACGGCGGTGACGTCTTCGTCCATTCCTCGGTCCTCCCCGCCGGAGTCGAGACGCTCAAGCCGGGACAAAGGGTGGAGTTCGGAGTGGTCGCCGGCCAGCGCGGCGACCAGGCACTTTCGGTCGCCATCCTCGACCCGACCCCCTCGGTCGCGGCCGCGACCCGCAAGAAGCCGGACGAACTGGCGTCCATCGTCCAGGATTTGACGACCCTCCTGGAGAACATCACACCGATGCTCGAGAAGGGCCGCTACCCCGACAAGGCCTCCGGCAAGAAGATCGCGGGCCTGCTCCGCGCTGTCGCCGACCAACTGGACGTGTGACAAGGCCGTTCACGGGAAAATCGAGCGCACCCGGGCCGAGGGGCGGCACCAGCCCCTCGGCCGCCGCACGCATGAGCGGGCCGCGTACCGCCGCGGCGCTCCCGGCGGCCGGGCGGAGTTCCGTTCAGGGAAACGCGAGCGATCCGGGTCCGAGTGCCGGTACCAGCCCTTCGGCGGCGGCCCGGGTCAGCAATCCGCGCACCGCCGCGTAGCCGTCCTCGCCGAGGTCGGCGGTGAATTCGTTGACGTACAGCCCGATGTGCTGGTCGGCGACGGCCGGATCCATTTCCTGCGCGTGTTCCATGACGTAAGGGCGGGAGGCCTCGGGGTCGTCCCAGGCCGCGCGTACGGATGTGCGGATCGACTCGGCGAGCAGCGTCAGCGTCTCCGCACCGAGGGACCGCCTGGCGATGATGGCGCCCAGCGGAATCGGCAGCCCGGTCGTGTTCTCCCAGTGCTCGCCCATGTCGGCGAGCTTGTGCAGCCCGTAGTTCCGGTACGTGAAGCGCGCCTCGTGGATGACGAGCCCCGCGTCGACCTTCCCGTCCCGTACGGCGGGCATGATCTCGTGGAACGGCATGACCACGATGTCGCCGACCCCGCCCGGCAGGGTGTCCGCGGCCCACAGCCGGAACAGCAGGTACGCCGTCGACTTCTCGCCCGGCACGGCGACCGTACGGCCGGTGAGGCCGCTGCCCGCCTCCCGTGTCAGCACCAGCGGCCCGCAGCCCCGGCCCAGCGCGCCCCCGCAGGGCAGCAGGGCGTACTCGTCGAGGACGTACGGCAGCACGGCGTACGACACCTTCAGCACGTCGAACTCGCCGCGCTCGGCCATGCCGTTGGTGATGTCGATGTCCGCGAACGTCACGTCCAGCCCGGGCGCGCCCGGGACGCGGCCGTGGGCCACGGCGTCGAAGACGAAGGTGTCGTTCGGGCAGGGGGAGTACGCGATGCGCAGGGGCTGCCGGTGCTCAGTTCGGTCGGTCATGTGAGTTCCAACTCTCCAGGGCGGGCGTCAGCTTCCCGAAGGCCTCCGTCAGGGCCGTGAGCGCGTCGCCGATGCGCCAGGCGGCGCGGTCGCGCGGGCCGACCGGGTTGGAGACGGCGCGGATCTCCAGCACGGGCACGCCGTGTGCGGCGGCCGCCTCGGCGACCCCGAAGCCCTCCATGGCCTCGGCGAGGGCGCGTGGGTGCCGGGCGCGCAGCGCGTCGGCGCGGGCGGCCGTGCCGGTGACGGTCGACACCGTGAGGACGGCACCGGGGCGCGCTCCCGTCGCGGTCGCGACCTCTCGTACGAGTGTTTCCGGTGGACGGTGGGTGACGGTCCCGAAGCCGAGGCCGGTCACCGGCAGGAAGCCGTCGGCCGTCTCGGCGCCCAGGTCGGCGGCCGTGATCTCGTCGGCGACGACGAGGGAGCCGACGGGCGCGCCCGGCTGGAAGCCGCCCCCGATGCCGGTGGAGACCGCCAGATCGTAGGGGGCACCGTCCAGGGCCGCCGCGGTGAGGGCGGCGGCGGTGGAGGCGGCGGCGAGGGCGGGGCCGACGCCCGCGGCGACGAGGTCGCAGCCGCCGGTGACCTGATGCAGGGTCACTCCCGGGACCCGCACCGCACGCACCGGCCCCTCGAACGCGCGGGCCACCGCGTCCCGTTCGACGGGGACGGCGGTGGCTACCAGGATGCGCATGGCCGGACGCGGAGACGGCCGCGGATCAGGCGTCCGCGTTCTTGAGCTTGAAGTTCCACACGCCCTTGTACTCCGAGCCGGACTTGTTCTGCTCGACGATGCTGATGTACAGCTGCTTCGGCGCGGGCTGGCCCTGCTGCTCGGCGAAGAGGTCGACGCCCTGGAAGGCGTAGTACGTCTTCTTGTAGACGGGGGTGACCTGCTGGCCGTTGATGTACAGGGCCCAGCCGGTGTCCGCGACCTCGGGGTCGACACCGATGCGCAGCGTCTCGCTCTGCGGGACCTCGATCGAGTCCGACGCCTTCTTCAGGGCGCACTTGGTGGCCTCGGTGCGGCCGATGTCGTCGCCGTCGTCGTAGCAGGCGGCCTCGGCGCTCGCCGAGTTCTTGCCGACCGTCACGGTGGCGCGCGGCGTCGGCTTGTCGCAGGCCGACAGGACGAGCAGTCCGGCGGTAACGGCGCCGGCGGCGGCGACGGCGCGGCGGCGTCGCACAGCGCGGTATCCAGTAGCGGCGGTGCCGCGGGGCAGCAGGGTCATGGTCGAAGGCTATCGGGCACCTCCAGCCGTCCCCCTACGCGGGGTGCGGCGTGGCCCGTCCGTTAGGCCACACGCGGCCGGGAGGCACCGCCCTGCCGGGCCGAGCTCAGCAGGCCCCGGACGGTGGTCAGCCAGCCCACGGCGATGATTCCCGCGGCCACCGACAGGCCGAGCCGGCCGTTCAGCGGCAGCACGATGCCGATCGCGCCGCCGAGCACCCAGGCCATCTGCAGCATCGTCTCGGAGCGCGCGAACGCGGACGTGCGCACCTGCTCGGGCACGTCCCGCTGGATCAGCGCGTCCAGGGCCAGCTTGGCGAGCGCCTGCGCGAACCCGGCGATGGCCGCCAGACACGCCACCAGGAACGCGCCGAAGAAGATCGCGCCTGTGATCGCCGTGCCCAGCACGAACGCCACGACCGTCACGATGATGATCTCCGGTGCCTTCGACCTGAGCCACGCCCCGACCGCCGTACCGAGCGCGTTGCCCACGCCCGCCGCGGCGATCACTATCCCCAGCGACACCGCCGCGCTCTCGCCGGTCAGCGGGTGCTCCCGCAGCAGGAAGGCGAGGAAGAAGATCAGGAAGCCGGAGAGGCAGCGCAGGGAGGCGTTGGCACCGAGGGCATGGGTCACGGCGATACCGACCGTCCGTAGCCCGGGTCGCTTGACCGGCCGCCGGTGCGGCCCGTGCAGGTGCTGCTCGTCCGCGGCGAGCAGCGCGGTGTCCTCGCCCTTCGCCGAGTCGACCTTCGGCGGCAGGGAGAAGGACAGGAACGTACCCGCGATGAAGATCACGAAGGCGCCGTACAGCGGCCACCGCGCCCCGAGGGCCTGCAGGCCCGCCCCGACGGGCGCCGCGACGGCCGTCGCGAGGAGACCGCCGAGCGTGACCCGCGAGTTGGCCTTCACCAGGGAGAAGCGGGGCGGCAGAAGACGGGGCACCACGGCACTTCTGACCACGCCGTACGCCTTCGACGCGACCAGCACGCCGAGCGCCGCGGGATAGAGCTCCAGGCTGCCGCTGGAGACGGCCCCGGCGAGGATCAGCGCGAGCAGCGCCCGGGCGAGCATCGCGCCCGCCATCGCCGCACGGCGGCCGTGCGGGAGACGGTCGAGGAGCGGCCCGATGACCGGCGCGAGAACGGTGAAGGGCGCCATGGTGATCGCGAGGTACAGGGCGACGCGCCCGCGGGCCTCGTCGGTCGGCACGGAGAAGAAGACGGTGGAAGCCAGGGCAACGGTGATCATGACGTCGCCGGCGCCGTTCACCCCGTGCAGCTCGATCAGCTTGCCGAGGCCGGACTCGCCCGCGCCCTGCGCGTGGGTCGCCTTGCGGATTCCGCGGGCCGGACCCGTCACCGGGAAGTGCAGGACACGGCCGACGGAGCGGAGGGAGCCGCGTACCCGGCCCGTCCCGCTGTCCCGGCTGCTCCCCTTGATCCCTTTGGATCCACCGACCCCGGTGGCTCCCTGGGGCGTCCTCGCGGCTGCCACGACGTCATAGTGCCCCGAGAAAGGCGTACGTAGTGCGGTTTGCGGCGCGTTTGGCGCCGAGTGACTCGGGTGGGGGTGCGCGAAACACCCGCCCGAAGCGGCGAACAGGTCGGTCGGTGTAGGCCGAGCGCCGACGAACAGGTAGCGTGCGTATCTCAGCCATCCCGCAGAATGGGTGGTACAGGTGCGCCCGAGTGCGATCGGGCGCGGACGTCGACGCGGTCCCCGGGTCCGCTCCGTCCGCCCCGCCGCCAGAGGCAGCCGCACCAGAGAGACGGCGTAGGAGAGAAGCGATACCTGTGAGCGCAGCGACCACGCGAAGCCGCACCACCGACCGCCTGTGCGCCGAGGCCGTCGACCTCGCCCGCGCCGCAGCCGAGGAGGCAGCCGCACCCGGCGTCGTCGGCGAGCACGCGGGACTGGAGCCCGAGGGCGACCGCGTTGTCACGCACTTCTTCGAGTGCAAGGAACTCGGGTACCGCGGCTGGCGCTGGGCCGTGACGGTGGCCCGGGCGTCGCGCGCCAAGGTCGTCACCCTGGACGAGGTCGTCCTCCTGCCCGGCCCGGACGCGCTGCTCGCGCCCGAATGGGTGCCGTGGAGCGAGCGCCTGCGCCCCGGCGACATGGGTCCCGGCGACCTCCTTCCGACGGACGCCGAGGATCTCCGGCTGGAGCCCGGCTACTCCGGCGAGGACGAGCCGCCGCCGAACTCCGCCGTGTCCCAGGAGATGGCCGAGCTGGTCGAGGCCGAGGACCTGGAGGTCACCGAGGCGCCTCCGGCGCGCCTTCCCGTCGCCCCCGCGCGCGGTTCGATCGCCGCGGTCGCCGAGGAACTCGGCATGCGCCGGGCCCGGGTCCTTTCCCGCTACGGGCTGCATGTCGCCGCCGACCGCTGGGAGGAGGCGTACGGCCCCAAGACCCCGATGGCACAGGCGGCCCCGGCGTCCTGCGTGAGCTGTGCCTTCCTCGTCCCGATCGGCGGATCGCTGGGGCAGGCCTTCGGCGTCTGCGCCAACGAGTTCTCTCCGGCCGACGGCCGTGTGGTGTCCGTGACGTACGGCTGTGGCGGCCACTCCGAGGCGGCGGTCATGCCCAAGCCGCCGCAGCCGGCTCCGCCGGTGATCGACGAGACGAGGGTGGACCCGTTCCCGCTGCGGCCGGCGGCGGATTCCGGTTCCGTACCGGTCGTCTCCGACGAGGACGCGGCGGAACTGGGGCACTCGTAGGTCTGCGGGTGTGTGGGGGTGCGCCTCCCGGGGGCCGTGCCCTCAGACCCCCTTCGGCCTGAACGGCCCGTCCTCAAGCGCCGGACGGGCCGAGCGGGCCACGTCCTGGCCTCCGGCGCGTCACCGCGGGTGTGCCGCCGCGCGGTACCTTCATCGTCACGCCGATGAGGAGAGTCAACGTGAGCAAGTTCGTGCGGCCGGCGGCCGAAGGCGCCGACCCCTTCGGGACGGCCCGTCTGCGCCGTGGCGTGCTGGACGCCTGGGCCACCAGCCCGGCACGGTTCCGCGAGGACGCCAACGCCGAGGAGGATCTCGTCCTCGGCGGCTACCGGGACCGGCTGGTCGTCGAGCTCGCGCAGAACGCGGCCGACGCGGCAGCCCGGGCAGGCGTGCCCGGCCGTCTCCGTCTCACCCTCCGCGACGGCGTCCTCGTCGCCGCCAACACGGGCGCGCCCCTCGACGCGGCCGGTGTGGAGTCGCTGTCCACTCTCCGTGCCTCCGCCAAGCGAAGCCCCGCCGACAGCGTGGCCGGCGCGGTGGGCCGCTTCGGCGTCGGTTTCGCCGCCGTCCTCGCCGTCACCGACGAGCCCGCGGTCGTCGGCCGCCACGGCGGTGTGCGCTGGTCCCTCGCCGAGGCGCGCGAGCTGGCCGCCGACACGGCCCGGCACAGCCCGGGGCTCGGCGACGAGATCCGCCGCCGCGACGGTCACGTCCCTCTTCTGAGGCTCCCCTTCGCCGCCGAGGGCACCGCCCCCGACCCGTACGACACGGCCGTCATCCTGCCGCTGCGCGACACGGCCGCGGCCGACCTCGCCGAGCGCCTCCTCGACGCCGTCGACGACGCCCTCCTCCTCGCCCTCCCGGGCCTCGAAGAGGTCGTGGTCGAGACCGACGCCGTCCGCACCCTGAGCCGCCGCACCGAGGGTGCCCACACCGTCGTGGAGGACTCGCGGGACGGCACCACCCGCTGGCGTACCGCCGCCGCGCACGGACCCCTCACGCCCGACCTCCTCGCCGACCGTCCCCTGGAGGAGCGGCTGCGTCCCCACTGGTCGGTCACCTGGGCCGTGCCCACCGCCGACGACGGCGCCCCGGCCCGCCCCCGCACCAGCCCGTACGTCCACGCCCCCACGCCCAGCGACGAGCCCCTCGGCGTCCCCGCCCTCCTCATCGCCTCCTTCCCGCTGGACACCACCCGCCGGCACGCCGCGCCCGGCCCGCTGACCGACTTCCTCGTCCAGCGCGCGGCGGACGCGTACGCCGAACTCCTCGCCGGCTGGCGGCCGGTGACCGAGGGAGTCATCGGCCTGGTGCCCGGCCCCCTGGGCAAGGGCGAGCTGGACGGCGCGCTGCGGCAGGCCATCCTCGAACGGCTGCCCCGCACGTCGTTCCTCCCGCCCGCCGCAGAGCCCGCGGGCCACGAGACCGACGACGAGCTGCCCGAATCCCTTCGCCCCCGCGACGCCGAGGTGGTGGAGGGCGCGGGCGCCGACACGGTGCGCGTCATCGCCGAGGTGCTGCCCACGTTGCTGCCCGCCGGGCTCGAACGGCGCGTCGAGCTGCGGACGCTGGGCGTCGCCCGCGTTCCGCTGACGGACGCGATCGACCGGCTGGCGGGCCTGGAGAAGGACCCCGGCTGGTGGCGGCGGCTGTACGACAGCCTGGCCGGCGTCGACCCCGACCGGCTCTCCGGCCTGCCCGTGCCGCTCGCCGACGGGCGTACGACGATCGGGCCGCGCCAGGTCCTCCTGCCCACCCCGGACGCCCCCGCCGTCGATGCGGAGGTCCTCGCCCGGCTCGGCCTCAAGGTCGCCCACGAGGAGGCCGCCCACCCGCTGCTGGAGAAGCTCGGCGCCCTGCCCGCGACTCCCCGGGCCGTGCTGACCACCCCCCAGGTGCGGGCCGCCGTCGCGGCCTCCCTGGACGACGGGGGCGGCGTTGCCTGGGAGGAGGACGCGCCCGACGCGGAGGAACTCGCCGACACCGTCCTCGCCCTCGTCCGGGACGCGGGCCTGGAGCCCGGCGACGAGCCCTGGCTCGGCGCCCTCGCCCTGCCCGACGAGGACGGGGAGCTGTCCCCGGCGGGCGAACTCGTCCTCCCCGGCAGCCCGTTCGCCGAGGTCATGCGGGAGGACGAACTGGCCTTCGTGGACGCCGAACTGGCTGAGAAGTGGGGCGAACACCCGCTGGCCGCCTGTGGCGTGCTCGCCAACTTCGCGCTGGTCCGCGCCACGGACGTCGTCCTCGACCCGGACGAACTGGAGCCGCGGGAAGGCGACTTCGCCGAACCGGACGACGCCGGCCTGCTCGACGCCGTCGACGTGTGGAGCGAGGACATCCTCGACCGCTTCCCGGACACCCCCGTGCCGCCGGTCGCCACCGAGCTGGTCGCCGTGCGCGACCTGGACCTCGTCGACGAGGACAGGTGGCCCCGAGCCCTTGCTCTGCTGTCGCAACCCCCCTTGCGTGACGCTCTCGTCCAGCCGGTGCGGATCCTGCTGCCGGACGGCACGCACGAAGTCGTACGGCCCTACACGGCGTGGTGGCTGCGCGGGCACCCGGTCCTGGCCGGCCGCCGCCCCGCCGGCCTGCTGGCGGCCGGCGGCGACCCGCTCCTGCGCGGCCTGTACGACGAGGCCGACGCGACCGGCTTCGACGACGAGCAGGTGCTGCGGGCGCTGGGCGTCAGGACGTCGGTGGCCGCGCTGCTCGACGAGCCGGGCGGCGCCGCCGAACTGCTGGACCGCCTGGCCGACCCGGACCGCGACGTCACCGCCGCCCAGCTGCACGCCCTCTACGGCTCGCTGGCAGAGCTGGACCCCGAGCAGGTGACCCTGCCGGACGAGCTGCGGGCCGTCGTCGACGGACGCGTGGAGGTCGTGGACGCGGCCGAGGCGGTGGTGGTCGATTCGCCCGACCTCCTCCCCTTCACGCAGGGTGTCCCGCTGCTCCCCGTACGGCCGCAGCGCGCCGCCGAGCTCGCGGAACTCTTCCAGGTGCGGCGCCTCAGCGAGTCCGTCACGGGCGAGGTCGACTCCGAGGGCACCGAGCACGAGGTACCGGAGCCGGTACGGGTCCTGCTCGGCCCGCGCACCCCGGACACGTTCGTCGAGCACGAGGAACTCGTCGTCGACGGCGTGGAGATCGACTGGCGGCTGACGAACGACGGCGCGCTGCACGCCGCCACCCTGGAGGGCGTGGCCGCGGGCCTGGCCTGGGCGGCTGGACAGTGGCCACGGCGGTTCGAGGTCGCGGCGCTGCTGGAGGACCCGTCCCGCACGGCAGAGCTGGCCCGGGACCGCTGGTTCGACTGAGGCCGGTTACGCCGGGCAGGACGGGCCGGCCACCACCAAGCTCCAGCGCCAGCCCAAGCTGATGGTCAACGCCTCCCGGCGGTCGACGCACGGGTGACTTCGTCGACGTGCGGTAGGGCCCCATTCGGGGGCGCGGAAACGACGGCGCCGGGTCCCCGGTCGACGCCGGGCGCTACGCGGGAACGCGGCGGTCGACCCACGTCCACAGCGCCTCCAGGGCGACCGCCGCCACCGCCGAGATGCCGACCGCGATCCACGGCATCGTCATGCCCACCAGCTTCAGCGCGAAGAAGTGCTGCAGCCACGGCACCACCAGCACCAGCAGGAACGCCGCGCCCATCGACGCCACCAGGGCGATCCGCCACCAGGTGTAGGGGCGGGCGATGATCGCCAGCACCCACATCGAGACCAGGAACAGCGTCAGCGTGGCGGCGCTGGTCTCCGCGTCCAACGCGCCGCTTCCGGTGTAGTGGTGACGGGCGATCAGGTAGGTGGCGAAGGTCGCCACCGCCGCCACGACTCCACCCGGGACCGAGTACCGCATGACCCGCCGTACGAAGTTGGGTTTCGCCCGTTCCTTGTTGGGGGCGAGGGCGAGGAAGAACGCCGGGACGCCGATGGTGAGGGTGGACAGCAGGGTCAGGTGGCGCGGCAGGAACGGGTACTCCACCTGCCAGCACACCACCAGGACGGCCAGCAGCACCGAGTAGACCGTCTTCACCAGGAAGAGCGTGGCCACCCGGGTGATGTTGCCGATGACTCGCCGGCCCTCCGCGACCACCGAGGGAAGCGTCGCGAAGCTGTTGTCGAGCAGCACGATCTGCGCGACGGCCCGGGTCGCTTCGGACCCCGACCCCATGGACACCCCGATGTCGGCGTCCTTGAGGGCCAGTACGTCGTTCACGCCGTCGCCGGTCATCGCGACCGTGTGGCCGCGCGACTGCAGGGCGCCCACCATGTCCCGCTTCTGCTGCGGGGTGACCCGCCCGAACACCGTGCCGTCGTCGAGGGCCTTCGCCATGTCGTCCCTCTCGCCGGGCAGCCGACGCGCGTCGACGGTGCTGCCGGACAGCCCGAGCTTCGAGGCCACCGCGCCCACCGAGACCGCGTTGTCCCCGGAGATCACCTTGGCGTGGACGTCCTGTTCGGCGAAGTAGCGCAGCGTGTCGGCCGCGTCGGGGCGCAGCCGCTGTTCCAGTACGACGAGCGCGGCGGGCCGGGCACCCTTGCCGACCTCGGGGTCGTCGAGGTCACGTGCGGCACGGGAGAGCAGCAGCACACGCAGGCCCTTCTCGTTGAGCCTCTCGGTCTCGGCGAGGGCGGGGTCGTCCTTGTCCAGCAGCACGTCCGGTGCCCCGAGCAGCCACGTACTGGCCTCGCCGTTGCCCTCGCTGAACGAGGCGCCGCTGTACTTGCGGGCGGAGGAGAAGGGGAGTGACTCGGTGCAGCGCCAGTCTTCGGCGTCCGGACAGGCGGCGATGATGGCCTGGAGCGAGGCGTTCGGCCGGGGGTCGGACTCGCCGAGGGCGCCGAGGACCTTCCGTACGTACGTCTCGTCGCTGCCGCCCAGGGCCCGCAGCTCGGTGACGTCCATGCCGCCCTCGGTGAGGGTGCCCGTCTTGTCGAGGCAGACCGTGTCGACGCGGGCGAGGCCCTCGATGGCGGGCAGCTCCTGGACGAGGCACTGTTTCCGGCCGAGGCGGATGACGCCGATGGCGAAGGCGACGGAGGTCAGGAGCACCAGCCCCTCGGGGACCATGGGCACGATGCCGCCGACCGTGCGCGCGACGGAGTCCTTGAGGTCGTTGTTCTTCACGACGAGCTGGCTGATGATCAGGCCGATCGCGGTCGGGACCATCATCCACGTCACGTACTTGAGGATCGTGGAGATGCCGGAACGCAGCTCGGAGTGGACGAGGGTGAAGCGGGAGGCCTCCTCGGCGAGCTGGGCTGCGTAGGCCTCGCGCCCGACCTTGGTCGCCTGGAAGGCGCCCCCGCCGGCGACGACGAAACTCCCGGACATGACCTGGTCACCGGGCCGCTTGACTACGGGGTCGGCCTCGCCGGTGAGCAGTGACTCGTCGATCTCCAGCCCGTCGGCCTCGACGCACACGCCGTCGACGACGGCCTTGTCCCCGGGCCCGATCTCGATCAGGTCGTCGAGCACGATCTCGGACGTGCCGACCGCGGAGGCGACGCCGTCCCGCCGTACCGTGGGCCGGGCCTCGCCTATCACGGCCAGTGAGTCGAGGGTCTGCTTCGCACGCCACTCCTGGACGATGCCGATACCGGTGTTGGCGATGATCACGAAGCCGAAGAGGCTGTCCTGGATCGGCGCGACGACCAGCATGATCAGCCAGAGCACGCCGATGATCGCGTTGAACCGGGTGAAGACGTTCGCGCGGACGATCTCGCCCATGGTGCGGCTGCTGCGCACCGGCACATCGTTGACCTGACCCCGCGCGACCCGCTCCGCGACCTCGGCGGCGGTCAGACCGGTCGCGGCCACCGCCCGGACCGGGGCGGGGTGCACGGGATCGAGTCCGGCGCCCGCGTCGATGTGCGTCATGCATCCGACGGTACGTGCGGTTTCACGGCTTCACCCGCCGAGTGCGCGGAAGATCCGACCTGGGGATGAGGGGAGGGGAGGCGGTGTGGTGCCGTGGTTGTACGGGGTGCCGGCCACTCCGCAGCACGGGCCCTGACCTACTCCGCAGCAGGGGCCTTGGCGCCTTCGTCCTCCGCCTCGGCCGCCGCCCTCTTGATCGCCGCGTCGCGTTTGCGGACGTACCAGATGCCGATGAGTCCGAGGCCGCTGCCGGCCAGGCATGTCCACACCCACCAGGTGTGGCCGTGGTCGTCGAACCAGCCGTAGAAGGGGAGCTGGACGAGGAAGAGGACGAACCAGACGATCGTGCCGCCGATGATGGTGGCGACAACGGGGCCCTCCAGGGGCTCCGGCGCCTCGTGCTTGGGGGTCCACTTCGCCATGCAGACAGCTTACGAGGCGATCGGATCTACGCGCGGAGATGGCGTCTCCGTGTCAGCGCGCTGGGCCTGGCCTGAGCGCCGGGGTCATCGGAACCGCCGGGGTCAGGTGGCCCCGTTGACCCCGTAGAACCTCTCCGTCTCCTCGACGGCGGTCTGGAACCGCTCGTCGAAGTCGTCGCGGATGAGCGTCCGGACCACATAGTCCTGGACGCTCATTCCCCGTTTCGCCGCATGGTGCCGGAGCCGTTCGAGCAGCTCCCCGTCCATCCGCAGGCTGAGCACGCTGGTCCCCATGACACGAGGGTCGTCGGACCGCACCCCGCGTTGCGTCACTTTCCGGAGCCAGCTCACTCGTAAGGGTGATGCTCGGGTTTCAGTGGCGGGTCTCACGGGAATCCCGGCGCGCCCCAGCTTGTTTAGCGAGAGTAATGAGTTACCCTAAAGAGATGCCGGACCTTACCCATGGCGACGACGCTGCCGCCGTGAACTCCCTTCGCTCCGCCGTGATGCGACTCTCCCGTCGGCTCAAGCACCAGCGGGTCGACGAGTCGCTGAGCCCCACCGAGATGTCGGTACTGGGCACCCTGTCCCTCTGCGGCAAGGCCACCCCGGGCGAACTCGCCCGCAAGGAGCACGTACAGCCGCCGTCGATGACCCGCATCGTGGCGCTGCTCGAAGCCAAGGGTCTGGTCCGTCTGGAGCCGCACCCCGAGGACCGGCGCCAGAAGGTGGTCAGCAAGACCGAGCAGGCCGAGGCGATGCTCGAGGAGAGCCGCCGCAAGCGCAACGCCTTCCTGGCCACCCTGGTCGACGGCCTCGACGAGGACGAGTGGGCGAAACTCCGCGCCGCCGCCCCCGTACTGGAGAAGCTCGCACACCTGTAAGAAGCATGTACCGAGGAGGCGAACCCGTTTGAGTTCGGGACCCGGAGCAGACTCCGCCCCCGCACCGACCACCCACGACTCCCAGTCCACCCCCGAGACCCCCGACCCTGCCGGTACCACCCGCAGGTCCTCGATGTTCAGCTCGCTGAAGATCCGGAACTACCGCCTCTTCTTCATGGGCCAGGTCGTCTCCAACATCGGCACCTGGATGCAGCGCATCGCCCAGGACTGGCTGGTCCTCAGCCTCACCGGCTCCTCCACCGCCGTCGGCGTCACCACGGCCCTGCAGTTCCTGCCGATGCTGTTCTTCGGCCTGTACGGCGGTGTCCTGGTCGACCGTCTGCGCAAGCGCCCCACACTGCTCGTCACCCAGGTGGCGATGTCCGTCACCGCGCTCGCGCTCGCCGTCCTCACGATCTCCGGTCACGTCCAGGTCTGGCACGTCTACCTCGCCGCCTTCGCCGTCGGCCTCGCCACGGTCGTCGACAATCCGGCCCGCCAGTCCTTCGTCTCCGAACTCGTCGGGCCGGGCCAGCTGCAGAACGCGGTCAGCCTGAACTCCGCGAACTTCCAGTCGGCCCGTCTGGTCGGCCCCGCCGTCGCCGGCCTGATGATCACCGGTGTGGGCACCGGCTGGGCGTTCCTCTTCAACGGCCTGTCCTTCGTCGCCCCCGTCGCAGGCCTCCTGCTGATGCGCGCGCGTGAACTGCACGTCGTCGAGCGCGCCCCGCGCGGCAAGGGACAGCTGCGGGAGGGCCTGCGCTACGTCGCCGGCCGCCCCGAGCTCATCTGGACCATCGTCCTGGTCGGTTTCATCGGCACCTTCGGCTTCAACTTCCCCGTCTACCTGTCGGCCTTCGCCGACGACGTCTTCCACGCGGGCGCGGGCTCCTACAGCCTCTTCAACACGCTGATGGCGATCGGCTCCCTGGCGGGCGCGCTGCTGGCGGCCCGTCGCGGCACGGCCCGGATGCGGGTGCTGATCGCGGCGGCGGCGGCCTTCGGCGCCATGGAGCTCGTGGCCGCGACCGCCCCCTCACTCTGGCTGTTCGCCCTGCTCATGGCCCCGATCGGCATGTTCGGCATGACGGTCAACGTCACCGCGAACACCAGCATCCAGATGACCACCGACCCGGCCATGCGCGGCCGCGTCATGGCCCTGTACATGATGGTCTTCCTCGGCGGCTCGCCGGTGGGCGCGCCGGTCGCCGGCTGGATCACGGACGCGTACGGCGTCCGGGCGGGCCTCGCGGTCGGCGGCGCCATCGCCGCGGCGGCGGCCGTCACGATCGGCCTGATCCTGGCGCGCGTGGGCAACCTACGGCTGTCGGTGGGCTGGAACGACGGGCACCCGCGGCTGCGGTTCGTGCCGCGGGAGCTGGAGGAGCCGGCCGCGGTGGCGTAGCTCGCCGGGCTGTCAGTCGCGGGGGAACTCGTCGGTTCTGAGGGTGAGGTCGACCACGGTGCCGGTGAGGTCCACGTCGTCTCCGAAGGTGACCTTCGTCTCGGTCGCGTAGTCGCCGTCCTTGGGGTGGGTGTGGATGTGGCACCTGCCCTGGTACGGGTCAGCGATCAGGTAGACGGGGATCTCTGCGGTGGCGTAGGCGGCCTTCTTCGGGCCGTAGTCGTTGGCGGCCGTACCCTTGGAGATCACCTCGGCTACGAACTCGACGTCTTCGTAGCGCCAACGGCCCTCCTCCGTCTGGGCAGCGCCTTCGGCCATCAGCGTCACATCGGTCGCGAATCCGTTGAGGTGCCCCGGGTAGTCGATGCGGACATCTGACTTCAGGCGCTTGCGGGCGTACTTGGCGCGCAACTGCTCGATGATGTCGAGGGTGATCTGCCAGTGCGTGTCCCGCTGCGGTGACATGACGATGGTCCCCTCGACGATCTCGACCTTGTATCCCTCGGGGATGTGCATCTCCTCGAGCCGATCGAACATCTCGTCGAGAAGACGCGTGTTGTCGCTCTCGGCCATCACGATCCTGTCTTCAAGGACGGTCATCTGGCGCTCCTCACCGGCTGCTCCTCGTTCGAGTGCAGCCGCGCAGTACAACGATACGCACGGTGACCATGACACGCCCGAACGCTGGCGTGCGGCAGGCAGACTGAGCCCATGAGACTCTTCGCCGCCGTGCTGCCCCCCGAGGCCGTGACCAGCGAACTCGCCGCCGAAGTGGCCGCGTTGCAGAAGCTGCCCGGTGCGGACGGGCTGCGCTGGACCGGCCGCCCCGGCTGGCACTTCACGCTCGCGTTCTACGGAGAGGGCGACGACGACCTCGTACCTGATCTGTCGGCCCGTCTGGAGCGCGTGGCGCACACGACGGACCCCTTTCCGCTGTCGTTGCGCGGCGGCGGCCAGTTCGGGCGCGGCCGTGCGCTGTGGGTCGGCGCGGAGGGAGACGTACAGGCGATGCGCCTGCTGGCCGGCCGCGCCGAGGCGGCGGCGCGCAAGGCGGGCCTGCCGACGGGGGAGCACCGCCGCTACAAGGCCCACCTGACGGTGGCCCGCAGCCGGGACGCGGCCGACGTACGGCCGTACGTCGACGCGCTCCGCGCGTTCGCGAGCCACCCTTGGACGGTGACGGAGCTGGTGCTGATGCGCAGCAACCTGCCGAAGTCGGGGGTGCCGGGGGAGCAGCCCCGCTACGAGGCGGTCGCCCGGTGGCCGCTCGGAGCGGCCGGTTAGTCTCGAGTACGTGGACCCGAAAACCCGGAACCGGATCATGGCCTGTGCGCTTGTGCTGATGTTCGTCGTGGTGGCGCTCGCGGCGGCGCTCGGAAGGTAGTTCCGAGAGACCGCCGCCACGACGGGCGCCAGTGGGGCGACAGTGCTGACAAGCGCCGAATGGGACCCTTGCCTTGAGCGGACTCGAAGGAGTTCGCTGGGGACTCATGAAGTACACGCAGCTCGGACGCACGGGACTCAAGGTCAGCAGGCTGGTCCTCGGGACCATGAACTTCGGACCGCAGACCGACGAAGCCGACAGCCACGGCATCATGGACGCGGCGCTGGACGCGGGACTGAACTTCTTCGACACGGCCAATGTCTATGGCTGGGGCGAGAACAAGGGCCGTACCGAGGAAATCATCGGCAACTGGTTCGCGAAGAGCGCCGTGAACCGCGACAAGGTCGTCCTCGCCACCAAGGTGTACGCCAACATGGCCGCGGACGGCGAAGCGGCCTGGCCCAACCACGACAAGCTCTCCGCGCTGAACATCCGGCGGGCCGTCGACGCGTCGCTCAAGCGGCTGCAGACCGACCACATCGACGTGTACCAGTTCCACCACGTCGACCGCGCCACTCCCTTCGAGGAGATCTGGCAGGCCATCGACGTGCTGGTACAGCAGGGCAAGATCCTCTACGCGGGGTCCTCCAACTTCCCCGGCTACAAGATCGCCCAGGCCAACGAGATCGCCGCGAAGCGGGGCGGCACCATCGGTCTCGTCAGCGAGCAGTGCCTCTACAACCTCGCCGAGCGCCGCGCCGAGATGGAGGTCATCCCGGCCGCCGAGGAGTACGGCCTCGGGATCGTCCCCTGGTCGCCGCTGCACGGCGGTCTGCTGGGCGGGGTCATCAAGAAGGAGGTCGTGGGCGGACGCCGCGCCTCCGGCCGCGCGGCCGACACCCTCAAGGACCCGGCCGCCCGCGCGCAGATCCAGTCGTACGAGGACCTCCTCGACAAGCACGGCCTGGAGCCCGGCGAGGCGGCCCTGGCCTGGCTCCTCACCCGTCCCGCCGTCACGGGCCCGATCGTCGGCCCGCGTACGGCGGAACAACTTGCGTCCGCGCTGCGGGCGGTCGAGATGGAACTGTCGGACGAACTCCTGGCCGGCCTCGACGAGATCTTCCCGAGCCCGGGCCCCTCCCCGGAAGCGTTCGCCTGGTGACGTCTTGAGCGCGCCGTTTCGCGTGGTGGCCGCCGCGGCCTCGGCCGACACGGGAGTCGGGGGCGCCGGCCGGGCCTGCCGTCGGATGCCTGGCCGGGGTCAGGCGGCGTAGGGCTCGCCCAGGTCCCAGGCCTGGTGCATCGCGTCCGCGAAGGCCGCCGCGATCTTGTGCTCGCCGCTCGCGTTGGGGTGCGTGCCGTCGTAGGTGTCCGTGTAGATGTCGTACGACGCCGGCGTCGACGCCACCAGCAGCGGCGACCGGCGTTCGTCCAGGTCCGCCGCCGTCTTCGCGAGCAGTTCGTTGAAGCGGGCGACCTGCGCGTGGAAGTCGGTGTCCGACTCGGCGCGGACGTTCGGGATCACCGGCAGCAGCACCATCCGCACGCGCGGGTTGGCCGCCCGTGCCTGCGTGACGAAGTTCCGTGCGTTCTCCGCCGTCTGTTCGGCGTTCGTGTAGAAGCCCAGGTCGATCAGGCCCAGGGAGACCAGCAGGACGTCGGCCCGGTGCGTCCGGACCGCCTCGCCGATCAGCGGGGCCATGTGCAGCCAGCCCTCGCCCCAGCCCGCGAGGTGGGCGCGCGGGAAGTCCGGGTCGGCGTACTCGTACGAGGTGGGGGCGTCCGTCGCCTTGTCGTGCAGCGTCTCGCGCGGGCCGACGAGAGCGAACGGGCCGCCGTACGTCTCGCGCAGGTGCTGCCACAGCCGGTAACGCCATGTGTGTTCGCCTGCGCTTCCGATGGTCATGGAGTCGCCGACGGGCATGAACCTGAGCATCCGCTCATGATGGACGATCAGCGCGACGGGCGGGGTGTGAGGCCGGACACGCCCGCTGAACAGGAGGCGGGGATGGCAGGCTTGGGGGCATGCGTCGCTCTCTTGCGTTCCTTGCCGCGGGCCTCCTCACCGGCGTGCTCGCCGTTCCGGCAGCCGCCGCGGACGGAGACGAGGGGTTCACGATCTCGGACCCCCGGATCACGGAGTCCAGCGGACTCGCCGCCTCGCGCCTCCACCCCGGCATCTACTGGACGCACAACGACAGCGACGACGGTCCCTACCTCTACGCCGTCGACAGCGCCACCGGCAAGACGGTCGCCCGGATCACCCTCACCGGCGTCGGCACCCCACGCGACGTCGAGGCCATCTCCATCGGGCCCGACGACCAGATCTACGTCGGCGACATCGGCGACAACCTCGGCGGCAGCTGGGACTACGTGTGGATATACCGGCTGACGGAGCCCAAGGAGCTCAAGGACCAGACGATCCGGGCCACGCAGTACGTCGTGAAGTACTCGGACGGGGCCCGGGACGCCGAGTCGCTCGTCGTGCACCCCAAGACCGGGCGCGTCTACATCATCGACAAGAACGAGGACGGCGGGCATCTGTACGAGGGGCCCGCCAACCTCTCCCCGTCCGGTACGAACGTCTTCGAGCCGGCCGCCGCCGTCGACCTGTGGGCCACCGACGCCGCCTTCTCCCCCGACGGGAAGCAACTGGCCGTAAGGGGCTACTTCGGCGGTATCTGGTACGCCTGGAACGGCGGCGAGATCAAGCGGGAGGGGCGGCTCAGCGTCCCCCTGGGACAGGGGGAGTCCGTCAGCTACTCCGCCGACGGCACGAAGCTCATGCTCGGCACCGAGGGCGCGGACAGCGAGGTCGTGGCCGAGGACGCGCCCGGGGACAGCGGGGACGGCGGTTCCAGGTCACCTTCGTCGAGCGGCAGTTCGTCGGACGCGGAAGGCGACGGCGGAAGCGACGACTACAAGGTCGGTGCCCTCGCCGTGGCGGTCGCCTGCGCGGCCGTGTTCGGACTCCGGCGGCTGTTCCGGCGGTCGTGACTCTCGGCCCTGCGCCCGCTGTTCCCTCGTACGTGCCGCCCCTCCGCCCTGCGCGGTCCGGCGGGCGACGAACACCTCCAGGCCGACGGCGGCATGAGCCTGCGCACGACGAAGGGCGCCCGGTGTTCGCCGGGCGCCCTTCAGCGTCGTAGCGGAGACGGCTACAGCTTCTCGATCACGTAGTCGACGCACTTCGTCAGCGCCTCGACGTCCGCCGGGTCGACCGCCGGGAACATGGCGATGCGGAGCTGGTTGCGGCCGAGCTTGCGGTAGGGCTCGGTGTCGACGATGCCGTTGGCGCGCAGAACCTTGGCGACGGCGGCGGCGTCGATCTCGTCGGCGAAGTCGATCGTGCCGATGACCTGGGACCGCTTGGCCGGGTCGGCGACGAACGGGGTCGCGTACTTGCTCTCCTCCGCCCAGCTGTACAGGCGGGTCGAGGAGTCCTTCGTGCGGGCCGTGGACCAGGCGAGGCCGCCCTGGCCGTTGAACCACTCCAGCTGCTCGTTGAGGAGGAACAGGGTGGCCAGCGCCGGGGTGTTGTACGTCTGGTTCTTGCGGGAGTTGTCGATCGCCGTCGGCAGGCTGAAGAACTCCGGGACGTGACGGCCGGAGGCGTGGACGCGCTCGGCGCGCTCGATCGCGGCCGGGGAGAAGATGCCGATCCACAGGCCGCCGTCGGAGGCGAACGACTTCTGCGGGGCGAAGTAGTAGACGTCGGTCTCGGCGATGTCGACCGGGAGGCCCCCGGCGCCGGAGGTGGCGTCCACCAGGACGAGGGAACCCTCGTCGGCGCCCCGCACGCGTTTGATGGGGGCGGCGACACCGGTGGAGGTCTCGTTGTGGGTGAAGGCGTAGACGTCGACGCCCGCCTCCGCCTGCGGCTCCGGGTGCGTGCCGGGGTCGGAGGAGATCACGGTGGGCTCGGCCAGCCAGGGGGCCAGCTTCGCGGCCTTGGCGAACTTGGAGCTGAACTCGCCGAAGTTGAGGTGCTGCGACTTGTTGTCGATCAGGCCGTGCGTCGCGACGTCCCAGAAGGCGGTGGAGCCGCCGTTGCCGAGGACGACCTCGTAACCCTCGGGGAGGGAGAACAGCTCGGCGAGGCCCTCGCGGACCTTGCCGACCAGGTTCTTGACCGGGGCCTGGCGATGGGAGGTACCCATAAGGGACGTGCCTGTCGCGGCGAGGGCGTCCAGCGCCTCGGTCCGCACCTTGGAGGGACCCGCGCCGAAACGTCCGTCCGCGGGCTTGATGTCAGAGGGAATCTGGATCTCAGCCACGAGGCGGAGGGTATCTCTTCGGTGAAACCGGACGGAAACTTGTCCGTTCGGTGAGACGACTCTTCCACTGCTTGGACTCTGGGGGAATTCACCGGGTCCCACGGGCGGTCTGTGACCGTCAGTGGTCGCGTGCATCCTTGACGTATGACGAATGCGGAGGACGACGAGGCCGTCGGGGCTCTCGATGCGGAGCTGCGCGGAGCCGTCCGGGGTGAGGTGGGGTTCGACGTCACCTCCCGGGCGCTGGTCACCATGGACGCGTCCAACTACCGCCGCATCCCCCTCGGCGTCGTCGCCCCTCGGGACGCCGACGACGTGGCGGCCGTGCTGGAGGTGTGCCGGCGGCACGGCGTGCCGGTCGTGGCGCGCGGCGGCGGTACGTCGATCGCGGGCCAGGCGACCGGCACGGGCGTGGTGCTGGATTTCACCCGCCACATGAACCGGCTGCTGTCGGTCGACCCCGTGGCGCGTACGGCGGTCGTGCAGCCGGGGCTGGTCCTGGACCGCCTCCAGGAGGCCGCCGCCCCGCACGGGCTCCGCTTCGGCCCCGACCCCGCCACTCACAGCCGCTGCACGCTCGGCGGGATGATCGGCAACAACTCGTGCGGCTCCCACTCGGTGGCGTGGGGGACGACGGCGGACAGCGTGCGTGAGCTGTCGGTGGTCACCGCGCGCGGGGAGCGGCTGCGGCTCGGGCAGGGCTGGGCCGGCGCGCCCGGCGGCCTGCGGGAGCTGGTGGAGGGCGAGCGGGCGCGCCTGCGCACCGGGTTTCCCGAGCTGCCCCGCCGTATCTCCGGCTATGCGCTGGACGCCCTGCTTCCGGAGCGGGGCACCGACGTGGCCCGCTCCTTCTGCGGTTCGGAGGGCACGCTGGGCGTGCTGACGGAGGCGGCCGTACGACTGGTCGAGGCGCCCCGCGCGCGTGCGCTCGCCGTGCTGGCGTACCCCGACGAGAGCGCGGCCGCCGAAGCGGCGGCCGGACTGCTGCCGCACCGGCCGCTCACCGTGGAGGGGATGGCGGCGGACCTGGTGCCGTCCGCCGCCGCGCTGCCGAGGGGCGGGGCCTGGCTGTTCGTGGAGACGGGCGGGGAGTCGGAGGGGGAGGCACGCGCGCGTGCGGAGGCGGTCGTGCGGGCGGCCGACGTCGTCGACTCGCTGGTGGTGACGGATCCGGCCGGGCAGCGGGCGCTGTGGCGCGTCCGCGAGGACGCGAGCGGTACGGCGACGCGCACGCCGGACGGCACGGAGGCGTGGCCCGGCTGGGAGGACTGCGCGGTGCCGCCGGCCCGGCTCGGCGCGTACCTTCGGGACTTCAGGCGGACGCTCGCCGCGTACGGTCTGCGCGGCACGCCGTACGGCCACTTCGGGGACGGCTGCATCCACGTCCGCATCGACTTCGACCTGATCACCCGGGCGGGGATCGCCCGCTTCCGGCGCTTTTCGGAGGAGCTCGCCGAGCTGGTCGTCTCGCACGGCGGTTCGCTGTCCGGCGAACACGGGGACGGGCAGGCGCGCGCCGAGCTGCTGCCCCGGATGTACGGCGCGGAGATGGTCGCCCTGTTCGAGCGGGCGAAGGGTGTCTGGGACCCGGACGACCTGCTCAACCCCGGGATGCTGGTCCGCCCGGCGCCCCTCGACGCGAACCTCCGCTTCTCCGCCCTGCCGCGGCAACCCGTGGATGTCGCCTTCGGCTACCCGGGGGACGGCGGGGACTTCTCGGCGGCGGTGCGCCGCTGCGTGGGCGTGGCGAAGTGCCGTACGACATCCGTGTCCGGCCCGGCGGTGATGTGCCCCTCCTTCCGGGCGACCGGCGAGGAGGAGCACTCCACGCGCGGGCGTGCCCGGCTGCTGCACGAGATGCTCGCGGGTGAGCTGGTGACGGACGGCTGGCGGTCGGCCGAGGTCCGCGACGCGCTGGACCTGTGCCTGTCCTGCAAGGGCTGCCGGTCCGACTGCCCGGTCGAGGTCGACATGGCCACCTACAAGGCGGAGTTCCTGCATCACCACTACGGGGGACGGCGCCGCCCGGCCGCCCACTACACGATGGGGTGGCTGCCGGTGTGGCTGCGCTGGGTGGCGCGTCTGCGCGCGGCCCGGGTGGTCAACGCGCTCGCTTCGGTACGGCTGTTCGCGCGGGCGGCGAAGCGGCTCGGTGGGATCGATCCCGAGCGGGAGATTCCGCGCGTGGCGGCGCAGACGTTCAGCCGGCTGTGGGGGAGGCGGATCGAGGAGCGGGTGCGGCTGCCGGCGGCCGGGCGGCGGCCGTTCGGCGACGGGCCGCGCGAGACCGTCCTGCTGTGGCCGGACACCTTCACCGAGCACCTCTCGCCGTCCGTGGGGCAGGCGGCCGTGCGCGTGCTGGAGTCGGCGGGCGTCTCGGCGGTTCTCCCGCCGACGCTGCGGATGAAGAGGTCGCCGGAGGGCAGATCGGTCGGCTTCAGCCCGCTGACCGCCCGCCGTGGCCGGGTCTGCTGCGGCCTCACCTACGTGTCGACGGGCCAGCTCGACCGCGCCCGTACGGTGATGCGCCGCACCCTCGACCTGATGGCACCGCTTCTGGAGACCGACGTCCCGGTCGTCGTCCTGGAGCCCAGCTGCGCCGCCGCCCTCCGCACGGACCTGCCCGAACTGCTTCACGACGACCCGCGCGCGGCCCGCCTCGCCGCCCGGGTCCTCACGTTCGCACAGGCACTGGAGCGGCTGGCCCCCGACTGGACCCCTCCCGCACTGAACCGTCCGGTCGTCGGCCAGACCCACTGCCACCAGCACGCGGTACTCGGCGACGCGGCCGACCTCCGCCTGCGCGAGGCGGCGGGCCTGACCGGAGCCCTGAGCGGCGGCTGCTGCGGCCTCGCGGGCAACTTCGGCTTCGAAAAGGGCCACTTCGAGGTGTCGCGGGCGTGCGCGGAGGACCAGCTGCTGCCGTCGGTACGGGGCGCGGCGGGCGGGACGGTGGTCCTGGCGGACGGCTACTCGTGCCGTACGCAGCTTGAGCAGTTGGCGGGCGTGCGCGGGAGGCATCTGGCGGAGGTGCTGGCGGAGGGGCTGCCGGAGGGGCTGGAGGCGTCGGATTCCCGGGACGGGCGGGGCTGATCCCCGGACGGCCGCGGCTGATCCCGGGAGACGGACTCCGACGACCTACGCTGACAAGATCAGCCACTGGAAGGAGCCCCGCCCATGACCCTCCGCCTGCGGCCCGTCTCCCGCGGCGAGCACCTCGCGTTCGTCGCGTCCCGCCCCTCCGCCAGTCACATGCAGCTCCCCTCCTGGGGCGAGGTGAAGCCCGACTGGCGGGCGGAGCGACTGGGATGGTTCGAGGAGGGCCGGGGTGAGGAGCGGCTCGTCGGGGCGGGGCTCGTGCTGATGCGGCCGTTGCCGAGGCTGAAGAAGTACCTCGCCTATCTGCCCGAGGGCCCGCTGATCGACTGGTACGCCCCCGACCTCGGCCGCTGGCTGGAGCCGATGCTCGCGTACCTCAAGGGGCGGGGCGCCTTCTCGGTGAAGATGGGGCCGCCCGTCGTGGTACGCCGCTGGAGCCCCGACGCGGTCAAGGCGGCGATCGCCGACCCGGACGCCCGGCGTCTGCGGGACGCGCAGGCGACCTCCTACGAGCCGCGTGCCGCCGACATCGCCGACCGGCTGCGGCGCGCGGGCTGGCGGCAGAGCGAGCCCGGCAGCGAGGACGGCTTCGCCGCAGGACAGCCCCGGTACGTCTGCCAGGTCCCGTTCGCCGGACGGTCCCTGGAGGACATCCACAGCGGCCTGAACCAGCAGTGGCGGCGCAACATCAAGAAGGCGGAGAAGGCAGGCGTCAAGATCGTCCGCGGCGGCCACGAGGACCTGCCCGCCTTCTACGAGCTGTACACCGAGACCGCCGAGCGCGACAGCTTCATCCCCCGCCCGCTGCCCTACTTCCAGCGCATGTGGACCGCCCTCACAGCCGAGGACCCCGACCGCATGCGGCTCTACCTCGCCCACCACGACGGCGACGTCCTCGCCGCGGCCACGATGCTGACCGTCGGCGACCACGTCTGGTACTCCTACGGCGCCTCCACCAGCCGCAAGCGCGAGGTCCAGCCCAACAACGCCATGCAGTGGCGGATGATGACCGACGCCCACGAGCTCGGCGCCGCCGTCTACGACTTCCGGGGCATCACCGACACGCTGGAGGAGTCGAACCATCTGCTGGGCCTGCTGCGGTTCAAGGTGGGCGCGGGCGGAGAGGCCGTCGAGTACCTCGGTGAATGGGACTTCCCGCTGAACCGGCTGCTCCACAAGGCGCTGGATCTGTACATGGCCCGGCGCTGAGCCGACGGGGCCGGCTCGCGCGGGACAGTCGCATAAAGGGTTTGCACGCCTGACTAAGTCTATTACCCTGGACTCTGACGTACAGCAAGATGGACGAGCCGCAAGCCGATACCCCGGAAGGCCCCGTGAGCACCCCCAGCGCCATCCCGTCGGCCGTCCCCGCGACGAGCCGCACGCCCGCCCCGTCCGGCGCCCCGCACCGCTCAGGCTCCCTCGGGCCCGTCGGTCTGGTCCTCGCCGGAGGCGTCTCGGTGCAGTTCGGCGGCGCGATCGCGGTGATGCTGATGCCGAGGGCGGGCGCACTGGGCGTCGTGGCGCTACGGCTGCTCGTGGCGGCCGTGGTCCTGCTCCTGGTCTGCCGCCCCCGCCTGCGCGGGCACTCGCGCACGGACTGGGGCACGGTGATCGTCTTCGGCATCACGATGGCCGCGATGAACGGCCTCTTCTACCAGTCGGTCGCCCGCATCCCGCTGGGCCCGGCCGTCACGCTGGAGGTCCTCGGCCCCCTCGCCCTGTCCGTCGTGGCGTCGCGAAGAGCGCTCAACCTGGTGTGGGCCGGGCTGGCCCTCGCCGGCGTCTTCCTGCTCGGGGGTGGCGGCTTCGGCGACCTCGACCCGGCGGGCGTCGCCTTCGCGCTGGGCGCGGGCGCGATGTGGGCGGCGTACATCGTCTTCAGCGCCCGCACGGGTCGCCGCTTCCCACAGGCCGACGGCCTCGCGCTGGCGATGGCGGTGGGGGCGGTCCTCTTCCTGCCGCTGGGCATCGCCGAGTCCGGGGCGAAACTCGTCGACCCGGTGACGCTCGGCCTGGGAGCGGCGGTGGCGCTCCTCTCCTCCGTCCTGCCCTACACCCTCGAACTCCTCGCCCTGCGCCGCCTGCCTGCCTCGACCTTCGCGATCCTGATGAGCCTGGAACCGGCCATCGCGGCGACGGCGGGCTTCCTCATCCTGGACCAGGCCCTGTCCGCGATGGAGGCCGCCGCGATCGCGCTCGTCATCGCGGCGAGCATGGGCGCGGTGCGGACGCAGGTGGGGCGGGCGAAGGCAGTGGGCGCGGGGACGGCTTCCTGACGGTTGTCGCGGCGTGGTGAGGCTCGGTGGGACTGGGGACGGGCTCGACGACCGACCCGAGCCGCGCCAACGTGAGCCCCACCGCCTCCCGTGCCCTGCGCAGCTCAGAGCCGTGGCAGTCCAACGGCGACGCACTCGGGTCGAGTTCGCGGCTTCGCATGCCGACGACCTCCGATCGCCGAGAGTGGCGAGACGGGTGCGCACAGGTGGCCGAGCCGTGGAAAACAAATCAATGCAATCATGCTTGATTGTTTCTGGGGGCGCTGCCATGCTCCCCACATGGCCGATCCGACGCCCGTATTCGACGACCTGCGTGCAGAGAGCGACGAACTCGACCGGCTCGTTGCCGGGTTGAGCCCGGAGCGGTGGGCCCTTGCGACCCCCGCCCCCCGCTGGAGCATCGCCCACCAGATCGCCCATCTCGCCTGGACCGACCACTCGGCCCTGCTGGCCGTGACCGACGCGGCAGCGTTCCGCACGCTGGCCGAGAAGGCCCTCGCCGTGCCGGAGTCGTTCGTGGACGAAGGGGCCGAGGAGGGAGCCCGGCTCGCGCCCGCCGAGTTGCTGTCGAGGTGGCGGGAGGGACGGGCCGCACTCGACAAGGCCCTGCGCGAGACCCCGCACGGGGCCCGTTTCCCCTGGTACGGCCCGCCCATGTCGGCCGCCTCCATGGCCACGGGCCGTCTGATGGAGACCTGGGCCCACGGCCAGGACGTGGCGGACGCACTGGGTGTGGTGCGCCCACCCACCGACCGGCTTCGGCATGTGGTGCGCATCGGGGTGCGGGCGCGGGACTTCGCGTTCGGTGTGCACGGACTACCGGCCCCCGCGGGCGACTTCCGTGTGGAACTCGTCGGCCCCTCCGGCGACTTGTGGGCGTACGGCCCCGAGGACGCCGACCAGCGCGTCACCGGCCCCGCCGTCGACTTCTGCCTCCTGGTCACCCGGCGCGCCCACCGCGACGACCTCGCCGTACGGGCCGTCGGCCTCGAAGCCGACCGCTGGCTGGACATCGCCCAGGCCTTCGCGGGCCCGCCCGGCACCGGTCGCCCGTCGAAGGGAGCCGCCGGGTGACCCTCCGCACCCTCCGTATCGGCAACGCCTCCGGCTTCTACGGCGACCGTTTCGACGCGATGCGCGAGATGCTCACCGGCGGCGAACTGGACGTCCTGACCGGCGACTACCTCGCCGAGCTGACCATGCTCATCCTGGGCCGCGACCGGCTGAAGGACCCCGGCGCCGGATACGCCCGCACCTTTCCGCGGCAGATGGAGGAGTGCCTGGGGCTGGCGCACGAGCGGGGCGTGAGGATCGTAACCAACGCCGGCGGGCTCAACCCCGCCGGACTGGCCGAGCGCGTACGGGAGTTGGCCGCCCGGCTCGGCGTCCCCGTCCGCATCGCGCACGTCGAGGGCGACGACCTCACCGCCGCCCTCCCCCAAGCTCCCGACCTCGCTCGACCAGGGGGGACCCCCATCGGCAGCCTCGCCGCCCACGCCTACCTCGGCGGCTTCGGCATCGCGGCCTGCCTCAAGGAGGGCGCCGACGTCGTGATCACCGGGCGTGTCACGGACGCGGCCCTGGTCACCGGTCCGGCGGCGGCCCACTTCGGCTGGGCCCCGGACGCCTACGACCGGCTCGCCGGTGCCGTCGTCGCCGGGCATGTGCTGGAGTGCGGGGCGCAGGCCACCGGCGGCAACTACGCCTTCTTCCGCGACGGCGACGTCCGGCGCCCCGGCTTCCCGCTCGCCGAGCTCCACGAGGACGGCACCGCCGTCATCACCAAGCACCCCGGCACGGGCGGTCTCGTCGACGTCGGCACGGTGACCGCCCAGCTGCTGTACGAGACCGCCGGGGCCCGGTACGCGGGACCCGACGTCACCGCCCGCCTCGACACCGTACGGCTCACCCAGGACGGCCCCGACCGGGTGCGGGTCGAGGGCGTACGAGGGGAAGCCCCGCCACCCGCCCTCAAGGTCGGCCGCAGCCGGCTCGGCGGCTTCCGCAACGAGGTCGCCTTCGTCCTGACCGGACTCGACATCGAGGCCAAGGCCGCTCTCGTGCGCGAGCAGATGACCGACGCGTTGGCCGAGGCGCCGCCCGCGGAGGTCCGTTGGGAGCTCGTCCGTACCGACCGGGCCGACGCCCCGACCGAGGAGACCGCGAGCGCCCTGCTCCGGCTCGCCGTGCGGGACCCCGACCAGGAGACGGTGGGGCGGACGCTCAGCGGGGCCGCCGTCGAGCTGGCGCTCGCCAGCTACCCCGGCTTCCATGTGCTGGCCCCACCGGGAAAGGGCGCGCCCTACGGCGTCTTCGAGGATGTGTACGTCCCCCATGGTGCCGTCGGCCATGTGGCCGTCCTCCACGACGGGCGCCGGATTCCCGTGCCCCCGGCCCAGGACACCCTCGTACCGGACGACGTGCCGCAGCCGCCCCCGCCCGAGCCGCTGCCGCCGGCCGGAGCGACCCGCCGCGCCCCCCTCGGCCTTGTCGCCGGTGCCCGCAGCGGCGACAAGGGCGGCAACGCCAACGTGGGCGTCTGGGCCCGCACGGACGACGCCTGGCGATGGCTCGCCCACACCCTCACCGTCGACCGGTTCCGTGAACTCCTCCCGGAGACGGCCGACCTGAAGGTGGTCCGGCACGTCCTGCCCAATCTGCGCGCCCTCAACTTCGTCGTCGAGGGCATCCTCGGCGAGGGCGTCGCCGCCCAGCACCGATTCGATCCGCAGGCCAAGGCCCTCGGCGAATGGCTGCGCTCCCGCCACCTGGACATTCCGGAGGCCCTCCTGTGACGGTCATCGCGTCCGCCCTCGACGCCGACGGCCCCGAGCACCGGGCCAACCGTGAGGCCATGCTCGCCAGGCTCGCCGAACTCGACGCCGAGCACGCGAAAGCCCTCGCGGGCGGCGGCGAGAAGTACATCGCCAGGCACCGCGGGCGCGGCAAGCTCCTCGCCCGTGAGCGCATCGAGCTGCTCCTCGACCCCGACACCCCCTTCCTGGAGCTGTCGCCGCTGGCCGCCTGGGGCAGCGGCCACACGGTCGGCGCCTCGCTCGTCACCGGCATCGGGGTCGTCGAGGGCGTGGAGTGCCTGATCACCGCCAACGACCCGACCGTGCGCGGCGGCGCCAGCAACCCGTGGAGCCTGAAGAAGGCCCTGCGGGCCAACGACATCGCCCTCGCCAATCGGCTGCCCTGCATCAGCCTCGTCGAGTCCGGGGGCGCCGACCTGCCGTCCCAGAAGGAGATCTTCGTCCCCGGCGGCGCCGTCTTCCGCGACCTCACCCGGCTCTCCGCCGCCGGCATCCCGACCGTCGCCGTCGTCTTCGGGAACTCGACCGCGGGCGGCGCGTACGTCCCCGGCATGTCCGACCACGTGATCATGGTCAGGGAGCGCGCGAAGGTCTTCCTCGGCGGGCCGCCGCTGGTGAAGATGGCCACCGGCGAGGAGAGCGACGACGAGTCGCTCGGCGGCGCGGAGATGCACGCGCGCGTGTCGGGCCTCGCCGACTATTTCGCCGTCGACGAGCAGGACGCCCTGCGCCAGGCGAGACGGGTGGTGGCCCGCCTCAACCACCGCAAGGCGTACGGGGATCCGGGCCCGGCGGCACCCCCGAAGTACGACGCGGAGGAGCTCCTCGGCATCGTCCCGGGCGACCTCAGAACCCCCTTCGACCCGCGCGAGGTCGTCGCCCGGACCGTCGACGCCTCCGACTTCGACGAGTTCAAGCCGCTGTACGGGACGAGCCTCACGACCGGGTGGGCCACCCTCCACGGCTATCCCTTGGGCATCCTCGCGAACGCCCAAGGAGTCCTGTTCAGCGAGGAGTCCCAGAAGGCCGCCCAGTTCATCCAGCTCGCCAACCAGCGCGACATCCCGCTCCTCTTCCTGCACAACACCACGGGGTACATGGTCGGCAAGGAGTACGAGCAGGGCGGCATCATCAAGCACGGCGCGATGATGATCAACGCGGTGTCCAACAGCAGGGTGCCGCATCTGTCGGTCCTCATGGGGGCGTCGTACGGGGCCGGCCACTACGGCATGTGCGGGAGGGCGTACGACCCGCGCTTCCTGTTCGCCTGGCCCAGCGCCAAGTCCGCCGTCATGGGCCCGCAGCAGCTCGCCGGCGTGCTGTCCATCGTCGCCCGGCAGTCGGCGGACGCGAAGGGGCAGCCGTACGACGAGGAGGCGGACGCCGCCCTGCGGGCCATGGTGGAGCAGCAGATCGAGTCCGAGTCGCTGCCGATGTTCCTGTCCGGGCGGCTGTACGACGACGGCGTCATCGACCCGCGCGACACCCGCACCGTCCTCGGCCTGTGCCTGTCCGCGATCCACACCGCGCCCTACGAGGGCGCGCGCGGTGGCTTCGGCGTCTTCCGGATGTGAGGTCCATGATTTCCACTCTGCTGGTCGCCAACCGCGGCGAGATCGCCTGCCGCATCGTCCGCACATGCCGTGAGCTGGGAATCCGGACGGTCGCCGTGCACTCGGACGCCGACGAGAACGCCCTCCACGCGCGCGTGGCCGACGCGGCGGTACGGCTGCCGGGGGCGACACCCGCCGAGACGTATCTGCGCGCCGACCTGATCGTGAAGGCGGCCGTGGCGTCCGGAGCGGACGCGGTCCACCCCGGCTACGGCTTCCTCTCCGAGAACGCCGGCTTCGCGCGCGCCGTCCGCGCCGCGGGCCTGGTCTGGATCGGACCGCCCCCGGAGGCCGTCGAGGCGATGGCGTCCAAGACACAGGCCAAGCAGCTCATGGGCCTGGCCCCCCTCGCCGAGGTCTCCGAGGCCGACCTGCCCGTGCTGGTGAAGGCGGCCGCGGGCGGCGGCGGACGGGGCATGCGGGTCGTACGGCGGCTCGCGGACCTGGACGCGGAACTGGCCGCCGCGCGCGCGGAGGCGACGAGGGCCTTCGGGGACGGCGAGGTCTTCGTCGAGCCCTACGTGGAGGGCGGCCGCCACGTCGAGGTGCAGATCCTCGCCGACACGCACGGCACGGTCTGGGCCCTCGGCACCCGCGACTGCTCCCTCCAGCGCCGCCACCAGAAGGTGATCGAGGAGGCCCCCGCACCGGGTTTGAAACCCGAACTCACCGGCGAGCTCCACGAGTTGGCCGTACGGGCCGCCCGAGCCGTCGACTACGAAGGCGCGGGAACCGTCGAGTTCCTGGTCTCCGCCGACGACAAGGCCCACTTCCTGGAAATGAACACGCGCCTCCAGGTCGAGCACCCCGTCACGGAGGCCGTGTACGGCATCGACATGGTCGCCCTGCAGATCCGCGTCGCCGAAGGCCACGCCCTGGAAAGCGTCCCCCCACGCGCGCGTGGCCACGCCGTGGAGGCCCGCCTCTACGCCGAGGACCCGTCCCGCGACTGGACCCCGCAGACCGGCACCCTGCACCGCCTGTCCGTCCCCGGCGTACGCCTGGACACCGGTTACACCGACGGCGACCCCGTCGGCGTCCACTACGACCCGATGCTCGCCAAGGCCGTCGCCCACGCCCCCACGCGCGCGGAGGCGGTCCGCGTGCTCGCGTCCGCCCTGGAACGGGCGTCCGTCCACGGGCCGCCCACCAACCGGGATCTCCTCGTCCGCTCCCTGCGGCACAGGGAGTTCACCACCGCCCGCATGGACACCGGCTTCTTCGACCGCCACCTCCCGGAACTGACCGCCCCGGCCCCCGACCCGTACGCCCCCCTGGCCGCGGCCCTCGCCGACGCCCACGGCCGCTCCCGTTTCGGCGGCTGGCGCAACGTCCCTTCACAGCCGCAGACGAAGCGCTACGTGATGGCGGGCGAGGAGCACGAGGCCCACTACCGGCACACGCGCGCGGGCGGCCTCACCGCGGACGGGGTACGGGTCGTGCACGCCGACGCCGGTCTCGTCGTGCTCGAAGTCGACGGCGTGCGAAGGAAGTTCGAGGTCGCGCGGTACGGGGACGACCAGGTGTACGTCAACACCACCGCGCTCACCGCCCTGCCCGGATTCCCCGACCCGACGACTCAGCACGCCCCCGGCTCCCTGCTGGCCCCCATGCCGGGGACGGTCGTCCGCGTAGCGGAGGGCCTGACCACAGGAGCGGCTGTAAAGGCTGGGGAGCCCCTGTTGTGGCTGGAGGCGATGAAGATGGAACACAAGATCACAGCCCCGGCCACGGGAACACTGAGCGCCCTGCACGCAGCGCCTGGCCAGCAGGTGGAGCCCGGCATGTTGCTGGCGGTGGTGCAAGAGACCTGAGGGGCGCGGGGCTGCATTTGACATGCGTTTCCGCCGCGTGAGCGCGACCAGCCACATACGACCCGCCACATACGACCCGCCCTGAGGAGCCACCTGCATGACCACTCTCGTCGAACCGGAAGAACACAAGGCTCTCCGATCAGCCGTGGCCGCACTCGGCAAGCGATACGGCCGCGACTACATCACACGCATCGTTGCTGAAGGAGCCCACCCCGACGAACTCTGGTCAGAGGCCGCGAAACTCGGGTACATCGGTGTCAACCTCCCCGAGGAGTACGGAGGCGGAGGTGGCGGAATCGCCGAACTCTCCATCGTCCTCGAAGAACTCGGCGCGGCAGGTGCCCCCCTGCTGATGATGATCGTCTCCCCGGCGATCTGCGGCACGGTCATCGCCCGCTTCGGCACCGAAAGGCAAAAGCAGGACTGGCTCCCGGCCCTGGCCGACGGAACCCGCACCATGGCTTTCGGCATCACAGAACCCGACGCCGGGTCCAACAGCCACCGCATCACGACCACCGCCCGCCGCGACGGACTCGACTGGCTCCTCACCGGCCGCAAGGTCTTCGTCTCCGGCGTCGACATCGCCGACGCCACCCTCGTCGTCGGCCGCACCGCGGACTCGCGCACCGGCCGCCTCAAGCCCTGCCTGTTCATCGTCCCGCGCGACGCGGACGGCTTCAGCAGGCGCCGTATCGACATGGAACTGCACGGCGCGGAGAAGCAGTTCGAGCTCACCCTCGACGACGTACGGCTGCCCGCCGACGCGCTCGTCGGCGACGAGGACGCGGGCCTGCTGCAACTGTTCGCCGGCCTCAACCCCGAACGCATCATGACGGCCGCCTTCGCGATCGGCATGGGCCGTCACGCCCTCGCCAAGGCGATCGAGTACGCCCGCGACCGCACGGTCTGGAACGCCCCCATCGGCGCCCACCAGGCCATCGCCCACCCCCTCGCCCAGGCGCACATCGACCTCGAACTCGCCCGCCTGATGATGCAGAAAGCCGCCCACCTGTACGACGCGGGCGACGACGAGGGCGCCGGAGAGGCCGCCAACATGGCCAAGTACGCGGCCGGGGAGGCCTGCGTGAAAGCCGTCGACCAGGCGGTGCACACCCTCGGCGGAAACGGGCTCACCCGGGAGTTCGGGCTCGCCTCGTTGATAACGGCCGCGCGCGTGGCTCGTATCGCTCCGGTGAGCCGGGAGATGATTCTCAACTACGTCTCCCACCAGACGCTGGGTCTGCCCAAGTCGTACTAGACCGCGCTCGACGCACCGAGTCGTGCCAGGAGGAACCGTGTTCCGAAGCGAGTACGCAGACGTTCCGCCCGTCGACCTCCCCATCCACGAGGCGGTCCTCGCCCGGGCTGCCGAGTTCGGTGACGCGCCCGCGCTGGTCGACGGCACCGACGGCACCACCCTCACCTACGAGCAGCTGGACCGCTTCCACCGGCGCGTCGCGGCCGCGCTCGCCGAGGCGGGCGTGCGCAAGGGCGACGTCCTCGCACTGCACAGCCCCAACACGATCACCTTCCCGATAGCCTTCTACGCCGCCACGCGCGCGGGTGCCTCCGTCACCACCGTGCACCCGCTCGCCACGCCCGAGGAGTTCGCCAAACAGCTCGGCGACTCGGGGGCCCGCTGGATCGTCACCGTCTCGCCGCTGCTGCAGACCGCGCGCCGGGCCGCCGAGACGGCGGGCGGCATCCAGGAGATCTTCGTCTGCGACAGCGCCCCCGGACACCGCTCGCTCATCGACATGCTGGCCTCGGCGGCCCCTGACCCACAGGTGGACATCGACCCCGCCGAGGACGTCGCGGCCCTCCCGTACTCCTCGGGCACCACCGGCATCCCCAAAGGCGTGATGCTCACGCACCGGCAGATCGCCACCAACCTCGCGCAGCTGGAGCCCGCAGTCCCCGCCGGTCCGGGCGACCGCATCCTCGCCGTGCTGCCCTTCTTCCACATCTACGGCCTCACGGCCCTGATGAACGCGCCCCTGCGCCGGGGCGCCACCGTCGTCGTGCTGCCGCGCTTCGAGCTGGACACGTTCCTCGCGGCCATCCAGAACCACCGCATCACCGGCCTGTACGTGGCCCCGCCGATCGTCCTGGCCCTGGCGAAGCATCCGGCGGTCGCACAGTACGACCTCTCGTCGCTGCGGTACATCATCAGCGCCGCGGCTCCCCTCGACGCCCAGCTGGCGGCCGCCTGCTCCAAGCGGCTCGGCCTGCCGCCGGTCGGCCAGGCGTACGGCATGACGGAACTGTCACCGGGCACCCACGTCGTCCCCCTCGGCGCCGAGAACCCGCCCCCCGGAACGGTGGGCAAGCTCATCGCCGGCACCGAGATGCGGATCGTCTCCCTCGACGACCCCGACAAGGACCTCGGCATCGGCGAGTCCGGCGAGGTCCTCATCCGCGGCCCCCAGGTCATGAAGGGCTACCTCGCCCGCCCCGACGCCACCGCCGCCATGATCGACACCGACGGCTGGCTGCACACGGGCGACGTCGGCCACGTCGACGCCGACGGCTGGCTGTTCGTCGTGGACCGCGTCAAGGAGCTCATCAAGTACAAGGGCTTCCAGGTGGCACCCGCCGAACTGGAGGCCCTCCTGCTCACCCACCCCGGCATCGCCGACGCCGCCGTCGTCGGCGTCTGCGACGACGAGGGAACCGAGGTCCCGCACGCCCACGTGGTCCGCCAGCCGGCCGCCACCGACCTCTCCGAAGGAGAGGTCATGATGTACGTCGCCGAGCGCGTCGCCCCCTACAAGCGCGTCCGGCGGGTCTCCTTCATCGACGCGGTGCCGAGGGCGGCCTCCGGCAAGATCCTGCGCCGGCAGCTCAGGGAACAGCCGTGACACTGATCGCGCGCACGCGCGCGCGTGGCGTCGAGACCCTCACCCTCGACTCGCCGCACAACCGCAACGCCCTGTCGGCCGCGCTCGTGGGCGAACTGGCGGACGCGCTGACCGACGCCGCCGAGGACGGTGACGTGCGCGCGATCGTCCTCACCCACACCGGCGACACCTTCAGCGCGGGCGCCGACCTGCGCGACCCACCGGCGCCGGACGCGCTCGTCGGCCTGCTGCGGCAGATCGTCGAACTGCCCGGACCGGTCGTCGCGCGGGTCACCGGGCACGTCCGAGCGGGCGGCCTCGGCCTGCTGGGCGCCTGCGACATCGCGGCAGCGTCGCGGGCGGCGACGTTCGCGTTCACGGAGGTACGGATCGGGGTGGCCCCCGCGGTCATCTCGCTGCCCTTGCTGCCCCGCACGGACCCCCGCGCGCTGGCCCGCTACTGCCTCACCGGCGAACGCTTCGGCGCGGCCGAGGCAGCCCGCATCGGCCTGCTGACGGCGACCGGCGACGACGTGGACGACGTACTGACCCCCGTCCTGGACGGACTGCGCCGGTCCTCGCCCCAGGCCCTCGCCGAGACGAAACGGCTGCTCACAGCTAAGGTTCTGGAGGCATTCGACCTGGACAATGGCGAACTGGGCCGGCTCTCGGCCCGGCTGTTCGCCTCCGCCGACGCCCGCGAGGGAATGTCGGCCTTCCTTGAACGACGGGACCCCACATGGGCGGTGTGAACACAGCCGAACGCGAACGCGTCCCCAAACAGGACCGCAGCCGCGCCACCCGGCAGCGGCTCCTGGAAGCCGCCGTGGCCTGCCTCGCCGAACACGGCTGGGCGGGCTCCACGGTCCTGGTCGTCGCCGAACGCGCCGGCGTCTCCCGAGGCGCCGCCCAGCACCACTTCCCGACCCGCGAGGACCTCTTCACGGCCGCGGTCGAGTACGTCGCCGAGGAACGCTCGACCGCCCTGCGCGCCCTCTTCCCCGAGGGCGCGGCGGAAGACCGGCGCGCCGTGGTCACAGCCCTCGTCGACCTCTACACCGGCCCGCTCTTCCGAGCCGCCCTGCACCTGTGGGTCGCCGCCTCCAACGAGGAGCAGCTGCGCCCGCGCGTGACCGAGCTGGAGGCCCGCGTGGGCCGCGAGACCCACCGCATCGCCGTCGACCTCCTCGGCGCCGACGAGTCCCGCCCCGGCGCACGCGAAACCGTCCAGGGCCTCCTCGACATGGCCCGCGGCCTCGGTCTCGCCAACCTCCTCACGGACGACACGGCACGCCGGGACCGGGTGGTGACCCAGTGGACGGCATTGCTGGACGAGGCGCTGGACTGACGCAACCGGAACTGCTCGGCCCTGTGCGACGGCCACCTCGTACCGGGCCACGTCCGCCCGGAGGGCGGGCGACGGGAATGTGACGGCGGGACCTGGTGCGGCTTACGCGGCACTAGCGGGAGATCTCCTCGTAACCGTCGATCTCCTGCGGACTGCGCGCACCGGGGCCCACATAGAGGGCGGACGGGCGGACGAGCCGGCCAGTCCGCTTCTGCTCCAGGATGTGCGCCGACCAGCCCGCGGTACGGGCGCAGGTGAACATCGACGTGAACATGTGGGCCGGGACCTCGGCGAAGTCCAGCATGATCGCCGCCCAGAACTCCACGTTCGTCGCCAGAACGCGGTCCGGGCGGCGGTTGTGGAGCTCCTCCAGGGCCGCCTTCTCCAGCGCCTCGGCGATCTCGAAACGGGGCGCGCCGAGTTCGCGGGCGGTACGGCGCAGCACACGCGCGCGTGGGTCCTCCGCGCGGTACACCCGGTGACCGAAGCCCATCAGGCGCTCGCCCCGGTCCAGGGCACGCTTGACGTACGCCTCCGCGTCCCCCGTCCGCTCGATCTCCTCGATCATGCCGAGGACCCGGGACGGGGCACCGCCGTGCAGCGGCCCGGACATGGCTCCCACGGCGCCGGACAGGGCGGCCGCCACGTCCGCGCCCGTGGACGCGATCACGCGGGCGGTGAACGTGGACGCGTTCATGCCGTGCTCGGCGGCCGACGTCCAGTAGGCGTCGACTGCGGCCACGTGCTTGGGATCGGGCTCGCCCCGCCAGCGGATCATGAAGCGCTCGACGACGGACTGCGCCTTGTCGATCTCGCGCTGCGGCACCATCGGCAGGCCCTGGCCGCGGGCGGACTGGGCGACGTACGACAGGGCCATGACCGCCGCGCGGGCCAGATCGTCCCGGGCCCGCTCGGCGTCGATGTCCAGCAGCGGCTTCAGGCCCCACACCGGGGCGAGCATGGCGAGCGCGGACTGGACGTCCACGCGGATGTCACCGGAGTGCACCGGGATCGGGAACGGCTCGGCGGCCGGCAGACCGGGTTTGAAGGCACCGTCGACGAGCAGCCCCCACACGTTGCCGAAGGAGACGTGGCCGACCAGGTCCTCGATGTCGACGCCCCGGTACCGGAGGGCGCCGCCCTCCTTGTCCGGTTCGGCGATCTCCGTTTCGAACGCGACGACTCCTTCGAGTCCGGGTACGAAGTCGGACATCAGGCGGCTCCTCGGATGTGTGCGGCATGTGGCACTCGACGGATCCACGGCCGTGTCCGGACTCCCACGCCCGAACGCCCACGTGCAAGACCTCACGTCGAAGACTCGCGGTCCTGAGCGGTCACCCCTGTGATGCCCGGTGCGGCAGGCGCTCACCCAAACGGGATGGCAGCAGCACCATATCCCTGAGTGCCACCTTTGGGGAGTACTCGCGGCACTGAGTGCCACCTCTGTCGAGGGACGCCGCCCGGCGGCAGCCGCACATACGGCAAGATGATCGTGTGACCGACCGAGACGCCGCCCACCCCGATCCCGCCTCGATGCGCAAGCAGTACCGGGACGAGGGCCTCTCCGAGGCCGACCTGCCCGCCACTCCCGTGGAGCAGTTCGCGCGCTGGTTCAAGCAGGCCGCGACGGAGGCCCACCTGTACGAACCGAACGCCATGATCGTCTCCACGGCCGACGCGGAGGGCCGCCCCAGCTCCCGCACGGTGCTCCTCAAGCACTTCGACGAGAAGGGCTTCGTCTTCTACACCAACTACGACTCCCGCAAGGCCCGCGACCTCGCCGAGAACCCGTATGTCTCGCTGCTGTTCCCCTGGCACCCGATGGCGCGCCAGGTCATCGTCACGGGCATCGCCCGGCGCACCGGCCGCGACGAGACCGCCGCGTACTTCCGCACCCGCCCGCACGGCTCCCAGCTGGGCGCCTGGGCCAGCGCCCAGTCCTCGGTCATCGCCACCCGCACCGACCTCGACGCCTCCTACGTCGAACTGGCCGCCCGCTACCCCGAGGGCGAGCAGGTCCCGGTCCCCCCGAACTGGGGCGGCTTCCGGGTGGCCCCACAGTCGGTCGAATTCTGGCAGGGCCGCGAAAACCGCCTGCACGACCGCCTGCGCTACATGGCGGAACCGGACGGCAGCTGGCGAGTGGAGCGCCTCGGCCCCTGAGCCGTACCTGAACGCAGGCGACCCGCGAGCTCAGGTCCCTCCGCTTCACAGCGGGGGAGCCGGCCGGACGTACCGGCGAGCTCGCGGGTCGGGTGACTGCTGGGATTGGGCCGGCTGCACGCGTCTGTCACGTGCTGGTCCGGCACCGCACTGGGTGTGGTGGCGGGCCGCTAGCCCGCAGTCACCTCACGCGTCCGGTTTTCATACATCTGCCGAACCACCTCCCTTCTCGTGTAGCCGACACATTAGGAACCGATCGGCGCACGATCAACCGTTTTTCCGGGATGTCGACCGGGCCGGTTCGCGTGGGCCGGCGCAGGTCTCCGCCGGCGGACGGGACGGAGCCGGGTGCAGCGGCGAGGATCAGCCGGACGTGAGTAAAGGAACCTTGCCATGATGGCATGTGTGCTTTACATTCGGCGTTATGAACGCCCCCTCCCGCCGGTACGCCCTCGAGTCCGGCGTTGCCCTCGCCGCGTACGCCGGATTGCTGGTGTTGTCGCTGACGCTGCTCAAGAGCGGCCACCTCGGTGTCTGGCGCTACCCCGTCGCGCTGCTCCCCGTGCTCTCAGTGCCGGCCGCGATGATCGCCTTCGTCCGGCTGCTGAGGCGTATGGACGAACTGCAACGCCGTATCGAGTTCGACGCCCTCGCCTACAGCTTCGCGGCCACCGTACTGATCACCTTCACCTGCGGCTTCCTGGAGAACGCCGGACTCCCCCGGCTCAGCTGGGTCTGGGTCCCGGCGCTGGCGGTCCTGCTGTGGGGCGCGGCACGGGTGGCCGCCCGGCGGAGGTACGCGTGAGAAACCGGCTCAAGGTGCTGCGCGCCGAACGTGACTGGTCGCAGGCCGACCTCGCCGCCGCGCTGAGTGTCTCCCGGCAGACCACCAACGCGATCGAGACCGGGCGCTACGACCCGAGCCTTCCCCTGGCCTTCGCCATGGCGAAGCTCTTCGGACTCCGTATCGAGGACATCTTCCTCCCCGACGAGGAGCAGACCGATGACCACGACCGCTGACGGCGCAGCCACCGCCCGCGCCCGGATGTTCGGGCGCTGCGTGATGACCGCGAGCGCGGTGCTCCTGATGGGTGTCGGGGCGGTGCTCGTCTTCTCGCCGCGCGAGGCCGCCGCCGGGACGGGCTTGTCCGCGCCGGCTGCGGAGGTCCCCTTCGCCATGCTCGGTGCGCTGGGCCTGGGCGCGGGGATGACCAACTGGACGGCCAGGAGGAACGTGGTCGGCGGCATCTACGGCCGCCCCCTGGCCGTCGGCAACATGGTCCATTTCGTGGTCGGCGCCTTCACGCTGCGACGCTTCGCCGGCGCGGGGTGGATGCCCGCGGTCGCGTGGCCCCTGTTCGTGACGTATCTGCTGCTCGCGCTCTGCTTCGCCTGGATGGTCTTCGGCGCGAAGGTGGTGTCCGGTTCGCCGAGGAGTTGCTGAGGCGGTGCCGGTGAACCGTCGCCGCCCAACGGCGATGACGTGAGCGTGGACGAGATTCCCCACGAGATTCCGCGAATCCTTTTCCCGGTCGGCGGCTCTTATGATCGAGCGGCTGCGAGGCCGACGTACTGGAGGAGGTTCGATGACGGTACTAGTGGTCGGTGTGGTGGTCGCAGCGGTGCTGGTGTGCAGTTGCGTGGTGTTCCTGCGGTCGCGCGGGAAGCAGGGCCGGCGTGGCTAGCTCCGCAGCACGGTCCTGGCCGGACGACCGGCTCGTCAAAGCCGCGCAGGCCGGCGATGAGGCGTCGATCGCCGTGCTCGTGTCGGGTGCCTACCCGCACGTGCGGCGTTTCGCCTTCTCGCTGTGCGCCAGCAGTCAGGATGCCGAGGACGCCGCGCAGGACGCGATGATCGTCCTGTTCCGCAAGGTCGGAACGCTGCGGGCGACCGCCGCGCTGGCGTCGTGGATGTTCCGGATCGTGCGCAACGAGTGTCTCCACCGTGCACGCGCTCTGGCGCGCGGCGGCGAGCCGTTCACGGAGGTGGCGGTCCCGTCGGCCGAGGACGACGTGCTGGGCAGGCTGGAGATCGAACGGGTGGCCGCCGCCGTCGCGTCCCTGCCCGACGACCAGCGCCGCGTGCTGATCATGCGGGACGTCCGGGGGCTGCCGGGCAGGACCGTCGCCCAGTCGCTCGGGCTGAGTACGGCGGCCATGAAGTCGCGGCTCCACCGCGCTCGTGCCGGCGTCCGTGAGTACCTGGACACCGTCCCTGAGGAGGGCACCCGCCGATGAACAGCACCCCCGACACGATGGTGCGTCACACCGGTCCCGCGACGAACGGCACCGCGTCCGCGGGGAACCACGCGAAGGCCGCCGCCCCGTCGTTCGCGAGCAAGTCGCTGGCCCGGCACCTCGCACGAGGAGTCGTCGGGTTCGGCTCGGTCGCCGCCTCGATCGCGCTGATCCCGGTCATCGGCTGGGCCGCCCTGCTGCTCCTGCCCGTGGGCCTGGTCGCGTTGCGCGGCTGCCCGATGTGCTGGGCGGTCGGACTGGTGCAGACGATCTCCCGCGGACGCCTTGAGCGGCAGTGCGTGGACGGAAGCTGCCGGCTGACCTCGGCGAAGCATCCTTCATAGGTCGCCCAGGGCGCCCGGCCTGGACGGCCGGGCGTTCAAGGACGTGTGCGGTCGCGGTGGCGTGCCACTGCGGCGTTGTTGGCGCAGCGGACGGTGCAGTAGACGCGTCGTCCGTTGCGTGAGGTGTCGACGAAGGCAAGGCCGCAGCGGCGGCAGCGGCCGAGGCGGTCGGGGCCGGACACGCAGACGACGTAGGCGAGCCCGCCGGCCGTCCTGGCCCGGATGCGGGCGGCGGCATCGGCGTCCGGGGCGTCGTAGTGCAGGTGCGGGTGACCGTCGTGCAGGGAGACGTGGGGCGGGGTGCACGCTGCGGCCAGGAGTGCGTTGACCGCCTGACAGCGGGCGGCCAGAGTCTGGGTGCCGAAGCACGGGGCCAGGCGCTCGCTCCAGGTTTCCAAGCCGGCTGCCTGAGCGGCGGTCAGACGCGAGGCCACCACGTGATGCTCTTCGAGCAGAGGCTCCAGGGTGAGAGGGGCGAACGGGGCGGATGTGTTGACGAGTCCTGCTGCCAGGAGCGCGGCCTCGACGCCGTAATGGTTGAACTGCACAAGGCCATGACACCAGGGTTGGTGGTGTGTCGCGCAAGCCGCCGGACGGAGACACCCGTTCACGGAGGTTCTTACCGCGCCCGAGCGCTCAGGCGGCACGCGAATTTTCTCATGGTGGCGATACCCAGGAGCAGTTCATGACGCTTGTGGCCCTTGAAGACATTCTTGAGGCACGGAGGAGAATCCACGGGATCACGGTGCGCACGCCGTTGCTGCCCTGTCCGTGGGCCTCGGACGGCGAGCGGTCTCTCGTTCTGAAGCCGGAGAACCTGCAGCTCGCCGGTGCCTTCAAGATCCGCGGCGCGTACAACCGCATGGCCGCGATGTCGCAGCGGGAACGCGCCCGGGGGGTTGTCGCCCAGTCCAGTGGCAACCACGGCCAGGCCCTGGCCTACGCCGCGCGGATCCTGGGAGTCAAGGCCGTGGTCGTCATGCCGGACACGGCGGCGCGAGTGAAGATAGAGGCGACCCGTGCTCAGGGAGCCGAGGTGCTGCTGGTGCCGCCGGAGGACCGCGAGAAGGTAACCGCGGAACTGGCCGGGGAGCGCGGCCACGTGGTGGTGTCCCCGTTCGATGATCCTTACATCATTGCAGGTCAGGGTACTGTTGGTCTTGAGATCTCTGAGGACGCGACGGCGCTGGGACTGGAGCTGGACACGGTGCTGGTGCCGGTCAGTGGTGGCGGTCTGATCTCCGGTGTCGCCGCGGCGATGAAGCTCAGGAGGCCGGAGGTGCGGGTCATCGGGGTGGAGCCGGAGTTCGCAGCCGATGCCCGGGAGAGTCTCCGCAGTGGAAGGCGGGTCAGCTGGCCCGCTGCCGAAACCGGCCGGACCATCGCCGACGGCCTGCGTATCAGCTCGGTGGGCGAACTGCCCTTCGAACACATCCAGGCCTACGTGGACGACATCATCACGGTCCGCGAAAGCGACATCCGGGCCGCGGTGGCCGTGCTGGCCCGGCAGGGACGCCTGATCACCGAGCCGTCCGGCGCCGTCGCGACAGCCGCCTACCTGTACCAGCAGGACGCCCTGCCGGCCGGCCGCGTGTACGCCTCCGTGATCAGCGGCGGCAACATCGATCCCACACTGCTGACGGACCTGCTCGCGCCCTGATCCACTCCAGGAGAGGGGCAGACCAGGTCCCGGACGGGCGTCGCGTTTCCGCCACGCAACGTTTCCCTCAATCTTGGGGAACTCGATGTGTGCTGCGTCACGTTCCAGTTAGATGATTACAAGTGAGCGAACCGACGCGCCGTACGTGCGGACGCAGCTTGGCAGGGGGTCCAGGTGAGTGCTTCCCGGCGTAGTGGGACCACCGACGAGCTCGGACCGGACGAACCCGGGCGGGACGGTCCGGAGGGCTCGGGTGGTTCGGATCTCCTTGCCGCGCTGCTCGACGGCATGGACGCGGCTCTGTGCGCCTTCGACGCGGACGGGGTGGTGACCCACTGGAACCGGGAGGCGGAGCGGATCCTCGGGTGGACCGCGGCCGAGGCGGTGGGTCGGCAGGGATTCGCCGGGTGGGCCGTACGCAGCGCGGACGCCGAGGAGGTCGAGGCGCGGCTGATGTCCGCGATGCGCGCTCCCGGCCGGCAGGTGCACGAGTTCGCGCTGCTGACGAAGGACGGCGGGCGGGTGCTCGTGCGGACGCAGTCCGCGGCCGTGCGCGGGCCGGACGGGAAGCCGGCCGGTGTGTACTGCGCCTTCAGCGAGGTGCACGCGCAGATAGACCTGGAGCGGTCGATCGCGCTGAGCGAGGCGCTGTTCGAGGACGCGAGCTGGGGTGTCGTGCTGGTCGACGCGGACCTGCGGCCCGCCGTCGTGAACGCGCACGCGGCCCGGGCCCTGGGGATCGGGCGTACGTCCGTGCTCGGGCGGCCGCTCGGGGAGTTGCTCGCGCAGGGTGTGGAGGAGCTGGAGAGCGCGCTCACACATGTGCTGGCGGAGGGTGCGCCGCCCGCGCCGGCCGAGATCTGGGTGAGCGTGCGCATGCCGGAGGGCGAGCAGCGGCGGTGCTGGCGGAGCGGTTTCCTGCGGCTGGCGTCGCCGCTCGCGGAGGAGCCCGTGCCGCTGGGTGTCGGCTGGCTGTTCCAGGACGTGACCGAGGTCAAGCAGGGCGAGCAGGAGGCGTCCCTGCTGCGGTTCAGGACCAATCAGCTGCACCGGGCCGCCCGGGCGGCCGCCGAGTGCGAGGACGCGCGGGAGGCGGCCACCGTCCATCTGGACTTCGCGCTCGCCGGGTTCGCCGACCACGCGCTGATCGACCGGGTTGCGGGCGGCGCGCTGTCCGACGCGGAGGCTGCGGGTCCGGTGCGGTTGGTACGGGTCGCCGCCACGCCCTCCGGTGCGCCGGGGCCGAGCCTGCTCACCGGGCAGGCGGGGCTGCCCGTGCGGTACGGCCAGGGGCATCCGGCGTTGCAGTGCGTGGGGCGGGCGGGGTCGGTGCGGGCGAGCGTGGGGTCGGTGCCGGCCGAGCAGGCGCGCGAGTGGGCGGTGGGGCGGCAGTGGCCGGCGGACGCGGTGCACGCGCTGTGCGCGGTGCTGCGGAGCCGGGGGCGGACGCTGGGTGTGGTGACGTTTCTGCGCGGGGCGGGCCGGAGCCACTTCGAGCGGTTCGACGCGACGTACGCGGAGGATGTCGCGGTACGGATCGCGGCGGCGCTGGATCTGGCGGCGGCGCTGGATGAGCAGTGACGGGCGGCCTGCTGTTCAGCGCGCCGTCAGTGCCGTCAGTGCCGGTAGAAGATCCGGTCGCCGTACTCCTCCATCACCCGGCTGTTCCACTCGTGTCCGCCGTCGACGTTGCCGGAGCGCAGCAGCGGGGGTTCGATGCCGCGGTCGGCGAGAGAGCCGGCCGCCGTGGCCATGACCGCCTGGAGGAGGGCCGAGGTGACGACGGTGGAGGCGGGGGCGAAGGGGGCCGGGACGGCGTCTAGGACGAGTTCCGCGTCGCCGATCGCGATCTTCGAGTCGAGGACGATGTCGCAGTGGTCCTTCAGGTACGTCCCGGACAGGTGCCGCGATCTGGTCTCGGTGGCGTACGCCACCGATGTCACGCCGATGACCTTCACGCCCCGGGCGCGGGCGTTCACGGCCATTTCCACGGGGAGCGCGTTGCGGCCCGAGAGCGAGATGATCAGGAGCGCGTCGCCCGCGCGGAGGGGGGAGCAGTCCAGGACGGCGCTCGCGAGGCCGTCGACGCGTTCGAGGGCGGAGCCGAGTGTGGCCGGCATGACGTCGACGCCGACGACGCCGGGGACGGCGAGCAGGTTCATCAGGGCGAGGCCGCCGGCGCGGTAGACGACGTCCTGTGCGGCGAGCGAGGAGTGGCCGGCGCCGAAGGCGAAGAGACGGCCGCCGGCGGCGACGGTGTCGGCGAGGAGGGTGCCTGCCGCGTCGATGCGGTCGGCCTCCTCGTCCCGGACCCGTCGCAGCAGGCCGATCGCCGCGTCGAAGAACTGGCCGGCCAGCGTGCGGTCGCTCATTCGGGGCCCTTCCGAGCGTCGGGGTCTGTGCCGCGGATCACGGTGCGGTCTGGACCAGTGCGGTGTCAATACGGCCGCACGGGCGCGCCGGTCATCCGGTGCCCGGGGACGCGCGGGCGGACGTGTCCGGAGCCGGCGGACACACGCGGGAACACCCGCGTAACCCTTTGGTTTCAACGGCGCGGCACGGTTGTCAGTGGTATGCGTCAGAATTGAGGTCAGGGCCAGCGCACGCGCCGCGGAGCCGTCGTGCTTCCGGCAGAGCTAATCGAGGGGCACGAATGTCCGGACTGATCGACACCACGGAGATGTATCTCCGCACCATCCTCGAGCTGGAGGAGGAAGGTGTTGTCCCCATGCGCGCCCGGATCGCCGAGCGGCTCGACCAGAGCGGTCCGACGGTCAGCCAGACGGTGGCGCGGATGGAGCGTGACGGCCTGGTGTCCGTGGCCAGCGACCGCCACCTGGAGCTCACGGACGAGGGGCGACGGCTGGCCACGCGCGTGATGCGCAAGCACCGGCTCGCGGAGTGCCTGCTCGTCGACGTGATCGGGCTGGAGTGGGAGCAGGTGCACGCCGAGGCGTGTCGCTGGGAGCACGTGATGAGCGAGGCCGTGGAGCGGCGTGTGCTCGAGCTGCTGAGGCACCCCACGGAGTCGCCGTACGGCAACCCGATCCCGGGCCTGGAGGAGCTGGGCGAGAAGGACGGCGCCGACCCGTTCCTGGACGAGGGCATGGTCTCGCTGGCGGATCTCGACCCGGGCAGCGACGGCAAGACGGTCGTCGTGCGCCGGATCGGCGAGCCGATCCAGACGGACGCGCAGCTGATGTACACGCTGCGCCGGGCGGGCGTGCAGCCGGGCTCTGTGGTGAGCGTGACGGAGTCGGCGGGCGGCGTGCTGGTGGGCAGTGGCGGTGAGGCGGCCGAACTGGCGGCGGACGTCGCCTCTCACGTGTTCGTCGCCAAGCGCTGAGCGACAGGGGCCGGGGCGGTGGCGCGGCCGTAAGTGGTCAACTCCCGTTGATCCTGGGGTAGTTGCGGCATCGCGTCGATCTCGCCGAATCCGAGATTCACGCTCCGAATCGCAGCGCTCGGACGCTTCGCGTGCGAGGCTGTCGCGTGAGGCATATGACCTGAGGGGGCGGGAGGATGCGCCGCAAACGTGTCGAAGGCCCCGGCGCCGTGTGGCGCCGGGGCCTGTCCTCCCCTGTGCTGACCCGGAGCCCCGAGCTCTCAGGGTCATCCCCTTCGGACCGGTTTCCCCGAGCGGTCCGCCTCCCGCTGAAGATCTCCCCCAGGCGGCGGCGATCATTCCTGGCGGGGGGTCACTCGAACGAGGGGTGTTGTCCGCAGAGACGGCATTTTCGAATACCCATTCGATAGCCTTCGGGTGACGGGTCGGGCGGGATGTGCGCTACAAGGATGTGCACGAGCACCGGCAGGACAGCTGTACGCGAAGCCAGGGGGGTGCCAGGACCATGGTGCGACGCATCGACGTGACCGGGGCGGGCGGCGTACGTCTCGCGGCCTGGGAGTTCGGCGACCCTCCCAAGGGAGATATGGCCGAGCACACCCCCGGCGTGCTGTTACTGCACGGCCTGATGGGCCGCGCCTCGCACTGGGCCGCCACCGCCCGCTGGCTCTGCGAACGGCACCGCGCCGTGGCGCTCGACCAGCGTGGCCACGGCCAGAGCGACAAGCCCCCGCGGGCGTCCTACACGCGCGAGGCGTACGTCGAGGACGCCGAGGCCGCCCTGGAGCAGCTCGGACTCGCCCCGGCCGTCCTGATCGGCCACGCCATGGGTGCCCTGACCGCCTGGCAGCTCGCCGCCAAGCGCCCCGACCTGGTCCGCGGGGTGATCATCTCCGACATGCGTGCCTCCGCGCTCGGCGCCGCCTCGCAGCGCGAGTGGGCCGACTGGTTCAAGGCCTGGCCCGCTCCCTTCGCCACGCTCGCCGACGTACGCAAGTGGTTCGGCGAGGACGACCCCTGGGTGGAGCGCCCGAACCCGTCCCGCGGCGAGTTCTACGCCGAGGTGATGCACGAGTCCCCCGACGGCTGGCGTCCGGTCTTCGACCCTGAGCAGATGCTCGAGTCCCGCGAGACCTGGGTGTACGACGCGCACTGGGAGGAGCTCGCCCAGGTCCGGTGCCCCGCCCTGGTCGTCCGCGGCCTCGACGGCGAGCTCGGCCGCGCCGAGGCCCAGGAGATGGTCCGCGTCCTGCCCCGCGGGGAGTACGCGGAGGTCGCCGACGCCGGCCACCTCGTGCACTACGACCAGCCGGACGCGTGGCGGGCGGCCGTCGAGCCGTTCCTGGACGCGCTGCTCACGTCCGGTTAGGACCTGTCCGGCCGATCACGGCGGAGACGCGGGGTGTGGCGGCACACACATCTGCCGCGTTGTCGTCGGTTGCCGACGCTCCGCGTCGACGCCCTCCTCCGCCTTGCAGCCGCACGCACCACACCCCGCTCACCGGAACCGACAGGGCGCCGCCGTGTTCCTCCGCCGTGATCGCCCGGACAGGTCCTGGCCACCGCGACGCGGTGCTCGCCTCCGGCGGTCACCCCCGGCTGACCGCCGCCAGGATCTCCGGCAGCCGCCGTGCCGTGCGCGGCGCGGCCAGGCGGAGGCCGAGCAGGGTGATCGCCGCCCCGTAGGCCGCGCCGCCCGGCAGGAGCAGCGAGGCCCAGGAGTCGCCTTCCCCGCTCGCGTTCAGCCAGATCGTCGCCGCGATGACGGGAGCGCACAGCAGGGCGGCCGCGATCATGCCGCCGAAGATCGCGACCCAGGCGAGCCCGACCTGTCCCGGAGCGACGTTCTTGTAACCCTCCTGCGGGATGGAGTAGGGGAAGCGGGCGGACGTCCACGCCCCGGTCGCCAGCATCGCGCCGAGCAGCGCGAAGGACAGCCCGAGCGCCTCGGGCAGCCTCGGCCAGTCGCCGAGCATCGCGGTCGTCAGCACGGTCACGAACGTGGCGTACGGCAGGGTGATCAGCAGCAGGGCCAGGGCCCGGCCGCGCAGCTCGACGTACGCGTCCCGGGTGGAGGAGATCGTCAGCGCGACCATCCAGAACGCCGACGTGTCCTGCCCGAACTGGTTGTACATCTGGATGCCGAGCATCCCGGCGGCGAAGCACGCGAAGTAGATCGAGCCGGTGCCCTGCAGCGCGTTGAACACCGGCACGATCAGCCCGATGGCCAGGGACGTCACCCAGGCCGCCTTGGTCTTGGGGTCGCGCCAGATGTAGCGCAGGCTGCGCTCCATGACGGTGCCGGTGCGTCCGGCGGGCAGCAGCCGGGCGAGCCCCGTCGACGTCCGCTCGCGCGCCGTGGACTCGGCGGTCTGCAGGGTGGATCCGTCCGGGGCGGTCATCAGCCGGGTCAGATGCCGCGACCACACCGCCAGCAGTCCGGCCAACGCGCCGGCGCTCACGGCGAGCTGGGCCGCCGCCACGCCGTACGACCCCTCGCTCACCGAGTCCACCGCGCCGATCGCCGACGCGGGCGGCACCCATCGCAGCACCTCCGCCGCCGGGTCGAGCTGCGCCAGCCCGGACGAACCCAGCTTCTGCGCCCCGAAGTTGACCAGCTGCGCCCCGATCGCGATGACCAGCCCGCTCAGCACCGCGAGGTCCCGCCCCTTGCGGCTGGTCAGCAGCCGCACGTTGGCGGCGGCGACGGCCCGCGCAAGGGCCACGCACACCAGCAGAGCGAGTGCCACGGCGACGACCCCGACCGCGTAGGCGGCCCCGCCACGGGCGACCGACACCACCGAACCGGCCAGCATGCACAGCGTGAACAGCGGCCCGATGCCCACCAGCGAGGCCACCAGCAGCGCCCGTACCAGCGGCCGGGGCCGCAGCGGCAGCATCACCAGGCGGGTGGGGTCCAGGGTCTCGTCACCGCCGGGGAAGAACAGCGGCATCACGGCCCAGCCCACCGCCAGCACCGCCACCAGCAGCACCACGACGGACGCGGCGTGCGCATGTCCGCGCAGCGCGATCAGGCCGACCAGCTGCAGCGCGGCGAAGAGGAAGGTGACGACGGCCGACGCCACGTACGCGGCCCGCCGCCCCCCGGACTGCCGCAGTCCGTTGCGCAGGAGCGACAGTTTCAGCCGTACGACGACGGGAGTGACGCCCGCGGTCATCGCGCCCCGCCGCCCAGCCAGTCGAGGTCGGAGCCGGCGTCGCGGCCGTTCGCCCCGACGAGTTCGAGGAACGCCTCCTGCAGCGAGGGCGCGTTCCCGCGTACCTCGGCGAGGGTGCCGTGGGCGCGGATACGGCCGGCCGCCATCACGGCCACCCAGTCGCACAGCGACTCGACGAGCTCCATCACATGGGAGGAGAAGACGACGGTGGCGCCCGACCCCGTGTACCGCTCCAGAACACCACGGATCGTCTGCGCGGACACCGGGTCGACTCCCTCGAACGGCTCGTCCAGGAACAGTACTTCGGGATTGTGCAGGAGAGCGGCCGCGAGCCCGATCTTCTTGCGCATGCCGGTCGAGTAGTCGACGACGAGTTTGTGCTGGGCTCCGGCCAGATCGAGTACGTCGAGCAGCTGGGTGGCCCGTTTGTCGACCTCGGCACCGGGCAGCCCCCGCAACCGCCCCGAATAGGCGAGCAGTTCACGCCCCGACAACCGTTCGAACAGCCTGAGCCCCTCCGGCAGCACCCCGATCCGCGCCTTCACCGCCACGGGATCCCGCCACACGTCGTGCCCGACGACCTCGACGGTCCCCTGATCGGGCCGCAGCAACCCGGTCACCATCGACAAGGTGGTGGTCTTCCCCGCCCCGTTGGGCCCGACCAGCCCGATGAACTTCCCCGCGGGCAACTCCAGATCGATCCCGGCGACGGCCACCTGCTGCCCGAACCGCTTCCAGAGCCCTTGCACGCGTACGGCGGCTGTCTCCGCGAGTGTTCCCTCCGTCATGGGATCACCCTACGGTCGGGCAGCATGCCTGAGGGCGCGGGACTGTGCTTTCATACGGCTCCGCCGCATTTCATACGGCTGGGCGCGAGAAGCCACGAACAAGCCGCAGCCGCCGGATCCCCGCACCAGGCAGACCGGCAGGCACTGCTACCGATCCCTGCCGCACGCATACGCCAACGCCGAGATCAGTTCCTCCGCGTCGGGCAGCCACCGGTTGGCCGCGGTCGGCCGGCAGGCCCACTGCACAGCCCCCCGCGACCCGTACCGCGTGGGCGGCCCCGCGACATAGGCCCCCTCCCCGAGCGGGACCAGATCGAGGGACGAGAGCGACCACCCCAGCTTCCGTACCAGCTCCGGCACCTTCACCGATCCTCCCGGCAGAACGAAGAACCGCATCCGCCGATCCGGCGACAGCGTCACCGGGCCGAGCGTCAGCTTCATCCGCTCCATCCGCGCGAGCGCGTGGAACCCCGCGGTCTCAGGGACGTCGATCGCGTCGAACGTACGGCCCGTCGGCAGCAGAATCGACGCCCTCGGCTGCTGCGACCACATCCGGCGTACGGCGACCGCACTGCCCGTGGCCTGTGCCGCCCAGTCCTCACGTGCCGGATGCGCGCCCGGCGCGGCGCACGCGGGGTCGCCGCACGAGCAGCGCTGCACCCCGCCCACGGCGTCCAGCCAGGAGCCCGGGACGACGTCCCAGTGGCGCTCCTCGGCGTAGCGTACGGCTGTCTCCAGCAGGGATTCCCCGCGCTGCTTCGGAATCTGAGCGGCTTCGGTGACCGCGATCGTCTCTTCCACGCTCCACTCAACTCCCGCGTCCACCTCGGGTTACGGGGGTAACGCGCGCGGGGGAGGAGCATCGATTCGGCATCTGGGGCGCATGGATGCATGTGTGGGGGCGCGCAGGAGGAACCTCAGCCTGAGCCGGGTAGCCACGTGTGGGGTCGGTATCCGCCACTACCCCGGCAATCCTCGCATGCCTCGCATTTTCGGTATGTCGGCGGGGCATTGATCTTCACGGCCGGATCTTTTCGCTGAACGTGACTCGGCCCGGTCCCGGAAGACACGTCAACTCGGTGTGTGGGCAGGCACCGCAGCCACAGGGGGTTAAGCCATGGCCGCAAGGCCTCTCGTCGCGCGGCAGCCGAACGAACGGCTGCAGGCGCTCATCCAGGAAGCGGGCTGCTCGAACGCAGGGCTCGCCCGCCGGGTCAACATGTGCGGTGCCGAGCACGGCCTCGACCTGCGCTACGACAAGACGTCCGTGGCCCGCTGGCTCCGCGGACAGCAGCCGCGCGGACGCGCCCCGGCGATCATCGCGGAGGCGCTCGGCCGCAAGCTGGGCCGTACGGTCACGATCGACGAGATCGGCATGGCCAACGGCAAGAACCTCGCCTCGGGCGTCGGCCTCCAGTTCTCGCCGACCGTGCTGGGAGCCATCGAGCAGGTGTGTGAGCTGTGGCGCAGCGATGTCGGGCGCCGCGACTTCCTCTCAGGCTCCTCCGTCGCCGCGTCCGCGCTGGTCGAGCCCAGCCGAGACTGGCTGATCTCCTCGCCCGACTCGCAGGTGGCGCGCGCCGCCGGGCCGCGGGTGGGGCAGTCGGACGTGTCGGCCGTGCGCGCGATGACGCAGGCGCTGGTCGATCTGGACCACCAGTACGGCAGCGGGCATGTGCGCCCGGTCGTCGTGCACTACCTCAACAGCGTCGTCTCCGGGCTGCTCGCCGGCTCCTACCGGGAGGCCGTCGGGCGTGACCTGTTCGCCGCGGTGGCCCGGCTGACCGAGCTCGCGGGCTACATGGCGGTCGACACCGGGCAGCCGGGCCTCGCCCAGCGGTACTACATCCAGGCGCTGCGCCTTGCGCAGGCGGCGGGGGACCGGGGATACGGCGGCTACGTCCTCGCCGCGTCCATGAGTCACCTCGCCGCGCAGCTCGGAAACCCGCGCGAGATCGCCCAGTTGGCGCGGGCGGCGCAGGAAGGGGCGCGGGGGCGCGTGACACCGCGCGCGGAGGCGATGTTCCATGCCGCGGAGGCACGCGGGCACGCCCTGCTGGGTGACGCGCGGGCCGCCCAGGCGGCGTCCGGGCGCGCCGTGGGCGCGCTGGAGGCCGCGGATCCGTCCGCCGGGGACGACCCGGAGTGGATCGCGCACTTCGACGAGGCCTATCTCGCCGACGAACTGGCGCACTGCCACCGGGACCTGGGGCAGTCCGAGGCGGCGGCGCGGTGCGCTCAGGAGTCCCTGGCCGGGCATCCCGAGTCCCGGGCGCGCAGGCGGGCCATCGGCTATGTGCTCCTGGCCACCGCGCAGGTGCAGCAGCGTGAGGTGGAACAGGCCTGCAACACCGGGCTGAAAGCCGTGGAGTTGCTCGAGTCCCTCCGGTCCAACCGGGGCGCCGAGTATCTGGAGGACTTCCAGCAGCGGCTGGATCCGTTCCGCGACGAGCCGGTGGTACGCGAGTTCGGGGCGCGGCTGGAGCTGCAGGCGGCGGCGTGAACGGGGGTCCGCGGACGTGTGAACGTGCGGGAAACGGCCGGTTCACGCGCCCAGGGTGACATGTACAGCGGTCTGCGGGCCGGTTTTGTTACTGCGGTCACAGGGAAGGAGGTTGCGTCCTGAGCTGCGTGGCACCGGGCTCCGGGGACCCGGTAGCGTGAGCCGACGATTCCGAAGGTCCCCCATAAGCAGGAGTCCCGGTGACGCAGAGTGGACAGGGCGAGGAGCCCTCGGCGCGCCCCGCGCGCGAAGGCATCGTGCTGCCATCGGACGGTGGAGAACCTCTGCTGCCGGGCATGACCGGCGGGCACGCGAGCGCATACGACGGTCAGCAGCCGCCGGCCGCGGCACCGGCCGGCGGCCAGGCCTGGGGCACACCGTGGGGACCCGACCAGCCGCAGGCCCCGGCCCCGCAGCCGGGACAGGGCTGGAGCACCCCGCCGGCGCACTCGGCGCGGCCCGCACTCTGGGGCACTCCGGAAACGCCGGGCGCCACACCGTCCCAGCCGCTGCCGCCGGAGGGGACGCAGGCCCCGGCCTACGGTCGGGCCGAGGGGTACGGCTCGCCCGCCGCGGGCGGGTACGGCCCGCCCGCCGCCGGTGGGTACGGCTCCCCCGGCGCCGCAGCGCCGCTGCCGCCCGCGGCCGGGTACGGCGGCCACAGTGCCCCGAACGCCCCGCTGCCCACCGCCGGTGACGGCGCCACTCAGTACATCCCGCCGGTCTCGGCCGCTCCGGCTCCCGGGGTGGACGGAGCCACCCAGTACCTGCCGCCCGTCGCCGCGGACGAGGGGGCGACCCGGTACATCCCGCCGGTGCGGCCCGGCGCGCTGCCGCCCGAGATGCCCGCCGAGTCCGCCGCGGAGTCGACGCACTTCCTGGGCCGCGCCCCACAGGGCGGCCCGGGCGCGGGATCGGGACCGTTGCCGGCCGCCGGCCCGTTGCCGCCCGCCGCCGGCCCCGACGCCGAGGCCACGCAGTACATCGCGCCCGTTCCCGGCGGGCCTGCCGCTGCGCCGTACGGCATGGGGCCGGGCGGGGCGCAGGACCGGCAGCCGCCCGCCGACTTCGACAACCTCTTCCGCAGCGAGCCGGGCCGTGAGAGTCCGGCCGCGTCCACGCAGCAGATGCCGCGCTTCACGCACCCCGAGGCCCCGCACTCGAACCGGCCCGCGTACGCCGCGCCGGCCGCCGGCGGCCGGCGCGGCGTGTACGACGACGGTGACGACGGCGGCCGGGGAGGCCGGGGCGGTCGCACCGGTTCGCGGGTGCCGCTGATCGCCGCCGTCGGCGTCGGCATCGCCGTCCTCGGTATCGGCGCGGGCGCGCTGCTCGGCGGCGGGGGCAGCAACGACGACGACAAGAACCAGCCCGTCTCCGCCACGGCCCCGGCGACCGAGGCCTCCGCCTCGCCGTCCGCCGATCCGGCCGAGCAGCAGGCCGTCGCCCTGGACAAGCTGCTCGCGGACAGCGGCAGCAGCCGGGCCTCCGTGATCAACGCGGTGGCCGATGTGCGGGCTTGCAAGAACCTCGGCCAGGCGGCCAAGGACCTGCGCGCCGCGGCCACTCAGCGCGGCGAGCTGGTGACACGTCTGTCGGGCCTCTCGGTCGACAAGCTGCCCGACCACGCGGCGCTGACCGACGCCCTCACCAAGGCGTGGCAGGCCTCCGCGTCCGCCGACAACCACTACGCGGCCTGGGCCGACCAGGTCGCCGGCAAGAAGGGCTGCCGGAAGGGCCAGGCCCGCACCACCCCCGAGACCCAGGCCGGAAACCGGGCGAGCGGCGTGGCCAGCGCCCAGAAGACCAAGGCCGCCCAGCTGTGGAACGGGATCGCGAAGACCTACGGCCTGACCGAGCGCCAGCCGACCCAGCTGTGACGGGCCCGGGCCGGCCGAGGCCGGCCCGGGCGACCGAAGTCCGGTCCGCGCGGAACTCCCGGAGTCGGATCCGCGCAGAACTCAGTTCAGTTCGGCGTTGGACAGTGTCGTCGTCACGTCCGTGAAGCCCTTGGCGGCCGCGACCAGACGGCCCTGGCGTACGACCTGCAGGGTCACGTCGGCGTTGACCAGGCGCGGGAAGCCGACGGACGCGAGCCGGCCCCGGAACGTCCACTGGAGCGGCGGCGTGAGCCCGCCCGTGGTGACCTTGAGCCCGTCGTCGAGGGCCTGACACACGGTGTCGCCGGACACCTCGCCGTCGCCGAGCGCCTCGACGACCTGCCGGAACACGGTGTAGGCGATCCATGTGGTCTGCACGCCGGTGTCCGCGGGGTCGATGCGGTTGTCGCCGAAGGCCTGCTTGCTGATCACTTCTTTCATGCCGTCCCAGCGCCTGTCGCTCGCCACCGGGTACCAGCCCGTGATGTACGCCCCCTCGTACGGCCCCGACCGTCCGCCGGACGCGTTGATCACCGTCTGGTCGACGTTGCCCAGCGTCATCGCGGTGCGCACCGCCGGATAGTCCTCGCGGGAGCGCCGGAAGGAGTCCATGAAGGTGCCGGTGCGGTCGCCGAGGGCGGGCACCACGCAGCCCTTCTTCTCCGGGTCGGTGGTCGTGGTCCGCAGGGCCTGCTGCGACTGCCCCGAGTACTCGGTGGCGTCCTCCTGCGCCCGGTGGTCGCCCGTGGCCCCGTGCCCGCCCGTCTTCAGCCCGGAGTCGAGCAGGCCCGGCAGCTCGTCACCCGCGATGGTGTCGGGCCGGACGAGCACCACGGGACCGCAGCTCGCGGCGAGTTCCTTGCCGAGGCCGGCCAGGAGGGTGGGCTGGCCGCCGTTGACGGGGTAGGAGAGCGGGCTGGTGAACTCGGCGCTGGTGACGCCGTAGCCGCCGATGTACGGGATGCCCGCGCCCTCCAGCGGTGAGAGGAAGGAGTCGCTGTACTGGCTGTAGGAGCCGACGACGGCGACAACGTTTTCTTCCACCGCGCGCCGGGCGCACCTCGCCGCTTCCACGCTGTCGTTGTGATCGTTGCAGGTCAGGACCTTGAGCTTGCGGCCGTTGATGCCGCCCTTGCCGTTGATCCAACGCGCGTACGCCTGCGCGAGGGCGGGCATGCCGGGTTTGTTGGTCGCGTTGGTGTGGCTCGGGGCCCAGGTCATGACGGTGATCGGGTCATCCCCGGAGCCCCCCGTCACCCCGGGGATGCCCCCGCAGCCGGCCACGAGCGACGCACACGCCACCAGTGCCCCCGCACTGAGGGCGGTGGCTCTGACGGGCCGGGTCATCGTGGGGAGGAGGGTCCTGCAAAAGCGTCGCCTGCCGGTCATGGACACACACGATTCCGTCACACCGCTAACCCAGGAGTGACCCTCGGTCAATGGAAGGTGACGTAAGGGTGAATTACAGGGGCGGGTGAGACGCCTGCGGCGCAGAACGTACGATCGATGACCGTGCAAGGTTCGGAGAACTCTTCCCGTCGCGGCCGTCGCTCCTCCACCATGGGCGGCATGCCACTGAACGACATGCCGTGGTGGCGCTGGCGCAGCAATGTGCGCTCCGCGCTGCACATGCTCTCCGATCCGGTGTTCCAGCAGAACGTCTGGCTGGCCGGCGTGGACGGGTACGGGGACGTCACCGACGCCGTGTACCGCCTGGTCGAGGACACCTGGCTCGACAACTGGTCCGCCGAGAAGTACGTGGGCACGATCTTCCGCGACTCGCAGGAGGCGGCGCTCGTCGACACCGCCGTGCTCCGGGTGCTGCGGATCATGCACCAGGTCGGGCCCGACGCCCCGGTCTCCGCCTACGTCGACCACCAGGCGTGGCCGGAGGCGGTGCGGGCTGCGCGGGACGCGCACGTACGGATGGCGGTGGCCGACGCGGAGGACCCTGACGCGCCGCCGCGCACGCTTGAGGTGCTGCGGATCCTCACGCGGTCTGCGTAGCGGGCCGCCCGTTCGACGGGACGGCCGGATATGGGACCCTGTCCTGCATGAACGAGCAGCCCCGTCGGGCCGTGGCCCCCGCCGACCAGTACGTCCTCACCCTGTCCTGCCCCGACAGGACGGGCATCGTGCACGCCGTGTCGAGCTACCTCTTCATGACCGGCTGCAACATCGAGGACAGCCAGCAGTTCGGCGACCACGACACGGGTCTGTTCTTCATGCGGGTCCACTTCTCGGCGGAGGCGCCGGTGACCGTGGACAAGCTGCGGGCGAGCTTCGCGGCGATCGGTGACTCCTTCCACATGGACTGGCAGCTCAACCGGGCCGACGAGAAGATGCGCATCGTGCTCATGGTCAGCAAGTTCGGGCACTGTCTCAACGACCTGCTGTTCCGCGCCCGGATCGGCGCACTGCCGGTGGAGATCGCCGCCGTGGTGTCCAACCACACCGACTTCGCCGAGCTCGTGGGGTCCTACAACATCCCCTTCCAGCACATCCCGGTGACGAAGGACAACAAGCCGCAGGCCGAGGCGCAGCTGCTCGACCTCGTGCGCGCGGAGCACGTGGAGCTGGTCGTCCTGGCCCGCTACATGCAGGTGCTCTCCGACGACCTGTGCAAGCAGCTCAACGGGCGGATCATCAACATCCACCACTCCTTCCTGCCGAGCTTCAAGGGCGCGAAGCCGTACCACCAGGCGCATGCGCGGGGTGTGAAGCTGATCGGCGCGACCGCGCACTACGTCACCGCCGACCTCGACGAGGGCCCGATCATCGAGCAGGAGGTCGAGCGCGTCGGCCACGACGTGACACCGGACCAGCTCGTCGCGGTCGGCCGGGACGTGGAGTGCCAGGCGCTGGCGCGCGCGGTGAAGTGGCACGCGGAACGCCGGATCCTGCTGAACGGCCGGCGGACCGTGGTGTTCGCGTAGGGTTCGCGAGCGCCCGGGCGGGTCCGCGGGCCGACGCCGTCGCGCCGCGGACGACACGACGACCGAGGGAACCTACATCCGGCTCAGCGACGCCGCCGCGAACAGCACGTCCCTGATCGCCTCGCGGTCCCCGACCTGTCCGGCGGCGGCCTCCTGCGGAGACACATGGCCCGCGGCCAGGCGGCAGAACTCCACTCCGTCGAGCGCGACATGGGCCACCTCGTGGTCAGCGGAGCCCTTCGCGGCGGGGGAGTCCAGCGGGATCAGCCACTCGCCGCCGCCCAGGCCCTCGATCTCCAGCCGCAGGCTGCGTCCCGGCTCACCCGCCGGGACGAGGTGCCGCCCCTGGCGGGGTGCGGCGAGCCCGGCCTGCCGGCGTGCGGCCAGCGTGACGGGAAGCAGGCGCGCCCCGAGGTCGATCATGCGGTGCAGATGGCGCGGTGACGGCGGCTCGTAGGGGTAGTCCACCGCCTCGGCGATGTCCTCCGCGTGCACCCAGGTCTCGAACGCGCGGTCCAGCATCGCGTCCGCGAGCGGCAGCTCGAAGTCGCCGTACGGGACGGAGGACGTGCCGGGGCGGCCACCGGTGAACGACACGGTGCGCACGAGGTCGTGGCTCTGTTCCCGCCAGGGCGCCCGCACGGAGCGGTTGTACGGGAAGTGGGGGGCACGCCAGTACGCCTCGGTGCGGGCGGACGGGGTCGGCGCGTCGGCCGTCACCTCGCCCAGCGGGTCGTCGAGGCCGAGCGCGACGGAGACCAGTCCGTCGACGGTCAGCAGATGCGCGATGACTCCGGCGACGGTCGTACGACGGCTCGTCGGCCGGTCCGCCTCGAACCAGCGCAGCCGTACGGGCGCGTGCCACTCGGCGTCCCCGATGTCCTGCAGCAGCGCGTCCAGGCGCGCGCTCTCCGCGTCGTACGGGCCTGCCCACTCGGGCACCGGGATGCGCGGCGGGCGCCGGTCGAGGCACCCCTCCAGGACGCGGGTGCGCAGGGCCGGGTCCAGGTCGAGGCTCTCGGGAGGGTGGAGCAGACCGACCGCCTCGCGCAGCCGCAGCGCCTCGTCCGCGCAGGTGCCGCAGGTGCCGAGGTGCTCCTCGACGGCCACCGTCTCCTCCGGCGAGCAGGCGGCCAGAGCCCATGCCCCGAGGAGCGACTTCAGGACAGGGTGTTCCAGGACGAGCGGGGCGGGGCGAGGCGTCAGGTCCCCCGCTTCACCCGTGTCTCCCGGGCTTGGCGGGTCCGTCAGGTCCTCCAGCTCGGGCAGCGGACGTCCGCCGTCCTCGACGGACGCGCGGGGCATGGGGATGCGGGGCGGCGGGGCGGGGTCCTGGCCGTCTCCGTGGCCGTTCGACGGGCCGTCGGGTCCGTCAGGGCCGCCGGGTCCGTTCGCACCCGCTCCGCCGGAGTCTTCCCGGCCGACGGCACGATCACCGGCGTCCCGCGCCTTCTCGTCGTCCCTCTTGCCCTTCTCATCCTTCTCGTCCTTCTCCTCCTTCTCCTCCTTCTCCTGACTCTCGTTCGTCTCGTTCGCCTGGTCCTCGTCGTCCCCGCCGTCCTTGCCGGCGTCGAACCCTTCGTGCTCGTCGTACGCCTCGAACCGGTGCGCGTCGTTCACACCGCACCCCCGTATTCGGGCGGCGCCCCGGGAGCTCCGGCGTTGTGGGCGGTGGACAGCAGCTGGAGGCCCAGGCGGAGGCGGCGGCGGGCCTCGTCCTCGGTGACGCCGAGGTCGACGGCGGTCTGGCGGTAGTCGCGGCGCTGGAAGTAGGCCAGCTCCAGGGCGGCCCGCAGCGGGACGGGCATGGACTGGACGATGTAGTCCGCGCGGGCGGCGACCGAGGCCACGCGCACCTTGCGCTCCAGTTCCTCGGTGGAGCCGTGGCCGGTCCGGGCCAGCGCTGCGGTCTCGGTGACGCGCAGCCGCTGCACGGCGAGGCGGTGGGTCAGCGTGGCCACCCAGGTGCGCAGGGGGCCCTGCTTGGGGTCGTAGGCGTCGGGGTGTTCCCAGACGTGGGTGAAGACGTCGCGGGTGATGCCGTCGGCGGCCCGCTCGTCTCCGAGCACGCGGTGTGCGAGGCCGTGCACGAGCGAAGCGAAGCGGTCGTAGAGCTCACCGAGGGCGGCCGCCTCACCGCGTGCGAGCCGCTGCTGCATCCTGCGGTCCCAGCGGGGCGGTGCGTCCTTCTTCGCCATGCGGCCCCCTCACCCTGCCTGTGCCCGAGTCAAGCCTGCGCCCACCGTCATCTCGAATGTAGTCGGCAGCTCTCACAGCGCACGCCCCTTTATGCCAATGTGCGCCCCCGGAAGGGCCGCGGGTGGTAGTGGACCTTCGAATCCCGGCACCCACCCCTTCCACTTATGAGCAGACCAGATCGAACAGGATCGAAGGTGACTGGAACAAGCCCTTTTTGATCGGTTTCTGTTTTCCTGGCGGCGTTTCAGGGAACGGCCGGTGGGCAGCCGCGCTGCAAGGAAGCGTAGGGACTGCTTCCGTTTCCGGCGAGGAAGGGCCTGGTGGTGGCGTTCAATGTGACCGACGGCGAGCGGGGCCAGTGGGCCGTGCTCCACGTGTCGGGCGAGCTGGACCTGGTGACGTCGCCGGCGCTGCGTCAGCGGGTGCACGACGCGGTGGCCGACGGCCGCCACAGCCTCGTCCTCGACCTTTCCGAGGTCTTCTTCTGCGACTCCAGCGGCGTCGGCGTCCTGATAGCCGCCCGCCGCCTCATCCGCTCCTGCCAGGGCCGGCTGCGTCTGATCCTCCCCACCCAGGGGGCGGTCGACGGCTCGCACGTCAACCGGGTCCTCGGAGCCCTGGGCGTCCGCCGGCTGTTCGACGTGTACACCGGCCTCGACGAGGCCGTCGACGAGGAGGCGGGACCGTTGTCGGCGTGAGCGGGTGCCGGGCTCTGCCACATCGTTGTCGCAAAATTCCCCCGGTCTTGGCACAAGCGTCGGTTTCCTGCTCCAGGACGGCCGCCGGCGTCGTACGCTCCGTGCCAGATACACCTCCACGTGACGTAAGGCGGCCCGAAAAGACATGGTCAGCAGCGAGTACGAGCGCAGGATCGCCGGCCGGTTCGCCACCTTCGACCAGGACGGCAACGGCTACATCGACCGTGCGGACTTCAGCGTGGCGGCCAAGGCGCTGCTCGCGGAGTTCGGCACGGCGGCCCGCTCCGACAAGGGGCAGGCCCTGTATGTCGGAGCGGAGGCGTTCTGGCAGGGCATGGCGGGCATCGCGGACCGGGACGGCGACCAGCGCATCACCCGGGACGAGTTCGTGAACGGCGCGGTCAAGCGCCTGCGCGACAACCCGGACCGGTTCGCCGAGATCGCCCGCCCCTTCCTGCACGCGGCCCTCGCGGTCGCGGACACGGACGGGGACGGCCGGGCCACCGTCGAGGACACCGTACGGGCGCTCAGGGCCCTCGGTGCGCCCGAGGAGGCCGCGCAGGCGGCCGCCGCCGCGCTCGACACCGACGCGGACGGCAAGGTCGGGGAGGCGGAGATCGTGTCGGCCTTCGCCCGCTACTTCACGGTCCCCGAATAGCGTTCGCGCAGCTTGTACTTGAGCACCTTGCGCAAGGTCTCGTTGCGCGGGAGGGCGTCCACCACCTCCAGCTGCTCCGGCAGCTTGTGCACCGACAGCCCTTCCGCGCGCAGATACGACGTCACCGCGTCCAGGGTCAACTCCCCGGCCCCCGGAGGCTGTTCGATGACCGCGCAGACGCGCTCCCCGCGTTCGGCGTCCGGCGACAGCCACGTCCCCGACGGCGGGGTGTCCGTGCAGCAGGTCCTCGATCTCCTTCGCGGAGACGTTCTCGCCCTTGCGGATGATCACGTCCTTGAGCCGGCCGGTCAGCACCAGATGCCCGCTGTCGGTGAGACGCCCGAGGTCACCGGTGCGCAGGAACCCCTCCTCGTCGAAGGCCTCCGCGGTCTGCGCGGGATCGACGTAGCCCCGGCACACGGCCTCACCGCGCAGCCGCACCTCCCCGTCGACGATCCGTATCTCCATCCCCTCCGGCGGCCGCCCCTCCGTCGTGGCCAGGTTCTCCTGCGTGTCGTCCGGCGATCCCATCGTGATCATCGGCACCTCGGTCATGCCGTACCCGTGGGTGAGCTGCACCCCCATCTCCCGTACGACGGCGTGGTGGAGCTCCGGAGGCCTGGGCGCCCCGCCGCCCGCGAGCAGCCGTAGCGTCGGAATGACCGGCCGTCCGGGCTGTTTGCGCTGCTCCGCCAGGAACATCGAGTAGAACGCCGTGGATCCGCCCGCCATCGTCACCCCGTGCCCGCGGTATCCGTCCAGCGCGTCCGGCAGCGCGAACTGCTCGAAGAGCACCGCCGGGAATCCGTACAGCAGCAGCATCACCGTGTAGTCGGCGCCGCCGATATGGGCGTACGGGAAGGCGATCGAGCCGACGTCGGCGGCCGAGGGACTCAGGGCGTGGGCGAGGCACGATCCGCCCGCGACGAGTGAACGGTCGGTGTGCAGCACGCCCTTGGGGCCGGAGGGATCACCCGGCAGGAGATGCGTCGCGGATGCTGGGACCCCGCCGAACGGCTCAAGGACATGGACCTCAACCATGTCGAGGCCTCCCTCTGCTTTCCCACCTTTCCGCGCTTCTGCGGACAGACCTTCGCCGAGGCGCACGACAAGGAGGTCGCGCTGGCCTGTGTGCGGGCCTACAACGACTGGATGGTGGAGGAGTGGTGCGGGGGCAGCGGCGGGCGGCTCATCCCGCTGTGCCTGATCCCGCTGTGGGACGTCGAGCTCGCGGTCGCGGAGCTCCGGCGCAACGCCGCGCGCGGAGTGAAGGCGGTGACGTTCTCCGAGATCCCCGCCTGCCTCGGCCTGCCCTCCATCCACTCCGGCTACTGGGACCCGTTCTTCGCGGTCTGCCAGGAGACCGGCACGGTCGTCAGGCATGCACATCGGCAGCAGCTCGCAGATGCCGGCCGCCTCCCCGGACGCGCCGCCCGCCGTACAGGCCTCGCTCTCCTTCAACAACGCGATGGCCTCGATGACGGACTTCCTCTTCAGCGGCGTCCTGGTGAAGTTCCCGCGCCTCAAACTCGCCTACTCCGAAGGACAGATGGGCTGGATCCCGTACGCCCTGGAGCGCGCCGACGACGTGTGGGAGGAGCACCGAGCCTGGGGCGGCGTCCGCGACACCGTCCCCGAGCCGCCGTCGACGTACTACTACCGGCAGATCTTCAATGATCACACAGCGTCGCAACTCCGTTATCACCGAGACCGGCGCCCGACCCTGCCACCGGGGATCCCCATCGCCCCTATCGGCGCGGGCTCTGACACACGCTCCTAGCGGGACCAAGCCTCGCCTGCACGGTCCGACCAACGCCCGCATCGCCAGGCCCCGTTGCGTCTGCGGCACGGTGAATTCCGCTCTGCGCCCGCTCGGCTCAACGGGGCGCCAGGACCGCGGTGTCCCGGCCGAAGCCGACGACCAGTCGTCCGTCCGCTGCCACGGTCACCGCGTGCACCTCATCAGGGAACACCAACTCCTCCCGCAACTGCCGACTGGTCAAGTCCCATACCCGCAGTGTCTCGTCCTCGCCGGCTGCGAACGCGACGGGGCGGCCGTTGACGACTCCCGTCGCCACGAGCCAGACAGGGCCGGGGTGGCTGGTCATGGGTTCGCCGATCTGACAGCGGCTGGTCAGGTCCCATGTCCGCAGATTCCCGTTCCGGTCGCCGACGACGGCGAGGGGGCGGCCGTCCACAATTTCGGTCGCCACCGACACGAGATCAACTTGGCTGGTCATGGGTTCGCCGATCTGGCGTTGAGTGGCCATATCCCAAATCCACAGAGTTTCGTCACCGCCGCTGACGGCGACGGGGCAGCCGTCCACCACTGTCGTCGCCACCCCTCGCACCCGGTAGGGCCCGGTCATAGGTTCGCCGATCTGACCGCCGGTGGTCAGGTCCCACATCATCGCCGTTTCGTCCATGCTGCAGGTGACAGCGACGGGGCGGCCCTTCACCACCGTCGTCGCCACCGCCAACACCGAGTCACTGTGGCCAGCCAGGGGTTCGCCGACCGGCTGGCCGGTTTCCAGGTCCCACACCCGCACTTCCTCATCCCGACCAGCGGCGATACCAACGGGGCGACCGTTCACCATCCTCGCTGCGACCACAAGGGCCCACTCATCTTCCAGGCCGGTCAGGGGTTCGCCGATCTGATGGCCGGTCGTCAGGTCCCACACCCGCACCGTCTCATCCGCACCGACGGTGACGGCGAGCGGGCGGTGGCCCTCCTCGACCACCGTCGCCACCGACCACAGCCCGCCAGGGTGGCCGGTCAGGGGCTGCCGAGCGGGTGCGGCAAGCTGGTTGCCGGTGGCCCATTCCACCACCCACCGCGTGTCGGTCGCGCCTTCCACCGGTACGGCGGTGATCCGCGCCGACAGTTCCCGGTCGCCGTACCGGGCCGCGTCCAGGGCCAGAAGCTGCCGCCGCACCCCAGGCGGGGCGTTCCGGTGGACGTGCGCCGACGCCCGGTACACCGCTGCCGCCAGCACCTCTTCCCGCCCCGTCGCGCAATCCAGCGCCGCCAGGACCTGCCCCGGGTCGGCGCTCACCAGCCACCCCGGATCGGTCAACCGCCCGCCCACCGTTGCACCCTCACCGTACCGGCCACCGCTTTGAAGATCGTCAGACATGAACGGCACGGTAACCGCCCCAACCCCACCAACCCGCCCCCGGCAAACACCAGAAGCAAAATTGAGTGCTTCTACGCACCCCCATGACAGCACCCCCAGCCCGATACCCGAGCAACCCACACCGACCTACGGAGACCGCACCACCAACACCTCGTCCCAACCACCAACGTCCCAGCACCGCAGACAGGACCACACCGCGCCCCGCAAGGGGCCAAGAAGCGACCAGCCCCACCATCGGCAACACTCACAACGAGTAACGGCTGCAGGACCACGGCATGAACCGATCGCTCCCCCAACCCGCGCCTATCCGCGCGAGTTCTTAGTGCTCCGAGTCCAGTCGGCCAGGGCGTTGACCATGTCGAGGACGACCTGTTGGCGCTGCCCCGACAAGAAGGGCCAGGTCAACCAGGCCGGCGCGGAGAGCGCGACGACAAGGAGGACAGGGAGGAGCTTCAGCACGACCAGCGCGTGCTTGAACACAGTGAAACTCAACGAACAGCCAGCCTTAATCCGCTTCCTGAGCGGGGTCCGGTCCGTCCGGTGTGTCCAGTTAGGCACCTGCATGCATGGTGGGAAAGGTCACACGCGGCGGACTTTTCTTAAGGCCGCCGCCCCAGAGGCGCCAACGGCGCCATGGATGCAAGCCGACTTGCGATGTTACAGAGAGCAGTTGGGGGGCTACAAGGTGATCACCGCGTGCTGAGGCAGACGCCGCTGCCATCCACTCCTCCCTGCCCAGCTGCTTAGTTCAGAGAAGGTCTCGGCCTGCCCGAGGCGGTATTGGCCTTCGAGGAGGCGGGACGGGTACTGCTGCCCGGGCCGCTGGCGGCCTCTCATCTCGCGGCGGGGGAGGTGGCGGGCGCGGCCGCCGGGGAGACGGTCGTGGCCGCCGTCGACGACGGCGGCCTGGTGGAGTGGCTGGCGGAGGCGGACCTCGTGCGCGGGGACGCCGAGGGCGCCCTGCCGCTGCGGTCGGTGGATCCGCTGACCCCGCTGCACAGGGTTCCCGCGACGACGGCCGCGACAGTCGATCCCGTCGCCGTACTCCTGACCGCCGCCGAGCAGCTGGGCACGGCCGGCCGGACCTGCGATCTGGCGGTGCAACACGCCCGGACGCGTGAGCAGTTCGGGCAGCCGATCGGGGCCTTCCAGGCGGTCAAGCACCTGTGCGCACAGATGCTTGTGCGGACGGAGGTGGCCCGGGCCGCGGTCTACGCGGCCGCCGTCACCGCCGAGCCGGCCGACGTGGCGGCGGCCCGGCTGCTCGCCGACGAGGCCGCCGTGCGCGGCGCCCGCGACTGCCTCCAGGTGCACGGCGGAATGGGGTTCACCTGGGAGTCCGAGGTGCATCTGCATCTGAAGCGGGCGTGGGTCCGGGCCCAACGTGGCGGTGGGAATACGGAGAGTGAGGATCTGTTGGCTGCCGATCTGCTGGCCTGAACGGGGGGCTGTCTGCGGCGTTGCGGAGACGGCCGGTACGGATGTCGCGGATTGTGGCATACCGGAATTACGGAGCGTTGATATCGGCTTGTGTCCTAGGCGTGACTCGTCACGTCCTGGAGTCAGTGCCCCACTCCGGTACCTTGTGTGGGATGCGAGTGGTTCCGAGCACGAGCCATGCCGGTGTTGCCTCCGAGGCGACTCCGGATCCGGCGGTGCGCGCCGTTGCTCGCAAGGCGGGAAGGCCTTTCGGTCCCGCCTGTTCGACTCCCCGCAGCGAGCGTCGCACAGTATGCCGCACGGGTACTCCTTCGCGCTGGAATATGCCCGAAGCGCTTGTTGGGGTGACTGTACGTCAACCATGCTGTCTCGTAAGGGATTCACGTTCTGTGACCCTGGCTCTGGCCGTTGTTCTGGTCATGCAAAAAAAGGCCACGATCGTGGCCCTCGTGAGGCGCGAGGCTATGTGTCCGCCGGTTCGGATGGTGTGAGCGGTGCAGGTGCTTCAAGTGCAGCTGGAAGTCCGGCCCGACCCCGCTGAGGTGGGGCGAGCCCGGAGGTGGGCCCTCTCCCGGCTCGTAGGGTCCGGGATAGGGGTCGACGAACCGCTCGCCGAGACCCTGATCCTGCTCGTCTCCGAACTCGTCACGAACGCCGTGGTGCACACCGGCTGTCCGGCCGTACTGCGATTGTCCCTGCCCGGTGGGGCGGCCCAGCCGGCCACCGTCCGCCTTGAGGTGGCCGACACCAGTGACCGGGCCCCGGTGCCCCGGTGTGCGGACGGCGAGGAGACCGGCGGCCGCGGCCTCGCCCTGGTCGACGGTCTCGCCGACCGCTGGGGCTGGAACAAGGAAGGCGCTGGCAAACGAATCTGGTGCGAACTCGACCGCTGCGCACAGTCCGGCAAGTCCCCCGCGGCCTGCGGGGGCGGCGCCTCCGCCTACGAGGGGCTGGCGTTCGAGGCGGTGTGAGCCGGCTCGGCGGGCCGAGCCCCGTGCGCGGTACGGCGGCGCGGCTGGGGCATGGTTGCAGCGGGCCGGCGATTCTCGCCTGGAACGCGAGGCGGTGCGCCGGGACATGCATCCGTGCGCGCCCGCAACAAATAGGGCGTAAGTAATAAATCACCGAACGGGTGTTGACGCGACGTGTCCGTTTGATCACGCTTGTGTCCAGCGATTCGCCGCGAGGGGACGGCGAGGGTTTCGGTGACGGGAGCCCTCGGCGAGTGTGGGTCGTGATTCGGCGTCGGCTCCCCTAGGGCCAGGGGAGCCCGGGCGGGTACGCCGGAGCCGGTTGGCGGCGCGCGGTGCCGTGCTCGGGGCGGGCAGCGCCGCGCCGCCATCCGACGCTTCCTCACAGAACGGCGACGGGTGCCACCGGGGTTCCCGTCGCGCCGACGAAGAGCTCGGGCATCGCCGACAGCAGGAACGTGTACCGGCCCTCTTCTCCACAGGCTGTGGACAACTCTTCGAGATTCCAGTTCTGGCCCTGGAGCATCCCCATCTCCACGAGGTCGAGCGCGTGCACGGGCAGCCACAGGTCCTCGATCTCGGGCGGAAATATCTCGCAGGTGAGGGTGTCGTTCGCGACCGCCGCGACATCCCGCGCGTGGAACCACTCCGGGGTGCGGATCGAGAGCCCGGGCGACGGATAGCCGTACGCGGCCCTGTCGCCGGCGAGGCAGACCTGGATCTGTCCGGTCTGTACGAGCACGATGTCGCCCGCACGCGCGTACCGGCGAGTTCCTCGGCGGCCTCCAGGTCCTCCGGGGTGACGGCGTGCCCGCCCTCCAGCCGGTCGACGCCACGCGCGCGTGCCACATCCAGCAGCACCCCGCGCGAGACGACGTGCCGCGCCTTGTCGATGCCGCTGAACTCGGCGCCGCCGTGCGGGGTGATGGTGTCCGCAGGGCGGCCGTTGTAGAGCCGGCCCGAGTGCGAGACGTGGGTGAGCGCGTCCCAGTGCGTGGCGGCCTGCAGCCCCATGGTCACCGCGTCGTCGCTGCACGCCACCGTTCCCGGGCCGAAGATCTCCTGGTTGGTCTGCACCATGGCGTGCAGGGGGTTGATCCGCCCCGGTATCAGCCCGGTCTGCACCCCGTCCTGCCGCAGGGGCAGCGCGAGGGGGACGCGGCGGCCGCTGCGGACGCACGCGGCGGCCTCCCGCACCACCTCGTCGGTGATCAGGTTGAGGGTGCCGGTCTCGTCGTCGTCCCCCCAGCGGCCCCAGTTGCTGACGCGCTCGGCGATGTCGTGGAACGCGGGATGGAGCGCAGGCAGCGACATCCGTCCTCCCCGGGGCTTGTCTCCGACTGTCTGACGGGGCATAAAATCTAACGGTCCGTCAGAAACCTCGGGAAGGGGCCGGGCGTGGGGAACTTCTTGGCAGGCAAGGCCGTCGCCGTGACGGGCGCCGGGCGGGGCATCGGCCGTGCGGTGGCACTGGCCGCGGCGGCCGAGGGCGCGCGGGTCGTCGTCAACGACTACGGCGTGTCGGTGAACGGCGCATCACCCACCGGCGAGGTCGCCGGCGCCGTGGTCAAGGAGATCGAGGCGGCGGGCGGGGACGCGGTCGCGGTCGCCGACGACGTGTCGACGATGGCGGGCGGTCCTCGACGAACTGGTGACGCGGACCTACCCGGTGGAGGACTTCGAGAAGGCGACGGAGGACGCGGAGGGGGGCGGGTGGCCCGGGGGTGCTGACGCTCTGACGCGCCGAGGAGCCGGGGGCGCGCCGCGCCCCCGGCTCAGCGCAGGGTGCCGACACCGCCATGGATCCCGGGCCCGTCGGTTCCCGGCCCGACGGCTGCGGTGCGGAAGGTGCGGCGGTACGCGGTCGGCGTGACCCCGAGCGCCGCCTGCAGGTGCTGCCGCATCGACTGGGCGGTGCCGAAGCCGGCGTCCCGGGCCACCTGGTCCACGGACAGGTCGCTGGCCTCCAGCAGGTGCCGGGCCCGCTCCACCCGCTGCTGGGCGAGCCACTGGCCCGGGCTGACGCCGGCCTCCTCGCGGAAGCGGCGCGTGAAGGTGCGTACGGACATGGCCTCCTGCTCGGCCATGTCCCGCAGCTGGATCGGTTCGTGCAGGCGGCTCAGCGCCCAGGCGCGGGCCGAGGCCGTGGTGGACGCCTGCGGGTCGGGCACGGGGCGGTCGATGTACTGGGCCTGACCGCCGTCGCGCTGCGGCGGTACGACGGTGCGGCGGGCCACCTCGTTGGCGACCGCCGTGCCGTGGTCGCCGCGCACGATGTGCAGGCACAGGTCGATCCCGGCCGCGACGCCCGCCGAGGTCAGGACGTCGCCGTCGTCGATGAACAGCACGTCCGCGTCGACCTTGATCCGCGGGAAGATCCGCTGGAAGTGCTCGGCGTCGGCCCAGTGCGTGGCCGCGGGGCGGCCGTCGAGGTAGCCGGCGGCGGCCAGGACGTACCCGCCGGTGCAGATGGCGGTGAGCCGGGTGCCGGGGCGGATGTGGGCGAGCGCGGCGGCCAGCTCCGGGGTGAGCGCGCCCTCCTCGTAGACCGGGCCGAGCTCGTACGACGCCGGGACGACGACGGTGTCCGCGGTGGCCAGGACTTCCGGGCCGTGCTCGACCATGACGGAGAAGTCGGCGTCGGTCTCGACCGGGCCCGGCGGGCGGATCGAGCAGGTGACGACCTCGTACAGATGCCGTCCCTCGGCGTTCCTGGGGCGCCCGAAGATACGGTGCGGGATGCCCAGCTCGAAGGGGAGCAGTCCGTCCAGCGCGAGGATGACGACGCGGTGCGGGCGGAAGCCTGTGGCCGGCTCGGATTCCGATTCCATGGCCCGATCCTAATGAATACTGTCCTTCGGGCCACTCGTTCGGAAGGGTTCCGGACCGGAAGCTCTATGGCGTGCCCCAGACAACCGAAGCCGCAGCCGCCGTCGAGGAATCCCCGTCCCGAAAGACGCTTCGCATCCACCGCGCCTGGTTCGTCGCCGCCGTCACCTTCGTGACGATCATCGGCGCCGCCGCCTTCCGTTCCCTGCCCGGACTGCTCATCGACCCGCTGCACCAGGAGTTCGGCTGGTCGCGCGGCACGATCGGCGCCGCGGTCTCGATCAACCTGGCGCTGTACGGGCTGACCGCCCCCTTCGCGGCGGCGCTGATGGACCGCTTCGGCATCCGGCGGGTGGTCGCGGTCGCGCTGACCGTGATCGCGGTCGGCTCGGGCCTGACGGTGTGGATGACGGCGGCCTGGCAGCTGCTGCTGTGCTGGGGCCTGCTGGTCGGCCTGGGCAGCGGCTCGATGGCGCTGGCCTTCGCCGCGACGGTCACCAACCGCTGGTTCACCGAGCGGCGCGGCCTGGTCACCGGCATCCTCACCGCCGCCTCGGCCTCCGGCCAGCTGATCTTCCTGCCGCTGCTGTCCTGGATGGTGGAGACGCACGACTGGCGCCCTGCGGCCGTCACGGTGGCCCTCGCTGCTCTCGCGGTCGTCCCCTTCGTCTGGCTGCTGCTGCGCGACCACCCGGCCGACGTGGGACTGAAGCCGTACGGCGCGAAGGAGTTCGTGCCGAAGCCCGAACCGGTCCCGGGCGCCGCCCGGCGCGCCGTCACCGTCCTGTTCAAGGCCGCCCGCACCGGCCCGTTCTGGCTGCTGGCCGGCACGTTCGCGATCTGCGGCGCCTCCACCAACGGGCTGATCCAGACCCACTTCGTGCCCGCCGCCCACGACCACGGCATGCCCGTCACGGCGGCGGCCTCGCTGCTCGCGGTCATCGGCGTGTTCGACGTGGCCGGTACGGTGGCCTCCGGCTGGTTCACCGACCGCTTCGAGGCGCGCCGCCTGCTCGCCGTCTACTACGCCCTGCGCGGCATCTCACTCCTCTTCCTGCCGATGCTGCTCGCGCCGAGCGTGCACCCGCCGATGCTGTTCTTCATCGTCTTCTACGGCCTCGACTGGGTCGCCACAGTCCCGCCCACCGTGGCGCTGTGCCGCGAGCACTACGGCGAGGACAGCGCGATCGTCTTCGGCTGGGTCCTCGCCTCCCACCAGGTCGGCGCCGCGCTCGTGGCCTTCCTCGGGGGTGTCGCGCGGGACGTGTTCGGCTCGTACGACATGGTCTGGTACGCGTCCGGGGCGCTGTGCGCGGCGGCGGCGCTGATGGCGCTGGTGATCCGGCGGCGGCCGGCCGCCACCGCGGGTGGGATCGCGGTCGCCTAGGCAGGCACTGTCGTCGAATTCCCGCCTGCCCCGCGACGCCGTGCACGCTCCCCCTGCCTTGAGGGCGCGGGGGGTGCCCCCACTCGCCGCACCGTGCCCTGGCCCGCGTACAGCCGGTACGAGGGCCGGGGCACGGCACGCCGAGAGCACGCACCGGACGCCGCGGGGCCCGCCCTCCGGGGCGGACGACGGGAATGCGACGACCGGACTAGAGGAAGCGGCCCTTGTGGAAGAGCAGGGGCGCCGCGTCCTCGTCGCCCGTGCCCAGTGCGTCCACGCGCCCGCGATCAGCTGACGGGTGATACCGGTGTTGGGCCGCCCCTCGGCGTCCGAGGCGCCGACCACGGCGACGGACTCCGGCCGGAAGAAGCGGTCCAGATCGGGAACGCCGGCATACAGCGGCCGGCCGCTGACGTCGAGGTCGTCGACCTCCGCGGGCCTGCCGTGGACGGCGGGCCCGGGTTGCTCGCCGCAGGCGATGACCCGGGCCCGGCGGGAGTCGGTGGTGAGGGTGCCGTGGGTTGATCCAAGCATCGGTCCGCCCGCTCCTGTGTGACAGCCAAATAACTGACGCATTGTCAGATTACTTGACTGACTTTCCGTCAGGAACCCGCCGTGCACGCAGAGAACGGGCGGAGGAACCGCGGACGAGAGGTGCGCGGCGACGGCAGAGCGCCGCCAGAACCTCCTCGGCCACCCGCTCGCCCGACCGGACCGCCCCGTCCCTGAACCCGTTGCGGTCCGTGGAGGTCTCGGTGCCTGCCCAGTGGATGCCCCCGACCGTGAGTTGAGGATTCCTGTGTCAGCCGGAAGCCCGGAGAGCCCGGCCGTCTCGGCCCGGGATCCGGGGCAGCTTCCCCGCGCCCTCCTTGGCGACGGCCTTCGCGATCTTCTCCGCGTCGATCGCCAGCTCGCGGAACGTGCCGCTGATGGGGGTTGTGAAACCGGTGAAGTACAGGCCGGGCGCGCTCTTCGGGGCGCGGGGGCCGTGGGCGACCGGTCTGCCGCGGGGGTCGAGGACGTCGAGGCCGCCGACGAGGCCTTCGAGGGCGCGGACGTAACCGGTGGCCGCGATCACGGCGTCCGGGGAGACGCGGTTGCCGTCGGCGAGGACGACCTTGCCGTCCTCGAAGCCGTCGACGGCGGCCACGATCTCGACCCGGCCCTTGCGCACGGCGTCGATCAGGCCGACGTCGCACACGGGGATCGCGCCCTCCTTGACCCGGCTGTAGAGGCCGGTGTCGGGGCGGGGCAGGCCCTGGGCCGACAGGTCGGGCACGCTGAGTCTCGCCAGCAGCCCGGCCAGCCGGTCGACGACGCCGACCGGAAGCCGTCGTACGAGCACGCCCGTGTGCTGGGCGGTCCAGCCCGCGGTCGAGCGGCGCACGATGTGCGGGGCCGTCCGTACGGACAGCCGCACCCGCGAGGCGCCGCCCTCCACCAGGTCGACGGCGACCTCGGCGCCGGTGTTGCCGACGCCGACGACGAGGACGTCGCGGCCGGTGAAGGGCTTGGCGTTGCGGTAGTCGCCGGCGTGCAGGAGTTCGCCGGTGTAGGTGTCGCGCCCGGGCCACTCCGGGAGGTGCGGGGTGTGGTTGTAGCCGGTGGCGACGACGACCGCGGCGCCGGTCAGTTCGCGGCCGCCCGTGGCGTGCAGCAGCCAGCCCGTGCCGTCGGGGGAGCGCTCGACGCGGGAGACCTCGACGCCGGTGACGATCTCCAGATCGTGGTGCTCGGCGTACTTCTCCAGGTACCGGACCACGTCGTCCCGGGACACCCACCGCCCGAACCGGCGCGGCATCGGCAGGCCGGGCAGGGCCGACAGGCGGCGGGTGGTGTGCAGGTGCAGCCGGTCGTAGTGGCGCCGCCAGGACGCCCCGACGCGGTCGGACTTCTCCAGCACGACGGCTCGTATCCCCCGGGCGCGCAACGCGTACGCGGTGGCGAGCCCGCCCGGTCCGCCGCCGATGACGTACACGGGGCGGTCCGCCTGGTGCGCGGGTGCGGGGGAGGGCGATGTGGAGTCGGCTTTGGAGTCGGCTTTGGAGTCGGCTATGGAGTCGGCCATGAGCGCGAGCGTAATCACGCAGGTGGTTGATGGGTCTCGGTCAAGACCGGAATTGGTTGCGGATTGATCACGGCTGTAGGAGGAGTGGGTGGGATTCGTGGCGTAGGCCACCTGGTTGTGGTGACGGGATGTACGTGCGCCAGGGCTGAATGGCATGACGCCGAGCCCGGCTGGTGCAAAGGGCTCGGCGTCGTGGTCCTTGTCACGGCGGGCGCACCGGGTTCTCTCACCTCCCGTGACGGCCTCCCCGATGGGGTGTGCGCGGGCTTCCCCGTACCAGTTACCTGACGTACCGTCAGATTCATGGACATGATCTGGCTCACCGGAGCGCAGTGGCTGGCCGTACTGCGCGTGGGACTCGGCCTGTGGTGGCTGGAGAGCTGGCGCCACAAGGACAAGAAGGGCTGGTTCGAGCGCGGCACCGGGATCGCCTGGGCGGCGGACGTGGCGGCGAAGCACCGCTGGAACGCCGTACGGTCCGGGTTCGAGGTCGTGGTCGCGCCCCGGCCGCGCACGATGGCGTACGTCGTCGTCTGCGCGGAGCTCGCGGTGGGACTGGGGCTGGTCGCGGGGTTCCTCACCCCGCTCGCCCTGCTCGGCGGACTGGCCCTGAACGTCGTGTACTTCACGCTCATGATCCACGACTGGGCCGAGCAGGGGCAGAACGCGATGATGGCGCTGATCTCCGCCGTCGCCCTGTTCGGGATGTCCTGGCAGACATGGTCGTTCGACAGCGGGCTCGGGCTGTTCTGATGGGCGGCGCGCGGTACGACCTCCCCGACCCCGACGCCTTCACCCGGCCCTACTGGGACGCGGCCGCCGAGGGACGGCTGCTGCTGCGCCGGTGCGCCGCGTGCGGGCGGGCACACCACTACCCCCGGGAGTTCTGCCCGCACTGCTGGAGCGAGGACGTGACGTGGGAGGACGCGAGCGGCCGGGCGACCCTGTACACATGGTCCGTCGTCCACCGCAACGACCTGCCGCCCTTCGGGGAGCGGACACCCTACGTCGCCGCCGTCGTCGACCTCGCCGAGGGGCCGCGGATGATGACGCAGGTCGTGGGGGCCACCGAGGGGGAGCTGCGGGCCGGGACGGAGCTGGGCGTTGTCTTCCGGGACGGGGTGCCGGTGTTCCGGCCCCGCCGGTCGCGGGGAGCGGCTTCAATGGACTGATGGCTCACGTCGACGCAACGCACACCGTCCGCCCCTTCCCCGACCTGTACGGCAACGGCCTGCGCCTGCGCCGCTGGGACGCCGGCTCGGACGCCGACGTCGAGGCATGGCTGCGCGGAACGACCGACCCGGAGTTCCTGCGCTGGAACACGCCGCTGAAGGCGGTCACGGACGCCGACGGCGCGCGGGCCGCTTTGCGCGGCAAGGCGGAGCGCGACGCGGACGGCACCAGCGCGTCGTTCCGCGTCACGGACGCGGAGAGCGGTACGACGGTGGGGCACATAGGCGTCAACGACATCAGCCGCGTCTTCGACCGCGCCGTGATCGGCTACTGGGTCCTCCCCGAGGCCCGCGGCAAAGGTGTCGCGACCCGGGCCCTCGCGCTCGCCGCCCACTGGGCCTTGGCGGAACTCGGCCTGCACCGCCTGGAGCTGGACCACGCCCTCGGTCATGCCGCCTCCTGCCGCGTGGCCGAGCGCTGCGGCTTCCGTTACGAGGGGACGCTGCGAGGCGCGATGTGGGAGGCGGGCCGGCGGGACGCGTACCGCGACGCGCACCTGCACGCCCGGCTGGCGACGGACCCCGTCCCGGGGCGGTCATGACCCCGGGACGGGCCGTACCGCTCCGTCAGGGCCACAACAGCTCCGTCTCCCAGCCCCCGTCCTTTCTCCGGTAGCTGAGCCGCACGTGTCTGCGGCGTTCGTCGCCCTGGAAGAACTCCACCTCGTCCGGCCGGAGACGGTAGAGCGTCCAGGAGGGGACAGGGGCGTCCGGATCCCGCTGGGCGCGCTCCCAGGCGGTCTCCGAAGCCCGGGCCAACTCCTCCACCGAGCCCAGGACTTCGCTCTGGCGGCCGGTCAGCGCGGCGGCCAGGGCACCGGTGGAGCGGGCGTGCAGGTCCGCCTGACCCTCCTCGGACGGGGCGGCCGTGACCGGGCCGCGCAGGCGCACCTGGCGGCCCTGGACCGGCCAGTAGAAGGTGAGGGCCGCGTACGGGCGGGCCGCGAGCTGCAGGCCCTTGCGGCTGGTCGCGTGCGTGGCGAAGGCCCAGCCGTCCGCGTCGGCGCCGTGCAGCATCACGATCCGTACGTCCGCACGGCCCTCCTCGTCCGTCGTCCCCAGCGACATGGTGTGCGGCTCGGCCCGCCCGGCCGCCACCGCCTCGGCGAACCAGGCGGTGAACAGGGGGAGGGGTTCGGCGGGTGCCGTGCCCGGGTCGAACGGCGGCAGTGCGGTGACCTCAGGGTCCCACACCCGCAGCGATCTCAGCAGCTCGTGAAGCTTTGATTCCATGCCCCGATTGTCCTGCGTGACGCGGGCTCACACCGTACCGAGGCCGGACGACACCCAGCGTTCGGGCCGCATGCCGACGACCACCATCTCGCCGTGGTTCTTCCAGGAGAAGCCGACGTAGGCGCCCGTTCGAAGGCGAGCCGGCCGCTGACCGCCGCCGGGGACGTGGTGAAGTCGGGCCACTCGGACATCGCGGCGTGGGAGACGTACTCGCCGGTGCCGAGGATCCACACCGGGGCCGTACGGCAGTCCCGTACGTACTCCTCGGCGGCCAGCAGGACCGCCGCCCCGCCGTCGGAGCGTATGCAGCAGTGGAGCTTGGTGAAGGGGCCCGCGATGATCGGGCCGGACAGGACGTCGTCCACGCCGACCGGCTCGCGGAACATCGCCTCCGGGTTCAGCGTCGCGTTGGCGCGGGCCTGGACCGCCACCGGCGCCAACTGCTCGATGGACGTGCCGTGTTCCAGCATGTGACGGCGGGACGCCATGGCGTACTTGGCGATCAGCGTGTGGCCGTAGGGAGCCTCGAACTGCAGGGGGCCGCGGGCCCCGAAGGAGAGATTGCCCGTGCGGTGGCCCGCCTTGATGTCCGCCCGGGCGGTCGAGCCGTACACGAGCAGGACCGCGTTCGCGTGTCCGGCGGCGATCGCGTCCGCCGCGTGGGCCGCCATGACCTCCCAGGCGGAACCGCCCACGGAGGTGGAGTCGACCCAGGTGGGGCGCAGGCCCAGATACTCGGCGACCTCGACCGGGGCGAGGGTCCCGGTGCCGGCCGAGGCGAAGCCGTCGACCGTCGACCGGTCCGGTCCGGAGTCGGCCAGGGCCCGCCGGGCCGCCTGCGCGTGCAGGGCGTAGGGGGTCGCGTCGTCCACGCGGCCGCAGTCGGCGAGGGCCACGCCGACGACCGCGACTCTTCGGCCCGTCGAGCCCGCAGGTGAACCCGCCCGTGATCCCGCAGTCATGAATCTGACGGCACATCAGATTCCCCCCCGGTGCGGCAGGGCGCCCGGGGCAGGGTGCCGTGCCGCACCTCTGGGCATCCCGTCCTCCCCGCCCTAATATGATGGCCCGTCAGATCCGTAAGGGGGGCCCATGGATGCCGGCTTCACCGCCGAGCAGGACGAGATCCGCCGCACCCTCCGCGAGCTGCTCGGCAGGCGCTGCGGGACAGCGGCGGAGATACGGGCCGCCGTCGACAGCCCCGCCGGGCACGACCCCGCCCCGTGGGACGCCCTCGCCGGGCGGCTCGGGCTGCCCGGCCTCGCCCTTCCCGAGGCGTACGGCGGTGTCGGCTGCTCCGTCACCGAGCTCGCCCTGGCCGCGGAGGAGACGGGGCGGTTCCTCGCCCCGTCACCGCTGCTCGCCACCGCCGGCCTCGCCGCCCTCCTGCTGCTCGCCCTGGGGACACCGGCCCAACGGGCCGAGCTGCTGCCGCGCATCGCCTCCGGCGGACTCACAGCGGCCCTCGCCGTACCCGGCTCGGCCCTCGCCACCGCCCTCGCGCTGACCGGCGCCGACGGCGGAGACTGGGCCGGCGGAGGGCGGGCGGGCGGGTGCAGGCCCGGCTCGCCGGCCACGACTGGCGGCTGTACGGGCAGGTCGACCAGGTGCTCGGCGGCCACAGTGCGGGGCTGCTCGTGGTCGCCGCCCACGCCGGAGGCTTCGCCCGGTCGCGGACCCTGCTCTTTCTCGTTCCCGGGGAAGCGGAGGGGCTCGTACGGACACGGCAGACCGGGCTGGACCCGACGCGACCGCAGGCCCGCCTCCAACTACGCGAGGTGGAAGCCGAGTTGCTGGGCGACGACCAGGGGGCGGAGGTTCTGGACAGCCTCGCCCGGGTCGGCGACGGCGCCGCCGCCCTGCTCGCCTGCGAGGCCGTCGGGGCCGCGGACCGGGCGCTGGAGCGGACCGTGGAGTACGTCCGGCATGAGCAGTTCGGCCGGGCCGTCGGCTCCTTCCAGGCCGTCAAGCACCGGCTGGCCGACGTGTACGTGCAGGTGCAGGCCGCACGCTCGGCGGCCTACTACGCGGCCTGGGCCACCGCGAACGGCGAGCAGGCCGGCGGGCTCGCCCTCGCGCAGGCCTTGGAGGCGCTGCGCCACGCCGCCGGCGAGGGCATCCAGCTGCACGGCGGCATCGGGTTCACCTGGGAGCACGAGGCCCACCTGTACTTCAAGCGCGCCGCGGGCGACGAGCTGCTGTTCGGGCCGGTCCACCGGCTGCGCGGGCACGCCGCCGACCGGGCCCACCTGTTCGAGGCGACGGAGGTGCGTGTGTGTGGCTGTCGGTGTGCGTGTGGTGCAGAAGGTGTCGTCGACGCGCGGCTTCGCCAAGGTGGCGCCGCACGTGATCCCCGCGCTCGACCGGGCCGTCCACCGGCTCACGCGCGGCAGAGTGCTGCTCAGCGCGCAGCTGCTGCCCGGGGTCGTGCTGATCTCGACCGGTGCGCGCAGCGGCCTCGAACGGCGTACGCCGCTTGCCTGCATGCCCGAGGAGGGCGGGCGGAGCTGGATTCTCGTCGGCTCCAACTTCGGACGGACCGGCCATCCCGCCTGGACCCACAACCTCCTCGCCCGCCCCGACGCCTCCGTCAGCTGGAGGGGCGAGGACATCGCCGTCACGGCCCGGCTGCTGGAAGGAGAGGAGCGGGCCGCGGCCTGGAAGGCGCTACAGGGGTTCTGGCCGCCGTACGCGACGTACCAGGCCCGGGTGGAGCGGGAGATACGGGTCTTCAGGATCGTACGGAGGCGACAGCTGCAGGGGCCGTAGTCCTCACAGCGTCGCCAGCCGCTGCACCAGCAGGAACGCGCCGATTCCCAGCATCGCCGCCCCCGACGTGCGCGCGACCGCGCGGGCGGCGGCCGGGCGGGCGCCGAGGACCGCGCGGGCCGTGCCCCCGACCGTCAGATAGACGGCGGCGCAGCACGCCATGTGGAGCACGCCGAGGACGGCGGTCTGCGCGGCCACCGGCAGGTGCCCGCCCCCGGTGACGAGGAACTGCGGCAGGACGGAGAGATAGAGCAGCAGGCCTTTGGGGTTCAGGCCGCTGATCGTGGCGCCGCGCAGGAAGACGCGGGCGCGGGTCGTCTCGTCGGCGGCTTCCGCCGCTCCCGGGGCGTCCGGCCGGCGCAGCACGCCCCACCCCAGCCACACCAGATACGCCGCCCCCGCCGCCGTCAGCGCGGTGAGCAGGCCCGGTGAGCCCGCCACCAGGACCGCAAGGCCCGCCGCCGCCAGCACGGTGTGCAGCGCGTATCCGGCGACCAGGCCCGCCACCGCCGTGACCGCCGAGCGGTCGCGCAGGCCGGCCGAGATCGCGTACGCCCAGTCGGCGCCCGGCACGCAGACCAGCAGCAGGTCCACGGCGAGGAAGGAGATGAGGGTTCCCGAGTCCATGATGGGGACATTAGGCGCGGATAGCCCGAAAGTGTTCCTCAAATTTGCTCATGATCGCGGTTCTCGGGGGAAGATCTGCCTCATGGATGACATGGACCGGAAGATTCTTTCCGAGCTGCAGCAGGACGGGCGGCTGACCGTGACCGAGCTGGCCGCGCGGGTGCGGCTCAGCGTCTCGCCGTGTCACCGGCGGCTGCGTGAGCTGGAGCGTTCGGGTGCCGTCCGCGGCTACCGGGCGGTCGTCGACCCGGCCGCCGTCGGGCTGAACTTCGAGGCGCTGGTCTTCGTCTCGATGCGGCAGGAGGACCGGGACACGGTCGCGGAGTTCGAGCGGGCGCTTGCCGAGGTGGAGGAGGTGCTGGAGGCGCAGCGGCTGTTCGGGGAGCCGGACTACCTGCTGCGGGTCGTCGCCGCCGACCTCACCGCCTACCAGCGGCTGTACGACGAACGCCTCGCCACGCTGCCGGGCGTGCAGCGGCTGACCTCCACACTGGTGATGAAGCACGTGGTCAAGGACCGCCCGCTGCCCGGATAGCGCAGCAGGCGGCCGCTCACCTCGGTGAACAGCCGCCTGCCTGACAGGACTTGGACCTGGGAAAGGGTGTGACCGGTTCGGCCGCCTACTTCGTCGGCTTCTTGCCGGTCACGCCCAGGTGCACCAACAGCGCCAGATTCGGCTTGAGTTCAGCCTGTTTGACGCCCCATGTCTGGAAGCCCTTCTGGTGCGAGGCCACGGCTGCGAGCATGGCGACCAGCGAACCCGCGACCGCCGCGGGGTTCACGTCCTTGTCGACCCTGCCCTTGGACTGGAGTTCGGCGACCGAGTCCGCGAGGGAGTTGTTCACGGAGTTCAGGATCTTCATGCGGATCTTGTAGAACCGCTTGTCACCTTCGGCCGCGCCGAGGTCGACGACCCTGAGGATCGCGTCGTTCCTGCGCCAGAACTCCAGGAATCCGTCGACGAGTTCCTGGGCGGTCTGCCAGCCGGCCTTGCCGACCCACGACCTGCCCTCGAGGAGCTCGGTCAATCCGGCGCCCTCGGTGGCCATTTGCTCGGCGATCTCCAGGACGGCGCCTTCGACGTCCGGGAAGTACTGGTAGAAGGTGGCGGGCGAAGTGCCCGCCTTCCGGGCGACATCGATGACTTTGACGTCCCGGTACGGGGAGGAGCTGAGCATCTCGCTGAGGCAGTCGAGCAGCTTCTGCCGGGTCGCCTGCCCACGCCGGCCGGCCACGCGGCCGTCGACGGTACGCACTTGTCCTGTCATGCCGTCAGCTTACCGAGGGGTGATCGGAGCGCGATTCGGCCGACTGCAAATGGGGTGCACGGGTGAGGAAAGGGTGGTGCGCCTGGTCTGCGGGGTGCGTGGGACACCGTTACGTTGGCGGCATGGCCGAAAACAGGGCATCCGCATACGGAGAGGGCGTCCCGTGCTGGATCGACGCCCAGCTTCCCGACCTGGCGGCGGGCAGGCGGTTCTACGGTGATCTCTTCGGGTGGACCTTCGAGGACCAGCCGGCGGCGTCCGGGCCCACCGTGTGGGCGCTGAAGGACGGCGAGCCCGTCGCCGCGCTCGCGCACAAGGCGGACGGCCGTATGCCCACCGTCTGGACGGTGTACTTCGCGACGCCGGACGCCGAGGGGCTGGCCGACCGGATCTGGGCCGCCGGCGGCCAGATCGTCGTGGCCCCTACACCGGTCGGCGACCTGGGCACGGCCGCGCTGGCCACCGACCCCGAGGGCGCCGTCTTCGCCCTCTGGCAGCCGGACCACCACCCGGGATTCGGCAGGCGGCACGAGCCGGGCACCTTCGCCTGGGCCGAGCTCTACGCCCGGGACACCGAGGCCGCCAACACCTTCTACGGCGAGCTCTTCCACGACGCCCTGTTCGGGCCCGACGCCGAGCCCGACTTCGGCCGCGCGCCCGTCTCCGACGTCTTCGCGGCCGAGATGCCGCCGCACTTCCTCGTCCATTTCGGGGCCGACGACTGCGAGGCCGTACTCGCGACGGTGAACCGGCTCGGCGGACGGGTTCAGGTACCGCCCTTCGACACCTCGTACGGAAAAGTGGCCGTGGTCTCGGACAATCAAGGCGCTTCATTCGCGGTGCTGGAGCGCTGAGCGGGCATTTTATGTCCGTAGATGTGCGCAGATGTAAAGAGACACCCCGATATTTCCCCGGGTTCGCAACCAGTGCCCCGGACAGGAAGAATCGGGGTGCGTGCCACCACCACGGGCGGTGGTGAGACGCTGCACGGGGTCGCGTACATATCTGGATGACGCGGCTCGTACGGGGAGGTGGCAGGCAAGTGGTGGATCAGCTGACGCAGCACGATCCGCGGCGGATCGGGCCGTTCGAGGTGCTGGGACGGCTGGGCGCCGGCGGCATGGGGCTGGTCTATCTCGCGCGCTCGGCGTCCGGCCGGCGCGTGGCGATCAAGACGGTCCGGACGGAGCTGGCCGAGGACCAGCTCTTCCGCGTCCGCTTCACCCGTGAGGTGGAGGCGGCCCGGGCGGTCTCCGGCTTCTACACGGCGGCCGTGGTCGACGCCGACCCCCGCGCGGCCGTGCCATGGCTGGCCACGGCGTACGTTCCCGCGCCTTCCCTCGAGGAGATAGTGAACGAGTGCGGGCCGATGCCGGCCCAGGCGGTGCGCTGGCTGGCCGCGGGTGTGGCCGAGGCCCTGCAGTCGATCCACGGCGCGGGGCTCGTCCACCGTGACCTCAAGCCCTCGAACGTCCTGGTGGTCGAGGACGGGCCGCGGGTCATCGACTTCGGTATCGCGTCCGGTGTCTCGAACACGCGTTTGACCATGACGAACGTCGCCGTCGGTACGCCCGCCTACATGTCCCCCGAACAGGCCAAGGACTCGCGGAGCGTGACGGGTGCGAGCGACGTGTTCTCGCTCGGCTCCATGCTGGTCTTCGCCGCCACCGGACACGCCCCCTTCCACGGGGCGAACCCCGTCGAGACCGTGTTCATGCTGCTGCGCGAGGGCCCCGACCTGCAGGGCCTGCCGGACGAGCTCCGCCCGCTCATCGAATCCTGTATGCAGATGGAGGCCACGGCCCGCCCCAACCCGGCCGACCTCCAGGCCCAGCTGGCCCCCCACCTCTTCGGCTCCGGCTCCGACGACAGCGGTACGGCGTCGGCGTGGCTGCCCGAGCGCGCGGTGGGCCTGATCGAGTCGCGCCGCGGCGGCCGTCCGGCGGCCAAGCCCGCGCCGCAGAGCGCCCGCAGCGGCGGCGGAGGCGGTGGCCGGGTCGCGCCCCTGCCGCCCCCGCCCCCGCCCCCGCACGACCCCGTCGTCCCGGCCGCCGTGACCGCCCCGCCCCTGCCCGTGGGCGCCCCCGACACCGGCCCCGTGCGGCTGGCCGGCGCCAAGGTGCCCATCGGGCCCGGTCCGCGCGTCGCCGACGCCCGCGCGGCCGCCGTCAAGGCGCCCCCGCCGGAGGCCGGCCTGGCCGCCTCCTGGTCCAAGCCGCGCCCCGGGGTCAACGGCGCCGACCCCGTCGTGCCGGCGCCTGCCGCGGCCCCGCCGGAGACCGCGGCCGGCTGGCGCCCGTGGCGGTTCCGCATGTCGAACGACGTGTGGGGCACCCCGTCGGTCGCCGGCGACCTCGTCTACGTCACCTCCTTCGAGGTCCACGCACTGGACGTGGCCACCGGCCGGCGCCGCTTCAAGACGCGGGACGTGGCCTGGTCGATGGCGGTCGCGGACGGCCGTATCCACGCCTCCGACGGCCCCACGCTCTTCGCCCTGGAGGCCCGCGAGGGCGGCGACCTGTGGCGGCTGTCCACGGATGCCTGGGTGTACTCGCTGACGGCCGACCGCGGAACGGTCGTCACCGGCACCCGCGGCGGGGGCGTACAGGCCTGGGAGGCCTCCAACGGCCAGAAACTGTGGGAGATCACCGGCGCCCAGACCGACTTCGAGTCCCCGGAGGCCGGACCCGCCCTCCACGACGGCACGGTGTACGTCTGGCAGGACGCCCGGCTGCGCGCCCTGGACGCCCGGACCGGCGACGAGCGCTGGTCGTACCCGATCGGCGACGCGGCCTCCTGCGGCGGCGTGCCGGTGCGGGTGAGGCCCGCGCCGGACGGATACGTGTACGTGTCCGCCGGCACCCGGGTCCTGGCCGTCGACGTGGCGAGCGGTCACGTCCGCTGGCACTTCGAGGCGCCGGCGGTCTTCCTGTGCCCGCCGGCGTTCGTGCCGGGCCCCGCGGTGACCGGCGGGGGCGTCTACCTCGCCGACTACCTCGGCACCGTGTACGCCCTGGATGCCGCCGACGGCCGCGACCGCTGGCGCATCGCGACCGAGTCCCGGGCGTCGACGGAGCCCGTCCTGGTGGCGGCGGGACATGTGCACGTGGGCAGCGGCAAGGGCCTCTACACCCTGGACGCCGTCACCGGCACGCCCAAGTGGCGGTTCCAGGCGGGCGGTGACGTCGTGGGCACCCCCGTCGTGGCCGAGGGCCGCATCCACTTCGGCTCCACGGACCACCTGCTGTACACGCTGAAGGCCGACGACGGGCGCCTGAGATGGAAGCTCGCGACCGGCGGTGAGATCACCGGATCCCCGGTGGTCGAGGACGGCGTCGTGTACGCGTGCAGCAAGGACCGCTGCGTGTACGCCCTGGACGCGGAGAAGGGGACCGGAACGGCCAGGACGGCCTAGGAGACCCTCCTCGCCGTCCGGTGATCTCCACACGGTGATCGAAGCACGGTGACATGATCGTGACAGGTGATCCCTAGGCTTGGGGGATGCATCTACGGGGGCGCAGGCTCAAGTTCACAGCGGTCACGGCACTGGTGGTCCTCACGCTGACCGGTTTCTCGACAGGGCGCGGTCACGGCCACGGCCACGGAAGCAGCGACGGAGGGGGCGGCTGCAGCAGCTCAGGCCAGGACCACGACAGCTCGTCGACGACGTCCGGCGGCGGTACGTCGGGATCGGGCAGCCACCACGATTACGACGACCACGACGGCTACGACGACGACTCCTACGGCAGTGGCGGCGGGTCCGGCGACACGTCGACGGCGTCGCCGCAGGACGCCGAGGTGCGGCTGATCACCTGCGCGACCGAGAAGGCCCCGTACGCGACGGTCACGGTCACCAACCCGAACGGCACCGGCGGCACTTTCGCCTTCGACGTCACCTTCGTGGACGAACAGGCCGACACGGTCGTCCGGCGGAGCATGGAGGCGTACGTGTCGGCGGACAACTCGACCAGGGTGACGGTGGACGTGGACGACGCCGGCCTCCTCGCCCGCATCGACCACTGCCAGGTCGACCCGTACGCCCCACCGGTGAGTTGAGGACCGCGCCCGTCATCTGACCCGGAACCCCACGGACCGCCGGCCGGCGAACAGCTCGGCCTGGCGGTCCGGGGGCAGGTTGCCCAGCGAGATGAGATGCGGGGCCAGGGCGAACCCCTGGGCGACGGAGGCCTCCCTGGCGGCCCAGAGGGCACGCACGGTCCCCTGCACGCCCTCGGCCGGACAACCGGCGATGACCGCGGCGCACTCCTTCGCCGCCGCCAAAGCCCCGCCCGGCTCGGTGAGTTCGGAGACGAGCCCGATGTCATGGGCCCGCCGGGCACCGATCCGCTCCGCCGTCCCCATCAGCATCATCCGCGCGACCTCCCCGAACGGCATCCGCTGTGCCATCAGCACCGACTCGTACGCGCTGACCATGCCGTAGGTGGTGTGCGGGTCGAAGAAGACCGCCGTCGGGTCGGCGACGACGAACTCCGACTCCCCGAGGAGATAGAAGGCGCCCCCGCAGGCCATCCCCCGCACGGCGGCGACGACCGGCTTCCACAGGTCGTTGGCCTTGGGCCCGGCCCGCAGCAGCGGATCGTCCGCCATGTACGGCGAGTTCGGCTGCGGCACGACGGCGTCCCGGTCGAGCCCCGTGCAGAACGCCCGCTCACCGGCCCCGGTCAGGACGACGGCCCGTACGGAGTCGTCGAACCGCAACTCCTGCCAGACCTCCGTCAGTTCGTCACGCATGCCGAGGTCGATGGCGTTGAGCCGCTCGGGCCGGTCGAGGGTGACGACGGCGACGCCGGTGTCCTTGTCGGCGCTGAGGCGCACGCTCATGACCGCTCCAGGACCCACTGGGGAAGCCCGGCGGAGGTGAACACGACCAGCACCTCGGCGCCGATGCGGTCGCGTTCGGGCGGAAGGGAGCCGAGGGGCGCGCCGGCTTCCGTGACCAGATTGCCGACGAGCCGTATCCGGGGAGCGTCGGCGAGCTCGACGACCACGACGTTGTACGGCGCCTGCTCCGCGTAGTCCGGCAGGAGCGGCGGGTGGGGAACGGCGTACGACCAGACACGACCTCGCCCGGAGGTGGTGCGCCACTCGCTGCCGAAGGACTGGCAGTGAGGGCAGCAGGGCCGGGGCGGGAAGCGGAGTTCACCGCAGCCGGCACAGGCCTGGACGCGGAGCTCGCCCCGGGCGGCGTACCGCCAGAACGGGCGCCATCGGGGTCGATGACGGGGTAAAGCATCTCAACTCCTCAGCAGCAGCGCGGACGTGGGGACTCCCTCGCCCGCCGTGACCAGGCAGGTCGAGGCCCCCGGGACCTGGGCGGTGCTGGTCCCGCGCAGCTGCTTCACGCCTTCGGTGATGAGGTTGAAGCCGTGCACGTACGCCTCCGAGAGCCCGCCGCCGCCCGTGTTGACGGGCAGCCGCCCGCCGATCTCCAGGGCGCCTCCCTCGGTGAACGCCCCGCCCTCCCCTCTCCCGCAGAACCCGTAACCTTCCAGGGAGAGCGGTATGAGCGGGGAGAACGCGTCGTAGGTCTGGGCGACGTCGACGTCCTCGGGGGTGAAGTCCGCGTGCTTCCAGAGGTGCCGGGCGGCGGTCCAGGCGGGCCCGACGAGGGGATCGTCGTTCCAGTAGTTGATAGAGCAACTGCTCGGCCTGCACCCGGATGTGGCGGACGTGGCGGTGATCGGGGTCCCGGATCCGTGGCTGGGGGAGGTCGGGAAGGCCTACGTGGTACGACGGCCCGGGGCCGTGCTGACGAGTGACGACCTGATGGCCTGGGCCCGCCGGGAGATGGCGAACTACAAGGTGCCGACAGCGGTGGAGTTCGTGGGAGAGCTGCCCCGGAACGCGAGCGGGAAGGTGGTCAAGGGGGAGTTGCGGGGGCGGGCCGGTCAGACGTGGGGCGCGGCACGGAGGGAGATGAGCTGACGGACTCGCACGACGTCGGCCGCGGCGGCTCCCCTCCGCGCCGCCGCGGCCGATCCCCGTGTGGTGGCACTAGTGCCGCGTCAGCCAAGGTTTGCCCGGCAAGGAGCGGCGTCCGGTGCGTGCTCTCGGCGTTCCGGCCGGAAGTCCTCGTACTGGACGTACTCGGGCTTTCGGCCGGTGCGGCGAGAGGGCGTGCCGGGCGTCGCGACGGGGCGAACCTTGGCTGACGCTGTACTAGTTGGGGCGCTCGGTCGTCGCGTGGGCGTCGAGCGTCGTGATCTCCTCTTCGCCCGTCGCGTGGGCGTCCGCCGGCTTGAGAACCCCGCCGGTCGCGTGTGCGTCCTGAACGGTCAGCTCCTCCCCGGTGGCGTGGGCGTCGTTCGGCTTGATCTCGCCGCTGTTGTCGGCCATGACGGTCAACTCCCTTGAACTCTGCTGAGGGTTGAACTGCCCGTCCGGCGATTCCCCCGTGGACCGCCGGACGGGCATTCGTAAGGCCGTTCACCCTAACGGTGGGGCCAAGTGCCGAGCCGTCTGCCCCCCGACGCGACGGACCGGCACTGATGAGAGTGCCGGTCCGCGATAAACGATTGATGAACGCCTGAACGCCGCAGGTCAGGCGACCGCGGCCGGAGCCAGCAACGCGCGTACGTCAGCGGCCTCGGGTGACCCGAGTTCCTCGAAGATCTTCAGGGACTCCTGCCAGCACACCTGCGCCCGGTCCCTTTGCTCGATCCCCGTCAGGGCACGGCCGAGGACCGTCAGCACATTCGCGCGCCGCCAGTCGCCGCCGATGCCCCGCAGTTCGGCCAGGGCCTGCTCGGCGTGGGTGGCGGCCGGCGCCGGTGCCCGGTCGGCGAGATGCAGCTCGGCCAGCCGGAACAGCGTCATGCCGTGCCACAAACGCTGTCTGCTGTCGCGGAAGACCTCCAGAGCCGCCAGGAGGGCCGACTGTGCCTCGGCGGTCCTGCGAGCGCTGGTCAGCGCCAGACCGAGGGCGTACTTCCCGTTCGCGAGCCGCAGCGCCTGTCCGGAAGCGTCCTGCTCATAGATCTCGATCCCCGTCTGCGCCAGCGTCACCGCGCTGTCCGTACGGCCGGTGGCCAGATGGACGCGGGAGAGGTTGCACAGGGCAGCGGCGGCACCGGGCTGGTTTCCGTCGGCGCGGAAGGCCGCCAGGGCGCTTTCGAAGTGGGCCTCGGCGTCGGAGTGCCGGCCCTCGTAGAGAGCGATGATGCCTCGCTGGTTCGGGGCCTGTCCGCAGGCGACGGGATCCCCGACCGCCGTCGCGACTTCAAGGGCGTGCTTTCCTTCCGACTCCGCCTCGGCGAAGCGCCCGCACACACTGTGGACATGGGAGAGCATCGTGCGGGCCCTGCCCTCGGCCCAGGCATCGCCGGCGGCCTGGGCCGCATCGCTCACGGCCGTGGCAGCCTGGGTGAACTGCAGGGAGTTCGCGCCCGATTCGCCGAGATCCACGGCGGCCATCAGCAGGTCGGCGGCCTTGCGCTGCATCCCTGCGGCAGCCGCCTGCTGGGCTGCGGCCAGCAGGCAGTTCGACTCGCTGAACAGCCACTCCAGCGCGCGGTCCCGGTCGGGGAAGGACAGACCGGGCTGCTCGGTCGCCGCGAAGTGCTCCAGGACCCGCTCCCCGGGCCGTTCGATCGCATAGACCCCCGCCGCGGTCCCCAGATAGAAGTCCAGCAGCCGTGACAGTGCCTCGTGCCCGCTGGGCGGCCACTCGTCCCGCTCCGCGCAGGCACGCGCGTAGAGGCGTACGAGGTCGTGGTAGCGGTAGCGGCCGGGTGCCGCGGATTCCAGTAAAGAGGTGTCGACCAGCGACTCCAGCAGGTCCTCGGTGTCGTCCGTGGGCAGATTCAGTAAGGCCGCTGCCGCCGCCAGGGAGATGTCGGGGCCGTCCGCGAGGCCCAGCAGGCGGAACGCCCGTGCCTGGGCCGGTTCCAGTTGGCCGTAGCCCAGCTCGAAGGTCGCCTTGACGGCCAGGTCTCCCGCCTGGAGCTCGTCCAGGCGGCGTCGTTCGTCGGCGAGTTTGGCGGCCAGGACCGAGACCGTCCACGTGCGGCGGGCGGCCAGGCGGGACGCCGCGATGCGGATCGCCAAGGGGAGGAATCCGCACGCCGCCACCACGTCCAGTGCCGCTTCCCGCTCCGAGGCCACCCGTTCCTCGCCCACGATCTTCGTGAACAGGGACAGCGCCTCCTCCGGCGACATGACGTCCAGGTCGACCAGATGGGCGCCGGCCAGGTCCACCATCCGTACCCGTGACGTCACCAGCGCCGCGCAGCCCTCGGTGCCCGGCAGCAGCGGGCGCACCTGGGCGGCGTCCCGCGCGTTGTCCAGCAGGACCAGGATCCGGCGGCCGTCGAGGACCGAGCGGTACAGGGCCGCCCGTTCCTCCAGGGAGTCGGGGATCGCCGAGTCCGCCGTGCCCAGGGCACGCAGGAAGGAGCCGAGGACGGTCTCCGGGTCGGTCGCCCGCGCGCCCTCGCCCTGGAGGTTGGCGTACAACTGGCCGTCCGGGAAGGCTCCCCGTGCCTGGTGGGCCACATGGACCGCGAGCGTCGTCTTGCCGACGCCGCCGATTCCGGCCAGCGCCGAGACCGCCATCACGCGGCCGTCTGCCGAGGCCAGGACCTCGCTGAGTTCGGACACGAAGGAGGTGCGTCCGGTGAAGTCGGGTACGGTCGCGGGAAGCTGTGCGGGGCGGACCGGTGCCGCTGTGGGCTCGGTCTTCGGGGCGGACGGTTCCGCCAGGCCCGGGTCGGCCTGCAGGATCCGCTGCTGAAGTTCGCTGAGGCCCGGGCGCGGGTCGACGCCCAGTTCGTCGGCGAGGAGCCGGCGCGTGTCGGCGTACACCGCGAGGGCCTCCGCCTGCCGGCCGCTGCGGTACAGCGCCAGCATCAGCAGTTCGCGCAGGCGTTCCCGCAGGGGGTGCGCCGCCGTCAGCGCGGTCAGTTCCGAGACCGCCTCGGCGTGGCAGCCCTGTTCGAGGTCCATGTCCAGGCGTGATTCGAGGAGTTGCAGCCGCCACTCCTCCAGGCGGACCCGCTGCGCCTCCGCGTACGGGCCAGGCACGCCGGCCAGGACCTCGCCGTCCCACAGGGCCAGCGCCCGGCCCAGGACGTCCCGGGCGTGGCACAGGTCTCCGGCGTTCTTCGCCTTCTCCGCCTCGGCGGACAGTTCCTGAGCCACCGCCACGTCCAGGGCGCCCTCGCCCGGCGACCGGATGGCGTATCCGCCCGACTCGCTGACCAGGACGCCGGGGCCCAGCACCTTCCGCAGCCGTGAGGCGTAGGTCCGCAGCGCCGCCAGCGCCTGCGACGGGGGTTCGTCAGCCCACAGGGCGTCGATCAGTTCGGCCGCTGTCGCCGTGCGGCCCTCGCGCAGCAGGAGCGCGGCGAGCAGGGCGCGTTGCTGGGGGGAACCGGTGTTCAGCGGCTCCTCGCCGCGCCAGGCGCGCACGGGTCCGAGCACGCTGAAGCGCAGCGCCGCCGACTCCGTCGCGGAGTCGTAACGCCTCTGCTCCGGTACGCGCGGCGCCCCGGGCACCTGCGGTACACCGTCCATCGTCGTCTCCCTAGAAACAGTGAGCAACCCCGCCAGTCTGCCTTGTTCAGGCCAGACGCGTCAGCTGTGGAGAGGGTGATCACAAGGAGGCGAGCGGGATTCACGAGGTCTTCACCCGGCGTCAGCGTGCGTCCGCTCAGGACGACCACGCCCGGCACGCCCGCCCATCACCCGCCCCCGCTCCGCCTCTTCACCAAGCTGACGGATCGTCAGATCGGCGCTACCGTGAGCGCCATGGACACCGACGCCAGCACCCCCCGCACCTTTCCCCTGATCATCTCCGTAGACGACCACACGGTGGAGCCGGCGAACGGCGCCTCCATGTTGCGGCCGACGGTGTTGATCCCGACCCCGCCGGCCCGCAGCCGCCGTGCCACGCGGAAGGCACGGGCCACGTCGCCCGACCAGACGTAGTCGATCAGGCCGTAGTCGCTGTCGTCGGCGAGGGCGATCCCCTCGTCCTCCTCGTCGAAGGGGACGACGACCACCACCGGGCCGAAGATCTCCTCCCGGGCCACGCGCATGTCGTTCGTGCAGTCCGCGAGGAGGGTCGGGGCGACGTAGAAACCCCGGCCGGTCGACGGCCGTTCACCGCCGGCGACCACCGTCGCGCCCTCCTTCCGGCCGAGTTCGACGTAGGACTCCACCCGGTCCCGGTGCGCCGCCGAGATCACCGGCCCAACGACGGTGTCCGGCTCGCGGGGGTCACCCACCTTCAACCGGCCCGCGTAAGAGGCCAGTTGGTCCACCAGCCGGTCGTACACGCCCCGCTGCGCCAGCACCCGCGTCGGCGCCGTGCAGATCTGCCCGCTGTAGAAGGAGAAGGTGGTGCCGACGGCCAGGCAGGTGAAGGGGTCCACGCCCCGTTCGGCCGCGATGTCCTTCACCACGCGTCCGCGGAGCCCCGGTTCGCGTTGCTCGTACGTGATGACTTCGAGCCTGATCTCGTCCCTGCTGTATCCGACGGCGGTGTCGAGACGGGTGAGGGGGCGGTGGAGGTCCTCGTAGACCCACCAGTCGCCGAGAGGCCCGTCGTCGCCCGGTCGGCCCATGACGGGCTTGAACCGGCCGCCGAGGAAGGTCATTTCCTTCAGCGGGGCGCGGACGATGCGCGGGCCGGTGTCCAGGTACTTCTTCGGGAGGCGGTCCTGCCAGACGTTGGGGGCTTCAAGAAGAGCGGGGTCGGCCGGGACGTCGGCTCGTACGCGCTGCACGCCTACAGCGAGGTGCAGGCGATCGTGTGGCCGGGGTGAGCCTCCGGTGACCGGAGACTCACCCGTCCAGGTCCACCCGCACCGTCAGCAGCCCGGTCCCGATCACCCGTACGGCCGCGCTGTTCAGCCTGGGCAGGCTGCGCAGTCGTACGACGGCGTCGTCCTCGGGCATCAGATGCGCCGTGCCGCTGTGCCACCGCCCGCAGATCCGTACCCGGACCTTCGGGTCGGCCATGATGTTGCGGACGTACTGCGACCGCTCCCCGAACTCGGAGACCAGCCAGAAGGAATCGCCGACGCGCCGCCCGCCGACCGGAGTGCGGCGGGGCAGGCCCGACGCGCGGCCCGTGGTTTCCAGGAGGGTGTGGAAGGGGAGCCGGCGCATGAGCGGATTGGCGATCCGGCGCTGGATCGCCGTGGCGGCCCGGTACTTGCTCTCGGCGTTGCGGGACATCGCTGCTGAGACTCCCGTCTCCTGTCTCCCGTCTCCTGCCTGGCGCCGGTGACGGTGGTCTTCAATGTTCCCGGCGTTCGGGGACGTCCAGGGCGGGGGGTCGGCGATGCGCGTGATGACCTGGAATCCGTGGTGGAGGTTCGGCCCCTGGGAGCAGCGGCAGAAGGCCGTGCCGGCCACGTCCGCACCGTCCGGCGAGCGGGCGACGGCCCGTGGACGGGGTGTGGCCGTCGGGCCGCATTGCGGCGGTCGCCGACCTGGCCGGGGCCGGCCACGAGGGAGCCCCGCCCCGGCACCACGCGAACCGGGCTCAGGAGCGCCGTTCAATACCCGAGGAAGATCGGGTTCGTGAACGCGGCCAACGCCCCCGGCAGTGGTCCCGCCGCCGTCTCGTGGCGCAACTCCGCCCGTACGTACGCCGCGTACGACGGCGTCGTACGCCATTCCACGGCCCCCTCGCCCGACACCGGCAGGACGGCGCCGGTGAACAGCACGCCCTGGTCGGTCACGAAGCGGGCCGTGCAGCGGGGGGCTCCCGTCACCTCCAGGCGTACGGTCACCGGGGTGTCCGGGTCGGTCTTCAGGCGTTCTCCGATGCCCGCGTGTGCGCCCCGGTCGCCGGTCGCCGTGAACGACAGCGAGACTCTGCTCGACTCCGCCGCATACGAGCGCCCCGCCCGGATCCCCTCCTGGATCGCCTCCCGGGTCAGGTCGTCGGCCAGGACCACCGTCTGCGGCAGGCCGACCACGTCCGGGTCGCGGTGGGCGTCGCTGTTCCCCATCGCCGGGATCCAGCCGCGCCCCTCCCGCACGGACGCGACCAGCATCCCGTCCCAGGCCGCCAGCGTCACCTCGTCGTCCGGTGTGCAGGGGCCGTTCCACACCTCGACCGCGTCCGCCTCGCCGAAGCCGAACTTCCAGTTGCAGCCGATGCAGGTGGCGTGCGGGTGGGCCGGGACGACCAGGCCGCCGGCCCGGCGGATCCGGTGGGCGAAACGGCCGAAGCGGTCGTCGCGGGCCCGGTAGCGCCAGTCGACGAACGTGCCGGGCTCGGTGCCCAGCGCCACGACGTGGCCGTTCCGGGTGGTGACCTCCTCACCCAGCATGACCAGCAGGTCGTCCCCGGCGACGTCCGCCCAGTGCGGGTGCGCCGCGTGCGTGTTGTGCTCCGAGGTGTTGATGAAGTCCAGGCCCGCGGCCCGGGCGAGGGCCCCGATCTCATCCGGGGTGCGGCGGCCGTCCGAGTACCAGGAGTGCAGGTGGCAGTCGCCCCGGTACCAGGCCCGGCCCCGCCCCTCGGCACGGGCGGGCGGGTACACCGGCTCGACGACGGCGCCCTGCTCGCCGTAGGTCAGCGTGACCGTGATCTCGTACGACAGGCCCTGGGGAGCGACCGTGTACGGGCCGAGCGCGATGTTCCAGGTGCCTTCGCGGACCGGTCCCGGGACGTATCCCGGCGTCGCGTCGTCCGTGCGCAGGAAGAACTCCGTGCGGGCGCCGCCCGACCAGCCCCGGAAGCCCTGGCCGCCCGGTTCGGTGCCGCGCTCGTCGAAGATGCCGATGTCGAGGGCGTTGCCCGCGGTGCCGGCCGGGACGGACGGCTTGTCATAGGTGTACGCGACCTTGATCTCGCGTACGCCGGAGGGGACTTCGACGGGGACGTACACGAAGTCGGGAGAGCCGGTGGGCAGGGTGCCCCGCACCGTCCTCGTCTCCTGGCCCCCGGTCCGGCCGGCCGCTGACGCGAAGCTCACGCTTCCCAACGTAAGCGCGGCGGCGGCGCCCGTCCAACAACGCGCGGCTGCCGAGGCCGTTTCCGCAGCCGAGGTCGTCGCCGCGGTGGTCGCCGTGGTGGTCGCCGTGGTGGTCGCCGGGGTTGTCCTGGCACACGCTGGAGGGCCCGACCGGTCGGTATGGACAGTTTGAGTCCCTGCCGGTAGAGACTGGGGCATGCGCATCTCCGTGACGATCTTCCTCACCGACGAGACGATCACGCCCACGCGGCTCGCCCGTGAGCTGGAGCAGCGGGGCTTCGCCGGGCTCTACCTCCCCGAGCACACCCACATCCCCGTCGAGCGCACCACTCCGTACCCGGCCGGTGGCGAGCTGCCGCCCGAGTACGGCCGGATTCTCGACCCGTTCGTGGCGCTCGGCCAGGCCGCCGCCGTCACCGAGCGCCTCGGCCTCGGCACCGGCGTCACGCTCGTCGCCCAGCACGACCCGATCGGCCTCGCCAAGCAGATCGCGACCCTGGACCACCTCTCCGGCGGCCGCTTCACCCTCGGCCTCGGCTTCGGCTGGAACGTGGAGGAAGCCGCCGACCACGGCGTCGAGTGGCGTACGCGGCGCGAGCTGGTCCGGGACCGGATGGGGCTGATGCGCGCCCTGTGGGCGGAGGAACCCACCGCGTACGAGGGGGAGTTCGCGAGCGTGCGCGCCAGCTTCGCCCACCCCAAGCCGGTGCGGAAGCCACGCCCGGCAAGCTCGCCCACTACGCCGGCCTCGGCATCGAGGAGACCGTCGTCCAGCTGCCGCCGGCGGAGGAGGCGGAAGTGCTGCGACTCCTGGACGAGTACGCGAGGTACGTGACCGGAACCGCCGACTCCAGTGACACCGTGTAACGGCCGCCGCCCGGGGACGAACCGGCCAGCGGCTGTCTGACCTGATCACATCGCTCGTATGCTCGATGGATGACGACTTCCGCGACCTCCGGAACGCGCCCGACCGAGAACTCCATGCGTCGCGCCCTCAAACGTGCCCGGGACGGCGTCGCCCTCGACGCCGGAGAGGCGGCGGTGCTCCTGCAGGCACGCGGCGAGGCTCTCGAAGACCTCGCCGCGTCGGCTGCCCGGGTGCGGGACGCCGGCCTCGATGCGGCCGGCCGTCCCGGCGTCATCACGTACTCGAAGAGCGTCTTCATCCCCCTCACCCGGCTGTGCCGGGACAAGTGCCACTACTGCACGTTCGTCACCGTCCCCGGCAAGCTGCGCCGGGCCGGTCACGGAATGTTCATGTCGCCCGACGAGGTGCTCGACGTGGCGCGCCGCGGGGCTGCCCTCGGCTGCAAGGAAGCCCTCATCACCCTCGGCGACAAGCCCGAGGACCGCTGGCCCGAGGCGCGCGAATGGCTCGACGCGCACGGCTACGACGACACCATCGCCTACGTCCGCGCCATCTCCGTCCGCGTCCTGGAGGAGACGGGGCTCCTGCCCCACCTGAACCCCGGCGTGATGACCTGGACCGACTTCCAGCGGCTGAAGCCGGTGGCGCCGAGCATGGGCATGATGCTGGAGACGACCGCGACCCGCCTGTGGTCCGAGCCCGGCGGCCCCCACCACGGCTCCCCGGACAAGGAGCCCGCGGTACGGCTGCGCGTCCTCGAGGACGCCGGCCGCTCCTCCGTGCCCTTCACGTCCGGCATCCTGATCGGGATCGGCGAGACGTACGAGGAGCGCGCCGAGTCGCTCTTCGCGCTGCGCCGCGTCTCCCGGGCGTACCACGGCATCCAGGAACTGATCATCCAGAACTTCCGCGCCAAGCCGGACACGGCGATGCGCGGCATGCCGGACGCGGAGCTCGACGAGCTGGTGGCGACAGTGGCGGTGGCCCGGCACATCATGGGGCCGAGCGCCTGTCTCCAGGCCCCGCCGAATCTCGTCGACGGCGAGTACGAGCGGCTCATCGGTGCCGGCATCGACGACTGGGGCGGCGTCTCCCCGCTCACCGTCGACCACGTCAACCCCGAGCGCCCCTGGCCGCAGATCGAGCAACTCGCCGAGAAGTCCGCGGCAGCCGGCTTCGAGCTGCGGGAACGGCTGTGTGTCTACCCGGAGTTCGTGCGGCGCGGCGAGCCCTGGCTGGACCCGCGGCTGCGGCCGCACGTACGGGCGCTGGCGGACCCGGAGACGGGACTGGCGCGTTCCGAGGCGCTTCCGCAGGGGCTGCCGTGGCAGGAGCCGGAGGAGGCTTTCGAGGCGAGCGGCCGTACGGACCTGCACCGCACGATCGACACCGACGGCCGTACGTCCGACCGCCGCGACGACTTCGACGAGGTGTACGGCGACTGGGGCGCCCTGCGCGAGGCTGCCGCGCCCGGCATGGTGCCGGAGCGCATCGACACGGACGTGCGCGAGGCCCTGCGCACCGCGGCCGACGACCCGGCGAAGCTGACGGACGCCGAGGCGCTGGCGCTGCTGCACGCGGACGGACCGGCACTGGACGCGCTGTGCCGGGTCGCGGACGACGTGCGCCGTTCGGCGGTCGGGGACGACGTGACGTACATCGTGACGCGGAACATCAACTTCACCAACGTCTGCTACACGGGCTGCCGCTTCTGCGCCTTCGCTCAGCGCCGCACGGACGTCGACGCGTACACGCTGTCGCTGGAGCAGGTCGCGGACCGGGCGCAGCAGGCCTGGGACGTGGGCGCGGTGGAGGTCTGCATGCAGGGCGGCATCCACCCGGACCTGCCGGGCACGGCGTACTTCGACATCGCGAAGGCGGTGAAGTCCCGCGTCCCCGGGATCCATGTGCACGCCTTCTCCCCGATGGAGGTCGTCAACGGCGCGACGAGGACGGGACTTTCGATCCGCGAGTGGCTGACGGCCGCGCAGGAGGCCGGACTTGACTCGATCCCCGGCACGGCGGCGGAGATCCTCGACGACGAGGTCCGCTGGGTTCTGACGAAGGGCAAGCTGCCCACGGCGACCTGGACCGAGGTCGTCACGACGGCCCACGAACTGGGCATCCGCTCCTCCTCGACGATGATGTACGGCCATGTGGACCAGCCGCGCCACTGGCTGGGGCATCTGCGGACACTGGCCGGGATCCAGCAACGGACGGGTGGCTTCACGGAGTTCGTGACGCTGCCGTTCGTCCACACCAACGCGCCGGTGTACTTGGCGGGGATCGCGCGCCCGGGCCCGACGACCCGCGACAACCGGGCGGTGACGGCGATGGCGAGGCTGTTGCTGCACCCGTGGATCCCGAACATCCAGACCAGCTGGGTGAAGCTGGGCACGGAGGGGGCGGCGGAGATGCTCCGCTCGGGGGCGAACGACCTCGGCGGCACGCTGATGGAGGAGACCATCTCGCGGATGGCGGGCTCGTCGTACGGCTCGTACAAGTCGGTCAAGGACCTGGTCGCTGTGGCGGAGGCGGCCGGACGCCCGTCGAAGCCGCGCACGACGCTGTACGGGGAGGTGCCGGAGGAACGGCGGCGGGCGGCGGCGGTGTCGGACGGACATCTGCCGGAACTGCTGCCGGTGCTGGACTGAGGTGGTGCGGGACCGAGGTGGTGCGGGACTGAGGTGGTGCGGGACTGAGGTGGGCTCGGCCGTCGGGGGACGGCCGGCCCACAGTACGATGATCGGACCCCTGTGTGGAGGGGTCCGTAGCTGAGGAGATGCGTGCCCGTGCCTGCCCGACTTCCCTCGTGGGCCTGGGTGTCCGGCCTGACGGCGGGGGCGATCGTGGCCGTCGCCGTCCTGGCCGTGCAGGCGGACCGGGGGGCGCACCCCACCGCCACGGTCACCCGGCCGAGCGCCTCGGCGTCCACGGACCCGCATCCCAAGCCCAGGAAGTCCTCCGCGCCGGCGGCCGTGCCGGCGGACTCCGGCACCGGCCGGCGGATCGTGTACTCCCTCGGCCAGAAGCGGGTGTGGCTGGTCGACGCGAGCGACGCGTCCCGCCGCACCTTCACGGTGTGGCCGGGCACGGTCAGCCCCGACCCCGGTACCTACACGATCTCCCTCCGCCGGGACGCCACGACCGGCTCCGACGGCGTGAAGATCGAACACGTCGTCTACTTCGGAGCCAAGTCCGGCATCAACTTCGCCTTCTCCCACGCGGCCGACGGCTCCTCGCCGCCGCCTGCGTCGGGGGTGCGGACGGGCGGGATCCGGATGAAGGTGGCCGACGGGTCGGCGCTGTGGACGTTCGGGTCGACGGGAACGAAGGTCAGGGTCGTCGAGTAGCCGCGGATAGCCGCGGATAGCCGCAGGGTCCGCCTGCCCGTGAAGGTTCGGACGGGCTCCCGGGAACGGACCGGGCCGTTCCCGCCTGCTCCCGGGAACGGCCCGTACCGGCAACGGCTGCCACCGGACTGTGGCGGACGCGGGCCCGTGCCCGTCCGCCGGGTCAGCTGCCGCCGTGCCCGGGGCCTGCTCCGGTGAGAACACGGATCTCGGTTTCCTCGTAGTCCGCCCCACCCCGCTGACGCCGGTCGAGTACCGAGCCGAGCCAGGCGAGCAGGAATCCCACAGGAATGGAGATGAGACCGGGGTTCCTCAGGGGGAACACCGCGAAGTCCGCTCCGGGCAGCAGCGCTGTCGGGTTCCCCGAGACCGCCGGGGACAGCATCGTCAGGGTCACAGCGATCAGCAGGCCGCCGTACATGCTCCAGACCGCTCCCCTCGTGGTGAAACCCTTCCACCACAGGTTGCAAAGCAGCGCGGGCAGGATGGACGAGGCCGCGATGGCGAAGGCGAGGCTGACCAGGAATGCGATGTTGAGATGCTGGGCGAGCATCGACAAGGCGATCGCCGCCACACCGATCAGCCCCACGCCCAGGCGGGCCACGAAGAGTTCACTCTTCTCGGACGCTCTGCCCCGCATGATCGTCGCGCCGTAGACGTCGTGGGCCAGGGACGCCGCTGCGGTGAGCGTGAGAGCGGCGACGACGGCCACGATCGTGATGAAGGCGACGCAGGAGACCACGGTCAGCAGCAACGAACCACCCAGGCGCTCGGCCAGCAGGAGCACGGCCGTGTTGCCGGAGGCACTGTCCTCCGCGATTTCCTTCGAGCCGATCAGTGCCGCGGAGCCCAGGCCCGTCACCACCTCGAACAGGGTGAAGACGATGACCAGGCAGGCCGCCCACGCGGCCGACTTGCGGGCCCTGCGTCCGCTGGACACCGTTCCGATGCGCATCAGGACGTGCGGCAGGGCGGCCGCCCCGAGCACGAACGCCAGTTGCAGGCTGATCGAGTCGATCTTGCTCGTGCGGTCGTGGAATTTGATGCCGGGTTGCAGGAAGGCGTCACCGAGGCCGCTCCGAGCGACAGCGGCGTCCAGCAAGCGCATCGGGCTCCAGCCGAACTCCGACACAACCGCCAGCACGACGACCAGACCCGTGGCGAGGAGCGCCACCGCTTTGATGCCCTGTACCAGGGTCGCCGCCCGCATGCCGCCGATGATGACGTAGAGGACCATCAGGAGACCGAGGGCGGCCACGACGATCCGCTGGGCGCCGTCTCCGTCCACGCCCAGGACTCTCGCCGCGAGCGCTCCGGCGCCGACCAGCTGGGCAGTCAGATAGAGCAGGCACACGACCACGCTCGTGATGCCCGCCGCCAGGTGCGCGGGCCGGGCGCGCAGCCGCAGGGCGAGAGAGTCGCCGATGGTGAACCGCGAGGTGCTGTGGTACGGCTCGGCGACCAGCATGACCAGTACGGACCAGGCGACCATCGGCGCGAGCACGTACGCGATCCCGTCATAACCGGTGAGCGCGATCAGACCGGGATTGCCCAGCAGTCCCGCCGCGGACATGTAACTGCCGAAGATGGCCAGCCCGTTGACGACCGACGACAGCCGCCTCTGACCGAGGTAGAAACCGCCCAGTTCATCCTTTTCCGGGAGGATCGTCCCGATCGCGAGGAACAGCGTGCACACGACACAGATGCCGAAGGCGAAGAGGATGGGGACGGAGCTGCCGGAACGGGAAAGCGCGAGGACGGAGTTCACCGGTGGCTCTCCAGCTGTGAGAAGGAGGCGCTGTGCCGCTCGGCCATGGGCTCCAGCGAGGTTCTCCCATAGCGTGTGTACCACAGGACCGCCCAGCCGGTGATCACCACCTGCATCAGGACCAGGGTGAGCCCGATGTTCAACGGCCCCACCCATGTGAACGCCATGAGACCGGGTGCTTCGTTGGCCAGGACGACGCCTGCCATCTGGGCACCGAGGACAGAGGCAACGACCCGGACCGGGCGGCGGCGTGCGGCACGCAGTTCGCGCAGCGCCACGGCCCGCCGGGGACGCTGGACGGGCCCCGGGTCCGTCTCAACGGACGGTGCCGCCGCCTGCGTGGGCGGAGACGGCTCCGACCACGTCGTGACCGGCCCTTCCCAGACCGCCCGCGTCGAAGCCGCGGCCGGGGGCGGGCCGTCGTCCGTGGCCAGTTGCCGGGCCATGTGAAGGGCCCAGGACCTTCGTCTCGCCCGGACATCGCGCTCGGCGGCATCGGCCCCCTGCACGGACCTCCAGTACAGGTCCAGAAGCACCCCCGGCTGGTCGAGGGTCGCGTAGGTGCGGGAGATCGCCTGCCGCAGCTCCGCATCGGAGTAGGGGTGCTCGTGGTCGAGCGCGCTGAGATAGAGCGCGGCAGCCGTCGGAGGGTCTTGGTCCGGGAAGGTGTCGAGGGCATTCATGAATGGTCCTTGGCAGGGAGGGGCGCCGATGAGGAGGGCACGTCGTTCGAAGGCTTGTGGCCGCACGCGTTCTCCCGGCCCGTGAATGGGGGCCGCCGTCAGTGACGAAGAGGCTCGACACGGAATGCGACCGAAACAGGCCGGACCTGCACCAAATCCATGCGCTCAATTCACCGACGGAGCCGCGCCAGGTCCCTTCTGGCGTCCTCGCCTCATCTGATCGGCTCAACCGTGCCGCGTGATCGTCGGGCCGACAAGGGCGTCAACGGCAACGATCCGACGTACTTGCGTGCATTACGTTCCCCACGCCATGGAATCGTCAATTCCGGCAACAGGCGGTCATTTGTCCCGATGGCTGGTCAAGGGGCAGGCGCAGCAGCCGTCCGCCCCCTGAATCGACCCTTCCCGTTCGATTACAGTGCTGAGCTGTCGTTCATACGGTCGGTACCGCAGGGAGGTCGTGGTGAGTGCGACAGCCGGGCCTGTCTGGGGCCGTACCGAGCAGCAGGACTTTCGCAGCCGGGTGCGCGGCACGCTGCTCGGCGCGGCCGTCGGGGACGCGCTCGGGGCGCCCGTCGACGGGTTCGGCCTCGACGCGATCCGGGAGGCGTACGGCGCCGAGGGCGTCGCCGACCTGGCCCCGGCCTACGGGCGGCGCGGCGCCGTCACGCATCTCACCCAGCTGACCCTCTTCACCGTCGACGGGCTGATACGTGCCCAGGTGCGCCGTGACACCGGCGCCTGGCATCCGCCGACCGATCTGCACCGGGCGTATCTGCGCTGGGCCGCCACCCAGCGCGACTGGGGACCCGACGAGCGCCGCAAGGACGACGGCTGGCTCGCGCGGAAGGAGTGGCTGTACGCGCGGCGTGATCCCACGCGCGCCCTGCTGCTCGGGTTGGGCGACGAGACGATGGGCACCTTGGACGCTCCCAAGAACCCCGGTGAGGCCGGTCCCGAGGCCGCCGCCCGTTCCGCGCCGTTCGGGCTGCTCGTCGGGTGGGAGCCGCAGCTCGTCGCCCAGCTCGCCGTGGAGTGCGCCGCGCAGACGCACGGGCATCCCGCCGCCTGCCTCTCGGCGGGCGCGTACGCCGTGATCGTGCATGCGCTGGCCTGCGGCGACAGTCTCGACGGGGGAGTGCAGCGGGGGCTGGCGCTGCTGGCCGCCAGTCCCGGGCATCAGTCCGTGTCGGATGCCCTCCAGCACGCGCTGGGCGCGGTGCGGCAGGGGATACCCACGCCGGGCCGGGTGGGAGAGCTCGTCGCGAACGGTACGGCGGAGGGGGTGCTGGCCGCCGCCGTCTACTGCGCGCTCGTGGGAGAAGACGTACGGCACGGGCTGCGCCTCGCCGTGAACCACGACGGGCCCTCCGCCGCCACGGGCGCGCTGACCGGCGGCCTCCTCGGCGCCCTGCACGGCGAAACGGCCCTCCCGCCGGCCTGGCTGGCCGAGCTCGAGGGCCGTCCCACACTGCTGGAACTGGCGGACGACTTCGCGATGGAGATGACCCAGGGCCCGGCGCTGCACGGCCCGGCGGGGGCGTCCCCCGGGTGGCTGGCGAGATACCCGCGGGCCTAGTGCCCTTCTTGCGTCAGTGTGTCAGAACGCGATGGCTGAACTCGGCTGATCTGCAAGGGGTGTGTCACCGCATCAGTTCCCCCGCGTTCACGAGCAGCGACTGCCCCGTGATCGCCCGTGCCCGGTCCGAGGCCAGGAACACCGCCGCGTCCGCCACGTCGCCGTCCGTCGCCGGCTCGGGCAGGGCCGTCCGCCCGGTCAGCCGCCCCAGAACCTCGGCCTCCGGCACGCCTTCCTTCTGCGCCGTGAACCGCACGTAGGCCTGCACCGGCGGCCCCCACATCCAGCCCGGCAGCACGGTGTTGACCCGGATCCGGTGCCGCCCGAGCTCCCGCGCCAGCGAGTACATCGCGCTCGTCAGCGCCCCCTTCGAGGCCGCGTACGCCGCCTGCCGCACCTGCGAGGGGCCGCCACCGCCGACTGCGTCCCGATGAAGACGACCGAGCCCCCGCACGACTTCAGTGCCGGCAGACACGCCCGCGTCATCCGCAGCGTGCCCAGCAGGTTCACGTCGATCACCGACTGCCAGATCGTGAAGTCGGCGTCCTCGAGCCCGCCGAAGCAGGAGTCCCGGGCCGCCACGTGCACCACGGCGTCGATCCGCCCGAAGCGCTCCGCCGCGAGCCTCGCCAGCGCCTCGCACTGTCCCTCGTCGGTGATGTCCGTCGCCCGGTAGGCCGTGCGCGCCCCGTCCGGGTCGATCTCGGCGGCGCTCTTCGTGAGGTTCGCCCCGGTGCGGGCTCCGAGCACGGCGTTGCCGCCGTCCCGTACGACCGCGGCGGCGACCTGACGGCCGAGCCCCGCGCCCACTCCCGACACGACGACCGTCTTGCCCGCGAGCAGTGTCATCGGCTGCCTCCCGGCCCTGGCGCATGTTCTGACGGAGCGTCAGAGTATGGGCGACCGCCGGATGACGGAAGGGGAGCGCCATGTCCGAAGACACCCGCAGTGACCTGTACGCCGAGCTGGCCGCCGTGGGCCCGTACGGGGTCCGTCCCGGCCACGCGCTCATCACCATGGTCGAACCGCACCCGGGCCACGAGTACGCGTACAACCGCTGTACGAGGACGACCACTACTACGCCGGCGCGATGGCGATGCCCTGGATGTACGCCGGCCGCCGCTGGGTGGCGACCCGCGACCTCCAGCTCCTGCGCTACCCCGGCGAGTCGGCGATCGCCCGGCCGGTCACCGCGGGCTGCTACCTCTCGACGTACTGGATCACCGACGGCCGCTACGACGACCACATGAGGTGGACGGTCGGCATCAACAAGCGCCTCAACCGGGACGCCCGCGTCTACCAGGACCGCACCCACGTCTTCACCGCGTTCCAGGACCACGAGGCGACCGTGTACCGCGACGGCGCGGCCGGCCCCCGCGACGTCCACGCCCTCGACCACCCCTACGCGGGGCTGGTCCTTGAGGTGATCGACAGCGAGTCGTCCGAGCAGCGGGACGGGCTGCTGGAGTGGCTGCGCTCGCGGCACCTGCCGAAGCGGGTGGCGGGCTCGCCGGCCGCGCTGGTGACCGTCTTCCGGCCGACACCGCTGCCCGGCGACCGGATGACGTACGTCAAGCAGGTCGAGGGCGTCGGTACCCGGCTGACGCTGCTGTGGTTCCTGCAGACCGACCCGCGGGAGTGCTGGGAGCAGTACTTCACCGGCCTCGGCACGGCCGTCGCCGAGTCGGGTCTCGGGAGGGTGGAGCTGGTGGCACCGTTCATCCCGACGGTTCCGGGCACCGACAGATACGTGGACCGGCTGCGCTGATCACTTCAGCTCGTCAGGGCACGGAGTTCCGCGCGGCAGCGTGTACGGCGCCGCCAGCCGGTACGTCCCCGCCTTCGGCGCGATCAGCATGGTCCACTTGTCGCCCTCCGCGTCCTCCTCCGTCTCCATCAGGCACCCGTTGACGTTGTCGTACGTCTTCGGCGTGCCGTCGGCCCGGTTCCTGGACGCCTCCGTCTCCTGGGGCGGCTTGAGCTTCTTGCCGTCGGCGTCGACGATGCTCAGCCACGGCGAGTACGGGATGCGGATGAGAACGCGGCCCGCCTTCTTCACCACCATCGTCATCTCGCCCTGCTCGGCACGCTGGACGACGGCGTTCGGCTCCGCGAGCGGAGCCGGGTCGGTCACCTTGAACAGCTGCCAGTTGGCGTCGCCCCAGATCTGCGTCAGATACGGCATGCCCCGCTGCACCAGCTCCCGCTCCCGCTCGCCGCCGTCGCCGTCGGGCTCGCCCTTCGGCAGGACGACGAAGTGCACGGCCCAGCGCTGGAGCCATTCGTGGTAGTTCGCCGAGTTGAGCGTGTCGTCGTAGAAGAGGGGGTTGCGCTCCATGTCGGCCTGGCGGTTCCAGCCGCGGGCCAGGTTGACGTACGGGGCGAGGGCGGAGGCCTCGCGGTGGGAGCGGGCGGGCACGACCTCCACGCGGCCCTTCTCGGCGCCGACCTCCTGGAGTTCGTTGACCAGCGGCGCCAGCTCGCGCGCCCAGGACGCCGCCGGGGTGGTGTGCATGATGTCGTCGACCGACTTGAAGCCGATCCAGCCGCACATGCCGACGAGGGCCACGACGGTCGTGTACCACTTGCGCGAACGCGGCACCGTGAAAGGCAGTGCCGCCACCAGGGCCACCCCGGCGAACAGCATCGGCAGCCGGCTGATGTTGGAGCCGATCTGGGAGCTGACCAGCCAGACGAGGATGACCCCGAGGCTGTAGACCGCGGCCGTGATCCGGACCGTCGTCCACTCCCTGGGGACGAGGAAGAGGACGAAGAGCCCGTACGTCAGGGGCAGGATCACCGAGAAGATCGTCATCGGCTGGGTGCCGGCGAAGGGGAACGCCCAGGCGGAGACGGCCACGACGGCCGTCGGGGCGATGCCCAGCGCCCACGCGCCCGGACGCCGCTTCTGCAGGAACAGCGCCACCGCCACCAGGCCCACGAACAGGCCCGCGACCGGAGACGACATCGTGGCGAGCGCGGCCAGGGGAGCCGCGCACAGCGCCTTCGCCCACCGCTTGTAGCGCCAGCGGTACGGCCAGCAGAACACGACGGCGACCGCGCCCAGCGCGAACACCGTGCCCAGGCCGAAGGTCACGCGCCCCGACGCCGCGTTGCACAGGAACGCGAAGAGACCCGCCAGCGACGCCCACAGCGGGTTCTTCACCGAGCGGCTGCGGATGAGGATCATCGTCAGCAGGCCCGCCGAGATCGTTCCCGCGATCATCATCGTCGTACGGACGCCGAGGACCGACATCAGGTACGGCGACACCACGCTGTACGACACCGGGTGCATGCCGCCGTACCAGGCGAGGTTGTACGCCGAGTCGGGGTGCCGGCCGACGAACTCGGCCCAGGCGTCCTGAGCCGCGAGGTCGCCGCCGCTGTTGGCGAACGTGAAGAACCAGACGACGTGCAGCGCACCCGAGAGGGCGGTGACGGAGAGGACGGGATGCCGCAGCAGCCGCTCGCGCAGAGCGAGGACGAGGCTCGCGGCCGTGGACCTCACCGAGGAGGGCCTGCCCGTCGTATCCGCCGTACGGCCGGTCTCGGCACGACCGTCCTCGCGGCCCTCGGCCTCGGGCGCGGGCACGCGTATTCGCGGACCGGCTCCCGGTCCCGGATCGGCGTCGTCGGCGCGTGTCGGCTCCGCAGTGGCCACCTGAAGGCAACTCCCCGTGCTGTCCCGTGTTCTGTTCTGGCCGCGTCCCGTTTCCCGCGCGTTGCCGGCCGCGTCCTGGTGGGTTCGGCGACCACGTCCCGCGAGCGGCGACCTGCCCTGATTCGCGACGCTAGCACGCACCCCGCCGGTCAGCGCCCGGGCGGGGCGGCTGCCCTGTTCGTGGCCCGGTTCGCCTCCGGCGCGCCCCTCGGCCCACTCGCCGAGGGGCGGCGGTACGGAATCAGCGGAGGCGGGTCAGCTTGTCCGTGAAGCCCGGCTCGACCAGGTCCTTCTCCAGGGCGACCGGGACCTTCACGGCACCGCTCGTGCCGCCGTCGCCCACGGTGAGGGTGCCCACCTTGGTGCCGGCTTTCGCGGAGTGCGGGATCTCGCCGGAGACGAAGGACAGCTTCACCCGGAGGCCGGCCCAGCCGACGGCCGAGACGTCCTTGGTGATCACGATCGGCGTACGGCTGCCGAGACCGTCGTCGACGTAGCCGACGACATCGCCCTTCTTCAGGATCGTCGCCGACTCCAGCTCGCCCTGCGCGGCCCGGATCAGCTTGTCGCCCGCGTCGAGGGCGCCGCTCAGGATGGTGTTGTCGTAGCCGCCCGGGCCCTGGCCGAGGACAGCGCCGACGATGGTCCGGGTCTCGCCTCCGACCTCCTTCACCGCGGCGAAGACGAGGTTGCCGCCGGCCGCTGTGGTGGTGCCGGTCTTGATGCCGACGACGTCGTTGTGGCCGACCAGGCGGTTCCAGTTGCTGTGCCTGGCGCCCTTGTAGTCGATGTACTCCATCATCCGGGCGATCTCGCGGAAGGTCTCGTCCTTCATCGCGGCCTTCGCCAGCCTCACCTGGTCCTGGGCCGTGGAGACGGTCGTCTTCTCCAGACCCGACGGGTCGGTGTACGTCGTGTTGGTCATGCCGAGTTCCTTGGCGGCGGCGTTCATCTTCGCCACGAAGCCCTTCTCCGAGCCGGCGTCCCAGCGGGCGAGCAGCCGGGCCACGTTGTTCGCGGACGCGATCAGGACGCCTTCGAGGGCCTCCCTCTGGGTGATGCTGTCGCCCGCCTGCACCTCGACCGTCGACTCGCCGTCCGCGGTCGCCTGGTCCTCTGCCGCCTGGTCCACCTCGATCTTCGCGCCCTCGCCGCCGCCGAGCGGGTGGTCACGCAGGATCACGTACGTGGTCATGACCTTCGCGACGCTCGCGATCGGCACGGGCTTCTGCCCGCCGGACGAGCCGAACGAACCGATGCCCTGCACGTCGAGCGCACCCTGCCCGTCCGACGGCCACGGGATGGACGGCTTGCCGCCGTCGAACGTGTAGCTCTCCTCGGCGGTGAGGTCGAGGGCCGGCTCGGGCAGCGGGCGCATGCCCTGCGCGATCGCAAAGATGATCGCCAGCAGCAGCACCAGCGGGGTCCAGATCTTGACCCGTCGGACGAATGTGCGGACGGGGGTCGCCGGGGGCGGCGGCGTGTTCGTCAGCTCCGCCAGCAGGTCCAGCGGCGGCTTCGGAGGCAACGGCTGCTGCATGGTCCGCTCGGGGCCGAGCTGCGGGACAGAGGCCGTGACGTCCTGGGTGGCGGGCTTCGGCTGCGCCGGGCGCGGCTCGTCCAGGGGCCTGAGCGCGACGAACTTGCCGGTGCGCTCGGCCTCGGGCGCCGGCTTGGGGCCGGTTTCGTGCTTGGGGCCGGTGCCGTCCTGGGGCCCGGTGTCGTCCTTGGGCCCGGTGTCGTCCTTGGGCGCCTTGGTCGCGCCGCCGAGCTTCAGCATGGTCGTCGGCTGGTCCACGGCGGGCGCGGACGGCCGTACCGCCTTGAAGACGGCGGTGGCCTGATCAACGGGGCGCTCGTCGTCCCCGGCGTCCTTGGCCCAGGAGGGGGAGCCGGCCTTGGGAGTGCCTGCGCCGGACCTGGCAGGGGTGCCGGCGGTCGGTGCGGGCCTGGACTCGGGGCCCGGCTCGGAGCCCGTGCCTGCGCCGGACCTGGCGGGGGTGCCGGCGGTCGGTGCGGGCCTGGACTCGGGGCCCGGCTCGGAGCCCGTGCCTGCGCCGGACCTGGCGGGGGTGCCGGCGGTCGGTGCGGGCCTGGACTCGGGGCCCGGCTCGGAGCCCGCCTCGGCCGGCTCGGCGTCAGCCTCGGCGGCAGCGCCGGTCTTCGGGGCCGATTCGGCGGCGTCGGCTTCCTCGTCACCGGCAGGCGCGTCCGCGGGCTCGTCCGCGCCGGCAGGCGCGTTTGCCGCGTCCGCCGCGTCCTGGTCGTCCGCGTGCGTGTCGGAGGCCGCCTCAGCGGCTTCCTGGTCCTCCGCCTCGGCGTCGGCCTCGGCCCCCGCGTCACCGGCGCCCTCGGCCACGTCGTCGGTCTCGGCGGCGTCCCCGGTCCCGGCCTCGGGCTCATGGTCCGCCGACCGCACCCACGCGGCAATGGCGGCCCGCAGCCGGGCGTCGCCCTTCGGAGCGGCCGCGTCGTCCCCGGAAGCCGCCTCGTCCGCCGGATCGTTCCCGTCCGCGTCCTGGGACCCGGACTCCGCCTCCCCGGCTTCCCCGGTCTCCCTTGTCAGCTCGCGGACCGAAAGCACCGTCGTTGCCGAGTCGACGGTCACCCGGGCCCGGGCGACCCCCAGGCGGGGGTCGCGTGTCTCGTTCGCCGTGCTGTCCTCGGTCCTGGCCTCGGGAACCGGACCCGCGCTCCCCGACGTCGGTTCTGCCGACGACTCGCGCTGCTTCGACCTGTCGGGGGACTCGCCCGCCACCGATGCCTCCTCCATGCGCCGTACGCTCTCCGTGCGCCAATCGAACCGTGAACCGCCGTCCGGACACCGCCTCATGGCGCTGTCCGAACCATGTACCAGTGTCCTGTGTGCGGGCCTACCCCAAGCGGTAGACGAGAACGACATACCTACTGGTTCCACTACAAACAGGTCACGCACCCTCGACAGACCAATGTGAGAGGGGTCACCCTGTCATTCATCCACGCGGGGAGGCATGGATGGGCAGGAGCCGCAGAACAATTCCGGAGGAGCTTCTGCTGCTGGCACTGGACCCGGCCACGGGTACCACTGCGCAGCCGCAGTCGCTCGACCTCGGTCTGGCCGGAGCACAGCTAGTGGAGCTGGCGCTGGCCGGACGGATAGCCCCAGACGGGGATCGTATCGCCGTGGTGGTGCCACGGCCGACTGGAGATCCGACTTTGGACTGTGCGTTGGAGTTGCTGCGCAGGCGTGGCGCTCCCGTACGGGCTGTGAACTGGATCGGCGGGCCGCGACTGGGGCTCCGCCAGATCTACCTCTCGCATCTGGAGCGGTGCGGCATGGTTGCCGCCGTGCCGGGTCAGATGTGCGGAGTGCTGCCGACGACTCGCTACCAGGCGACGGACACCGAAATCAGCCGGGAGATCAGGGCCCGGCTGGATTCCGCGATCCGCACCGGCGTACCGCCGGACCCGCGGACCGCGGCACTCGCCGCACTGGCACACGCGGTCGGGCTCGGCAAGCACCTGTATCCGGGCAACGAGGGACGCTCGTCCCGCTCCCGGCTGCGGGACCTGATCAGGCACGACCCCATGGGCGGCCTCGTGGCGCACGCCGTGATGGACGTCCAGAACGGCGCGGCGGCCCAGCCGCGCCGCAGCCCGGCACCGGCCGGCCGCCAGGCCGCGCCTGGAGTCAGGCCGGCAGCGGAGCCCCCTCGTGGCGTTCCACTGCAACCGCGCCGCGGTTCCATGGCGCGCGCCGTGGCCCACTGAGCCGCGGTCCCACGGCAGCACCACCGCGACACGACCCGCACCACACCCGCACCACCGGCACCACACCCGCACCACCGAGCGCCGCACCGAGCCAGAGAGCCCAGTCCCCAAGACCCGGTACGGGAGCCGCTGGTCCGCGCGGGGCGACGAGACCGTACGTCCGGACGACGACGCGGTCCGACGCCCCGCGCGGCCGCATCTCGGGGCAGGATCCCCCGATTCCCCGAAACGGCGTGCACGCAGCGCATATCCACCGTTTCCCAGCGGTAGGAAGCACCTTGGTGGCAGTCTGCTCAACAGCAGATACGCAAAGTGGCAACCAGAGGCACGCAGCCGGAGGTGCACGTCCCGTGGCGTCCAATGTCAATCCCACCGTCAGGCGGCGCCGGCTGGGCCAGGAGCTGCGCAGGCTCCGTGAGCTCAAGGGCATGACGGCCGAGGAAGTGGCGGAACGACTGCTCGTGTCGCAGTCGAAGATCAGCCGGCTGGAGAACGGCCGCCGCAGCATCAGCCAGCGTGACGTCCGTGATCTGTGCGGGGTCTACGAGGTCGAGGACCAGCGCATCGTCGACTCGCTGATGCAGATGGCCAAGGACTCGCGCCAGCAGGGCTGGTGGCATGCCTTCGGGGACATCCCGTACAGCGTGTACATCGGCCTGGAGACCGACGCGGAGTCGCTCAGGGTCTACGAACCCCAGGTCGTCCCCGGCCTGTTGCAGACCCGCCAGTACGCGGAGGCCATCATCCAGGGGGCGCTGCCCGAGACCTCCGTCACCGACATCGAGAAGCGGGTCCAGGTCCGGCTGCGGCGGCAGGATCGTATTGCCGCCGAACGGGACCCGCTGCGGCTGTGGGTGGTCCTGGACGAGGCTGCGCTGCGCCGGGTCGTGGGGAGCCGTCAGGTGATGCGCGAGCAGCTGGAGCAGGTCGCCGAGATGTCCCAGCAGCCGCACATCACCGTGCAGGTGCTGCCGTTCGAGGTCGGGGCGCACCCCGGTATCAACGGCCAGTACGCGATCCTGGAGTTCGCGGACGCGGCCGACTCGAGCGTGGTGTACATCGAGGGCGTGACCAGCGACCTGTACCTGGAGAAGGCGCACGACGTGCAGAAGTACACGGTGATGTACGAGCACCTGCGGGCGCAGGCGCTGAACGTGGACCAGTCGCGCCGGCTCATCGAAGATGTCGCGAAAGAGTACGCCCGCTGAGCCTCTCGCGAGTGAAGGGCCGGATGCTACACCCGTGAGAGGCCAGACTGTAAGACTCACCTGGAATATGCCATCCGGTCGAGTGAACGGCTGCTCCGAACAGGGATGGCGGCGAGTAGCGTCGATCACGCCACGATCAAAGGCGTTGGCTCAAACCGTACAACTCGCCACCGGAGCAAACATGGCAATTCTTCAGGGTGCCACGGCATTGTGGACGAAGTCCTCCTATTCCACGGGAAACGGCGCATGCGTCGAGGTCAAGTCGCCGTCCGCGACGCTGGCCGTACGTGACTCCAAGGTCCCCGAGGGCCCCACCCTGGCGTTCCCCGCCGACGCGTGGAAGGCCTTCGTGGCAGCGGTCAGGGCGTAGGCAGGGAGCCTCCTGATACCCGCCGGACCACCCGATCGGCAACCACACGATCGAGAACCGCACAAGCACCAATGGCAGAGCCCTCTCGACCAGCCCGCCGTCCTTGCCGAGAGGGCTCCGCCTGTGCCCGCCCGCGGTCCGGTGCCCCGAGGGCAACGCCGACCGGTCAGCCGGCGAGCTGTGCCTCGATGGCCGAGACGACCTCGGCCGACTCCGGCTCGGCCTTCGGCGAGAAGCGGGCGGCGACCTTGCCGTCCCGCCCGATGAGGAACTTCTCGAAGTTCCAGCGGATGTCCCCGCTGTGCCCCTCGGCGTCGGCGAAGCCGACCAGGCCGTCGTACAGCGCGTGCCGGCCCTCGCCGTTCACGTCGACCTTCTCGGTCAGCGGGAACGTCACGCCGTACGTCGCCGAGCAGAACTCGGCGATCTCCTCGGCGCTGCCGGGCTCCTGCCCGAGGAACTGGTTGCAGGGCACCCCGAGCACGGTGAAGCCCTGGGCGGCGTACCGCTCCTGCAGCCGCTCGAGCCCGGTGTACTGGGGGGTGAGCCCGCACTTGGAGGCCACGTTCACGACGAGCACGGCCTGCCCGGCGTACTGCGCGAGGTCCGCGGAACCGCCCTTCAGAGCGCCGATCTCAACGTCGTACAAGGATTCAGTAGTCATGCGGCGATGCTAGTGCCGCGTCAGCCAAGGTTCGCCCCGTCGCGACGCCCGGCACGCTCCCCCACTGCCTCAAGGGCGTGGGAGGTGCCCCCACTCGCCGCACCGGCCGAAAGCCCAAGTACGTCCAGTACGAGGACTTCCGGCCGGCACGCCGAGAGCACGCACCGGACGCCGCTCCTTGCCGGGCAAACCTTGGCTGACGCGGCACTAGCCAGCGTCCAGGGGACGCTCGAGGACGGTCTCCAGTCCACCGGCTGTTCAGCCGACGTGGCGCTGCACTCGTCCGCGGACGGCGGACCCGCCTTCGCGAGTGCACGCGTTCCCACCCCCCCGGTGGACGGCCCGGCGACCGGACCGCGACCCCCGCGCCCGTCCTACTCGTCCCCGACGCGTACGACCGCCAGCGTGATGTTGTCGGGGCCACCCGCCTCGATGGCGGCCTTCCACAGCTCGAACGCCGCCCGGCCGTCCTCGTGCTCCCGCAGCACCTCGTCGAGCACATCCGTCGTCAGCGGGTCGGTCAGGCCGTCGGTGCAGATGAGGTAGCAGTCGCCGGACGAGACGGGCGCGGCCGTCACATGGGGGTGAACGGGGCGGTAGCCGGGGCTCCCGCCGAGGCACTGGGTGACCAGCGACGTGGTGCGCCGCCCGGGTTCGAGCGGGGGGCTGTCGTCGACGCTCACCTGGCGCAGCCCGTCGCGGGAGACCGCGAAGACACGGCTGTCGCCCACGTTGAACGTCAGGACCGAGCCGGGCTGCACGACGACGCCGGCGATCGTCGTCCCCATGGTGGCGAGCTCGCTCCCCTTGTCGCCGCCGGCGGCCTCGTACACGGCGCGGTTACAGGTGTGCAGAGCGTCACCCACGGCGTCCTCGCTGCTCAGAGCAGGACCGATCGCCGCGATCCGGCAGGCGACCAGGGCGCTGGCCACGTGGCCGCCCGGATGCCCGCCGAGTCCGTCGGCGACGGCGACGACAAGGGGTGTCCCGAGCCGGAAGACGAGGGTCTGCGGATTCTCGGTCACCGTGCCGCACAGGGTCCACGGCCCGGCGACGAGACTGTCCTCGTTGCGCTCGCGGAGCAGCCCGGGATGGCTGAGCGCACTCACAGCGACGTACAGCATGGCGCGTCACCGCCTCCGCCCCGGACAGACCGCGCGGCGGGGGGCACCCGGAGTCACCCGGTCCCGTGCCCCGGCTGCTGCTCTTGTTCCAGGTACTCCCTGAGGTGCTCCAGATCGCTGCGGACCATCCGTTCGATCGCGTTGGCCTGCGCGAGTCCTTTGGGCCCGCCGAAGGTCTCCCGGATCGTGGCGGGGGCGTACTCGAGCCGGGCCTGGACCCGGGTGTGGTTCCGGTCGATCGGCTGCAGAGAGAAGGAACCCGTCAGCTCGGGGTCGGCCGTGGTGTGCCACTCCATCACGCGTTCGCCCCCGCGGTCGGAAAGCTCGGCCTCGAAGCCGCGGGACCGGCCGCCGGCCTCGACGTCCAGACGCGCGCGGCCCCCCGCCTCCGTACGGGCGTCGCGCACCCCCGCCACGAAGCGCGGATAGTCCTCCACCCGGTGAAGGCTGTCCCAGGCCCTGTCGATCGGAACTCCGACGTCGACGTGTTCTTCGAGGGTGCTCATGGCTCACCTCCACGCTCGGCTCATGAGGCACCGCCTCTGCCTCCAGTGTGCGCCCGCCGCGCCCGCCACGTGCCGCGCCGCCTCACCGGTGCCTTGCGCGAACAGGGCGATCCGCGTCGCACTGGGACAGCCATTGGGCGACCGCCTCCGCGATCGGCTGCCCGGTCTCCAGCTCGACGAAGCCGAACTGGCCGCCCTGATTGCACTCCAGGAACCACCAGGTGCCCTCGCCGTCCTCGGCGAAGTCGAAGGCGGCGTACGCCAGTCCCGCCAGGGTGACGTACTCGTGAACCGCCTTTCCGATACGCCCTGGCACCGAGACCGCCTCCCAGGCGTGCTCGGTGTCGCCGTAGCGCCCGTCGACCTGGCCGGGCTCGGCCGTCTTCCGCGCGGCGAACATCCGGGTGCCGACGCAGGTCAGACGAATGTCGGCACGTTTGGGTATGTACTTCTGCAGGAGCGCGGGACCGGCTGCCACGGCGGAGAAGTCCGCGTCGGCACCGATCAGGGTGGTCGGCAGAGCCACGCCGGGATCACCGGGCGGCGGTCCCGAGGCGGACTTCACCACGACGTCCTTGTGCTCCTCGGCGAACTGCCGTGCCAGACGTGGGGCGGTGGTGAAGACGGTCGGTGGTACGGCGAAGCCGCTGAGGTGAGCAACCCTCAACTGCCACGGCTTCAGGCGGGCTTGGTCGGCGTTGCGCGGATGGTTCATCCAGCGGGTGGGGGCGCAGTAGAGCATCCCGAACAGCGCCTGACGGGTCTCGGCGCTCAGCCACGGTGAGCGCTGTGCCGCGTTCGCGGCCGGTTCGCCGGGCCTGCGCACCCATACGGAGCGCAGGCCTCCCATGCTGAGCACATGCCCGTTCACCGACAGGTGGCCGCCGAAGTCGCCGTGGGCGTATTCGGCGGACAACACTGCCTTGCCCGGCAGGTCGGCCGGATCCAGCCGCATCACGGGTGTTCCCGTCTCGTGCAGCTTGGCCACCACCATGTCGGCGGTCACGTCCTCCTCGGACGTGAGGATCAGCACGGTCATTCGGTCACCGGTCGTCAGTCGTCGAAGTGCGTCGCGGAACCGGCGGTCGACGTCGTCGTACCGGCCGCCATGAGGAGGTCCCGGTCACTGACGGCCGGGCGGCCGTCGGGAAGCACGTTCAGCTGGCGGGACGCGTCGAAGCGGTACGGCGTCACCACGGTCGTAAGCCCACTGCGGTAGGCGTAGTTGAGGGTGAACGGTCGCACGTGAATCCTCCAAGGTCGCACGATGACTGCGTACAGTCCTTACGCGTTGGTTGCGTAAGAAATTCATCACCTTCCGGCACATCGGGGTGAAGGTCATTCCATTGCCCGTCGCCTCACGCGCATCGACTGCATCGGCTGCATCGGCTGCTTCTGGCAAACACACCTTCCCCATGAGTCACACATCGGATGGGGCGCCGCAGATGTCACACCGCGACCAAGGGTGATTGGCCCCTCACTCCAAGGCAGTCTGTGTCACCGCACGTCGACGAAGTCGCCCGCGGCCCTGGCCGCGAAGGACAGCAGCCACGCGCCGTTGGTGCCCGAGGGGCACTTCAGCGTGTGCCGGAGGGGCACGAGTTGGACCGTCGCCGACCCGCCGTCGACGGTCACGTCGGTGATCTTCACGTCGACCCGCGCCTTCGTGCAACCGCCGCCGGCCTCCTCGACCGCCGCCCCTTCTCCGCGAGCGCGGTGAGGTCGTCCTGCACGTGGGCCGCGACGGCAGGGGTGGCCGTGACGCGGGAGGCGGCGAGCCGTGCCGCCGGACGAGCCGTCGTCATCATGTCGGCCCGCTGCTGCAGGTAGCCCTCGGCGAGTTGGGTAAGTTGTGCAAGTCCCGTCGTGTCGGCGTTCGGTGAGGCCGGCGAAGCGGGTCGGTCGTTCGCCGGCCATGTCGATGAGCGCGGGCGCCACGACGGCCGTCGCCGAGGCTGCGACGAAAACGGGTCGGTACTGCGCAGTGCGCACGAGCCCCCCTGGCCGCGAGCTGACTGACCGGCGTCAGCCTGCATGCCAAGAGGGCCGATTCACCCATCACATTTCCCGTGGGCCGGTTTCCCGACCCCGGAATGTCTGGTTCTCCTTCAGGAAAGCGCGCTCGCCGCCGTCCTGCTCACTTGCTCCGGCTCTGGGCCTCGGCCTCGGCGATGGCCTCGGCTTCGGTGTCCGCCAGCGCGATGGCGACGCCCAACGCCTGGGAGATGTGGCCTGCGGCCGACATGACGCGTGCCGTGCCCACCACGGGCGCGATCGCGACGAGTACGTCCTGCAACTGCTCGACGGTCAACTCGGCCTTGACCGCGGGACCGATGTGGGCCAGATACGAGATCGCCGGTGCGTCCATGGACACGAGCGCGGCGATGCGGGTGAGGATGAGCGTGCGCTGGTCCAGCCCGCAGCGTTCGAGGGAGTCGAGGGTCATCGCGGTGATCGTGTCGAGAACGGGAGCGTCAGACGCGGTGGCCATGTCCGGACCGCCTTCCAGTGCCGTGAGAAGCCGAACGCCCGCCCGCTCAACGCGGGAATGCCTGCGTGTCGGCGGTTTGCCTCCTCAAGCGTAGGGTCCCCCCACGTCTTCCGCGCGTCGGGCCGAGCGGGCCGATCGCACGCCGACTGATCCTGTGACCTGCGGAAACGGCCGCGGTGGGGACTTGGCCTGGGGAAACACCCTCCCTGGTCCCAGCGGCCCGCGGCGCCCACCGATGTCCGCGGCTCCGCCGCCCGCGTCGGCGCCGGCCTCGACCCGCTGACCGACTTCCAGGCCCGCGAGCCGTCGGCGCTGCCCGGCTGGAGCCGCGGCCACGTCATCGCCCACCTCGCCGCAGCGCTTCGTGGGAACATCGAGGTCTGCCAGGAGCCGCAGCAGGGACTCGCGGTCCTGCGAGATCGCCGCTGCCAGGTTCTCCAAGTCGTCGTCGTGCGTTGAATCGCCGTGCTCCTGGACCGGTGCGTGCCCTCCGTAACCCACATCACTGCCGCCGATGGCTGCGGCAAGTCTCTAGGCAGGGACGCGGGCGTGCCGGAGTGGTGCTCCGGCCTGATGGAGACTGGCGAGGGCCAGCCGGTAGGAGGTGATCAGCCCGGTCTCCACGTAGTCCAGACCCAGTTCCTGGCAGTAGCGCCGCACGATGGTTCGGGCCTTGCGCAGGTTGGGGCTGGGCATGCTGGGGAACAGGTGGTGCTCGATCTGATGGTTCAGCCCGCCCAGTGCGATGTCGGTGAACCTGCCGCCGCGCACGTTGCGGGAGGTGAGCACTTGGCGGCGGAGGAAGTCCGGGCGGTCTTCGCCTTTCAGGATCGGCATGCCTTTGTGGTTGGGCGCGAAGAGGGAGCCAAGGTAGACGCCGAACAGGCACTGGTGGACGGCCAGGAAGGCGATCGCCATGCCGGGCGGCAGCAGCCGGAACAGGACGGTCAGGTAGGCCGCGAAGTGCGCGAACAGCAGGGCGCCGTCGAGCGTTCGGTGCTTGAGCGAGCGATTGGCCAGCGCCTTCACGCTCGACACGTGCAGGTTGAAGCCTTCCAGTGTGAGGAGCGGAAAGAACAGGAACGCCTGCCAGCGGCCGATCAGGCGGGGGAGCCCCTCGGCGGCCCGGGCCTGATCCTGTGACCAGACCAGCAGGTTGGGGTCGAGGTCGGGGTCGAGTTCCTCATGGTTGGGGTTGGCGTGGTGGCGGGTGTGCTTGTCCTGCCACCACCCGTAGCCCATCCCGATACAGGCACCGGCGATCCGTCCGGACACCTCGCTGGCCCGGCGTCGGCGGAACACCTGGCGGTGGGCTGCGTCATGGGCGAGCAGGGCGACCTGGCCGAAGACAACGGCCAGGAAGACGGCGACCGCCAGTGTCCACCAACTCTCGCCGATGAGCGCGACGGCGGCCCACCCACCGGCGTAGACCCCGGCCACCACTGTGGTCCGCAGTGCGTAATAGCCGGGACGGCGTCCCAGCAGGCCGGCTTCAGCGATCTTTCTCGACAATCGGGCGAAGTCACTGCCGGGCGCCTCCGAGGGCCGGGGGCGGACCGTGGTAATTCTGGTCATGATGGTGAAACTCTCCGAAGGAGGCAGATGGCTCGGCGCCGCCTCGGGAGTTGCTGAGACCGGGCCGCAGACAGGGATGCGCTTCCGCCACTGCGGGATCGCATCGCGCGACCTCGGAGCAAGGACGACGTCTGCTTCGTCTGCCAGCGGCAGCGCAAGCCCTTTGTCTGAAGGCGGGTTCCCTGCCAGACAGGTCTCACACCGTGACTGGACAGGGCTTCTGGAGCGGTCCGAGCGCTCTCATTACAGAACCGAGGCCGGCCGGTGAAGAGGGTCCGGCTGATCACTGAGGGGCGCTCGGCACGGCCATCTCGGGCACCAGCGGCCGTTGACGCCTGGCTGGCTAGGCCGCGGTTTCTGTGATGAGGACGGCGGCGGTGACCGGGCCCGGGGCGTCAGTGGTGGCTGCGCCGGCTACGGCGTCCCGGACGGCGCGGGCGACTTCCAGTGGATGGTGTCCGGGGGCGACCGCGAGTCGGACCTCGATGTGCCGGCCGGGTGGATCGTCATGGTCCTCCATCATGACCGGGCGGCCTCCCAGCACGGCGGTGAGGCGGGCGACGCCCGGAACACCCGCCGCGACGTCCGCGAGCTCCCCCACAGGCCCCTGCATGGATCCTGCTCCGGACACCTGGGGCGAGCTCCGCGCGGCTGCGGTTTCCGGCGCCGACCTCATGGCCCTCGCTGCGGTTCGCGGCTTCACGCCTGTCTCCGGGCCCTCATGGAGATCCGTGACGCGCAGGTCGGCTGTCACGGCGGCCAGGCCGAGCCGTTCGGCGGCCGCGTTGAGCAGTGTGCTCCTCAACTGGTCGGCGGTCTCAGGCAGCGGCCGCCCGAGGGATGCTGTGAAGGCGGCTTCGATCCTGAGCGGGCCAGGCGGTAGCGCGCTGGCCGGCGGGCGGACGGCCGGCTCGGACACGGGCTCGAGCGGTGCCGACCCGATGCGCAGAGAGTCCAGCCGAACACCGGGAATCTCAGCGGCAGCGCGCCCGAGGGCCCGGACGGCCGCTTGCTCGGTGATCCACGTCCCGTCGTCGGGCCCGCCGAGCGGGAGCAGCCGGCCCAGGTCGAGCCGGCGCAGTACTGGCTGCGTCCACGCTTCGGCTTTCACCGGCCTCTCACCCTTCCATGGCCGCGGTTCTCTTCCTGCCGCACCGCGCCCGGAGTGGCTGCGAGTGCTCCGAGCGGGGGTGCACGGGCCACTCGCTGGACCACCATGCCCCACGGTCGACATTACGAGAAAAACGTACAAACTCGACTATAATCTGAGAAAACGTGCGATGTGCTCCTTGGAGGGCAGGAGGCCGTGATGATGACTGAGAACACCGGCGTAAAACAACTCGGTGCGCCCGGCTCTCGCGGCCGGACGACCATCGCCGATGTTGTGGTGGAGAAGATCGCCGGAATGGCGGCACGGGACGTGCTCGGCGTCCACGCCCTGGGCAGCAGAACCGCGCGCTCGATGGGATCCATGCGGGAGCGGATGCCCGGCGCCGGTAGTGGCAAATCCGCCACGCGCGGGGTCAGTGTCGAGGTCGGCGAGCTGCAGGCGGCCATCGATCTGGAGATCGTCGTCGACTACGGCGTGTCGATCACGGACGTGGCCGGTGCGGTGCGGGAGAACGTGATCTCCGCAGTGGAGCGGATGGCGGGCCGGGAAGTCGTGGAAGTCAACATCATGGTCAGCGATGTGAAGCTGCCCGACGAGGAGGACGAGGGGGAGGAGCGGCAGCGGATCCAGTAGCCGGGGCGCAGCAGCCCGAGTGAGTGAAGGAGCGCGTGATGAGCAGGGCGGTGGTGGGCTTGATGGCCGGAATGGCGCTGGGTTTCGCCGCGTATTTCGGTGACTTCTGGGCTTTTCTGCTGGTGCTGGGGCTGGGCGTCGTCGGTCTCGCGGTCGGGCGGTTCATGGAAGGTGATCTCGAACCGGGCGACTTCGTCCGCCGCCGAGACCGGCAGGAGCGGATCCGCGATGACCGGCGACGGGCACGGGGAGACTGGCAGCAGTGACCGGTGAAGCAGATCGGCGCCCGCGCATACCCCGCGGGGAGCGCGGTGCGACCACCGTCGCCGACCGGGTCGTTGCGAAGATCGCTTCCCAGGTTGCACGTGAGGCGCTGAGCCGGTTCACCGAGTCGGCCCGCCACGTACCACCCGGCCGCCGGACGCCACACGTGACCACATCCGTGCGGCGGGCACCGGAGCGGAGTACCGCAGGACGAGACGCCGCCGAGTCCGCCGCCAGACGGCAGGCGGTGCTCGGCGAGGCACGGCTGCACATCACCGTCGAACTCGGCTACCCGTCCGACATCGGGGCACAGTGCGCCGCGGTGCGCCGGGAGGTCACCGAACGGCTCAGGACATGGGCCGGCATGGACGTCCCCGACCTCGCGGTGTCGGTCGGGAGACTGCACTCGGTGCACTCACGGCACACGGACCAGGAGAGGGTGACATGAGCGCGAACACCCGGCGGCAGCCGACCGGTGACAGCGACCTTCCCTCCGATTCCGGACAGGCAGCTCCGTCCGCCGATGGCACCCCGGGGGAGGGGGCGGGCGCGACGGCGGCGATCGATGCATCAGGCCGGTCGACGCGGCGTTTCTGGTCGGCGCGGCGGGTTCCCGCGGCCTTGGTGGCCCTGCTGTCCGCCGCGGCCGTCGGATTGCTCCTGTACGACGTGGTCTCGGTGCGGGCAGGCCGGTCTGCGATGCGCTGGCGGCGGCGGCTCGCCGAGGAACTGGCCACACGGCCACTGGATGACATCTGGATGATCGTCGGGGCCGCACTGGCGATGGCCCTCGGCCTGTGGCTTTTCCTGCTGGCGGTGACGCCGGGACTGCGCAGGCTGCTGCCCATGCGGCAGCCCACCGGTACCCCCGGGACAGAGGAGGTCCGCGCCGGGCTCGACCGCCGCGCGGCCGCCCTGGTTCTGCGCGACCGGGCCATGCAGGTGCCCGGTGTCCAGTCGGTACGGGTCGCTGTCGGCCGCCGGAAGGTCAAAGCCCGGGCACAGGCACATTTCCGCGATCTCGAGGAGGTCCGCGCGGACCTGGACGCCACGCTGGGGGAAGCCGTGACGTTCTTGGGTCTCGCCCGGCAACCCACGCTGACCGTGCACGTCCGGCGCCCGAAGAAGGGCTGAGGTGATCCTGATGCTCAAGACAGTGAACCGGGTGCTGCTGGGGCTTCTCGGCCTTGGACTGTTCGCCCTGGGCGGCGGCGTGCTGCTGGGCGCACTGGACCTGCAGCGCCACTGGGATTTCGGCATGCCGGACTGGTGGCCCTTCCGTGGGCCGGACGATGTCGTGCTGGGCACCGAGGGACGCACCCGGTGGCGGGAAGAAGGCTGGTGGTGGCCGACCGTCATCGCGGTGCTCGCCGTGCTGCTGGCCCTGCTGCTGTGGTGGCTCCTTGCACAGCGCAGACACCGCCTGGGCCGGGTCCTCGTCGAGAGCGAGGACGGCACGGCGGCCCGACTCGACGGCCGCACGCTGGAGGACGTGATCGAGGAAGAGGCGCAGGCCCTGGACGGGGTCTCGCGGGCACATGTACGGCTGACAGGCCGAGGTACTGCTCCGGCCGCACGCGTGCGGCTGTTGCTGGAGCCTCACGCGGATCCAGCGCGGACTCTGGGCCAACTGAGCAGGGAAGCGCTCGCACACGCACGAGACTCGGCCGGCCTGGACCGCCTCCCGTCGAAGGTCCGACTCCGGGAAGTCCGCCACCGCGCCCAACGCACCGCCTGAGATCCCCCGGGCCGAAGCCCCCGGGCGTGGGTCAGGACCCCAGACCGGTGAGGGGTTCGGAACCGTCGATGAGAGCGCGGGCCACATCTGCCAGGCGCCGGTTGTGGGCGCGGGCGTAACCGCGCAGCGCGGTGAACGCCTGCTCCATGTCCATCCCCTGGCGTTCGGCGAGTTTCCCCTTGGCCTGTTCGATCAGAACCCGGCTGTTCAGCGCCGTCTGCAGTTGTTCGTTGAGCACCGTGCTGCGCTGAGCGGTCCGTTGTTGCAGCAAGCTGATGGTGGCGACGTCGGCCAGGGCCTGGGCGACGGGTGTGGCGGCCGGGTCGAAGGGGCCAGGGGTGGTGCGGAAGAGGTTCAGGGCGCCGACGATCTCGTCCCGCAAACGCATGGGCAGGGCCTGGACCGCCTCGAACCCGCTGCGCTGGGCCGCCGCCGCGAAGCGCGGCCAGCGGGCGGTCACCGTGCCGAGGTCGGGGACGATCACCGGTACGCCGGTGCGGAAGCACTCGAGGCAGGGGCCTTCGTCGTTCTGGAGCTGGAAGAGCTCCAGCAGGCGCACCTGTTCGTCGGAGGCGGCCATGACGCGGAGTTTGCCGTCCCGGTCGGCGAGCAGCACCCCGGCGGCGCTCGCATCGAGCATGCCGACGCAGCGGTCCGTCAGCAAGCGCAGAAAATCGATGAGGTCGAAGTCGGCGACCAGATTGTCGGCCAGCTCGACGAAGGCCTTGGCCAGAAGCTGTTCATCCATCGTGGGCACCCTCGGTTGAGACTGGTCCCTGCCCTGAAGGGGCGGGAAGTACGGCACGTTCCCCGGCCGGCACCGATGCGTCAGGTTTCCTCCTCGGCCTGTTCCGGCTCCGCGTCCGGGGAGAAACGAAGCCGTCGGGCCACCACGTCGGCGGCCACGTCTGCGAGCCGGCGTCCCTGCGCATAGGTGTAGGCGCGGAGCCGGGCGAAGGCTTCTTCGATGCCGACTCCGAGCTGACCCGTGAGCATCCCGCTGGCCTGGTCGATCTCCGCCCGGTATGCGCCCAGGTCCTGGAAGTCGCGGTCCGGCATCGGTCCGCCGGTCGGCGCGCCCGCCTCGTCGATCCTTGTATCGAGCAGGAGCAGCGTCGCGAGATCGGCGAACGCCAGTGCGTCGGCCAGTTCCTCCGTGTCCAGTACGGTCGGAATGGTGGCGTACAGGTCCAGAACTCCCGGGCTGATCGCCCCCTTCTGCAGGGGGAGCGAGAACACCGCGCGGGCTCCGGCTTCCAGGGCCGCATCGGCGAACACGGCCCAGTGATCCTGAAGTTCAGTGGTGAGCAGGTCGGGTGTCAGGACGGCCGAGCCGCGTACGAAGGCGTCCACGCAGGGCCCCTCGCCCAGCGTGAGCTGGAGCTCTTCCAGTTGCTCACTGATGTCGTCGGTGCTGCACAACGGATGGCTCGCCGCGGTCCGGGACATCGCCGACAGCCCGGCCCCGCCGACCGGCAGCGCGGCCACGGCCGCGGTGCATACGTCCACCACACTCATCCGGGCACTTCGTCGGACCGCCTGCTCGGCCACCAGCATCTGAATGCGGGTCGACCGCCCGTCAGGCCCCACCGGGGCCACCGCCTCCAGGCATCGTGACCGGGCCCTCCAGCCTCGCCGTGGTGCGTTCCCCGAGGGGGAGTACCAGCGAGCGGAACGTGGTGGCGCCCGCCGGCCTGCGAACCTCTCCGATGTCCAGCCACCCCCAGGAGCGGAGCGCAGCGAGGGTCGGTTGATCGGCCCGGTTCATCAGGGTGGCGCCGAGCGAGGCCTGATGGCCGGTCAGCAGCCGCTCCTGCACACGACGGGCGGGTGCCCGGTCCTGCGGGTGCGGCCGGACCAGGATGCCGGAGAACGCGAAGACGTCTCCGGACGCTGTGAGTTGCTCGATGCCGCACGGCAGTGCTCCCTCGAAGCCGAGCCACCAGGAGCCGTCGCCGCGTTCCGGGAATCCGAAGGCGCATCCCCTCAGGCTGTCCGTCTCGGCAAGCCGACCCAACCGCACCGGAGCCATGGCCGAGGGCTCACCGTCCCCCGGCTTCCGTGGCTGTCCCCGCCCGGGTTCGGCCGTCATCGCACATCGCCCGAGAGCGCGGGCGCAGGCGGGACGGACCGGTGCGGCGGGGCTGGACGGGGCGCGGCCGGGGCGTCGCCGAGAGGAGGTGCCGGGTGGCCGAACGGAAGGCCGAGGAGCAGGAACCTGCAGCCGGCGAGGTCGAGAATCCGAGCCAGCATCGCCGGCGGGTGGTGCAGGCGCAGGGTTCCACCGGCCACGGTGGTCTGCTGCGCGGCGTGGAGGAATACGTTGAGTCCGCTGCAGTCGCAGAAGGTGACGCGGGTGAGGTCGACGTCGATGGTGCGGACACCGTCCCGCAGGCACCGCTCCAGGGACCCGCGCACCAACGGCGCGGATTCGAGGTCGATCTCACCGGCCAGGGTGATCAGCGCCTGTTCCCTTCGGTCATGGCGGTGGACGGTGAGCTGTGAGAGGGGCATGACGCCTCGGTTCGGAAGACCATCCGGCAGTGGGCACGGTGGGCCGGAGTTCCGGCCCCGTGGGCGCGCTCCCGGCAGGGGCGTGTTTTCGGCGGAGGCAGAGCACCGGCCGGTCCGACAGCCTGCGCAGCAGGACAGTGGACCCACCCGGTTCTCTCCAGGGATGCGCCGGGTGACAGACGAAAAGTCCGCACCAGGCAGCCATCTGTGTTCAGCATCTCGCCGGGGTCTGGGACGTCTACACAGCAGCGTAGTCCTCGCGTCGTGTGACGGACGGTCCTATTCGGCCCAATCCCAGGATATGGACGGTGCAAAATTCGCGTCGGCTCGCGGATGATCGCGGCATCGCTACAGCAGTTGGACAGAAAGCACTCATGACGGCCGTCCGGGTACGGCACCCCGCGCACCGCCCCAGGAGGTGGCTCGCATGACGGAGTCGAACAGTTCGACTCGCGGAATCCGGTCACGTGATCCCTGGGGCTGGCAGGGGCTGGCAGGGGCGCACCGGCGGACCGGGTGGCACCGGCGGACCGGCGGACCGGCGGCACCGGGCGGACCGGCGGACAGCCGGCGGCGAGCGCCCACCGAGGTTCGCCAGGCAGCGGGTCCCGTGGCGGCGGCCTGTCTTCGGTCGTGCGGTTGAACGGCTCACTCCAGGAGCGCGAGGTGGTCGGCGGAGCCCCCTCGCCATTCGATCAGGAAGAGGGTGGCGTCGTCGGTGGTGTGGCCGCCCCGTTGCTGCTTCAGGGCGTGGGAGAGCGAGCGCACCACCGCTCGTACTCCCTTCGCTGTGTGTTCGATGTGGTTGACCGAGTGGATGAGTTGTTCTTCGCCGAACTGTTCTTCGCCGGATTCGTGCTCCTCGATCAGGCCGTCGGTGAAGCACAGCACTCGGTCGCCGCGTTGGAGTATCTGCCCGCTGATCCGGGGCTCTTCACCGCCGAAGCCGACGGGCAAGGTGGTCGGGCCTCCCAGTTGCCGGACGACCTTGTGGTCACGGATCAGCAGCGGTGCGGGGTGGCCCGCGTTGACCCACTGCAGGTGGCCCGTCGCGATGTTCAGACGCATCATCTGGGCCGTGACGAAATGGTCAGGCCCGAACTGATCGGCGATGGCCCGGTCCATGAACGCGTAGATCTCGGACAGGCCGATGTCGGCACGTCTGGCGTGCCGGTAGGCCCCGACGGCGACGGTCGCCATCGTGGCGGCGTCCAGGCCGTGGCCCATCGCATCGACCATGGCCACGTGCAGGATGTCCTCGTTGAGGGCGTAGTCGAAGCTGTCGCCCGCGACGTTGTAGGCGGGCTCCAGGATTCCGGCCACCGCGACCTGCGGGACGGCCATCGCCAGCGGCGGCAGCAGGGACCACTGGATCTCCGCGGCCACGCTCATCGGTTCGCGGCGCCGGGCGAGGAAGAACTGATCGGTGTAGCTGTGCTTGGTGACCAGCATGTCGGCGACCAGGCCGGCGAGCCTGCGAAGCAGCGGCCGGTCGTCGTCATCGACGGTGTCCAGGGTGAGGACCATCACGCCCACCTGGTCGCTGCCGTCCAGCAACGGCAGGTACATGCGGACGCCGTCGGGCCGCGGCACCTCGACAGTGGTCGCGTGCAGAAAGGCCGTGCCGGCGGGAGAGCCACCGATCGGCTCAGGTTCACCGACCATCAGCCGCCGACCCGCCAACGGCACCAGCACCAGCTGGCCATAGTCCTGCAGGAGGATCGAGACGTCGCGGCCACCGACCCTGGCCACCTCTTCCGCGATCAGCGGGGCGATCAGCTGCGGCGGCATCTCGTGTGCCCGGTCCAGCAGCACCCCCAGCAGTCGCTCACCGAACCCTTCCGACCGGTCCAGCATGCCCTCGGCGGGTCGGCGCTCACCTTCCGCCATAACCGCACCCCCGCATCGGCGTCGTCGAAGCTCCGGCCGCCGTGTCCATGCTCACCTCGTGCCGTGAGCCCAGCGCCCGCACCGACTCGCGCGGTCCGTCCTGCGGTCACGGCGGGTGCGCTCGACCCGCAAGCAGACACCGTTCCAGGGCGGAATGCACCTGGGGCCCGGCGGCCGGGCCGATCGCACCGGCCAGGGTGATCAGTGCTCGCGTGCCCCGGTCGTGCCGGTGCATGGTCAGCTGCGGAAGAGTGCATGATGCCTCGGTTCACGGGGCCCGGCCGCTCCTCGCACAGTCGATGCGCCGGTGGCGGAAACCGGCTGGTCACCCGTGGTGAGTGGTACGGCTGCGGCGTCTGCGCGGCGGGAAGCGGCCGCGGCCCCCGTCGCGGTGGTCCCGTCGTTCGCCGGTGGTCGGCGGCTCGGACCGGGCCGGTCCCGATGGGGGCTGTGGTATTCCGCGGCCTCGGCGGCCGGGGAGGGGGGCGCTGTACTGGTGCACGGCGATCCTGTCTGCGTGTTGGATGTTGAGCCGGTGGATCACGTATGCCGCCGCTGGGATGAGAACCATGAAGGCGGCGGCCGTCAGGAAGGCGTTCATGGCGGCCACCTCAGATACCGGTGATCAGGCGGCCGGCCCGACTGGGCGGACCGGTCTGTTCCGGAACGGCCGCGGACACCGCGGAGGCACCGCCTTCGTACTCCCATGACTCGTCCGGGTCCAGTGGCTCGTCGGTCGCGGAGACGCCGTGCCGGGCCCGGTCCGCGGCGATGAACGCGCTCGCTGTCATTGGCGGACCGTCGTAGTCGGACGCGGCAGCCATCAGCCGGGCCGCCGCCTCCGCCCCGGTTTCGGGCGGGATGATCAGCAGGTCCCAGCGGCCGGTTCCGTAGGAGAGGAGCAGCAGCTTGTGCGGGTCGATTTCCGGGGTGAACCAGCCGACCTTGACGATGTGGCCGTCCACGGGAATCTTGCGGGGGATGACCGGCCAGTGCTTCGGGTTGACGGCGATGCGGGTGATGCGGCCCCACAAGGGGTCCAACACGTCGGTCAGTGCCGGCAGTTCGCTCAGCAGATCCCGGGAGCGGGGCCACCAGGCACCGTCCAGGAGTCCGCGGGAGGTGCCGTCGGTCTTCAGGGTGAGACGCGCGGCCGGGGCTGCGACGGGCTCGGGGCGCGGCAGTATCGAGTGCAAGGTCGCCGACATGATGCGGACCCGTCTCCGGGCCGCCTCTGCGGCGGCCCGGGTTTCATCTCTCGCCGAGAACGACCCGGCGTGGAAGCCGGTGTGCGAAATGCCCTCGGTAATGTCCACCCTACTCCGCGCTCCGCCGCGGCGCGGAGTAGTGGCCGTCTGGATGTGGAGCAGTCGCTGGGTGATCGCCCGGTACCGCCTCAGCGCGTGCCGGAGTGCGTCGGAGTGCGCCTCGGGGTCCGGTCCTGCCGGCCGGCGCGCAGGACCCGGCGCCGTTCTGCGAGTGCGCTCACGAGCTGGGCGGTGGCTTCGTCGCCCTGGCCCTGCTCTCGTTCGGCGAGAGGTGGCACAACCTCCATCACGCCGATCCCACCAGCGCCCGCCCCGGCGTCGACCGCGGTCAGCTCGACCCCGCGGCCGCCGTCATCCGCCTCCTCGAACGCCCCGGCTGGGTGTACGACGTGCGTCGGCCGACGGCGGAGCGCGTCGCGGCCCGTCTCGCCTGACACCAACCACTCAATCTCTTACGGCTGTTGGCAGGAGCCGCGACCGACCACCGCGTGCAGTCCGCGCCCCCCTCCCTCCTACCCTTCCTCCGGCTGCGTCTCGCATCCCGCAGCGGCATGCCCCGGCCCATCGACGAAGCGTGGTAGCCCCGTTCATGCGACTTGCTCGCGGAACTCCCCCGGCTGCTCGCCGAAGGGAACGGGTCCGTAGCGGTGGATGAGAGGTGATCGCGGACATCGCGCGCCCCGTCCCCGTCCCCGGGCCTCTGCGCGTGGACAGTTGGCCGGTGGCGTTGCTCACCGGGAACGACGCCGGCATCGGGGCCGGTCTGCGAAGTGCTCCCGGTGAGGCCACGCTACTGCCCGAAGGGGCCGCGGACCGTTCCTGTACCTAGGCTCACTTCCGTCGGCGGTCCTTCTCCGAGGAGCGGCTGGTCTCCAGCCAGGACCGTGCCGGTTCTGCCGGGCGGGTGGTGTCCACGCTGAGCTGGAGGCGGGTACCTCCCTCAGCGCCCGCGGGATAGCTGCGCTGCTCGGTGGCGGCGAAGCAGTGGCGGAGAACCTCCGCGACCCGACGGGCGACCTCGGGCGAGGCGGCGACGATGCGGACCTCGGCGTGCCCGTCCGAGGGTCTTTCCGTGGGCTGCATGGCGACCCCTTGTTGGGCACAGATCAGCGGACCGGAACTCTCACTCTACTCCGGCATGCCCCGTAGCCTCGGGTCTGACCAGCGAGCTTTCCAGCCGCTGTGGGCCGCGGAGTAACGTGAAACGAGGAGGTCACGCCCTTTTCCTCACAGGGAGGCAGGCGAGTGCGATGTCCGACTCCGGCTCCCCGCGTGTGACCAGGCTCCCGCCGGACGCCGTCCCCCAGGCCGTGAAACCCGGGACGGCTGTCGTACGGCTGGAGACGACGCACGACCGCCGGGGCGTTCTCGACGGGGCGTGGTGGCCGCGTTCCCGGGACATCGCCGCGGAGCTCCCCGCCCTGATCGCCGCACTGACCGAGCACCTCGGGCCGGTCACCCGCGTCGGCCTGGACGCCGGTGCCTGGGAAGGACTGCCGACGAGGCTGGTCATCGATGACCGCGTCGTGCACATCGACTCCTTTCCGGTCGGCGATGACACCGTCCTCATCACCCGGGGCGATCAGGACCACTTCTCCCTGCTCGTGGTCCCGCCGCACGCGACGCCGGACGCGGCTCGCGCCGCGATGGCCGAAGCCGTCCGCGCCGACAACGTGATGCAGGCCGAACAGATCCTCATCGACACCGGCACCCACCGAGCAGCGCCGGAGACGTGAGAAAGCGGGGCAGCCGCAGCGGTCCTCGGGCCGGATGCCGGTTCCGGTTCCGGTGAAGCCGTAGCGGACCCAGATGCCGTCGGCAGGGTCGGCGCCGGGGAGCGGGGGCGAAGCCGGCCCGCCCTGCGGTGGCGGTCTGTCTCAGCATGTAGCGCGAGAAGAGGGCCAAGGGAAAACACCGCTCCCGCTCCTCGGCCAGATCAAGTCGCTTGGACAACCCGCTGGCCCTCTCGCCGATCTTGTCCGTGTGCTTGCCCTTCAGGCCGTCGCTGTCGGAGATGGCCTGCAGGGCCGGGCCTGGTCGCGGAGCTTCTTGGCGAGCTCTTCATGTGGCCGACCTCTTCGCGGATTCCCTCCGGGTCACCCGGAACGGGATCCGCTTCGGCAAGCGGTGACCGGTCAGCTGGCCGCGCAATGAGAAATACCCTCCGTCGGGAGTTGCAAGCGGCATCGGTCCCTGCGCGCCCGTGGCGCTATTTCTTCTTGTCGACCGGAAGCTCAGAACCCTTGGACACCCGTCTTCCTCGCAGCGGTCAGCCGTCGTGACCTCCAAGGTCGGGGCAGCCTGAGGGTGTTGATGCCCCGATGCGCGACCCGCAGGGCGGCACTTTGCCTGCTCTTGGTATGTGCCTTATCTATCCATGAAGCGTGCTGGCTAAAGTCGCGAGGTTGGCATGTGCACAGAGCGAAGTGCGGGGGTTGAGTGTCGTGTCGGATCTGAGCAAGGAAGCCGCGTCCATGCACAAGGCGGCTTCCGAGCTGCGCAGGGTGGGGCATCACACGGCGAAACCGTTGCAGGAGTTCAAGGCCGCCTCGCACGACCTGGACGCGCTCGGCGCACTCGGCTCCCTCCTCGGCGCGAAGAGCGACATCGAAGAGGGCATGACCACCCTCGCCGAACTCACCAAGGAGCTGGACGAGGAGTGGGAGGCGGAGGCGAAGCTGATCGGGGAGGTCTCCGACGCGTTCGACCTCCTCGACATCCTGCTGGCGGCCGCGGCCCGTGAGAAGAAGGGCTGAGCCGGGCGTGGTCGACCTCAATCCCCTGCACTATGTCAACAAGTTCAACCACATGTTCGGCGACACCGTCGCCAGCGGCCTGGAGTTCCTCGGCATCACCGACCCGGCCGTCGACCCGGACGGTATCCGGGAGCTCGCCAACAAGTGGCGACATCTGGCCACCGGCCTGGACGACGCAGCCGAGGCGGCCCGGAAAGCCCTGGCGGATGTGGAGTGGGAGGGCAAGGCAGCCAAGGCGTTCAACAAGCGCTCCAAGGCCGCCCGCAAGCAGGCCACGGAGATGGCGGACGCGCTGCGTGAGGGCGCGAAGGCGCTGGACGACTTCGCCGACCAAGCCCACGAGTTGCTCTCCGAGATCGGCGTACTGCTCGCGGAAATAGCCGAGTTCGAGATCGCGGGCCTGGCACTGTCCGTGCTGACCGGCGGGGCCTCCGCGGTCGTCTCCTCCCTCATGGCGGGCTCGCCGCGGTCGACCTGCCCCTCCAGCACATCCGGGACCGCAACGGCAACCGCATCACCGTCGTCTACGCCGAGGGCGACATCCCCTCCGCAGTGCTCCACTCCGGCGGCTACCACATAGCCCTCGACCACCACCCGGCCTGCTCCCGTATCACCGGCCTGCGCCTGCTCGACCCCGACGCCCCGGACAGCCCCGGCACCACACTGCTCACCTTCGGCTACGACGAGGCCGGGAACCTGACCGAGGAGACCAACTCCTCAGGCCTGCCGATGCGGTACACCTACGATGCAGACGGCCGCATCACCTCCTGGACCGACCGCAACAACACCACCTACTGGTACGCCTACGACGAGCAGGGCCGCGTCGTGGCCACCGGCGGCACCGGGGACGCCCTGGCCTCCACCCTCACCTACGAAGACGCCACCCGCACCACCCGTGTGACCGACTCGCTCGGCCACACCCGCGTCTACGAGCACAACGAGGCGCTACGCCTGGTCCGCGAGACCGACCCGCTCGGCAACGTCACATGTCAGGAGTGGGACGATCGACAGCGACTCACTTCTTTCATCGACCAGCTGGGGCAGGCCACACAGTTCCGCTACGACGAGCGCGGTGACGTGATCAAGGTCGTCCGGCCCGATGGTCAGGAAACGGCGGCCACGTACAACGCTCCGGGACTGATCGAGACGGTGACGGACCCGGACGGCTCGGTGTGGCGCCAGACCTACGACGAGCGCGGGAACCGGGTTGCCGTGACCGAGCCGAGCGGAGCGACGACCCGCTTCGCCTACAACCGCTCGGGTCATCTGGCGTCGATCACCGACGCCTTGGGGCGTACCACCTTCATACGAAGCAACTCTGTCGGCCTGCCGCTCGGGATCCAGGATCCGCTGGGCAACGACACGGTGTACCAGCGCGATCACTTCGGCCGCACGGTTGCGATCACTGATCCTCTGGGTGCCACAACTCACCTGGAATGGACGATCGACGGCCAGCCTGCGCTACGCACCATGCCTGACGGCGGTACGGAGAGCTGGGAGTATGACGGCGAGGGCAACTGCACGGTCCACGCCGGCCCGACAGGAGCGGTCACCCGCTTCGAGTACGGTCACTTCGATCTACTAGCCGCCCGTGTCGAACCCGACGGCAGGCGCTACGAGTACGCCCACGACACCGAGCTGCGCCTCACCCGGGTCGTGAATCCTGCGGGGCGTACCTGGCACTACGACTTCGACCCCGCCGGCCGCCTGACCTCCGAGACGGACTTCGACGGCCGCATGCTCCGCTACACCCACGACGCCGTCGGCCGTCTTGCCAGCCGGACCAACGCCCTCGGCCAGACGATCCGCTTCGACCACGACGCGCTTGGCCAGGTTGTCCGCCAGGACGTGCAAGGCCGGGTCACCACTTACGAATACGATTCCAACGGTCGCCTCGCACACGCCACCAGCCCGGACGTGACGTTGATCCGCCAGTTCGACCGCAGCGGCAACCTGACCGCCGAGACCGTCAACGGACGCACCACGACGTACACGTATGACGAGCTCGGACGACGCACAGGCCGTATCACCCCCTCCGGCGCCGTGAGTGACTTCAGCCACGACGACGCCGACAACCTCGTCGAGCTCGTCACCGCAGGGCGCACGATCAGCCTTGAGTACGACGGCGGTGGCCGGGAACTCATCCGGCGCATCGGCAAGTCCGTCACCATGACCAGCGACTACGACGCGGTGGGCCGTCTCACACACCAGGCTTTGATGAGCCTCGGTGGCCGGGTCATCCAGAAGCGCAGCTACTCCTACCGCCCGGACGGATACCTCAAGCGCCTGGACGACCACCTGAACGGCAGGCGTTGGATCACCTTGGACGCCATGGGACGTGTCACGGACGTCCGGGCGGAGGACTGGACCGAACGCTACACATACGACGAGACCGGGAACCAGACCACAGCGGAATGGCCGGTCAGCCACCCCGGCCACGAGGCTACCGGGCCACGTGAGTACGACGGCAACCGGATCACACGGGCCGGGCGCGTTCGCTACGAGCACGACGCCCAGGGCCGGATCACGCTGCGCCAGAAGACCAGGCTCTGCCGGAAGCCGGACACCTGGCGCTACACCTGGGACCCCGAAGACCGTCTCGCCGTAGTCGTCACACCGGACGGCACCCCCTGGCGCTACCTCTACGATCCCCTGGGGCGCCGCATCGCCAAGCAGAGGCTGGGTGAGGACGGCACCACAGTTGTGGAGCAGGTCGACTTCACCTGGGATTCCAGCACCCTGTGCGAGCAGACCACCAGCGTCGTGGGTTCGTCGCGCCTCGTCACGCTCACCTGGGATCACGACGGCTTGCACCTGCTTGCCCAGAGCGAACGCGTCGCCCTGGCCGATGCTCCTCAGGAAGAGATCGACTCACGCTTCTTCGCGATCGTCACCGACCTCGTAGGTTCCCCCACGGAACTCCTCGCCGAAGACGGGACCATCGCCTGGCGGACGCGCTCGACGCTCTGGGGCAAGACCGCGTGGGCGGCGGACAGCACGGCCTACACACCTCTGAGGTTTCCGGGACAGTATTACGACCCCGAAACCGACCTTCACTACAACTACTTCCGCTACTACGATCCCGAGAGCGCCCGCTACCTCACTCCCGACCCTCTCGGGCTGCTTCCTGCTCCGAACCCCAACACGTATGTCCACAACCCCCAGACGTGGACCGATCCTCTGGGGCTTGCGCCCAAGTGCCGCGAACTGGGCTTGCGAGAGGACGCGCAGAGGGCGATTACGAAGCTTGAGAACATCAAGAAGGATCCTGTCGGAGAGATAAACTCCCAGCCGAACCACAACCACTACAGTGCAGCTCGCAGGGAAGCGAATGGCGAAGTTGTTGCCCGGAAATCCGACGGAACGCCCTTCGATCACGTCTCGGACCTGACGCAGGCACGCAACGGTTTGAACAAAATCCGGCTGGCCCTGGAAGCGGAGCTGAAGAACCCCCCGGACTCCATCACCGGACGAGGCATGGAGGTCCTGAAGAAGAAGCGTAAGGAGACCATTGAGGAGCTTGACCGCCTAAATGGCTTCCTGCACTCCATTGGCCATCGGTAAGCACGAAAGGACCTGACGATGTCCCATCCCGTTGACCGCTGTAAGTCGCTTGAACAGTTGGAAGGCCAGCGTTGGCCCGACCCTCCGGAAGACGCAACCTCGTTGGTCAGGGCCGTCCACTACCTGCGACGACGCCCGGTCGGAACGCTGGAGCCCCATGAATTGGCACGGCTGATCACCCAGAAGGTCGGCCTGCCCTGGCTCCTCCCCTTGGCAGTGGAGATCCTGAGGGATACCGCACCCAACCAGGCAAAGGGTGGCTTTTATGACGACGACCTGTTGTACGCGGTGGTCATCGTCAGCCCGGACGTGTGGGCGGACGTCCCCGAACTCGCCCGTGAAATGAAAACCACCGTGATGATGCTGAGAGATCTGTCGAGTTATGTGAAACCTGACGTTGATCAGTTCCTCGCCTCCCTTCCCAAGGATATTTGATACCTTGACTCGCCTTGCTCCCGAGGTCACCAAGTGGCGGCCCGATGCAGTGACTTCCGCAGGGCATGGCAAGGCTGACCACTTCCTCGCCCGCACTCTTTCACGAGGGTCTGCATGCCGGGAGAAGAGCGACCGTGAGGATGAACGCCTGAATGTCGGACCTTTTCGGAGGAGTCGAACCTCACGCCCGGGAAGAGGACGTACCCGACCGGTTCCGCCACCTCTGCGGACGTAGGGCCTCCTACCGCCCCGGCGCAGTCGATCCCGTACACCTGACGCTCGATGCGAACCGTGACCTACAGCTAGCGGATCACGTCGGCCGGGCCGAGCCGGGACGGGTCGAGCTGCTGCAGCTGGGCGACGAGCTTGGCCTGGGCGACGGAGGCGAGGCAGGCGTGTCGGCGGGCGACATCGCGGGCAGCCTGCCGGCGCTCGCCGCGCCACCGCCGGTCCTGTTCCCGGTCCCATGCCTTGGCCCGAAGCACCCCTGGGTCCTGGACCAGCGTTCGACGGGGGCGTGAACGCCTGCGGGGACGCGAGCGGGGACAGAGATCAAGACGTCGCCTTGCGTCACCCTCCCCGCCGACGTCCCCGCACGCATGAAACAGCCCCTCGGAGATCATCCCGATGGGGCTGTTCGATGCTCCGACGCAGGTCGGATACGGTGCCCCCGGCAGGATTCGAACCTGCGACAGCCGCTTTGACGGTTTTCCCTGGGCGGGGCTGTGACCTGCGGAAATGCCGGCCGCACGGCGTCTGACCTCAAGATCCACCCCTCCGTGGCTCTCGCGTGTTCGCGGGGTTTCCCGTTCTGATGTGTGCTGAATCCTTTCTGGCTGGAGGCTGCTCGACAGCAGGCTTTCCGGGATCTGTTGGCGCGCGGCAAGGCGAGCCGGTGCCTCGCCCGGGTCAGGCCGTCGCCAGTTCCTCCGCCGGTAGCCGGCCTGCGCATACCGCGTCGACCAGGGCTTGGTGGTCGCGCTCGTTATGGTCGGCGTATGCCTCCGCGAAGGTGGCGAGTGCCCGGTCGAGCGAGTCGCCGCCGCCCAGGTACGCGGCGATCGCGATGCGGTCGCCGGACCGCGCGTGCGCGCGAGACAGGGGGTCCCCGCTTCGCCGAACGCCCGCATGTCCTTCGGCTGCATCCTCTCCGGCATGGCGATGCCCTTCCCGTCGCGCAACTGGCGGACGTAGAAGTCGCGCTGCTTGCCCGTCGATCCCGTCCACCCGTGCCCGGCCGAGGAGGATATCGCTCGCGGCCTGCATCAGCCGCTGGCGCCTGCTCTCAGCCCTGAGACCCGATCTCGGTATCGGCGATGGCGATGGCGAGTGCCGTGTGCCCTCCCGGTGAGATTCGACCCCGAGAGACAAGAGGCGGGAGGAACCGAGTTCCGCGAACGGGAGCGCGTGGTTCGTCGCGCTGGAGAGAGGCTCCATGCGCCCGGCCATGAGGATGTCCGATCCCGCGCATGGCCTCAGAATGGGCGTTATCGTCTCTTCTATTCCAAATGGGAGAAGCCCATGAAGGACCTCAAGTTTGAGCAGAAGCGCTCTCTGTCGCGCTTTGAGGCGGCTGACCAGCTCACGGCACTCGCAGCCGCACTGAGGGAAGGTGGGGATGCCGAACTGGAACTCAGCCCCGGAACGCTCAGCCTGCGGATCCCCGACGACCTTCGCAGCGAGATAGAGGTCGAGATCGGCAGTGGGGAGATCGAGCTGGAGATCGAGTTCAAGTGGCCGACCGCACCGACCGGGACATCGCCATCGAGGACGGTCGCAGCCACGGAGAAGGCCAAAGGGGGGAAGAACGTGTCGGCCGAGCCCGGTCGGAGCAGCACAGGCACCAGCAGGAGCAAGAGCGTGAAGCGGCCCGCTTCGAAAGCGCCCTGAGGTGTCCGCCGGCCGGCCGACGGCGTTCGCAGATGGGCCTGTCACAGGCTTCTCCAGCTCGATCGAAGCCCGCGTACCGCGCCGGCGCGTGGCGCCGACCTGCGCTCGATGACGTCCGGAAAGGACGACGGCTTCTCAGCTCAGCGCCAGCTTCCGTAGCCGCCTCCAGTCCATGGGGGCTCGGGTCCGAGGCACGCCGGGGCGGTGGCGTGGTACCCGTACACGCAGTGCCCGGCGTCGGATCGTGCATCGTACGGGCGTGGGCAAGGTGAGTGCCTCACCGTCGACCCCGGCGTCGATCTCGGGCTCGTCCGCGTCGATGACGACCTCCTGGGCGGTCAGGCGGGTGAGGCCGGGCGAGTGCTTCCCCGCGAGCAACTCGGCTGCCTGCGCGGCGTTGTCGACGTTGACGCCCAGGACACCGAGGGTGCCTGAGTCCAGGACCTCACGGCGTCCGAGGCCGGCGAGGTCGCCCATCCGGTAGGGGTTGTTGCTGACGAGCACGGCCTGGGGTCCGTCGATGGCCGTGTCCGCGGCGTGGACGGCCAGCCGGGGACCGCGTCGGTGGGTCAGCAGGTCGGGAAGCGTCTGGAGGATGGTGCGGACCTTGTCGTCGCGGTAGGCGGGACTTTGCACCACGGCTGCGTAGGTGCCGAAGGACGCGTTGTTGACAAAGGCCCGCTCACCGATGAAACCGAGGTCGACGCGGAGTTCGACGCCGTCGGTGAGCGCGTCCAGGCAGGTCGACGGGTCGTCCCGGTCCAGGCCGAGGTCGAGGGCGAAGTGGTTGCGGGTTCCGGCCGAGATCACCATGAAGGGAATGCCGTGCCTGGCGGCGACTCCGGCGACCAGGGCCTGTGTGCCGTCACCCCCTGCGACTCCGAGAAGGTCGGCGCCGTCTTCGACTGCCTTGTCGGCGAGCGCCGCCACGTCCTGCTGATGAGCTGTGTCCAGCAGGAGGACGTCGGCGTCCAGCGCCTCGGCCTTTTCCCTGAGGTGGAACTTCACCACCTTTCCACCGCCTGATCGCGGATTCATGATGATGAAGGGGCGCTTGGGAGGAGCCGTCCGCGTCTCCGGGGGCCCGGCCGGCTCGCTGTCCCTGCTGAGTGCCGCTCCACCGACGGCGACCCCGAGGGCCCACAAGGCAAGGGAGACGAGGACGACCCACAGCAGCTCCGTCCATGCGTAGAGCGCCAGCACCGCAAGGGGGGCGACGGTGGCCAGGGTGAAGGCGAGCAGTCTGCCTATTCCACGCAGGGTCAGTGCCCACCACAGGCTCGCTGCCGATATGACCAGCCCGGCCAGCCCGGCACCCAGGAGCGCGAAGCTCTTGACTCCGGCGAACACGAGAAGGATCACCACCGCGCCGAGCCCGGACACGAGGGCAAGCCGTGCGGACCAACGCTGTACGAGGCGACCGCGCGCCCCGGAGTCCCTGTGCATGGAGCCTCCTGCCGGTCGGGGGCAAGGCCGACGCAACTGTGTGTGGCACCGCGTCCAGTGGCGATCCCAACTGTTGTCCGGGCGGAGCGCGTCAAGAGTGAAGCAGCCTGGTATTCGAACCTGTCCGGGGCTCGCGATTCGGGCGTCTGCCTCGTTCGCCGCCCGACGGGAAGCACCATGGCAACGGTACGGTCTGCCGACGGCCGCGACCGGTACGGCGGCGACGGGGCCGGAATCGCCTACGGTGCCAGTTCCACGTAAGGGCACTCCCGCCGCCATGCCCATTGCACCACCCGGCCGTGTGTGCCGCATGTTCACCACCACCGCCGCGGCACTATGCACGGCGGTTCCCTCCGCCCGGATCGATCGACACGCCAAACGCGGCGGAATGCCATCGCTGCCGAGCCTTCATGCCGCCTTCGGTCGGCGCCGGCACTCCGGGCGGTGATGCACCCGGCTCCGGAGAGCCACCGGGCTCGGAAGATCCGGTCGGTAAGGGTGACGCGCCGGAGTTACCCGCGTGGGCGGCATTGCAATGCCTGCATCGGAACGGCGTGCCAAGCTCGGAACAGCGCCTCTCGTATCAGGTGGCGGAGCGTTCCAGGTTCGCTGAAAGCGGCCGGTCAGACCACCGACGAGGTCCGCATCACGAGGAGGCAATGCGCATGCCGGTCGCCAGGACTGGACCGGAGACCGCGTCTCCGCCGGACCCGCTGACTTTTCTTCGGAGCCGCGCGTACCTGGTGCTTCTGGTGATGGCCGCGCTGATCGGCGTGCCGGTGTCCGCGGCGGCGTTCGGCTTCCTTGCACTGGTCGGCGAGGTTCAGCCACTGATCTACACGGATCTGCCCAAGTCCCTGGGGTTCGACGGAACGCCACCGTGGTGGCCGCTGCCGCTGCTTGCCGTAGGGGGGCTTCTTGCGGGACTGACGATTCGGTATCTGCCGGGACACGGCGGCCATGAGCCGACAGCCGGGTTCAAGACCGCTGGTCCGCCCACACCCATCGAGCTGCCCGGCATCTTTCTCGCCGCTCTGGCGACGCTCTGCTTCGCTGCTGTCCTCGGACCCGAGTCCCCTCTCCTTGCGCTCGGCGGCGGGCTCGCCGCCGGTGCCGTGCGGATGGTCAAACGGGACCCCCCGGAGCAGGTGAGCGCGGTGTTGGGCGCGGCGGGCAGCTTTGCGGCCGTCAGCTCGCTGCTGGGATCACCCCTGCTCGGAGCATTCCTCCTGATGGAAGCCTCGGGGTTGGGCGGGCCGATGATGGCGCTGGTGTTGGTGCCCGGCCTGCTGGCTGCGGGCATCGGCGCACTCATCTTCGTCGGGCTGGGATCCTGGACCGGGCTGGGCACCTACTCGCTGGCACTGCACGACGTGCCCGAGGCCACGCGCCCGACAGCGGCGGAGTTCGGCTGGGCCCTGGTCATCGGACTGTCAGCAGCACTCGTGGGCGTGGGAATCCGATGGCTCGCCGTCCGGCTCAGGACGCGCGTCGAGAGGCGACGGGTGCCGGCCACGGTGGTCATGGGCCTGGTCGTGGCGGGGCTGGCGATCGGCTACGCGGAGGGCACCGACAAAGCAGCGACCGACGTGCTGTATTCGGGGCAGAATGCGCTGGATCCAATCCTCACGCACAGCGCCGCGTATTCGGTGGGAGCGTTGTTGCTGCTGGTGTTGTGCAAGGGCCTGGCCTACTGCGCGTCGCTCAGCAGCTTCAGGGGAGGCCCGATCTTTCCCGCGATGTTCATGGGAGCGGCGGGCGGCATCCTGTTCTCCCACCTGCCGGGGCTGACCCTGGTCGCGGGGTTCGCCATGGGCATCGGAGCGATGAGCGCCGCGATGCTGAGACTTCCACTGGTCTCCGTCCTGCTTGCCACACTGCTGATCGGGGCACAGGGGCTCACCGTCATGCCGCTGGTGATCGTCGCGGTCGTGGTCTCGTACGTCGCGACGGCGAAGCTCACACCTCCTCCTGCCCCGGCTCCGGGGAAGGAACCGGGGCCACGTCGGCGGTAGCCGTGAGCTCGCCGAGAGACCCCCGCCCGCTCGCTGCGAGTGAGTCCGGGGTGCCGGCTGGGTCGTACGCCGGAACGAAGGCATCGCTCCACCCACCGGGCCCCGTGACCCGGTGGGTGGAGAGGCTTCGCCAAACTAGCGGGCGAGCGACCCGTTCTGGGCCTCGGCAGCGGACTGCCACGCCCGCATACCCGCTCGGGACGCCTCCTTGGCCTGCTGCCACTTCGCGGCCGCCTGCTGGGCCGGGGGCACGTCCATGTCGCGGATCATGCGCCGACCTGCCGTGAACACGGCGAAGGCCCCGATGGCCATGCCTGCGCATGCCACCACGGCACCGGCCGCGGTGAGCACGGCGCCGGTCCTGACGAGCCGGGTGTCGATCTCGATCGTTCGATGGGACTGCTGGTGGTGCTGGTTCATGACTCCACCATCCAACGGGGGGAACCGCCTCGCATCCCGACCAACTGCTCAGGCCGCCGCACGCGATCGGGTGCGTACCGCCAGGACGACCGCCGGCACGCTCGGGAGGACGCGGGCCACAGGCCCTGGCCTGCGTACTCTGGATGAGCATGCTCGCGCCAGCCGTGGAGGGTACGGTCTTCACCCTGCCGGACGATGATCATCGCCCGGCAAGCTGGGCGGCGCGGCGGACAGGTTGGCCCAAGTCGTCGGGAGCGCCGTCCGGGGATACGTTGTATGCGAGTGCGTGTACCTCATTCGACGGGGGCGGAGCACCACCGTCCGCTGTGGCAGCGACCCGGCTGGTTCCGCACTCGACGTCAACGGAAAGGCCCACGACCTCGGCGACCTTCATGTCGTCGGCACGACCTTCGTCCCGAGCCTCGGCGCAGTCGATCCGTTCTTGGCAGGCATGGCCAACGCCGTGCGCATCGGCCACCACATCGTGGAGGGTCTGCAATGAACGACAACCATCTCTCCGGCGACGAGACACGGCACCTCACCCCGCAGGAGCGGGTCGCCCGGGGCAAGGCCGCGCGAGCCGACGTACCCCGGTCCAGCCACGCCGAGTTCAGGCCCCCGCCGAAGCGCACGGACCCAGTGGAGATCATCGAGAAGCAGTCCGCGATGCGGGTGCCGGAACTCGTGCCGATCCGCTACGGCAGGATGAGCGAGGCGCCGTTCCGCTTCTATCGCGGGGCCGCCGCCATCATGGCCGCGGACCTCGCGGAGACGCCGCGCAGCGGGCTCAGGGTGCAGTGCTGCGGCGACGCGCACATGCTGAACTTCCGATTGCTGGCCTCTCCGGAGCGCCGCCTGATGTTCGACATCAACGACTTCGACGAGACGCTGCCCGGCCCCTGGGAGTGGGACGTCAAGCGGCTGTCGGCCAGCCTGGTCATCGCGGGCCGGGCGAATGGCTTCAGCGCCAAGGAGCGCGCGTCGGTGGTGCGGACGACCGTGGGGTCGTACCGCGAACGGATGCGTGCCTTCGCCGGGATGGGCAATCTCGACGTCTGGTACACCCGCTTCGACGCGGACGAGCTGCAGGAGCAGTTCGCCCCGGCACTGAGCGCCGGGCAGCGCGACCGCTGGGAACGAACCCGCGAGCGGGCCCGTGCGCATGACACGCTGCAGGTCTTCGACAAGCTCACGCACGTCATCGACGGGAGGCGGCAGATCGCTCCCGATCCACCGCTGCTGGTACGGCTCCAGGATCTGCTGCCGGACGCCGAACGCGGCAGGCTGGAGCGGGAGATCGGCCGGCTGATCGAGCGCTACGGCCAGACCCTGGAGACGGACCGCCGGTTCCTGCTGGAGGGCTATCGCCTTGCCGACATCGCCCGCAAGGTTGTCGGCGTGGGCAGTGTGGGAACCCGCTGCTGGATCATCCTGATGCTCGGCAAGGACGACGAGGATCCCCTGTTCCTCCAGGCCAAGGAGGCCGACGAGTCGGTTCTGGCGCCTTACGTCGGAGGCAGCGCGTTCAGCACGCAGGGCGAGCGCGTCGTCGCCGGCCAACGGCTCATGCAGGCCACCAGCGACATCTTCCTGGGCTGGGAACGCGTCACGGGCATAGACGGCAAGCGGCGGGACTTCTACGTACGCCAGCTGCGGGACTGGAAAGGTATCGCTGTGGCCGAGAACATGTCGCCGAAGGGGATGGGCCTGTTCGGCCGGCTGTGCGGTGCCACGCTGGCCCGCGCCCACGCCAGGTCCGGGGACCGGATCGCGATCGCCTCCTACCTGGGTGGCGGCGACGTCTTCGACCGCGCGCTGGCGACGTTCGCCGAGCTGTACGCGGACCAGAACGAGAAGGACCACCAGGCCCTGGTCGATGCCGTCCAAGCCGGACGGGTCCCGGCCGAAGCGGCCTGACGGCTGCGGGATCACACACGAGTCCGGCATACGACTGGACTGTGTGTGATCCCGCACCTTCGTTGCGACGGCATCGGTGGGACCGGCCGTGGATCCCCCGCTGCTCGCAGAGCGAGCGCGCAATGTCCGAACCGTCGTTTAACTCAGGTGGCCTGGCCTGGGAAGACACCGCTCCATGGTTCGCACGTGTGCGCGCGGTTTCCCGTCCTCATGTGTGCCGAATCCCCCGGACGTCGCAGTCGTCGACCGCTCGTCCATGAACGTGTGCTCGCCGACGCCGCGCGGCGCGCAACGCGGCCGCCCTGGTGGACGTGGTGGACAGACGGACGCTCAGCCAGGCCGAGTCGGCCGCGGAACCCCAGGCCGCCGAGCGCACCAAATAGCCGTCAGATCGGATGGTTCCGACATGAACGGATCGGGCGCGCGCGTCGTATCCTTACGCGATCGAGGTGCGCATCCGGCCAATTTCCTCGGTCTTCATGGGGTTTGTGCACGCGGGCCGCGAGTACTGCGGCCACGGGGGATGAGGGGCAACCATGGCGGCGAGTAATACGGTGCGGACAGGCAACCTGCTTCCGGTGGACGCGGCGCGTTGGGCGATGTGGACATTCGTCATCATCAACGTGGTGATTGTCGAGGCGCTGTTCCTCAGCGCCGGTTCAGGCAAGAACGAGGTGCTCACGGTCGCCAAGTTCTTCGGCCTGCACGCGGCCCTGCTGATGCTGTTCCAACTGCTGCTGGTGGCCCGGCTGCCGTGGCTGGACCGCCGCATCGGGATGGACCGGCTCACGGTGTGGCATCGATGGGTCGGCTTCACCCTGCTGTGGACCGTCCTCACCCACGCCACCCTGGTGGTGCTCGGCTACGCGAAACTCGACGACGCGTCCATGGGGAAGACGTTCGTCGCACTGAGCGGGGTGCCGGCTTCCCTGCTGGGGATGCTCGCCGCGGCCGCCATCGTCGTGATCGCCGTGATCTCCACCCGGTCCCTGCGGCGGCGGCTGCAGTACGAGGTCTGGCACGGTCTGCACCTGCTGCTCTACGTGGCCCTGGGCCTGTCGTTCGCCCACCAGTTGCAGGAGACCACGACGTTCACATCCTCCGCGTTCGCCACGGCCTACTGGTGGATCCTCTGGTTGGTGGCCTTCGGCGCGCTGCTGACCGGGCGGGTCGCCATGCCGCTGCTGCGCAACGCCTACCACCGGTTCCGCGTCGCGGCCGTGGTGCCGGAGTCGGACAACGTGGTCTCCGTGTACGTCACCGGCCGACACCTCGACAAACTCCCCGCCCGAGCGGGCCAGTTCTGCATCTGGCGGTTCCCCGGGCAGAACCACTGGTGGCTGGCGAACCCCTTCTCGCTGTCGGCGGCGCCCGACGGACAGGGGCTGCGCCTCACGGCGAAGGCCGTGGGCAGCACCAGCGCCGGCCTGCGGAACATCCCGGTCGGCAGCCGCGCCTTCGTCGAAGGGCCGTACGGCGCGTTCACCTCGCTGCACCGGACCCGGCCCGACGCCGTGCTGATCGCCGGCGGCGTGGGGATCACACCCGTGCGGGCCATGCTGGAGGAGCAGACGACCGGCGACGTCGTCGTGCTGTACCGGGTTCGCAGCGAGGCCGACGCCGTGCTGCTCAACGAGGTGCGCCACCTGGTCGCCCTCCGGGGCGGACGGTTGCACCTGCTCACCGGCAGGACCGGCGAGGGCGGCGTCCCGCCGTTCGGCCCGAGCAGCCTGCACCGACTGGTCCCAGACATCACCGAACGCGACGTGTACGTCTGCGGCCCGCCTGCCATGACCACGGCTGTGCTCTCCGGACTGCGAGACCTGAGGGTCCCCGCGCGACAGGTGCACGCCGAGAGATTCGGCCTGGCCTGACCTGGAAAGGGGGCCCGCCGTCCGGACCCGCCCGTCGAGACCCGCTCCAGGCCGAGCAGCACACTCCGCGCCAGGTGCGGATCGGCGACGGTGCGGGGGCGTGCGTCGGCCGCCCAGTGAAACGCCGGCTTGCACGCGACCGCATCCCACGTGTCGTTGCGGCAGTGTCCGGCCTCCGACGCCCCGTCAGCGGGCGGGTCCTCGTTGCGCGGACTCCTTGCCGGAGGACCACAGGCCGAAGCCTCACGCAAACGGCCCCGGACGACGAGTCCGAGGCCGAATAGAGCGCGCTCCTGAGAGAGAAACCCTAGGTCAGAGCGATAATGCGTTGTGCCCCTGGCAGGATTCGAAGCTGCGACACCCGCTTTGGGAGTTCGATCACTGCGTGGCACTGTCGGGGAGTCGCCTGGCCACGCTGGCCGTGCCCGACTGCCTAGGACTGCTGACGTCCGGCGCCGTTGATGTCACTCGTGGATGTCAGCACAGTGCAAGCGTGTGCGCTCGCTGGCACGATGGTCTGGTGGTTGACCTGGAGCGCATCAAAGCAGAGAGCGTGGCGTACTTCAGAGCGCTTGATGAGGGCGCAACCCTGCGGCATCACTTCCGCCACGCTGACGAAGAAGGCGGCCTCTGGTACATCGAGGCCGTACCCGACCGTGGCGAGTTGATCGTCATCAAGCAGGCCGAGCTCACTTCGGCCGGCCAACTCCACCGGTACAGCTGGGAGCACCTGGAGGACGAGCACGGCTTCCTGGCAGACCAAGCGATCGATCCTGAAGAGGATCCGTTGGAGGCCATCCCTGCCGAAGAGTTCCTGAGGGTGTGGACGCGGTGAGCGGGCTGGACAACCACTTTAGGAGAGAGGCTGGCGGATCTTGCCACTGACCTGTGACTTCGATACCCGAGGATGCGGGTGAGCACTCGACCGCCGGACACCCAGGTTGACCGTGGCTGACCCCTGTATCTGGCACGGTTCTGGCACGAGCCTCAGCCGGCGACAGTCAGCCACGACAGCGGGTGCGCCCGCGGCTCAGGCGCATGCACGTTGTGCTGCACCCCACCGGCTTCAACGACGCTGCCGGGGTTCAGCGTCGACCAGAGCAAGCCGCGACTCTCGGCGACGACTGACCCGTGACGAAGGCTTGGCGTCCCCTCCCAACTGACCTACACGGACAGGTGAATGATGATTCTCTGTCGGGATGACGGATACATCGCCGCGCTCGATACCGCCTGACTGGCCGCATTGCGCCGAAGGCGCTCATGCTGTGAGCGACCCGGTGGGCTGCCGGGGCCGCACGGTCGAGCCGTATGACCGGTGCCTAAGACATCTCAGTGAGAGGGAGCAGGATGTCTACTTCGGTGGGTTGACGCCCGGTGCCGACGTCGACCATCGTGCAACGCGTTTTAGCGGGGCACTTTTGGCACGCCTCCTCAATGCTGTACGACCAAATCCTAATGTTCCCTCTATTTTGAGAAGAGGGCGGTTCAATTCAGCAGTCTTTGAAGAGTGGGAGTTCGAGAAAGTCGTATTCGAAGGGCGTGCAGACTTCTCTGAAGGGTACTTTGAATCGAGCGGCCTATTTATCAATGTAGAGTTCCGCAATCAAGCCAACTTTGATATTGCCAAATTCCGCGACTCTGTGAAGTTCGCTGACCTTGAATTCGCCAGACTATACATGAGTGGCGCGACTTTCGAGGGCAACGCCACCTTTGATTCGGTAAGCTTCAAGAAAGCCGCTTATTTTGATAGTGTGACTTTCGCCAAGCATGTGGATTTTATCGACACTTCATTCGAGGGAGCCTCTTCATGGAGGGGTGCACGCTTTGAGGCATGTACTACTTTCCAGCATGTGAACACCTCTAGCGGGGCCTCCTTCGACCGTGCATTTTTCCAATCCCTCCATGTTTCCGAATCCGTCTTCAGTGGCCTGTTTGACATTAGTGGGGCCGTTATTCGGGAGACCGATATGACGTCGACTGAGTTCGTGAAGTCGATAAATTGCGACCGTGTCAAATTCACCGGACCGGCGAGTTTCGATAGTTGCATTTTTTCTGGTCCGGCCACCTTTACCGGTGCCTGGTTCCATAGGTCGGTCAGTTTCTCTAGATCAACATTCGAGGCGTCGCAGACTTTGGGCCCCCTCTGGTGCAGCGAAGATGTACTCCTTGATGGAGCGCGCTTTTTGGAGCCCACTGCTATATCTGTAGTGGCGCAGAGATTGTCATGCTTCAGGACTCGCTGGGATGGAAGTTCTTCGCTTACCATAGGGTATGCGGAAGTGAATCTCGCCGCTGCTGTAATCATGCAGCCTTTTAGTGTAAATGCACATGTCCCGTCTCTGACTGACCAAGAATTTCAAGCAGCTACTGACACAGTGTGGGAGCGGGACGATGTAAGTCTAAGATCTCTCATCGGCGTGGACTGTTCCATGCTTACTCTGCATGACGTTGACCTGTCTTCCTGTCATTTCCTTCGGGCTATTCACTTGGATCAGTTGCGCCTTGAGGGGCGCAACACGTTTCGAACTACCCCCCAAGGTCGCATATGGGTCCACGGTTTCCCCTTCAAATGGACGCGGCGCCAGATCATCGCAGACGAGCATCACTGGCGTTTCAATCCGGCGCATCCGCCACGTCGGCGCCGAGGCTGGAGTCCTCACGAATACACGCTCTCCGGGCTGGACATGAACGGCACTTCTCTTGCGATCGCCTACCGTCAGCTTCGTAAGGGTCGCGAGGATGCGAAGGATGAGCCAGGCGCTGCTGATTTCTATTATGGCGAAATGGAGATGCGCCGCCACGAACGAAAATGGAGCGAGGTGGAACGTTGGCTTCTCCAGGCATACTGGCTGCTTTCCGGCTATGGTCTGCGCGCCTCGCGAGCACTGGGTTGGCTGGCCCTGGCGATGATGACGACACTCCTACTGATGATGGGTTTCGGCCTCCCTCAAGAATCACCCAAGCAGGTAGCGTCAGGCATCGTTCCCCCTGGAGGCGGGAAGGTTACGTTCGAGATCGATAAGGGCGATCCCCGGAATCCGGCAAGCGATCGTTTTACCAGCGAGCGTTTTGAAAAAGCCCTAAGCACGACTCTCAACTCGGTCGTGTTTCGCTCCAGCGGTCAGGATTTGACGACGGCTGGCGGATACATCGAAATGGCGTCCCGTTTCTCCGAACCTGTCCTGCTCGGTCTCGCGGTCCTTGCCATCCGTGGGCGGGTGAAGCGGTAGATAGATACTTGCCCTGGGTGTTGTCGGGGATCTTGTTGAGGTGGGTTTTTTGCTGGTCAGGGGCAGTGGCAGGGCGTCTCGGGTCGGTGACCGACTCGAACTCGGCGACCAGGCCGCGGCTTGATCCTTGGCGGCACCCTCACCAAGGGCTTCCAGACAGGGCGCATGAGGCAGGGGGACAGCGACAGGGGATGATGGAGGAACGAACACGGCACCTTCGTGGATCTTGCAGCGTAGAGAACTACATGATCCACAGGTGCCGTGTTCACCTGCTTCCGGGACCCTCCAGCACGATCAGCTCACCCAGACCGGGGCGATTCCGGCACTCGCCGGGGCCCTGGGCTCACAGTCTTTCCTTGATGGCCAACAGACATTGAACGGGTGTCAGTCGGCAGCCAGCGAGTTGTGCCGGTCGAGAAACTCGGTGAGTGCGGCGCGCGTGGTTTCCCACCGTGCCATTTTTTCCTCGATGCTGCGAAGGATCTCGGTGAGATGCTCGATCAACCCGGCACAGTCCATCGAGGCGCCTGCGTCGGCAAGGTGCGGAAGGACTACTTCGATCGACGCCGTGGTGAATCCGAGATCCAACAACGAACGGATAGCCCGCACCCTGCCGACGGCGGCTTCCTCGTAATGGCGGTAGCCGTTTCCGCTGCGCGTGGAATTAAGCAACCCGAGCGCTTCGTAGTAGCGCAGGGAGCGCGCGCTCGTTCCGCTTCGTGTGCTCAATTCACCGATCCGCATACATCCACTCCGTTGACATTGACATAGGTGTCAACGTTTAGCATAGCCGGGAAGAAGGTGCGGCGGTCCCGGCTGCCGCCCTCCCCCTCCCCCCGAGAGAGTTTGTGTCCAACCATGAGTGAAAAAGTCCTGATCACCGGTGGCACTACGGGAATTGGGCTGGCGCTGGCCGAGGCTTTCCTGGCACGGGGCAGCCAGGTCGCTGTCTGCGCCCGTTCCCAGGAGCCGTTGGAGGTTTTCGCCTCCGCACACCCGCAAGCCCTCGCTGTGCGTGCTGATGTAACCGACGCCCGGGCGCGGGCAGACGTCCTCGACGCTGTGGCCGAGCGGTTCGGCCGCTTGGATGTGTTGATCAACAATGCCGGTGTCTTCCTTGAGCGTGATTTCCTTGACGGTACTGAAGGCTTGGACGCGGAAGTCGCCCTGAACTTCTCCGCACCGATGCACCTGACTGGCAGCGCCCTGCGGCGATGGCCAGACCTGCAAGCCGTTGTATTTGTCACTGCCGGGTACGCTCTGGCGTCATCGATGCGGGCACCGAGTTACGGAGCCGCAAAAGCCGGTATCCACGTCTTCGCCGACGGCCTCCGCGAGCAGCTCCGCGATCGAGGCACCCACGTTTTGGAGGTGCTTCCGCCCCGCGTGGACACCGCGATGAACGCTGCTGTCTCAGGTAAAAAGCTGCCTCCCGCTGTGGTCGCCGAGGCCACAGTCCGGGCCCTCGACCGGAAGCTGCCAAGAGCACTGCCAGGAGAGATGCGCTACGTGCCCGCGCTGCTACGCGTTGCGCCCACGACACTCAGGCGCCTTATCGCCAAGTCCTAGCCTCGAGCTTTCATGAGGTGGCCTGTCCGCAGGCTGATCAGAAACACAGAAAGTGCTCTTGACCTGCAACGATAGGACTTGCTGAGGGTCCTGTT